>NZ_JBVIPT010000016.1:0-54858 GCF_055577685.1 Streptomyces sp. NPDC033178
GCGGGGGTTCGGGGGCCGGCCCCCGAAAAGGGACGATGGGGGTCCCCCCGCTCGAGCGAAGCCGAGAGTGGGGGAGGGTAGGGGCGGCGGGGGCGGAAACACCACCTCGACCCACAGCCCGCCCTCCCCCCGGGCCCGCGCCTCCACCACACCCCCGTGGGCCGCAGCGATCGCCGCCACGATCGACAAGCCCAACCCGGAACCCTCCCGGGCTCGGTCCCGAGCCCGAACCCGCTCGGCCCCCAGCCTCCGAAACGGTTCGAACAGGACGCCCACCTGATCCCCCGGCACCACAGGCCCACTGTTCACCACCCGCATGGAGGCCCGCCCGTCGACGACCCCGGTCCAGACGGAAACCCAACCGCCCTCCCCCGGCGGCACGTTGTGGTGCACGGCGTTCTCGACGAGGTTGCTCACCAGCCGCCCGATCAACTGCGGGTCCCCGACAAGGGCCGCAGGCGAGAGCTCGGCGGTCACGCGGGGCCCACCGTCGGGCAACAGTTCGGCGGCCACCACGGACAGGTCCACGAACTCCCGCTCCGGCACGCCCCGTTGGCTGCGCGCAAGCGTCAACAACGCCTCGATCAACCGCTCCTGCTCCTGCCCTGCGGCCCGCACCCGAAGACAGGCGGCCCGCAGGGTCTCGGCATCCGCCCCGGGATCGGCGAGCGCCACATCGATGACGGCCTGCTGAAGAGTGAGCGGCGTACGCAACTCGTGCGACGCGTTGGCCACGAACCGCCGCTGCGCCTCGAAGGCGCCTTCGAGCCGAGCGAGCAGATCGTCGAACGTGTCGGCGAGGTCCTTGAGTTCGTCGGCCGGCCCGGCCACCGCGAGCCGCCGGTGCAGAGCGTCGGCGGAGATCCGCCGCACCGCCCCGGTCATGCTTCGCAGAGGCGCGAGCACCCGCCCGGCCACCAGCCACCCGAGCACGAGCGAGGCGACCGCCATGATGCCGAGGGCGACCCCCGACTCGACGAAGAGCTGATGGAGCTGGTCGCTGCGCTGGGCGACCAGCTGCTCACGTACGTACCCCTGGACGGCGGGCGCCCCCGCTCCCCACGCCCCCGGAGGCACATCGGGCCTGGTCACCGACACCTGTTCGCCGCTCTCGAACATGAGGGCGTACGTGAGGGCCAGCAGCACCGCCCCCGCCACCACGAACAGTCCGCTGTAGAGCAACGTCAGCCGCCACCGGATGCTCTGCGGCCCCCGGATGCCCCGCAGCCTGCGCATGCTCTCCAGTCCGCGGATCCGCCACACCGCGGGGAGCCCGGGACGCACTCTCATACCCGGTACCCGGCCTGGGCCACCGTCTCGATCAACGGCGGTTCCCCGAGCTTGCGCCGCAGTCGGCTGACCGTCACCTTCACGGTCTGCGTGAACGGATCGGCCGCCTCGTCCCAGGCCCGCTCCAGCAGTTCCTCGGCGGAGACCACGGCCCCGCCCGCACCCATCAGCAGCTCCAGGACCGCGAACTCCTTCGGGCTGAGCAGGAGTTGGCGTCCGTCACGGGACGCCACCCGCCGCGCGGGGTCGAGCCGCAGATCACCGTGGACCAGCACCGGCGGCAGCGCAGGTTGGGCACGGCGCCCCAAGGCCCGTATACGCGCGACGAGTTCGGTGAACGCGAAGGGCTTCGGCAGATAGTCGTCGGCGCCCATCCCGAGCCCCGCGACCCGGTCGGCGACCGCGCCGGACGCGGTCAGCATCAGTACCCGCGCCCGGCTGCCCCCCTCGGCCAGGGCCCGGCAGACCCGGTCTCCGTGCAGCCCGGGCAGATCACGGTCGAGTACGACGACGTCGTAGCCGTTGACCGTGGCCCGCTCCAGCGCCGCATGGCCGTCCAGCGCGATGTCGACGGCCATACCCTCTCTGCGCAGTCCCGCCGCGACGGTCTCGGCGAGCTCCTCGTGGTCCTCGACCACCAATACGCGCATCGGCATCTCCGGCTGCGTCTCCGGCTGCTGCGAACCCTGCGGCCAGCGTGCCCGCCGGGCGGTAACAGGGCGGTAAGAGCACCCGTTCCCGTGCCGTAACCGCCCACGCGCTGAGGTGATTCGAGGAGAAGCACTCCCGAGAACCACTCCCGAGACGTACTCCATAGACGCACCCAGGAGGATCCTCATGCGAAGTACGACGAAAGGGCATCGCCGACTGGCCGCGGCCTGCGCCCTGATCACCGCCGTCACGCTCGGCGGGGTGTACGCGGGCCAGGCCGTCGCGGCCGACCCGTCCTCGCCGTCGAGCGGCGGGTCGTCGTCGGAGCCCCCGAAGGGCGACGGCCCGGGCGACTCCACGGACTCGACCGACTGGAAGCGCCAGGACAAGGCGTCCCGCGAGTTCACCGAGTGCGTGCGCGACAACGGCCTGGAGGACTTCCCCGACATCGTCATCTACACGGCGGACGACGGCGACGGCGTACGCGTACGGATCGACGCGGGCGACCGGACGAGCCGTCCGGACCCGGTCTCGAAGGAGTTCCGGAAGGCCGTGAAGGCCTGCAAGCACATCCTGGAGGACATCGGCGTCGGCTTCCCGGTCCCGCCCGACGAGCTGCCCGGCAAGGGCGACCGGCCCTGGCCCCCGGACTGCGGCGGCCGCGAGGTGCAGAAGAACGAGAAGGGCGACAAGAGCGGGAAGGAGTCCGACGCAGAGCTGAGCGTCGCCGGACTCGTACTCACGGGGACTGCCTGACTCGTACGCGCCCAACCAACCACCCAGCCAAGCAACCGACACAGCACGGCCCCGAGCGGATCAACTCCCGCCCGGGGCCGTGCCGTTCACTCCGTCAGTCGCGAACCGTCAACTCGTCGGCCCGTCGGCCCGTCAGCCCGTCAGCCCTCGATGGACGTCATCACGTGCTTGATCCGCGTGTAGTCGTCGAACCCGTACGCCGACAGGTCCTTGCCGTAGCCGGACTTCTTGAAGCCGCCGTGCGGCATCTCCGCGACGAGCGGGATGTGGGTGTTGATCCAGACGCAGCCGAAGTCGAGGACCTTGGACATGCGCATCGCGCGCGAGTGGTCCTTGGTCCAGACGGAGGAGGCGAGGGCGTACTCGACGCCGTTCGCCCACTCGACGGCCTGCGCCTCGTCCGAGAAGGACTGGACGGTGATGACCGGGCCGAAGACCTCGTTCTGGATGATCTCGTCGTCCTGCTTAAGACCTGACACCACGGTCGGAGCGTAGAAATAGCCCTTGTCGCCGACGCGGTGGCCGCCCGCCTCGACCTTGGCGTGGGCGGGCAGGCGCTCGATGAAGCCGGTGACCTGCTTGAGCTGGTTCGGGTTGTTGAGCGGCCCGTACAGCACGTCCTCGTCGTCCGGCATGCCGGTCTTCGTGTCGGCGGCGGCCTTGGCGAGCGCGGCCACGAACTCGTCGTGGATGGACTCCTGGACGAGGACGCGGGTGGCGGCCGTACAGTCCTGGCCCGCGTTGAAGAAGCCCGCGACCGAGATGTCCTCGACGGCCTTGGCCATGTCGGTGTCCTCGAAGACGACGACCGGCGCCTTGCCGCCCAGCTCCAGATGGACGCGCTTGACGTCCTTGGCAGCGGACTCGGCGACGGAGATGCCCGCGCGCACGGAGCCGGTGATCGACGCCATGGCGGGCACCGGGTGCTCCACCATCGCGCGGCCGCTGTCACGGTCGCCGCAGATGACGTTGAAGACGCCCTTGGGGACGATCGAGCCGATGATCTCGGCGATCAGGACCGTGGAGGCGGGAGTGGTGTCCGACGGCTTGAGGACGACCGTGTTGCCGGCCGCGAGCGCGGGGGCGAACTTCCACACGGCCATCATCATCGGGTAGTTCCACGGCGCGACCTGCGCGCAGACGCCGACCGGCTCGCGCCGGACGATCGAGGTCAGGCCCTCCATGTACTCCCCGGCCGCGCGGCCCTCCAGCATGCGCGCCGCCCCCGCGAAGAAGCGGATCTGGTCGACCATGGGCGGGATTTCCTCGGACCGGGTGAGGCCGATGGGCTTGCCGGTGTTCTCGACCTCGGCCGCGATCAGCTCCTCGGCCCGCTCCTCGAAGGCGTCCGCGATCTTGAGCAGGGCCTTCTGGCGCTCGGCGGGGGTCTGGTCGCGCCAGGCCGGGAAGGCCGCGGCGGCCGCGGCCATCGCGGCGTCGACGTCGGCCTGACCGGACAGTGGCGCGGTCGCGTAGGCCTCGCCCGTCGCGGGGTTGACCACGTCGGTGGTCCGTCCATCGGCGGCATCGCGGAATTCTCCGTCGATGTAATTGCGCAGACGACGCAGCTCGGTGCTCACTGCCGGCCCTCCAGTCAGATGTCCAATCACTGAGACACCCACCCTAGTCCCGCGCCCCACGTTTTCAACACCCCCGATCGGCCCAGAACTGCGAAATCCGCACATGCAGGCCATGCAGACAACGAATTTCATCAATCAACCCTTGCGGAACTGCTGATGCCTCATGCACAGTGAGCACGTGCCCAGTCGCAGCGCAGAGCCAAAGGGCTCCCGAGACACCCGGTCGGGGAACACCACTCCCCCGCTGGACAGCGTCTCCCTCGCCATCATCGAGCAGCTCCAGGAGGACGGCCGCAGGCCGTACGCCGCGATCGGCAAGGCCGTCGGCCTCTCCGAGGCGGCCGTGCGCCAGCGCGTCCAGAAGCTGCTCGACCAGGGCGTGATGCAGATCGTCGCCGTCACGGACCCGCTCACCGTGGGTTTCCGCAGGCAGGCGATGGTCGGCATCAACGTCGACGGCGACCTGGAGCCCGTGGCGGACGAGCTGACCGCGATGCCGGAAGTCGAGTACGTGGTGATGACCGCGGGCTCGTTCGACATCCTCGCCGAGATCGTCTGCGAGGACGACGACCACCTGCTGGACGTCATCAACAAACGCATACGGGCCCTGCCCGGCGTGCGCTCCACCGAAAGCTTCGTCTACCTCAAGCTCAAGAAGCAGACCTACATGTGGGGAACCCGATAGCCGTGACCACCAAGGACCTCAGCCGAACCGCGTACGACCACCTGTGGATGCACTTCACCCGCATGTCCTCGTACGAGAACGCTCCCGTCCCCACGATCGTCCGTGGCGAGGGTACGTACATCTACGACGACAAGGGCAAGCGCTACCTGGACGGTCTCGCGGGGCTGTTCGTGGTCCAGGCGGGCCACGGCCGCCGGGAGCTGGCCGAGACGGCGGCCAAGCAGGCGCAGGAGCTGGCCTTCTTCCCGATCTGGTCGTACGCCCACCCGAAGGCCGTCGAGCTTGCGGAGCGCCTCGCGAACTACGCGCCGGGCGACCTGAACAAGGTCTTCTTCACCACGGGTGGCGGCGAGGCCGTCGAGACCGCCTGGAAGCTCGCCAAGCAGTACTTCAAGCTGCAGGGCAAGCCGACCAAGTACAAGGTCATCTCGCGCGCGGTCGCCTACCACGGCACCCCGCAGGGCGCCCTGTCGATCACGGGCCTGCCCGCCCTGAAGGCCCCGTTCGAGCCGCTGGTCCCCGGCGCCCACAAGGTCGCGAACACCAACATCTACCGCGCGCCCGCCTTCCTCGACCAGGGCTCCGGCGTCTCCCCCGAGGCCTTCGGCCGCTGGGCCGCCGACCAGATCGAGGAGCAGATCCTCATGGAGGGCCCCGAGACGGTCGCCGCCGTCTTCCTGGAGCCCGTGCAGAACGCCGGCGGCTGCTTCCCGCCGCCGCCCGGCTACTTCCAGCGCGTACGCGAGATCTGCGACCAGTACGACGTGCTGCTCGTCTCGGACGAGGTCATCTGCGCCTTCGGTCGCCTGGGCACGATGTTCGCCTGCGACAAGTTCGACTACGTCCCGGACATGATCACCTGCGCCAAGGGCATGACCTCGGGTTACTCCCCGATCGGCGCGTGCATCATCTCGGACCGGCTCGCCGAGCCGTTCTACAAGGGCGACAACACCTTCCTGCACGGCTACACCTTCGGCGGCCACCCGGTGTCGGCGGCCGTGGGTCTCGCCAACCTCGACCTCTTCGAGCGGGAGAACCTCACGCAGCACGTGCTGGACAACGAGGGTGCGTTCCTCTCCACCCTCCAGAAGCTGCACGACCTGCCGATCGTCGGCGACGTCCGCGGCAACGGCTTCTTCTACGGCATCGAGCTGGTGAAGGACAAGGCCACCAAGGAGACCTTCACGGACGAGGAGTCGGAGCGCGTGCTCTACGGCTTCGTCTCCAAGAAGCTCTTCGAGTACGGCCTGTACTGCCGCGCCGACGACCGCGGTGACCCGGTCATCCAGCTCTCGCCGCCGCTGATCTCCGACCAGTCGACCTTCGACGAGATCGAGGGGATCGTCCGCCAGGTGCTGACGGAGGCGTGGGCGAAGCTCTGACCCGGCCGGGCCCTCAGGGGCTCCGACCGTGACTCGGCTCAGGCTCAGCTTCCGGCTCCGGCTCCGGCTCCGGCTCCGGCTCCGATGAGCTGAATCTGTGATCAACACCGGCCCCGGTGCCGCCCGTTCGAGTGAGAATGGGCGCTCCGGGGCCGCGTGCTGTCCGGCCTCCCGGCCCCGACTACCTAGCGTGCCCAGTGACCGATCGGCCCTGCCTTCGTTCCCCCGGAAGGGGGACTTCGCACGGCATTTCTGATCTGAACCGAGGTGTACGCCATGGTGGCTCCGCCGGACAACGACGTGCTGTGGGCACGCGCCCTGCACGTCAACCACAACGGATCGCCCGCGCTCACCGGCGTCTCGCTCGGGGTTCGCGAGGGCGAGATCCTGGCCGTCGGCGGCCCACGTGGCAGCGGCAAGACGACCCTGCTCCAGTGCCTGTCCGGGCAGTTGCGGGCGCAGCAGGGCGAGGTCTGGTTCAACAGCACGCCCGTGCACACCATGGGTCCGCTGACCCGCGAGCGGCTGCGCCGCGACCGGTTCACCTGGATCGACCCCGCGCCGGTCCTGGTCCCGGAGCTGAACGCCTGGGAGAACGCGGCGCTGCCCCTGATGCTGCGCGGTGTCTCCCGCCGCCGCGCCAAGACCGCCGCCCTGGAGTGGCTGGACCGCCTCGACATCGGCGGCTGCGCCCGCAAACGCCCGTACGCGCTACTGCACGCCGAGCGACAACGCGTGGCCATCGCCCGCGCCCTGGCCCCGGCGCCGACCGTGCTCTTCGCCGACGAGCCCACCGCCCCGCTGCACCGCGCCGACCGGGCCCATGTGCTGCGTACGCTCACGACGGCGGCCCGTTCGCACGGGATCACCGTCGTGCTGGCCACGCACGACGCGGACACCGCGGCCCTCGCCGACCGGACGGTGTCGCTGCTCGACGGGCGGCGGGTGAACACCGTCCATCTGCCGCCGGTGGCCGACAATGCGGAAGGCCGGGCCGCGTGCTCGCTCTCCGTCTAGCGCGCGGGGCCCGCCCCGCCGTCCAGCTCCGCAGGCTTCTGGTCGCGGCGGCGTCTGCGGGCACGGGTTTCCTGCTCCTGTGCACCCTGGGGTACGCGATGGGGCACCCGGACGCGTCCGGTGCGGCCGTGCTGCGGCTGGCCTGGTGTGTCGCACCGCTCGCCGCGACCGTGCAGTTCGCGGTGGCGGTCGCCCGGACCGACCCGGCCACCCGTCCCCGGCAGGGGCTGTCGGCGCTCGGCCTCGGCCCCGCCCGCCTGACGGTCCTCGCGGCGATCTCCACCGCCGTGTCCTGCACGCTCGGTTCGATGGTCGCCCTGCTCTTCTTCCTGCATCTGCGTGGCGACCTGACCGGCCTCCCCTTCGACGGCGACGCCGCCGACCTCCTCGCCGCGGACGAGCCGCTGCCCCTCCCGGCCGCGCTCACCCTCCTGGCCCTCGTACCGATCATCGCCTCGGCGGCCAGCGCGGCGGTGCTCCGGCCGCGGGGCCCGAGGCCGAGCGGCTTCAGGACGGGCGGCCGGCCCGGACGGCTGAGCGGCTTCGGCGGATACGGGCGCTCCGTCGAACGCGTCGGCTTCGGCGCGTACGGACGCTTCGGGACGCGTACGGAAACGAAGGCGGGCCCTCGCTCGGAGGGCCGGGGCGGTTCGGTGGGCCCGGGCGGCTCCCGGGGCCGGGACGGTTCCGAGGGCAGGGAGGCTTCAGAGGGCAGGGGCGGTTCCGGGCAGGGCACCACCGGCCGGTCCGGGCGGGACCAGGCTTCCGGCGGGCGGAGCGCGCAGGGCACTCCCGACGATCACGCCGGGCGCACCGCCCACGCAGAGACCACCGGGCACGGCAGCCCGGAAGCGTCCACCAGTGCCGCGGCGCTCGACGTGCCCCGCCGCTCCGGCGCGCGCGCCCGCGCGAGGGTCGAGGGGCGCCCCGGCGGCGAGCAGCTCTCCGCCGCCCACGCCAACCACGCCACCGCCGACGCACCCGCGCACAACGGCCACGACGCAGCCGACCGCCACGACGCCTCACCACACCCCGACAGTCACGGCAGTCACGACAGCGCCGGGCTCTCCGGCCGTCCCGGCCACACCCGCCACCCCCTGGACCCCCTGAGCCCCGAACATCCCCCGGCCCCCCTCCCCACCCCCTCCGGCCTCCCCTGGGGCGCCGCGGTCCTCGCGGCCGGGCTCGCCGTGGAGACGTACGCCGGCCGTACGTCCCCCGCCCTCGCGGGACCCGAGCTGCCGGGCGGCCTCTCTGTCGGACCCATCGGTGTGCTGGTCGGCTGGGCGCTCACCGCGTTCGGTCTCGCGCTGGCCGGGCCCGCGATCACGCACCTCTGCGGCAGGCTGCTCCAGGCGGTGCGGCCGGGCGCCCTGCGGCTGCTCGCCGGACGCGTCCTCATGGAGGAGGCGGCCCGCATCGGGCGCCCGCTCGGCGTGGTGTGCGCGGTGGCGTCGGGGGCGTACGCCATGGCCGTGCTCCACGGCCACGCGCGCCCCGACGTGGGGCCGCTCACCACCCTGGGCGCGCTGCTCGTCGCGGGGTGCGCCGTCGCAACGCTCCTGACCGCCGCGGTGGAGGCGAGGAACGCGCGCGCCGACACCACGGCCGCCCTGCTGCGGCTCGGGGCGCCCGCCACGGCGCTGCGCAGCGCCGCCGCCCTCCGCACGGGCGCCCTGCTCGCCGTCTTCGGCCCGCTGACCTGGGCAGTCGCCGAGCTGGCCGCACTGCCACTGACCCGCTGACGGCGCACCCGAAGAGCTCGCCGAAAAAGTTCACGGGACGCCGATGACTTTTCGACGGCCCCCCGGTCTACCCCTCCGAACAGCACATCACGCGATGGGAGACCTCACATGTACCAGCAGATGATCTTCGTGAACCTGGCCGTGAACGACGTCGACGCCTCCAAGAAGTTCTTCACGGAACTCGGCTACACGATCAACCCGCAGTTCTCGGACGAGAACTGCGCGTCCGTCGTGATCAGCGACACGATCGTCGCGATGCTGCTGAACAAGCAGCGCTACGCGGACTTCACGAAGAAGGAGATCGCGGACTCGACGAAGACCAGCGAGGTGCTGATCTGTCTGAGCGCCGAAAGCCGCGAGAAGGTGGACGAGCTCGTCGACAAGGCGGTCGCGGCGGGCGGTTCGGAGACCCGCGATCCCCAGGACTACGGCCAGATGTACGGCCGCGCCTTCGACGACCCGGACGGCCACACCTGGGAGGTCATGTGGATGGACCCGGCGGCCGTCCAGGGCTGAACCGGCCGTGCTTAGCATGGGCGGGTGCAGACGAGCCCCGCCCATGCGGCCCACCACAACGACCGTGAGATCGAGACGCTGGAGGAGTTCGACGCAGTCGTCTCGTCCCGCGGCACCCTCACCGGCTTCCGTGTCCAGTGCGTCGATCTGACGGACCGTACGAAGGAGTTGCTGGCGAGCGACGCCACCGGCGCCGTCTTCCTCGGCTGCCCGATGCGGGAGAACGCCGCGGCGAAGGTCCGTGCCGACGGCGCCCTGGTCTTCCCGCCCCTCCCCGGCCTGCCCTTCGACCCGTACCGCGGTCATCTCTACCGTCCCGACGAGCTGTTCGCCTCGCTCGACAAGGGATACGAGGAGACGCCGGACGCCCTCGCGTACGCCTGGTTCCAGCAGACGAAGAGCGATGGCGACATCTACGCCTCAATGCTGCGCTCCGTCCACGACGACGCGATCTCCGACGCCCTCGACGAACTCCTGCGCGGCACACGGGTGGTGGGCGTGATGGGCGGCCACGCGCTCGGGCGCGGCACGGACGCCTACGGCGGCGCCGCCCGGCTCGGCCGTGCGCTCGCGCGCGCCGGGTTCACCGTGGCGACGGGCGGCGGCCCCGGCGCGATGGAGGCGGCGAACCTCGGCGCGTACGCGGCCCCGTACGACGACACCATGCTGGACGAGGCGTGCGAACTCCTCGCGAAGTCCCCGTCGTTCGTGCCGTCGGTGACCGACTGGGCGCGCGCCGCCTTCGACGTGCGTACGCGCTGGCCGAAGGGCAACACCTCCGTGGGGATCCCCACTTGGTTCTACGGCCACGAGCCGCCGAACGCCTTCGCCTCGCACATCGCCAAGTACTTCGCCAACGCCACGCGCGAGGACGGCCTGCTGGCTCGTTCGAACGCAGGTGTGGTGTTCCTGCCCGGCGCCGCCGGCACGGTCCAGGAGATCTTCGACAACGCGACCCCCAACTACTACGAATCCCGGGGCGAACCCACCCCGATGGTGCTGGTGAACCGCGCGCACTGGACCGAGCGGCTCCCCACCTGGCCCCTGCTCCAGGCGCTCGCCCGCGACCGCTCGATGGAGTCCCGGATCGCGCTGGTCGACCGGATCGAGGAGGCACCGGAGGCGCTCATCCGGTTGGCTCATGTAAATGAAGGCTAAAGCCAGGGGTCAAGACGGACAGACGGATTGACAACCCGAGACGCGGCCCAATAAACCTGTGAGGCGTCTGGGATTGCTGTTTCTTCGCAGCCAATCCCCAACCCCCCTCGTTTGTGCATCCCGTGAAGGGCAATCGTGTCCATATCTCGCCGTACCGCACGTTCCGTGCGCATTCTCGGAGTTGCCTCCGCCTCGGCCGCGCTCACGCTCGGCCTCGCCGGCAACGCGCTCGCCTGCAACATCAGTGAGTTCTCGGCCGTCGCCAAGTGCGACGGCGCCAAGGGCGTCATCAGCGTCACCGACAAGGACCCCACCGGCGTCCCGGCCACCATCACGGTCTTCCTCGAGTCCAACGGCGCGGACGAGAAGCTCGTCGGCACCCAGGAGGTCAAGGGCTCCCGCGAGGGCGTGACCATCGACTTCTCGGAGGACTGGAAGCCGAACGCGGAGTACCGGATCCACGTCAAGGCCGGCAAGCAGGTCGACGAGGACATCAAGCCGAACCTCGTCACCCCGTCCGAGGCCTGCAAGTCCTCGGAGCCGTCGACGCCTTCGGCCACCCCGTCCCCGTCCGACGAGCCCTCCTCACCCGTCACCGCGAAGCCGGAGTCCCCGGCGCCCTCGGAGTCGGAGAGCACCCCGGCCGCGTCGGCCGGCGGCAGCACGCCGTCTCCCGCGGGCGGCGAGTCGAACCTCGCAGAGACCGGATCCAGCTCCAACACCGGTGCGATCGCCGGGATAGCGGCCGCGCTCGTGGCGGCCGGCGCCGGCGTGATGTTCGCCCTGCGCCGCCGCGGCGCGGCGAACGGTCGCTGAGCACCACCCGGTCGACCCGGTTCCACCAGGCGTGGCCCGCCCCCCCCGTACGAGGGGGCGGGCCACCGCCCTTTAGAGGGGCGCGGGGAACTGCGCGAGCAACCGAGACCGGCCCGCACCTGGCAAACCGGCTTCAACCACCGCCCTTCAGGGGCGCGGGGAACTGCGCAATCTTTTAGGGGCGCGAGGAACTGCGCGACAAGCCCCCACCGACCCGCAGACTCATCAACCCCCGGCGCTAGCCGAACGTGGCCCGCTCCAGCCAGAAGTCCATCAACTCCCGCTCCCCCAGAACCTCCAACCGCCCACCGTCCGGCGGCATCCGGCGGTAGAAGGCGAGCATCACCTCGGTGAGCGGCCCCCGCAGCGCAACGGTCGCCTTCTCGTGCCCCCGCCGCCAGCCGATGCCCTCGTCCTCGAACTCGATCAGCCACTCGGCATCCAGCCCGGGCTCCGCATCGGTGGCGTGGAGATGGATACTGCGCCCCACCCCGCGCAGCTCCCGCGCGGCGTCGCTCGGATACTTCTCCTGCGCGAACCGTACGATCTGCAGCCACTCGTCGATCGCGTCGGCGGCGAACTCCGGCGCCACCTCGTACGTCACGCCGGCCGCGATCGCCGCGTCGGCCCGGTGGATCACCGTCTCGTGGGTCATGCGCCGCGCCCAGAACCCGGCCGTGTGCTCCCACGCCCAGGACCAGGCGGCGGTGTCGGCACCGGCGGAGCGAAAGGTCTCGGCGGCCTGCTCGGCGCCCTCCGCGAGCCAGGCGTCCAGGGCGGCGGGGTCGTCGCCCTCCGGCCCCCCGACGTCCGCCACGTCCTCGATCGGCACGCTCTTCGTCGCCCGCGTCCGCACGATGTGCTCGGCCCAGCGATGTGCCTCGCCCACATGCACGGCGAGCTGCCGCAGCGTCCAGTCCGGACAGGTCGGTACGGTCGCGCCGAGATCGGCTCCGGCGAGGTGCGACCTCAGCAGCGCGGTCTGCCCGACGATTTCGCCGCAGTAGCGGTCGTGCCCGAGTAGCGTCATGAGCCGCACCCTAGGCTCCTCCGGGTCCCCCGAGTACGACAATTTCGGCTGCGTCGAACGCCACCCCGACCTCGTCCCCCGTCTCCGGCGCGTCCCGCAGCGCGCAGGCCGCCTCCAGCCACGGCGCGTCCTCGGGCTGCAGGCGTACGGCGACATGGGTGCCCCGGAAGGTCCGCGCGGCCACCGTGCAGCGCAGCCCCTCGGCCACCGGTACGAGGCGTACGCCGGCGGGCCTGACGAGCAGTGCGACCTCGCCCTGCCGGGCGTCCGAGGGCACCGGTACCTTGCCCCACGGCGTGTCCGCGGCCTCCCCGCTGACGGTCGCCGCGGTCACGTTCTCGAAGCCGAGGAAGCGGGCCACGAAGGCGTCGGCCGGGCGCTGCCAGACCTCAAGTGGCGTACCGGACTGGGCGATCCGGCCGTCCCGCATCACGACGACCCGGTCGGCGAGCGCGAACGCCTCCCCCTGGTCGTGGGTGACCGCGAGCACGGTCGTGCCCAACTCGCCGAACAGCTCGCGGAGTTCGACCACCAGCCGCTCCCGCAGCGAGCGGTCCAACTGGCCGAGGGGTTCGTCGAGCATGAGCAGCCGGGGGCGGGGGGCGAGGGCCCGGGCGAGCGCGACGCGCTGCTGCTCACCGCCGGAGAGGGAGGCGACGGCCCGATCACGAGCGCCGGGCAGCCCCACGAGATCGAGCAACTCACCTACACGTAGGGCCTGTTGTTCCTTCGACTCGCCGTGCATCCGCAGCCCGAAGGCCACGTTGCCGCCCACGTCACGCTGCGGGAACAGCTGGTGGTCCTGGAACATCAGGCCGACGCCCCGCTTGT
This sequence comes from Streptomyces sp. NPDC033178, assembly GCF_055577685.1. Classification (NCBI taxonomy): domain Bacteria; kingdom Bacillati; phylum Actinomycetota; class Actinomycetes; order Kitasatosporales; family Streptomycetaceae; genus Streptomyces; species Streptomyces sp. NPDC033178. Next base: position 13,458 of record NZ_JBVIPT010000016.1, read on the forward strand.
GCGCGGGCACGCCGTGGAGGTCGCGGCCGTCCAGGAACACCCGTCCCTCGTCGAGGGGTTGGAGCCCCGCGACCGCCCGCAGCAGGGTCGACTTGCCGCTGCCGCTGGGCCCGAGCACGCACACGATCTCGTGCTCGGCGACATCGAGCCCGACGGAGTCGAGCACGGGCCGCCCACCGAAACGTACGGTCGCTCCGTCGAGTTCGAGCTTTGCGTGGCGCATGGTCAGAACTCCCCGGTCCGGTCGGTGCGAAGGCGTTCGAGAACCAGCAGCGCCACCGCGCACACCACCATCAAGATCGTCGAAAGGGCCATGGCCTGCCCGTAGTTGAGCTCCCCGGCCCGCCCGAGCAGCCGTGCCACGGCCACCGGCAGCGTCGGGTTGTCGGGCCGTGCGATGAAGACGGTCGCGCCGAACTCGCCCAGCGACACGGCGAAGGCGAACCCGGCCGCGATCAGCAGCGCCCGCCGCACCATCGGCAGATCGACCTCGCGCCACACCCGCCACGGCGAGGCCCCGAGCACCGCCGCCGCCTCGCGCAGCCGTCCGTCCACCGCCCGAAGCACGGGCAGCATGGTCCGTACGACGAAGGGGACGCCCACCAGCGCCTGCGCGAGCGGCACGAGGATCCATGTGCTCCGGAGGTCCAGCGGAGGCTTGTCGAGCGCGATGAGGAAGCCGAACCCGACGGTCACGGCGGAGACGCCGAGCGGCAGCATCAGCAGCGCGTCGAAGCCCCGTACGAGACGGCCGGCGTCCCGGCGGGTGAGGGCGGCGGCCGCGAGTCCGCCGATCAGCAGGGCGATGGCGGTGGCGGCGAGGGCGTACTGCAGCGAGTTGCCGACGGCTTCGATCGGCGGGACGAGGAAGATGCCGCCCTCGTCGCTGGTCAGCGCCGTGTAGTAGCCGAATCCGGGAGCGTCGAGGGACCGCTCGACCAGCACGGCCAGCGGCAGCACCAGGAGCACGGCGATGGAGGCGAGGACGGCGGCGAGCAGCGTCCACTGCCCGGCGCCGCGCGGCCGTCGGGCCGTCACGGACGCGTCGACCAGGCGCAGGGCCGTCTCCCGCCGCCGTACGGTCCAGGCGTGGACGGCGAGGATCGCGCCGACCGCCACGAACTGGACGAGGGTGAGGACGGCGGCCGTCGAGAGGTCGAAGATCTCCGAGGTCTGCCGGTAGATCTCGACTTCGAGCGTCGAGAAGGTCGGGCCGCCGAGGATCTGCACCACGCCGAACGAGGTGAAGGTGAAGAGGAAGACCATGAGCGCGGCTGCCGCGACCGCCGGGCCGAGCGCCGGAAGCGTCACCCTGCGCCAGGCGGCGAACCGTGAGGCGCCGAGCATCCGCGCGGCCTCCTCCTGACGCGGATCGAGCTGCGACCAGAGACCGCCGACCGTGCGGACGACGACCGCGTAGTTGAAGAAGACGTGCGCGAGCAGGATCGCCCACACGGTCGTGTCGAGCCGTACGCCCCACAGCTCGTCCAGGAGCCCGCCGCGGCCGAGGAGGGCCAGGAACGCCGTGCCGACGACCACGGTCGGCAGCACGAACGGCACGGTCACGACGGCCCGCAGGATCTGCTTGCCCCTGAAATCGAAGCGCGCGAACACATACGCGCCGGGGAGCGCGATCAGCAGCGTGAGCGCGGTCGATGCGAGCGCCTGCCAGGTCGTGAACCACAGGACGTGCCGGATGTCGGACTGCGCGAGCACGTCGCCGATCCGCCCGAACCGCCAGACCCCGTCGATCCTGAGCCCGCGGGCCGTGATCGCCGCGACCGGGTAGGCGAAGAAGATCCCGAAGAACGCGACGGGCACGGCCATGAGAGCGAGCCGCGCCGCGCTCCCGGTACGCGGGCGCGTACGGGTGCGCGGACGCCGGCGCGCGGGCGGCTCCGCCTCGGCGCGGGGCTCTACTTCAGAACGAGCGAGGTCCATGACTTGACCCACTCGTCACGGTTGTCGGCGATCTTGGCAGGATCGAGGGTCTCGGGGTTCTCGGCCTGCGGACCGAATTTCCGGAACTCCTGGGGCACCTCGGCGGCCTCACGGACCGGGTACACGAACATGTTGAGCGGCATGTCGTCCTGGAACTGCTTGGTGATCAGGAAGTCGATGAGCGCCTTGCCGCCCTTCGTGTTCTTCGCGTTGCTGAGCAGTCCCGCGTACTCGACCTGGCGGAAGCAGGTGCCATCCGCGACACCGGTCGGCGCGGTCTTCGGCTTCGGGTCGGCGTAGATGACCTCGGCGGGCGGGGACGAGGCGTACGAGACGACGAGCGGCCGGTCGCCCTTGGCCTTCTTGCCGCCGGCTGACCCGGAGAACTCCACGTTGTAGGCCTGCTCCCAGCCGTCGACCACCTTCACGCCGTTGGCCTTGAGCTTCTTCCAGTAGTCCTGCCAGCCCTTGTCCCCGTACTTCGCGGCGGTTCCGAGCAGGAAGCCGAGGCCGGGCGAGGACGTGGACGCGTTCTCCGTGACGAGCAGGTTCTTGTACTCGGGCTTGATCAGGTCGTCGAAGGACGTCGGCGGGGCCAGCTTGTGCTTGCTGAAGTAGGCCTTGTCGTAGTTGACGCAGATGTCGCCGGAGTCGATGGGCGTGACGCGGTGCTTGTCCTGGTCGACCCGGTACTCGGCCTTTATGCCACTGGCACCCTTGGCCTCGTACGACTGGAACAGCCCGTTGTCGAGCGCCCGCGACAGCAGGGTGTTGTCGACGCCGAAGAAGACGTCGCCCTGCGGGTTGTCCTTGGTGAGGATGGCCTTGTTGACGGCCGTACCGGCGTCGCCGTCCTTGAGGACCTTGACCTTGTAGCCGGACTGCTTCTCGAAGTCCTTCAGTACGGCCTTGGTGTACGCGAAGGAGTCATGGCTGACAAGGGTGACGGTCTTGGACCCGGAGCCCTCGTCGCCGGAGTCGGACGAACCGCACGCGGTGAGCGCGGCGAGGCCGAGTCCCACGGCCACGGCCGTGAACTTCCTGGTGGTGGTGCTCACTGAATTCCTCCTGGGGTGACCAGGAAGAGACGCGGCCCTGCCCGGGACCTCGGTCGGATCCCGGGCAGGGCGCAACAGCTTGAGTAGTGACCGAACTTCCTACCCAGAATGACCTGGGCAAGGTTCAGAGGGTCTGCGGGCTGTCCCGCACTCTCAGCGCTGTGGCGCTCCCCTGTCGGAATATGAAGATGTACGTACGTCCGCCAGACTACCGCTCGGTCGCCGCGAGCTGCCCGCAGGCCCCGTCGATCTCCTGGCCACGGGTGTCCCGGACGGTGACGGGCACACCATGGGCGGCGATCGCCTCGACGAACGCCTTCTCGTCCTCGGGCCGCGAGGCGGTCCACTTGGAGCCGGGGGTCGGGTTCAGCGGAATCAGGTTCACATGCACCGGCTTGCCCTTGAGCAGCCGCCCGAGCCGGTCACCGCGCCACGCCTGGTCGTTGATGTCCCGGATGAGCGCGTACTCGATGGAGAGCCGGCGCCCCGACTTCGCCGCGTACTCCCATCCGGCGTCCAGCACTTCCCGCACCTTCCACCGCGTGTTCACGGGCACGAGCGTGTCGCGCAACTCGTCGTCCGGTGCGTGCAGGGAGATGGCGAGACGGCATTTGAAGCCCTCGTCGGCGAACCGGTTGATGGCGGGGACGAGACCCACCGTGGAGACGGTGATCCCCCGCTGCGACAGCCCGAGCCCGTCCGGCTCGGGGTCGGTGAGGGCCCGGATCGACTGGACGACCCGCTTGTAGTTGGCCAGCGGCTCGCCCATGCCCATGAAGACGATGTTGCTGAGCCGGGCCGGCCCACCGGGAATCTCGCCGTCCCGCAGCGCCCGCATCCCGTCCACGATCTGGTGCACGATCTCGGCGCTGGACAGGTTCCGGTCGAGACCGGCCTGTCCGGTCGCACAGAACGGGCAGTTCATCCCGCAGCCCGCCTGCGAGCTGATGCACATGGTGACCCGGTCCGGGTAGCGCATCAGCACGGACTCGACGAGCGTGCCGTCGAAGAGCCGCCAGAGGGTCTTGCGCGTGGTGTTCTCGTCGGTGGAGAGATGCCGCACGACCGTCATCAGCTCGGGCAGCAGCGCCTCCTGCAGCTTGGCGCGCGATCCCGCGGGGATGTCGGTCCACTGCTCCGGGTCGTGCGCGTACCGCGCGAAGTAGTGCTGCGACAGCTGCTTGGCACGAAACGGCTTCTCACCGACCGCGGCAACCGCCTCTTTACGCTCGGCAGGCGTGAGATCGGCAAGGTGCCGCGGCGGCTTCTTGGCTCCGCGGGGGGCGACGAAAGTGAGTTCTCCGGGCTTAGGCATGGCTGTACCAGTGTCGCAGATCGATTCGTGTGACTTGTGCCCCCGGCAGCGCGCGGTCGCCGAGCGACTGCCGAGCGACCGCCCTCGAGATCCCGTACGCCGCCTCGGGGGCGAGCTACAGGGGCGAGTCCGGGCGTCCAGGAATCGGTGGACGGATTCCGTCGTGCTCGCCACGAAGGAGTCACGGGTCCGGTCGGAGACCAGGTCCAGGGACAGGTACGGGTTGAGGTCCTCCAGCTCGACGAGGAGCAACGCGCCTTCCCGGGTACGGCAGGCGTCCACACGCTGGATGCCGTGGTCGAGGGTGTTCCAGTCGATGAAGGGCCGGGCGAAGTCCAGGTCGGCGTCGGTGGGCTCGTAGGGCTCAAGGACCCAGCGCCGCTCGGGGTCGGGGGCGTGGAGGGCGTACTGGAACGCGTCGTCGACATAGTAGAAGGACACTTCGTAGCGGAAGTCGATGCGCGGCTGGACCAGGATGTCGCCGTAGGCGAGGCCGTCGAGCCGCTCGCGAGGCACGAAGGCCAGGCCTATGGAGTCCGCGCCCACCTTCGGCTTGACCGCGTACTGGCCGGCCTCGGGGAGCAGGTGCAGGTCCTCGGCCCGGTCGACGGTGGGGATGACCGGGTGTCCCGCGGCGGTCAGCTCCAGCAGGTACTGCTTGCCGGCCATGTCGCCGCGGCCGGTCAACGGGTTGTAGATCCGGATGCCGCCGGCCGTGGCCCGCTCCCGGAAGGCCTCGTACTCCTTCTGGTAGTGCAGCACGGGCCCACTGTTGCGGACCACGACCACATCGAAGGCGTCCATCAGTGCGGCGGCGTCCAGCGGGTGGCACAGGGCGATGTCGAAGTCGTCGCGCAGTCGGGAGGTCAGGAAGATGTCCTCGTCGCAGTAGCGCCGCCCCCGGGCCGGGTAGGCGAGATCGGTCACGTACAGAGCTCTACGGCGGTCCGGCATCGCACATCTCCTTAGGCGGTGCGACAAACCTACCCATCCCGCAGGGCACGCCTCGGGCAGGCGCGTGGTCGTGGGCCGCCGACTCACTCAGGCCTGATGCCGGAGGACGCGGGCACTGTCCCATCGGCCACACCTGGACCTACAATCGAACTCGTGTACGAATATGTGTCTCGCCAGGATCATCGGCGCAGCAACCGCGATCGGCTGGTCCGGCGGCTGCGCCGCACCGACGACACCAGCGCCTCCGCCACCCCCACGCCCGCCACCGATACAGACACCGCCCGCGGTGCGCTGTGAACCGCGAACAGTCGCCACCCGAAGGCGAGAGCACCGCGCCCATCGTCGTGCACCGCGCGGCGGGCACCGGCGGCCGCCGGGTGTCGATCCGCGCCCGGTTCGCCGGCCTCGCGCACAGCGACGCCGACCTGATCGAGTTCCTGCGCCGCGCGGGCCTGCCGGACGCGTGGGAGCTCCTGGACGATCCGCACTGGGTGGACTGGCAGGACGGCCGACCGCACGAATACGGCACGGACTGACATCGGCCCGGACATACGTCAGGGGCTCGCCGTCCAGTTGGACGACGAGCCCCTCGTACCGCAAAACCGCAGACCGCGAGCCTCGGTGTCGGCTCCCGACGAACAGCTACCGACGATCAGCTACCGACGAACAGCACCAGCAGCAGCCACACCACGGGAGCCGTGGGCAGCAGCGAGTCCAGGCGGTCCATGATGCCGCCGTGCCCCGGCAGCAAGGTGCCCATGTCCTTGATGCCCAGGTCGCGCTTGATCATCGACTCGCCGAGGTCGCCGAGCGTGGCGCTGGCCGCGACCGCGAGGCCGATGATCAGGCCCTGCCACCAGGTGCCGTCGTCGATGAGGAACTGCATGCACAGCGCGCCCGCCACCATGGCGAAGGCGAGCGCGCCCAGCAGGCCCTCGCGGGTCTTGCCGGGGCTGATGCGCGGGGCGAGCTTGTGCTTGCCGAAGCGCCAGCCGACGGCGTACGCGCCCGTGTCGCTGACCACGGCCAGCAGCAGGAACGTGAGCACCCGTCGCGCACCGTCGTCCGCGGTGAGCATCATCGCCACGAATGTGGCGAGGAACGGGATGTAGAAAGCGGCGAAGACTCCCGCGGTGACGTCCTTGAGGTACCCCTCGGGCGGTTCCGTCATCCGCCAGACCAGGACCGCGAGCGCGGTGAGCGCCATCGCCACCCATGCACCCTCGGCGCCCCGGACGTATCCGGCGACGACCATCGCGGCACCGCCGACCGCCAGCGGCACGAGCGGCGCCTTGATGGCCTTCTGCTCCGCGAGCCGCGACGTGAGTTCCCAGAGGCCGACCACGACGGCGACCGCTATCACGCCGACGAAGGCGGCCTTGACGACGAACAGCGACGCGACGATCACCGCACCGAGCGCGACCCCGACCCCTATGGCAGCGCCCAGGTCGCGGCCCGCGCTCTTCTTCTGCGGCGCGGGTGCGGGCTGTGCGGCGCTGGACATGGGCTCCTGCGGATTCTGCGACTGGTGGGACGGCACCTGAGAGGCCGGATCCTGGTGCGGCGGCGTCCGAGGCGTCTCGTCGCGGAACAGGGGACCGCCCGTCCGAGCAGCCCCCCGGTCGTCATCCTGGTCTCCGCCATGCGCGGGTACGTCGGGCACGATGGGCATGGGGCGAGTCTGCTGCGCGTCGTGCGCATCGTAGGCGGGACCCGCCGGGGCAGCCCCCTGGACAGGCCCCTGGTCGGACGGCCCCCAGTACCCGGCTTGTGGCGGCGCCCCCCAGGAAGAGTCGTTCATCAGACCTCGAGCAGCTCTGCTTCCTTGTGCTTGAGCAGCTCGTCCACCTGGGCGACGTACTTCGCGGTGGTGTCGTCGAGCTCCTTCTCCGCACGGCGGCCCTCGTCCTCGCCGACCTCGCCGTCCTTGATCAGCTTGTCGATGGCGTCCTTGGCCTTGCGGCGGACGGAGCGGATCGAGATCTTGGAGTCCTCGGCCTTGGTGCGGGCGACCTTGATGTAGTCCTTGCGGCGCTCCTCCGTCAGCTCGGGGAACACCACCCGGATGATATTGCCGTCGTTGCTCGGGTTGACGCCGAGGTCGGAGTCACGGATCGCCTGCTCGATGTTGCGCAGCGCGCTCTTGTCGAACGGGGTCACCACGGCCATGCGCGGCTCGGGCACCGAGAACGAGGCCAGTTGGTTGATCGGCGTCAGCGCGCCGTAGTAGTCCGCCACGATCTTGTTGAACATCGCCGGGTGCGCACGACCGGTGCGGATCGCGGCGAAGTCCTCCTTGGCGACCACGACGGCCTTCTCCATCTTCTCCTCGGCCTCGAGGAGGGTCTCTTCGATCACCACTTGCTCCTGCGTGTCTTGAGTAGGCCCGGCTGCGGTTCCTTGGCGGGTAGGCGGCCGGCTGCGTCGCGTCTTATTCCTGCACGGTTCCCGACCGGCAGGACATTGTCCATCCCCCGGTCAGGCCCGACTGCCCTGGTCACCCACGAGCGTGCCGATCTTCTCACCCTTGACCGCCCGCGCGATATTGCCCTCGGCCAGAAGCTCGAAGACGAGGATCGGGAGCTTGTTGTCGCGGCACAGGGTGATCGCGGTCATGTCGGCGACCTTGAGGTCGCGGGTGATGACCTCGCCGTAGCTGAGCGAGTCGAACTTGACCGCTTCGGGGTTGGTCTTCGGGTCGGAGTCGTAGACCCCGTCCACACCGTTCTTGCCCATCAGCAGAGCCTCGGCGTCGATCTCCAGGGCGCGCTGGGCGGCGGTGGTGTCGGTGGAGAAGTACGGCATGCCCATGCCCGCACCGAAGATGACCACGCGGCCCTTCTCCAGGTGCCGCACGGCCCGCAGCGGGATGTACGGCTCGGCGACCTGCCCCATGGTGATGGCGGTCTGCACGCGCGAGTCGATGCCCTCCTTCTCCAGGAAGTCCTGGAGGGCCAGGCAGTTCATGACGGTGCCGAGCATGCCCATGTAGTCGGAGCGGGCCCGGTCCATGCCGCGCTGCTGGAGTTCGGCGCCGCGGAAGAAGTTGCCGCCGCCGATGACGACGGCGATCTGGGCACCGCCGCGGACCACCGCGGCGATCTCCCGGGCCATTTTGTGCACCACGTCGGGGTCGACGCCGAGTGCCCCGCCACCGGCGAAAGCCTCGCCGGAAAGCTTCAGCAGGAAGCGGCCGGCGCCCTTGCCGGTGTCGCTCTTTTCGTCCTTGTCGGCCTTGGTGGTGGTCATGGAGATCTCGCCTCTTCTACGTGTCCCACATACAAAGGAGGCCATTGCCGGTGGGGTGTCGGTAGCAACCCATGCGCGGCAATGGCCTCCTCGTCAGATCTGCTGTCGACCGTCACGCATGCGCGTGGCGGCATACGCAACCAAGACGGACGACTGCTGTCGACCCTATCGGGGTCGCGCGTCGATCGCGGTACGGATCAGATGCCGACCTTGATGCGTACGAAACGCTTCAGGGTGACACCGGCCTCGTCCAGGATCTTCTGGACGGACTTCTTCTGGTCGAGCGCGTACGGCTGACCGAGAAGGGTGGCTTCCTTGAAGAAGCCGTTGACGCGACCCTCGACGATCTTCGGGAGGGCGGCCTCGGGCTTGCCCTCGGCGCGGGTGGTCTCCTCGGCGACGCGACGCTCGGACTCGACGACCTCGGCCGGAACGTCCTCACGGGAGAGGTACTTCGGCGCGAAGGCGGCGATGTGCTGCGCGATGCCCTTGGCGAGGTCGGCGTCGGCCTTGTCCAGCTCGACCAGGACACCGATCTGCGGGGGCAGGTCGGGCATGGTGCGGTGCATGTACGAGCCGACGTAGGCGCCGGAGAACTGCGCGAAGCGGTCCAGGACGATCTTCTCGCCCAGGTTGGCGTTGGCCTCGTCGACGTACGCCTGGACCGTCTTTCCGGCCTCGATCTCGGACGCGAGCAGCGCCTCGAGGTCGGCCGGGGAGGTCTTGGTGACGTGCTCGGCGATCGTGTTGGCGACGGCCTGGAACCTCTCGCCCTTGGCGACGAAGTCCGTCTCGCACTTCAGCTCGACCAGGACGCCGGAGGTGTTGTCGTCGGCGATGATGGAGACCACGGCGCCGTTCTCGGCGGAGCGGCCCTCGCGCTTGGCGACGCCCTTCTGGCCCTTGATGCGCAGCGCCTCGACGGCCTTGTCGACGTTGCCGTCGGCCTCGTCCAGGGCCTTCTTGCAGTCCATCATGCCGGCGCCGGTGAGCTCGCGGAGCTTCTTGACGTCAGCGGCGGTGTAGTTCGCCATGATCTGTGAATCTCTTCTCGGAGTTCGAAGTCTCGAAGTCGGCGTCCGCCGCTGATCGGGCGGGCGTCCACCGAAGATCTACGGTCTGGGGGTGAACGGCGGGCGGCGCCCTTGGCACCGCCCGCCGTCACTCAACCGTGACGCTGGTTCGTCAGGCCTGCTCGGCCTCGGCCGGCTTCTCGGCCTCGGCAGCGGGGGCTTCGGCGACGGGAGCCTCGGCAGCGGCAGCGGCCGGAGCCTCGGCCTCGGCGGCCGCGGGGGCCTCCTCGGCGGCAGGGGCCTCAGCAGCAGGCGCCTCGGCGGGAGCCTCGTCGGCCTTCTTCTCGCCACCCTCGAGCAGGTCGCGCTCCCACGCGGCGAGCGGCTCGCCCGCGGCCTTGTCACCCTCGGCGGCCTTGCCGGCACCGGAACGGGAGATGAGGCCCTCGGCGACGGCGTCGGCGATCACGCGGGTGAGCAGGGTGACGGAGCGGATCGCGTCGTCGTTGCCCGGGATCTTGTAGTCGACCTCGTCGGGGTCGCAGTTCGTGTCGAGGATGGCGACGACCGGGATGTTGAGCTTCCGGGCCTCGCCGACCGCGATGTGCTCCTTCTTGGTGTCCACGATCCAGACGGCGCTGGGAACCTTGGACATCTCGCGGATACCACCGAGGGTCTTCTCCAGCTTGGCCTTCTCGCGCGAGAGCACGAGAAGCTCCTTCTTGGTGAGACCGGACGCGGCGACGTCCTCGAAGTCGATCTGCTCAAGCTCCTTGAGGCGCTGCAGACGCTTGTAGACGGTGGAGAAGTTGGTGAGCATGCCGCCCAGCCAGCGCTGGTTGACGTAGGGCATGCCGACGCGGGTGGCCTGCTCGGCGATGGCCTCCTGCGCCTGCTTCTTCGTACCGACGAACATGACCGTGCCGCCGTGGGCGACGGTCTCCTTGACGAACTCGTAGGCGCGGTCGATGTACGACAGCGACTGGAGCAGGTCGATGATGTAGATGCCGTTGCGCTCCGTGAAGATGAATCGCTTCATCTTCGGGTTCCAACGACGGGTCTGGTGACCGAAGTGGACGCCGCTTTCCAGCAGCTCCCGCATCGTGACGACGGCCATGGCCGTTCTCCTTGAGTTTCTCGGTTGTGCCGCGCGTGCCGGACGGCACTCGCGCCTGACGCCCGCGATGCGCCTTGCCCGCTAGGGACCGAGAGGCGCTGACACCGGCTGTTTGAGGGCCTGGTGTCGGGGCGTGCGAAGTCGACCCGGTGACCCGGATCGCCACAAGAAGTGTACGGGACCCACGAGGTGCCGGGTGACGCCGCTGTCCACAACCGGCCGGTACTCCACAGATCCTGGCCATGATCCACTTTTTTCCGTCCCGCACGGGACCGTTCTCGCATGCGAGAAGACCGATCGATGCGTACGTGGCTGACGTTGCTGCTGGCCGTGATGGTGGCCGTGATGGTGCCCGCCGTGGGCGCCGCTCCCCCTGCGGCGACCGCCCTCGACGGCGATCCCGGCGGCGATCCCGGCGGCGGTCCCGGCGGCGGTTCCGGCGGCGGTTCGCTCCCGGCTCCACCCGCCGTCCCGGCTCCACCCGCCGACACACCGGTGCCGGCCGTCGGCCGCGCCTGGCCGGTGGGCCTGCGTCCGTCGGTGGTACGCGGCTGGGAACCCCCGGCCACCGCCTACGGCCGGGGCCATCGCGGGGTCGACCTCACCGCGGCCCCCGGCGCCCCGGTCCGTGCCGTGGCTCCCGGCCGTGTGTCCTTCGCGGGCCGGGTAGCGGGCCGTGGAGTCGTCTCGGTGGAACTGAACGGCACGGGCGACCCTCCCCTGCGCACGACCTACGAGCCGGTGCGGGCGACGGCGAGGAAGGGCGCGGAGGTGACGGCGGGCGAGGTGATCGGCGTACTGGAACCGACGGGTTCCCACTGCCCGGCGTCCTGCCTGCACTGGGGACTGCGCCGGGCCGACACCTACCTGGACCCCCTGTCCCTGTTGCCGCCCTGGCTGCTCGGCCGGGGCCCGTCACGGCTGCTGCCGGTCATCGGAGTGCCCGAGCCCGAGGTACGGGCCGTGCCCTAGCCCCAGGCCTAGCCCCAGCCCTAGCCCTGGTCCGGTCGGCCGGACGGCGGCGCCTCATGGACCGACCGCCGCGACGGGTACCACTCCGCGCCCACCGGACGGCCCGCCATGTTCCAGCTCCAGGAGACGGTCGGCGTAATGCGCATATACAGCCCCGGGCCGACCATCCCCACACGCTCGACGGGTTCTTCGGCGATGCCGTAGACCCGTACCCCTCGGGCGATGAACGGATCGAGGGACACCAGATCGTCGATGACGAGGGCCACCTCGTGGTGACCGGCCAGGATGTTGCGGAACTTGCGGGTCCCGGCGACCGACGAGCCGCTGCCGCCGACCCAGAAGTGCGTGCCGTCGTACTCGAAGGCGAGCGGGACCACATCGGGCTGCCGGCCATCGGGAGACAGCGTCGCGACGCGGGCGAGCGGCTGTGACCGCAGGTAGGCGATCTCTTCGTCGGTGAACGACATGACAACCTCCGGGCGTACGTGTCGAAAGGGGCGCCGCCCTCCCGGAAGGGAGGGATCCTCCACTCCCATACGAACGGCATCCCACCGATTCGACACCCACCGACACACCTGAAAGACACCCAGACCAGCAGCCGCCGGAGCGACACCGCCCGGCCGTCGCCGGAGGGATCCCGTCCACCGGCGCCGGAGGGATCCTGACCGTCCGAGGCCGGCAGAACCCCGACCGTCGACGCCGGAGGGGTCCCGCCCGCCGGCCCCGGAGGGGCTCAGCCCTGCACGCCCCGCAGGGCCATCGCCACCGCGGCATCGGTGATCACAACGGGATCCTCGGCCGCGCCGATCTCGATCCTGCGCACGGCCGCGTCCACGATCCCCTGGAGGAGCATCGCGGCCATCCGGGGCTGCTCGTGACCGATGTCCCGCAGCGCCTCGACGATCATCGCGACGAGTCCCCCGTGAGCCGCGCGGATCTTCTCGCGCGCACCCGCGTCGAGTTCGCTCGCGGAGATCGCCACAACGGCCCGGTGACGCCGGTCGCCGACGAGGCCCAGCTGCTGGCGGACGTACGCCTCGACCTTGCCCTCGGGTGTCCCGGCCAGCGCCATCGCCGCCTCGACCTCGGCCGCCCATACCGGGAAGTCGACCTCGCAGAGCTCTTCGACGACGGCCGCCCGCGACCGGAAGTACTCGTACACGGAGGACCGCGCCAGACCCGTCCGCTCGGCCAGTGCCGGGAACGTCAGCGCCTCCGTCCCGCCCTCGGACAGCAGTGACCGTGCCGCGTCCAGCAGGGCGGCTCGCTGCATCGACCGGTGCTCGGCCACGGAGGCCGCTCGAATCCTTGGCACGCTCCCACTTTACGGATGCCCCGCCCAAGACGGGAGACTCTCGCCCGTCAGGGCTTGATCCCTGGGTCCCCGGCCGGAAGAAGTCCCACTTCAGAGGCGTTGCGGCGGGCAGCATCCGACTTCACCGCACGCGCCCCCGCAGGGCGCCGCCCCGCGCCGGAGGCAGGGACGCTTCAGCGAGATCAGCGACTGCGGAACCGAGATCAGGGTCCGAGGGAACGAGGTCAGCGACCGAAACTCGCCAGCTTGGCGCGCAGCTGGAGGACGGACTTGGTGTGGATCTGGCTGACCCGGCTCTCCGTCACACCGAGGACATTGCCGATCTCGGCGAGCGTGAGCCCCTCGTAGTAGTAGAGCGTGACGACGGTCTTCTCGCGCTCGGGCAGTGTGTTGATGGCACGTGCCAGGAAGCGCCGCAGTTCCCGGTCCTCGGCGACCTCCACGGGATTGTCGGCCGCGGTGTCCTCAAGGGTGTCCATCAGGCTCAGCCGGTCGCCGCCCTCACCGCCGACATGCAGCAGCTCCTCCAGGGCCACCACGTTCGCCAGCGACAACTGGCTGAACACCGCATGCAGTTCGTCGACCGCGATGCCCATTTCACCGGCCACCTCGCACTCCGACGGCGTACGCCGCAGCCGTGCCTCCAGCGTCGCGTAGGCCCGCTCGACGTTGCGGGCCTTCTGCCGCACGGACCGCGGGATCCAGTCCAGCGCCCTCAGCTCGTCGATCATGGCGCCCCGGATCCGCGTGATCGCGTACGTCTCGAACTTGATCTCCCGCTCGATGTCGAACTTCTCGATGGCGTCGATCAGCCCGAACACTCCCGACGAGACAAAGTCCGCCTGCTCCACATTGGGCGGTAGCCCCACACTCACCCGGCCCGCGACGTACTTCACCAGCGGCGAGTAGTGCAGGATCAGCTGCTCGCGCAGTCGCTCGTCGCCCGTGGTCTTGTACGACCTCCACAGCTCGTCGAGCGTCGAGGGGGCGGGCGGCCGCACGCCGCCGCGGGCAGCGGAGGGAACAGCCGCCCGGTCAGACCCGGAGGTGTGCTGGGGCATTCGTCGCCTTGTGCCGTTCTGCCGTGAACTGGGGGTGTCTGAGTGAGCTGTCGGTCTGATGTCGAGTTGCCTGTCTGAGTCGGAATCCTTGTGAGCGTAGCGTGACTGGAGCGTCGCAGTGCGCGAAGGGCGAGGGATCCACCGTGCGCAGATACGTTCCGCTGCGCGCCCCTCAGGGGCACGACCGTCGCCGTGCGTAATCGCCGTGGAGCGCCAACTACGGGAACTGCCAAGGGTTTCGGGGGGTCGCCCGGACGGCCGAACACTCTCGGTCAGCATCGCCCCCGATCCATGTCGACGGAGATAGTGGCCTGGCGTGTCAACTTCCAGCCGTCGCCGTGTCGTTCGACGAACCCAAGTGAGCGGAGTTCGTACAGTCTCGCGACCGCGTCGTCCTCCGTCGTCCCGGCGCCCCTGGCGGTGTCCTGCGGCGACGCGGTCCCGTGGGCCGGCAGCGCGGCCAGCACACGGGCGGCGGCGGGGTCCAGGAGGTCGCGCGGCAGCACCGGCCCACGCCGGTCCGGCGCCAGCTCGCCCATGTCGCCGACCAGCTCCGCCACTTCCGCGGCGTCCGTGACCAGCGCCGCGTCCCCGCGCAGCAGTTCGTGCACACCTGCCGAGAGCGCGCTGGTGGCCGGGCCCGGTACCCCTATCGCGTACCGGCCCAACCGCTGGGCGGCCCGGGCGGTGACCAGAGCGCCGCTTCGGTACGCCGCCTCGACGACCACCGTGCCGCGCGTCAACGCCGCGATGACCCTGTTGCGCAGGATGAACCTGCTCGGTGTCGGATGGTCGCCGGGCGGCAACTCACCCACGACCAGTCCCTGTTCGGCGATGCGGGTGATCAGTTGCGTGTGCCCGCGCGGATAGGGCCGGTCGACCCCGCAGGCGAGTACGGCGACGGTGGCCCCGCCCGCGCCGAGAGCACCGCGGTGTGTCGCGCCGTCCACCCCGTAGGCACCCCCGGACACCACGACCCATCCCCGCTCGGCGAGCCCCGCGCCCAGTACGGACGCCATGTGCGCGCCGTACTCGGTGCAGGCCCGTGCGCCCACGACCGCGACCGAGCGCAGCGCCCATATCCGCAGGCTGGGCCGCCCTCGCACCCACAGACCTGTGGGCCGCGCGTCCCCGAGGTCGTCCAGCTGTGCGGGCCATTCGGTGTCCCCCGGGCACACGAACCGCGTCCCGGCGTCCCGGGCCACGGCGAGGTCGCGCTCCGGGTCCGCCCGCTCGGCCCGGGCCCTCAGCCCCGCCCATCGCTTGTCCGTCACGCCCGGCAACTGCTGACCGCCTCCGACGAGCCGCCGGACCACCTCCGCAGCCCCGAGCTCGCGCAGCCACCGTCCGCAGACCTCGTCCCCCGGTTCGACGACGCGCGCCAGGAAGGCCCGGTGGAGCCGCGCGTCGTCCCTGCTGTCCCCACCGTCCCTGCTGTCCCTATCATCTCCTCTGCCCCTGCTGCCTCTGCTGTCCCAGTCATTCCCTCCGCCCCAGCCGTCCCCGCTCACGACAGCGCTCCGATCGCCATGGGCACCCCCCGAGGGACCCCGGTGCGCAGTTGCAGGGCGAGGGCGACGTCCGTCGCGTCGGGCCGGTCGTGTCCCACCAGGTCCGCGACGGTCCAGGCGACGCGCAGGACACGGTCGAGGCCGCGCGCGGTGAGCACGCCGCGCTCCAGACTGCGCTCGGCGTCGTCCATGGCCCCCGGAGAGGCGAACCAACGGCTGCGCAGCTCCCGTCCCGGCACTTCGCTGTTGGTCCGCCAGGGAGTGTCCGTCAGACGGGCCGCGGCCCGCTCCCTGGCTTCCCGCACCCGGTCGGCGACCGTCTCGGTGGATTCGCCCCGCGCACCCCGCTCCGTGAGCTCGGAACGGGTGACGCGGTCCACCTCGACCCGCAGATCGACCCGGTCGAGCAGTGGTCCGGAGAGCCGTGCCTGGTAGCGGCGGATCGCGGAGGACGGGCACTCGCACAGGCTGTCCCGCTGCGAGAAGCGGCCGCAGGGACATGGGTTCGCCGCGAGCACCATGAGGAACCGGGCCGGGAAGCGCACGACTCCGGCGCTGCGCGCGATCACCACGTGCCCCGATTCCAAGGGCTGGCGCAGGGCGTCGAGGGCGTGGCTGCTGAATTCGGGTGTCTCGTCGAGGAACAGCACTCCCCGGTGGGAGAGGGACGCCGCGCCCGGCCGTGCGATTCCCTGGCCGCCTCCGACGAGCGCCTGCATGGTCGCCGAGTGGTGCGGTGCGCAGTAGGGCGCGACGTCGACCAGGGGTTTGCCCGGTGGCAGCAGGCCGGCGACCGAGTGGACGGCCGTGACCTCCAGGGACTCGCCGCGGCTGAGCCTCGGCAGGATGGCCGGAAGTCGCTCGGCGAGCATCGTCTTGCCCGCGCCCGGCGGACCTTCGAGGAACAGGTGGTGTCCACCTGCCGCGGCGACCTCCACCGCGGTCCGTGCCGAGTGCTGGCCCACGACGTCGGCCAGGTCGTGTCCGTGGTCGTGCTGCATCGCGCCCATGCTGTGCATGCCCGTGGCCGCGCCCGTCCCCGGCATGCGCAGGCCCGCGAGCAGGGGATCCGGGCGGCCCTGGTCGTCGGGCTCCTCGTCGGGCACCGGTTCGTCCGTGAGGACGGCGATCAGCTGCCGGAGGCTGCGGACGCCGAGCACTGACACCCCGGGCACCAGGGAGGCCTCGGCGGCCGCGCATTCCGGCACCACCACCTGCTCGTATCCCGCGTCCGCCGCGGCCAGCACGGCCGGCAGCACACCCCGGACGGGCCGGACGCGCCCGTCCAGGCCCAGCTCGCCGATCATCACGATGTCGGAGAGCACCCGTGGGTCGATGCGCTCGGAGGCCCCCAGCGCCGCACAGGCGATCGCGAGGTCGAATCCGCTGCCGCTCTTGGGCACCGAGGCCGGGCTGAGGCCCACCGTGAGCTTCTTCTGCGGCCACTCGCCGCCGGAGTTGACCACGGCCGCCCGCACCCGGTCCTTGCTCTCCGTCAGGCTCTTGTCGGGCAGGCCGACCAGGGTGAACGCCGCGACCCCGGGCTCCAGGTCCGCCTGGACCTCGACGACGACGCCCTCCACTCCGACGAGGGCCACCGAGCACGTACGCGCGAATCCCATCAGGCCACCCCCCGCACGTGCTCCACGACGGGGGCGCCGCGGTCGGGCAGCAGGACGCCGACGACGTCGATACGGACGCCGCCGGGTGGAGCTCCTCCGTGTTCCTGCAGCCAGCGCTCGGCGAGGCCGCGCAGCCGCTGCGCCTTGACGGGGGTGACGGCGGCCATCGGGTGCTCGAACGCTCCCGCGCGGCGGGTCTTGACCTCGCAGACGACGAGCGCGTCGCCGTCCCGGGCCACGATGTCGATCTCTCCGGCCCTGCCCGAGCGCCAGTTGCGCCGCAGGACCGTCATTCCCGACTCGGTCAGCCGTCGCGCGGCCAGCTCCTCGCCGTACTTTCCCAGTGCGTTGCGTGCCTTGGACGTCTTCATGTGGGCACCACCTCCGGCACCCACACTGAGCCCGCCGCGGCCCGCTAGTGGATCTTGGTGGACGACCACTCGGTTGTGGACAACTCAGTCACCCACACGAGTGGCCGTACTCACCTCCGGCCGCTCGGCGACCGTGATCCCTCAGCTGCTCGGCAGTTCGAGATCGCTCTTGTTGAGCTCCTCGATGTTCACGTCCTTGAATGTCAGGACGCGCACTTGCTTCACGAACCGAGCAGGCCGGTACATGTCCCACACCCAGGCATCCGCCATGGACACCTCGAAAAACACCTCGCCCTGGACCGAGTGCACCTGCATCTCGTAGTCGTTGGTGAGGTAGAAGCGCCGTTCGGTCTCGATCACGTATTTGAACAGACCGACGACATCGCGGTACTCCCGGTAGAGCTTCAGCTCCATCTCGGTCTCGTACTTCTCGAGGTCCTCGGCGCTCATGGCATGTTCCCCTTCAGCCGTGCGTCCCCCTATTGTGCGCCAGCCCCGCGAGCCCCTAGACGATTTCCGTGTCGAGGGTCTCGGGACCGGCCGGGGGCCCTTCGTCGAGCAGCCTGCGCAGCAGCTCGGCGAGTCTGGTCGGATACACCGTCTCATGTGCCTGGTTAAGTTCCTGGCACGTCCACCAGCGCGCTCCGGCGACACTGCGCCGTTCCAGCTCGGTCAGTCCCGTGGCCTTGGGCACCTCCTCCCGCGTATCCGCCGTCCGGGCCAGGTAGTACCACTCGTCCTGGTCCCAGCGGCGCCCCGCGAACGGGAACGAACAGGTCCGCCGCCACAGCACCGGGCCCAGCTCGACCTCGGTGATACCGACCTCCTCCGCGAGTTCCCTCAGGGCGGCCTCTTCTCGCGTCTCGTCGCCCTCCACGCCGCCGCCCGGTGTGAACCACCAGTCGTCGGACGGGTCCTCGGGTTCATGGCCGTGGAGCAACAGGATGCGGTCCTGCGGGTCGAGCAGCACCACCCGGGCGACCTTCCGCAGCTCCCCGAGTTCGTCGGGCCCGGGAAGCGGCCTTCCGCCCACGCCGCCGGGCCTGGGGACCGCCCGCTCGCCCGTGCTCGCGGACTCGGCAGGCAGCCGCTCGCCCGCGCTTCCGGAATCCGCGGCCGAGGCCGAGTCCGGCCGCTCGCCCGCTCCCTGCGGCGCCTCAGCCCGCAAGAGCCTGCTCCCTCGTCCCGGTGCGGCTGCGCCGACGCTCCGCCCGCTTGGCGATCGGACCGTACGCCCCTCCGCCGAGGACGAGTACCGCGCCGACCACGATCGCCGTGAGGACCAGGCGCAGGGGCCCCGGCTCGGAGATGGCGCCGAGGGTCTCGAAGTTGGTGGGCCGGGCCAGCATGCCGTTCATGGGCCAGGCCACGGCGTCGACGCGGGCGTCCACCGAGCTGCGCGGCACCGTGCCGCTGCCGGCCTCCGTGAGGTGGGCGGTGGAGTCGAGGGAGCCGCTGCGCTCGTCGCCGAGCAGGAAGAGCCTGCCCTCGGGAACCTTGATGGCCGGGATCGTGGTCGCCTCGGCCGCGCTGCCCTTGGGGAGATACGGTTCGTCGATCTTCTTGCCGTTGACGGTCAGCTTGTTCTCTGTGCAGCAGGCGACGGTGTCCCCGCCCACGGCCACGACACGCTTGACCATGGGCATGTTGCCCCAGCTGGCCTGCTTGAAGACGACGACGTCACCGCGCGCGACGTCGGAGCCGTCGATCCGCTCGGCGAGCACCCGGTCGCCGGCCGTGATGGTCGGGGACATCGAGTCGGTCGGCACGGTGTACGGCTGGTAGACGATCGCGCCCCAGGCGAAACCGCCGAGGAAGAGCACACAGCCGAGGGCCATGGCGACTCCCGACAGCTTGCTGCCGAGCCGTCCATGGCCCTCGTCCGTACGACTTGTCCCGCTCATCCCAGTGCTCCCCCAACTCGGAGAATCGACCCCGCGGCCCAGGTGCGGGCCGCGGAAGATCGGCGATCTGGGACGGCACCCTACCCGGCGGTACCCGGCCCAGAAACCCTGGCGTTCGCGACGGTGAGACGGCGCCTGCGCCACAGCACCAGCGGCACCGCGCCCGCGAGCCCGAGCGCGCCCGGAGCGGCGGCGCTGAGGTCCTGGTCGAAGGTGTCCGGCACCGGCAGCGTGGACCAGCGGGTGGGCGGCCAGGCGACGACGATGGCACGGCCCACGACGTTGTCCACGGGCACGAAGCCCTTGTACTTGTCCTGCTGGTGGTAGCGGGAGTCCAGCGAGTTCTGCCGGTGGTCACCCATGACCCAGATTTTGCCTTCGGGTACCTTCACCTTGAACTGGCCCCCGAGGTCGTCCACGGTGCACGGGGTGTTCCCCGGGTACACGTAGGAGGACTCGTTCAGCGCCTTGCCGTTGACCTTCAGCGGGCCGGTGCCCTTGCACTCGATCGTGTCGCCGGCGACGCCGATGACGCGCTTGATGAGGTCCTTCTCCTCGGCGGACGGCATCAGGCCGATCCAACTGAGGCCCTTCTGGATCGCGTTCGGGTTCGGCGTGGGCTCACCCGCCAGCCACTTGTCGGGGTCGTGGAAGACCACGACCTCGCCGCGCTCGGGCTCCGAACCGAACCATGGGGTCAGCTTGTCGACCAGGACGCGGTCACCCTGCTGGAGGGTGTTCTGCATCGAGTCCGAGGGGATCGAGAACGCCTGGACCAGGAAGGTCTTGATCAGCAGCGCGAGAACGAGCGCGATACCGATGAGCAGCGGGAGTTCTTTCCAGAAGGACCGCGGTTTCTTCGGCTGCGGGGCGGTTCCGTCGCCGTCCCGCTCGTGCCTGCCTCCATCACCACCGGAGTCACCACCGTTGTCACCTCCGGCGGTTACGTCGTCCTCTGCGGCCGGGGGGACCGACTCTTCGGGTCGTTCCGGTCGCTCCTCGGGGCCCTCGTGTCCGGACCGTGCGCCGACCGCCAAATCCCCCACATCCACTCCTCACTCCGTGCCGCCGCCTGCGACGAATGCGACGCAGGCCCACCACTCCCATAACGAGCGGGAGTTCCGCAGGGATCGGGAGCGGGATCAATCCGTATCGATCCGCGGTGGCCACCCTATGCGACGCGCCGAGCACAACGCCCGCCCCACCGGGCGCGTCGGGCACGGAGGCATACGTTTCCGGCTCGTTGAGCCGGCTCCAGTGACCGATGGGCCAGGCGATGACCATGGCGCGGCCCACGACGTCCTCGGAGATGGTTCCGTTGTACTTCTCGGTGCGGTGGTAGCGGGAGTCGGCGGAGTTGGAGCGGTGGTCGCCCATGACCCACAGGCGCCCCTCGGGCACCTTCACCTCGAAGTTGAGCGACGAGGGTTTGTCGCCGGGGTTGATGTAGGGCTCGTTGAGCGGCATGCCGTTGACGGTCACGCGGCCCTGGGTGTCACAGCACTTGACGGTGTCGCCGCCGACCGCGACGACCCGCTTGATCAGGTCCCGTTCGTTGTCGGAGGGCAGCAGGCCGATGAAGGTCAGCACCTCCTTGACCTGCTTGACGACGATGGGGTCGTCCGCCTTCGCCACCGGCTGCTCGTCCTCCAGCCATCCGCCGGGGTCCTTGAACACGACGACGTCGCCGCGCTCGGGCTTCGAGCCGAACCACGGCGTGAGCTTGTCGACCAGGACGCGGTCGCCGATCCGGATCGTCTGCTCCATGGAGCCCGACGGGATCACGAAGGCCTGGACGAGGAACGTCTTCAGGACGAGCGCTATGAGCAGGGCGACCCCTATCAGAAGGGGTATCTCCTTGATCGCCGAACGCTGTCTGCGCCGCTTGACCCTGCGGGCGAGCTTGCGCCGCTCGGCCCGGCCGGGCAGGACTGGGCCGCCGGTACGTCGGCTACCGGTGGGCAGGAGGTCCTCGGCGGCGCTGCGGGCGCTGCGGGGCTTGCCGCGGTTACCCATGGACACCGTCCGCGGTGTTCGGACCGCTCGACGCCGGAGTGCTGGGCCCGCTCGACGCCGGGGCGCCGGGCCCTGTGGCGGCGGGCACGCGCGCGTAGCCGTCGGCGCGCCCCAGGCGGGTCCAGTGGCCGAGGGGCCAGGCGATCCAGTCGGCTCTGCCGATCACGTCGTCGAGGGGGATCATGCCGCCGCCCGGCGAGCCCAGGTGGTCGCGGGAGTCGCTGGAGTCACCACGGTGGTCGCCGAGGACGAACAGAGTGCCGTCGGGCACCGCGACGTCGAAGGACACCTCTGACGGCTTGTCGCCCGGGAACAGAAACGTCGACTCGTCGACCGACCGGCCGTTCACCTCGATCCTCCCCTGCCTGTCGCAGCAGACCACATGGTCTCCCCCCACGCCGACGACACGCTTGATGTAGTCGGCGTCGCCGAAGTAACCGGTGCCGTCGAACACGACGACGTCACCGCGCCTCGGCTCAGCACCGAAACGGTACGCCAACTTATTTACGAGAACGCGGTCCCCGATCCTCAATCCGGGCTCCATCGAGCCACTGGGAATCTGGAACGGCTGGATTACGAAGCGGCTGAGCAGCAACAGAAAAAACAGACAGAACAGCACGGTCAGGGTGATCCGGCCCCCGGGCAGCCGGTCCGCCAACGCGAAACGCGACCGTTCCTCCGTCCCCTCTGTGTCCGAGATCTCCTCGGATCCGGCGGGGTGGGAGGAGCGGTCGCGCTCCGTGTGCTGTGCTTCGGCGTCCATCGGGGCCAGATGCTATCCGGCCCTCATACGGAGCCCGGCGCGAGTGCTCAGTTGTCGCGCTTCTCCTTGATCTTCGCGGCCTTGCCGCGCAGGTCACGGAGGTAGTAGAGCTTCGCGCGACGCACGTCGCCGCGGGTGACGAGCTCGATCTTCTCGACGATCGGGGTGTGCACCGGGAAGGTGCGCTCGACGCCGACGGAGAACGAGACCTTGCGGACCGTGAAGGTCTCGCGGACACCGGCGCCCTGGCGACGGATGACTACGCCCTTGAACTGCTGCACACGGGAGCGGTTGCCCTCGATGACGCGGACGTGGACGTTGACGGTGTCACCCGGGCGGAAGGCCGGGACGTCGCTGCGCAGCGACGCGGCGTCGACTGAGTCGAGCAGGTGAGACATGATCGTCTGCTTTCTTCGCCGATGCCACAGGTCATCAACGGAAGTCGGTGTTCCATAAGGGAGGCCGTGCGGGTCGGGGCGGGCGTCGTGTCCCCCTGTGGCAGGGGCGCACGCCGGACGACGTACAGCAGCCGCCTATTCTTCCACGGCCTCCGGCCTGCGCCAAAATCGGCCGTCGGGGCCGGGCTGCCAGCCGAGGATGGAGAGCATTTCGCGGTCCTTCTTGTCGAAGGCCGCGGGGTCGCAACGCTCGATGAGGTCCGGCCTGTTGGCCGTCGTGCGCTTCAGGGCCTCGTCCCGCCGCCAGCGGGCGATCTTCCCGTGGTGGCCGCTGAGCAGCACGTCCGGGATCCCGCGGCCGCGCCACTGGGGCGGCTTCGTGAAGACGGGCCCCTCCAGGAGGTTGGCCATGGCTCCCGGCGCGAAGGAGTCGTCCCGGTGCGACTCGACGTTGCCGAGGACACCGGGCAGCAGCCGGGCCACGGCCTCCGTGACGACCAGGACGGCCGCCTCGCCGCCGGCCAGCACGTAGTCACCGATGGACACCTCGTAGACGGGCATACGGGTCGCGTACTCGTCGATGACCCGCCGGTCGATGCCCTCGTAGCGGGCGGGCGTGAAGACCAGCCAGGGGCGCTCGGAGAGCTCGACGGCGAGCTCCTGGTTGAACGGGCGCCCGCTGGGCGTCGGGACGACCAGGACGGGCCCGTGGGAGCCCGTCTCGTAGCCCTCCGCGAGGACGGAGTCCAGTGCGTCGCCCCAGGGATCGGTCTTCATGACCATGCCGGGGCCGCCGCCGTACGGGGTGTCGTCGACCGTGTTGTGCCGGTCGTACGTCCACTGCCGAAGATCATGCACGTGCACATTCAGCTGTCCACGCGCGCGTGCCTTGCCGACGAGCGAGACGTTCAGGGGTTCCAGGTACTCGGGGAAGATCGTGAGGACGTCGAGCCGCATTACGCCTCGTCTCCCGCGGAGGTGTTCTCGGCATCCTTTGAGGAGTTCCCGGTGTCCCTGGAGGAGGCGATTTCCGCCCGGTCGTCGATCAGTCCGGGCGGCGGGTCGATGACCGCCCGCTGCTTCTCCAGGTCGATGTCGACGACGATCTCCTCGACGAACGGGATCAGCACCTCGGTCCCGTCGGCCCGCTCGACCACGAAGAGGTCCTGCGAGGGCAGGTGCGAGATCTCGGTGATCCGTCCGACCTCGGTGCCGTCCTCCAGGACGACGTCCAGGTCCATGAGCTGGTGGTCGTAGTACTCGTCCGGGTCCTCGGGCTTGTCGTCCGGGTCGACCTCGGCGATCAGCAGGGTGTTGCGCAGCGCCTCGGCGCCGTTGCGGTCGCGTACGCCCGCGAAGCGCAGCAGGAGGCGGCCGCTGTGCACCCGCCCCGTCTCGATGGTCAGCGGACCGGCCGAGGCGGGGTCCGTGGCCAGGACGGCGCCGGGTGCGAGCCGCAGCTCCGGCTCGTCGGTACGTACCTCGACGGTGACCTCGCCCTTGATGCCATGGGCGCGGCCCACCCGCGCGACTACCAGCTGCACTTGCCTGATCTCCTGTCGTGTGGCTACGGCATTGCCGCGTAGACGACTACGGGCCGGGGACGGCCCAATGGCCCTCCCCGGCCCGAGCCGGTGCTGCGTTTTACGTCAGCGGACGTGGTCCACGTCGACGAGGTCGACACGGACGCCGCGGCCGCCGATGGCGCCCACGACGGTGCGCAGGGCGCGTGCGGTGCGGCCGTTGCGGCCGATCACCTTACCGAGGTCGTCGGGGTGCACCCGGACCTCGAGAACGCGTCCGCGACGCAGGTTGCGCGAGGCGACCTGCACATCGTCCGGGTTGTCGACGATGCCCTTCACGAGGTGCTCGAGAGCCTCCTCGAGCATGCTCAGGCCTCGGTCGACGCGGACTCGGCGGAAGCCTCGTCCTTCTTCTCAGCCTTCTTCTTCTGGGTGATGGCCTCACCCTTGCCCTCGTCGTCGCCGCCCAGGGCGTCGAACAACGGGCGCGCGGCCTTCGGCTCGGCCACGAGCAGCGGCGCCGGGGCGGGCTCGCCCTTGTACTTCTGCCAGTCGCCGGTCAGCTTGAGGATGGCGAGGACGGGCTCGGTCGGCTGCGCGCCGACACCCAGCCAGTACTGCGCACGCTCGGAGTCGACCTCGATGCGCGAGGGGTTCTGCACCGGGTGGTACAGACCGATCTCCTCGATGGCCCGGCCGTCACGGCGGGTACGGGAGTCGGCTACGACGATGCGGTAGTGAGGCGAACGGATCTTGCCCAGACGCTTCAGCTTGATCTTGACTGCCACTGGAGTGGTGTCTCCTGGTCTTGACGTGGTTGGGCACGACGAAATTGCCGCGTGGGGTTGCGGTACCCGAGTGCCCGATGGACGCGTCAGCCGGAGGAGAGAGGGGTCCTGTGCGGCTGTCGAGTACAGCTGGCCATTCTGCCACACCCTGACCGGGGCCTCGACCCGGGCAGCGCATGACCGGCCCGCGGCACGATCGGGCCCCACGCGGGTGTCGCCGTCGAGGTGGGCCGCTGCGCAATCCGGCACCCACGAGATGCCACTGCGCTCTCCCGCACACCCCGGCGGCACGACGGCCCGCCGCTACGACGACTGTCCACTCAACCCGCTGCGGCGCCGACCACCTCCGGGATGCGGAACGCCTTCCCGCACCCTCCGCACACGATCGGCGCCTGGGCGAGGACCGACGGGACGACGCGGACGTTGCGCCCGCAGTCGCACACGGCCTTCACGCGCACGCCTCCTCCGGAGGAGCCGTGCCGGGCGGCCGGGCCCCGGAAGCTGCGGGCCGTGTCCGCGGCGGTCGCGACCGTGTGCGCCTTGAGGGCGCGCTGCAGCCGCTCGATCGTCGGGCGGTAGCGCCGCTTCGCCTCGGGGTTGAGCGTGACCAGCGAGAAGCCACTGCTGGGATGCGGCTCCTCGGGGTGGTCCAGGCCCAGCTCCTCGGCGATCGCGAGGAATCTGCGGTTGTGGTACCGGCCGGCGCGGGAGGTGTCTCGGACACCTCGGGCGGCGGCGATGCCATGGACTGCTTCGTGAAGCAGTCGCTCGAAGGAGAGCTCGTGCCCGCAGGCGGACGACGACTCTCCGATCAGGGACTCTGGCGCGGCAAGATCGGGCAGCTCGGGGTGGTGCCGCTGAATGTCGGCCCACGCCCCTGCCAGCTCTGCGGCGAGAACAGGTGGTGTCGTGCTCACGTAATGACAACGAGCCGGGGTGCCTCTGTGTTCCTATTCCGGGGCATCCCAAATAATTTGCACGTACCCGTCAGTTGCCGCTGATGCGTCCTGACGAGGGCGGGTGCGCTGATCTGCGGAGAAGCCTCACAGTTCACACCTAGCCGGTACGTAGTGACTCGTACGCCCCGGCCTGTAGACGGTGTCCGCGCGCCGGGGCACCTGCGGTCATCAGATGCGCAAGAGGCGTTTCGGTCCTTCTCGCGGCGGAATGCCGGGGCTCAGTAGGCGCGGGCCACGACTGCGACGTTACCGGGTGCGTCATCGCTCGCGGGCACCGACCCGTCTTCCGCGACCAGACACCGTACGGTCACCGCGTGGGCCGCGAGCTCGGCCTCGCCCTCTTCGCCGAGGGTGGCCCAGGGGATGCGCGCCCATCCGCCGGCGACGGCGGCCTCGACGGCCTCCCCGATCGTCGACACCTCGGACGTCCGGGACTCCCGCCGCTCGCGCGACTGCGTCAGCAGCAGGGCCTGGTCCTCTTCGAGAACGGCGGGCAGCAGCCGTACGAGCGAGTCGATCGCCACCGGCTCCTTTCCTCCCCCAGAGCTGAACGCCTGGGAGGTACCCCCACGGATGCGGCGGGCCAGCATCGCGGTGCCGTTCTCCAGGTCACGGGGACCGACCTCGATACGTACGGGCACGCCCTTGAGTTCCCAGTCGACGGCTCGGCGGCCGAACGGGGTGTCCGTGCGGTCGTCGACCCGGACGCGTACGCCCGCCGCCTTCAGCCGGTCGCCGATCTCGTGGACCTTGGCCAGAACCGCATCGTCGCCCTTGATGGCGAGGACGACGGCCTGTACGGGGGCGAGGCGCGGCGGCACCCGCAACCCACTGTCATCACCGTGCGACATGATCAGGCCACCCACCATGCGGGTCGAGGACCCCCAGGAGGTCTGCCAGACGAGCTCCTCCCGGCCCTCCTTGGACAGGTACCGGGTGTTGAAGGCCTTCGCGAAGTTCTGGCCCAACTCATGGCTGGTGCCCATCTGCAGGGCCTTGCCGTCACCCATCATCGCTTCGAGGGTGAGGGTGTTGACGGCTCCGGCGAACCGCTCAACCGGCGTCTTCCGCCCCAGCACCACATCGATGCCCAGGACGTTCACCATGAAGTCGGCGTACACCTTCTCGTGGATGTGCGCGGCGTAGTCCCGGGCGTCCTCGTACGTGGCGTGGGCCGTGTGTCCTTCCTGCCAAAGGAATTCCGTCGTACGGAGGAACACGCGCGGGCGCATCTCCCAACGGACCACGTTCGCCCACTGGTTGATCAGCAGCGGGAGGTCGCGGTAGCTCTGCACCCACTTGGAGAAGTAGTCGTTGACGATCGTCTCGGAGGTGGGGCGGACGACGACCGGCTCGTCCAGCTCCTTGCCTCCGGCGTGCGTGACGACGGCGAGCTCGGGCGCGAAGCCCTCGACGTGCTCGGCCTCCTTCGTCAGGTACGACTGCGGGATGAAGAGCGGGAAGTACGCGTTCTGGGCACCCGCCTCCTTGATCCGGGCGTCCATCTCCTGCTGCATCCGCTCCCACAGCCCGTAGCCGTACGGCCTGATGACCATCGTGCCGCGCACCGGACCGTTGTCGGCCAGTTCGGCCTTGTTGATCAGATCCTGGTACCAGCGGGGGAAATCCTCGGCCCTGGGCGTGAGGACGGGTGCCTTTGCCATGGCGCGATGGTACGGGCACATGTTGCCGGTATGTGAATTTTTACGGCGCGCGCCGGTGGCGCACAAACCGGGCTCCATAACCCCTGGACGCCACGACGAGCGCGGAGTTTCCTGGCATACGGGGGCGGAGTGCGCGCGCACTGCACGGGGGCGGAGAAACGGGGCACAAGAATCAACTCTCGGCGGATTGGGGCGCTTTCGATGACACCTACGCTCGTGCGGCATCACCTACCTCACGCGGGGACTGCGCCCCGGGTGGATCCGTGGGCACGCGCGCGTGACTGGGCCGAGATTCAGGAGCGGATGCTCGTCCCGCTCTACGAGGCCGTGTACGAGCGGCTCGAAGTGGGCTCTGCCACCCGGTTGTTGGGGCTCGGCTGCGGATCCGGTCTCGCGCTGCTGATGGCGGCCTCCCGAGGTGCCGGGGTCACCGGTGTCGATGCCGGCACGCCCGAGCGGCTGGCTCTCGCGCGCGAGCGGTTACTGCCAGAGGCGTGGGGCACGCGTGCGCGTGCCGGGACTCGGCTGGTCGACGGTGAGCCGGCGGACCTCGCGTCCGGCGCGGGTGACTCGGGGACGGCCGCGTACAACCTGGTGACGGCCTTCGAGCCGATCGGGTGTGCGGGCGGGGACTCCGAAGGGCTGGGTGAGTTGCTGGCGGGGGCGCGTCCTCTTGTGGGGCGGGGGGTTCCTGTGGTGCTCGCGGGGTGGGGGCCGCCCGAGCGGTGCGCGACCGCCTCGGTGCTGCGGGTCGCCACGAAGCTGGCTGATCCGCTGCGGGGGGCGGGGAGTTGGCGGCCTGCCCTTCGGGACGATCTGGAGGAGGTCGCTCAGCGGGCCGGGCTTCGGCCCGACGGGTCGGGGCGGGTTGCCTGTCCCTTCGGGTACGCCGATGTGGACAACGCGGTGCGGGGGTTGCTCTCCACGGGGCTGTTCGACGCTGCCGTCGCGGCGACGGATCAGGCCCAGGTCGACAAGGAGCTCCGCGAGGCCCTGCATCCCCACAAGCGCCGTGACGGGACGGTGTGGATGCCGAACATCTTCCGCTACCTGATCGCGCGTACGCCCTGACCCGAACTCCCCTCGCCCCCGCCGCCCCTACCCATTCCCGTCCCCTGGGGGCTCCGCCCCCAGACCCCCGCATCGCGCTGCCGCGCTCGTCCTCAAACGCCGGACGGGCTGTGGTGTCGGCCCGGGCTGCGAAGTCTTTAGCCCCTCCGGCGTTTGAGGAGCGGGGGTTCGGGGGCGGAGCCCCCGAGGAAGGGACGGGAATGGGTAGGGGCGGCGGGGGCGAGAAAAGTGGGTCTCAGTCGTCCTTCGTCAGGCGTGTGACCCCCGCGACGCGATACGCGTCCGCCTCCTCCAGGGTCTCGTTCTCCAGTAGCGCCGCCGCGAGGGCGTCCAGTTGGGCGCGATGGGCGCGGAGCTTGCCGCACGCCTCCTCGTAGCACTCGTCCACGATCCGCCGCATCTCGTGCTCGATCGTGTCGAGGGTCTCCGGCGCGGCGGAGAGCCCGTACGCCTGCTGGGCGTCGCCCGGAAGCGCGGAGAGGCGGCCGACGCGTTCGCTCATGCCCCAGCGCGCGACCATGCCCCGGACGATGTTGGTGACCTGCTCCAGATCGTTCTCGGAGCCGGTCGTGACCACGTCGAAGACGACGTGTTCCGCCGCCATGCCACCCAGGGCCCCGATGATCCGCCCGCGCAGGTACTCCTCCGTGTACGCGTACCGATCGGCGTCAGGGGTGGACAGCGTGACCCCCAGCGCCCGCCCGCGCGGCACGATGGTGACCTTGCGGACCGGATCGGCACCGGGTTGCAGCATGCCGAGAAGCGCGTGCCCACTCTCGTGGTAGGCCGTGCGGCGGCGTTCCTCCTCCGGCATGACCAGCGGCCGTTCCGCGCCCAGCTGCACCTTCTCCAGCGCCTCGGACAGGTCGCTCCGGGTGACCTGGGACTGCTTGCGTTTCACCGCAAGGAGCGCCCCCTCGTTCGCCAGGTTGGCCAGCTCCGCGCCGGTCATGCCCGGCGTCGTACGGGCGATCTGGCCGAGGTCGACATCGGGCGCGAGCGGGATCTCCCGGGTGTGGATCTCCAGGATCGCCTCACGGCCGGCGCGGTCGGGAGGCGAGACGTTGACGACCCGGTCGAAGCGCCCGGGCCGGGTCAGCGCGGGGTCCAGGACGTCGGCCCGGTTCGTCGCCGCGATGACGATCACGCCCTCGGAGCCGGAGAAGCCGTCCATCTCGGTGAGGATCTGGTTCAGCGTCTGCTCGCGCTCGTCGTGGCCGCCCATGCCGGAGCCGCCGGCCCGCGCCCGCCCGATGGTGTCGATCTCGTCGATGAAGATGATCGACGGAGCCACCTTGCGGGCCTCCGCGAACAGCTCCCGCACGCGCGAGGCGCCGACGCCCACGATCATCTCGATGAACTCCGAGGCGGAGGCCGAGAAGAACGGCACTCCCGCCTCCCCGGCGACCGCCCGCGCGAGCAGCGTCTTGCCGGTCCCGGGCGCACCCGCGAGCAGCACCCCGCGTGGCATCTTCGCGCCCATCCTGCGGTAGGCGTCCGGGTTCTTCAGGAAGTCGACCACGTCGTTGAGCTCGCCCTCGACCTCGTCGATACCGGCCACGTCCGCGAACGTCGTGCGCTCGGCGCCGGGCTGCAGCTCGACCGGCTTGGGCGGCGCCTTGCGGCCGAGCATGCCGCCGGCGCCGCCGAGACCCGTCCTCATCCGCCGGGCGATGAAGATCCACAGGACGACCAGCAGCAGCATCGGTGCCAGCGAGATCAGCAGGTTCGACAGGAGGCTGCGCTGCTGGACCACCGGCTCGGCCGTCACGGTGACGTCGTGCTTGTCCAGCTGTTCCCAGAGCTGGTCGTCGGCGAAGACCGGGCGCTGGGTCTTGAACCTGGTGTACTTCCCGTCGTCCTCGGGGTTGTCCTGGGCCTTCTTGAGCTGGCCCTGGATGGCGTCGCCCTTGGAGTAGATCTTGGTGACGTTGCCGTCGTCGACCTGCTTGCTGAACTCCGTGTACGAGATCGTCGGTTCGTCGCCCTCGTTGAAGAGGGACAGCCCGAGGTAGCAGATGAGGAAGACGACCAGGGCGGTGAGGGCCAGGCTCCACCAGCCGCCGCGCATCCGCCTCCCACCACCGGGCGACGGCTTCGGCGGCTCCTCCTCCGGAGTGCCCTCGGAGCGCCACGGCCGGTCGGGGGCCTTGCGCGGCGGCACAGGGTTGCTCATATGCGGACGTTACGACACGAAGGCCGCGCCAGCATGCGCACAGAGGGCGGGCACCGACGCCCGAGGCCCGGCAGCCCAAGGCCCAAGGCCCAACGCCCAACGCCCAACGCCCAACGCCCAACGCCCAACGCCCAACGCCCAACGCCCAACGCCCAAGGGTCCGGCATCCGGCACCCGCACCCGCACCCGCACCCGCACCCGCACAAACAAGCCTGGGGGCGCCCCTCCCAAAGAAGGGCGCCCCCAGCCTCGTACCGAAAAGTCGTCAGCCCATGAACTTCTTGAACTCGTCCGGCAGCTCGAAGTCCTGCGGCTGCTGGCCGCCCGGCAGGCCGAAGGCTCCGCCGGCCTGACCCGCGGCCTCGCGGCGCGCTGCGGCCTCCTCCTCCTGCTGCTTGCGCTTCATCGGGTTGCCGGAGCGCTGCTTGCCCTTGGCCTTCTTGGGCTGCTTCTTCGCGCGGCCGGCGCCACCACCCGTGCCCGGCATCCCGGGCATTCCCGGCATGCCGCCGCCCTGGGCCATGCGGGACATCATCTTGCGGGCCTCGAAGAACCGCTCGACCAGGCCCTTGACCGCACTGACCTCGACACCGGAACCCTTGGCGATACGGGCACGGCGCGAGCCGTTGATGATCGTCGGCTCCTGGCGCTCGCCCGGGGTCATCGACTTGATGATGGCGGCCGTGCGGTCGACGTCACGCTCGTCGAGGTTGTTGATCTGGTCCTTGATCTGGCCCATGCCGGGGAGCATGCCGAGCAGCTTGGAGATGGAGCCCATCTTCCTGACCTGCTCCATCTGGGCCAGGAAGTCGTCGAGCGTGAAGTCCTGGCCCTTCTTGGAGGCCAGCTTCTCGGCCATCTGCTCGGCCTCTTGCTGCGAGAAGGTCTGCTCGGCCTTCTCGATCAGCGTGAGCATGTCGCCCATGCCGAGGATGCGGGACGCCATGCGGTCCGGGTGGAACGCGTCGAAGTCGTCCAGCTTCTCGCCGTTCGAGGCGAACATGACCTGGCGGCCGGTGACGTGCGCGATGGAGAGCGCAGCACCACCACGGGCGTCGCCGTCGAGCTTCGAGAGGACCACGCCGTCGAAGCCGACGCCGTCACGGAAGGCCTCGGCGGTGTTGACCGCGTCCTGACCGACCATCGCGTCGACGACGAAGAGGATCTCGTCGGGCGAGACCGCGTCGCGGATGTCCGCGGCCTGCTGCATCAGCTCCTGGTCGATACCGAGGCGGCCGGCGGTGTCGACGATGACGACGTCGTGCTGCTTCTGCTTCGCGTACTCGATGGAGTCCTTGGCGACCTGGACCGGGTCACCGACGCCGTTGCCCGGCTGGGGGGCGTAGATGCCGACCCCGGCGCGCTCGGCGACGACGCTCAGCTGGGTCACCGCGTTCGGGCGCTGGAGGTCGCAGGCGACCAGCAGCGGGGCGTGTCCCTGGCCCTGGAGCCACTTGCCGAGCTTTCCGGCGAGCGTGGTCTTACCGGCACCCTGCAGACCCGCGAGCATGATCACGGTCGGCGGCTGCTTGGCGAAGCGCAGCCGCCGGGTCTCGCCGCCGAGGATGCCGACGAGCTCTTCGTTGACGATCTTGATGACCTGCTGGGCGGGGTTCAGTGCCTGCGACACCTCGGCCCCGAGGGCCCTCTCCTTGACCTGCTTGATGAAGGCCCGCACGACCGGCAGCGCGACATCCGCTTCCAGCAGGGCGATACGGATCTCGCGCGCGGTGGCGTCGATGTCCGCCTCGGACAGGCGCCCCTTGCCGCGAAGGTTCTTGAATGTCGCTGCGAGGCGATCGGAGAGAGTGTCGAACACGGCGGTCGCGAATCCTCAAGTAGGGGGCAGGGGGGCAGGTCCGCCCTCCAGGGTATCTGTCCGCGCCAGGAAGGGTCTCCACCCCGTCACAGGGTTCCGGCCGCAGAGCCCCTTCAGGGGCGCGGGACTGTGCCATCGTGCGGCTCCGCCGCGTTGGCCGGCCCCGCCGCGGACGGCCCGCAGCCGCCGAACAACCCGCCAACGGAACACTCACTCCCGCAACGTGTCCTCCAGCGCCCGGGCGACCGAAGCCGCCTGCTCCCCCGGCAACGGCGCCCCTTCGGGCCCCGTCACATAGAACGCGTCCACCGCGTTCGCCCCCAGCGTGGACACGTGCGCGCTGCGGACCCGCACCTGCGCCTCCTCCAGCGCCCGCCCGATCCGGTGCAGCAGCCCAGGCGCGTCATGCGCACGCACCTCGATGACGGTGGCGAGCCGGGACGCCGCGGAGGCGACGGTCACCCGGGCCGGCGGTGCCACGATCCCCCGCCGGCGCGGATACGCGGCGTCCCGCTCGGCGAGGCGCCCGGCGATGTCGAGGGACCCGTCGAGGGCGCGTACGAGATCGGCGCGCAGGCGGGCGGCCTGCGGCAGTGAGCCGTACTCTGCCGCGACCCGCCAGTCGAGGAGCAGCACGGAGCCGGAGACGCCGTCGGGCAGGTCCAGCGCCCTCAGCTCCGCCGTCCGCACGGTGAGCCGGTGCATGGCGAGGACTCCCGCGACCGCGGGCAGGACGCCCTCCTGGTCCGGTACCGCGATGAGCAGTTCCACACCGAGGGGCTCCGGGTCGCCGGACGGCTCCTCGGCGGACGGTTCGGCCGGCGGCTCGGTCTGGGCGCGCAGCGCGAGTACGGGTCCCCCGGTGCGGAACGCCTCGATGGCGAGCCGCTCCTGCTCGGCGGTGGGCGCGACGGCCTCGGGCTCCTCGGGGGTGTCCCCGGCGAGCACGGCCGAGACCCGCTTGACCAGGTCGGCGACGAGAGAGGCGCGCCACGAGGACCAGGCGGCGGGCCCGGTGGCCAGCGCGTCCGCCTCGGTCAGCGCGTGCAGCAGTTCCAGCGTGCCCTGCGAGCCGACCGCCTCGGCCACCGAGCGCACGGTCGCCGGGTCCTCCAGGTCGCGCCGGGTCGCGGTCTCGACGAGCAGCAGGTGATGGCGTACGAGTGTGGCGAGGACGGCCACGTCCGAGCGGTCGAAGCCGATCCGGGCGGCCACGTCCCGCGCGATGATCTCGCCGGCCACGGAGTGGTCGCCGGGCCAGCCCTTGCCGATGTCGTGCAGCAGGGCGGAGACCAACAGCAGGTCGGGGCGGTGGACGCGGCGGGTGAACTCCGCGGCGCGGACGGCCGTCTCGATCAGGTGGCGGTCGACGGTCCAGATGTGGACGGCGTTGCGCTGCGGGCGGCAGCGGACGCGCTCCCAGTCGGGCAGCAGCCGGGTGATCAGACCCTCCGCCTCCAGTGCCTCCCAGACCTCGATGGTCGAGGGGCCCGAGCCGAGCAGCGTGACGAGCTGCTCGCGGGCCTCGGCGGGCCAGGGTGTGGGCAGCGGGCGGACCCCGGCGGCCATGCGGCGCACGGCGTGCAGGGAGAGGGGCAGGCCCGCCTGGGCGGCCGCGGCGGCGGCGCGCAGCGGCAGTACGGGGTCGCGGTCGGGGCGGGCGGCGCGGGCGAGGACGACCTCGCCGTCCTGCTCTACGACGCCCTCGGCCAGCGGTGAACGCTCGGCGGTCGGCTTGCCGCCGCCCAGCATGGCGCGCAGCCGCGGCCGTACAGCGCGCGACCGAAGCACGCGCCCCACCTCGCGCCAGGTGACATCACTGGCGTACGAGACGACGCGGGCGGCCTCGTACACCTGGCGCAGGAGTGTGTCGGCGTCGAGCAGGCCGAGTTCGGCGGCGACCTGGTCCTGCTCCTGGAGGGAGAGGCGGTCGGTGGCGCGGCCGGTGGCGAGGTGCAGGGCGTCACGGACGTCGAGGAGGCGCCTGCGGGCGTCGGAGAGGCCCTCGCGCGGGGCGTCGGCGAGCCAGGAGGCGGCGACGGCGCGCAGCGCGGTGGCGTCGCGCAGGCCGCCGCGAGCCTCCTTGAGGTCGGGTTCGAGGAGGAACTGCAACTCGCCCTGGCGCTCGGCGCGTTCGGCGCACAGCTCCTGGAGTTCGGGGAGACGTTTCGGCGCCTGGTTGCGCCAGTCGGCGAGGACGGCCGTGCGCAGTCCGGCGGTGAGGCCGAGGTCGCCGGCGAGGTGCCTGGCGTCCAGCAGTCCGAGCTGGACCTTGAGGTCCTCGCCCGCGACCTTGCGTGCCTCGGCGGGCGTACGGACGGAGTGGTCGAGGTCGAGGCCGAGGTCCCAGACCGGGTACCAGATGCGGTCGGCGAGGGAGGCCACGGCGCCGGGGTCGGCGCTGCCGTCGTGCAGGAGCAGCAGGTCGAGGTCGCTGCGCGGGGAGAGCTCGCCGCGGCCGTAGCCGCCGACGGCGACGAGCGAGATGCCGCGCAGCTTGTCGGCGCCCGCGTCGAACAGACCGGACAGCCAGTCGTCGGTCAGTTCGGCGAGGGCCGCACGGCGCGGCGGCCCGGACCGCGCCCCCTCCTGGAGGAGGCGCAGCCGGGCCGCCGCATAGCCGCTGGGTCCCGAGTCCTCTGCTTCCGTACGCACGTCCGTACTCGTCACCCAGTGGCTCCTGTTCTTGTTCTGCCTACAGCGCGTCGGGTCCGCGCTCGCCGGTCCGGACCCGGACCGCCGTCTCGACCGGGACGGACCAGACCTTGCCGTCGCCGATCTTGCCGGTACGGGCCGCCTTCACGATGACGTCGAGCAGCTGCTCGGCGTCGTCGTCCTCGACCAGCACCTCGATGCGGATCTTGGGGACGAGGTCGACGGTGTACTCGGCACCGCGGTAGACCTCGGTGTGACCCCGCTGACGACCGTAGCCGCTCGCCTCGGTGACCGTCAGACCGTGAACTCCGAAGGCCTGGAGGGCCTCCTTGATCTCGTCGAGCCGGTGGGGCTTCACGACGGCGGTGATGAGCTTCATGCGTCCACCTTCTTGGCCGGAGTGCCCTGGGCCGGGGAGGGTGCGGCGCTGAAGGACGCGCCGCCGCCGCCACCGCTGAAGTCGTATGCGGTCTCGGCGTGCTCGGCCTGGTCGATGCCCGCGATCTCGTCGTCCTCGGAGACCCGCATCCCGATCGTCTTGTCGATCAGGAAGGCGAGCACCGCGGAGGCCACGAGGGAGTAGGCGAGGACCGCGAAGACACCGGCGCACTGCTTCCAGAACTGGTCGAGGCCGCCGCCGTAGAAGAGGCCCGCGACGTCGGACTGGCCGCCGCCGGTGGCGAAGAAGCCGATCAGCAGGGAGCCGACGACACCGCCGACGAGGTGGACGCCGACGACGTCGAGCGAGTCGTCGTAGCCGAACTTGTACTTCAGGCCGACGGCCATGGCGCAGAGGATGCCCGCGATGGCACCGACGGCGATCGCGCCGAGCGGGGAGACCGCACCACCCGACGGGGTGATGGCGACCAGACCGGCGACCGCGCCGGAGGCGGCACCCAGCGTGGTGAACGCGCCGTGGCGGATCTTCTCGTAGGCGAGCCAGGCCAGCATGGCCGCGGCGGTGGCGATCTGCGTGTTGATGAACATCAGGGCGCCGACGCCGTCATCGTTGCCGAGCCAGGAGCCGGCGTTGAATCCGAACCAGCCGAACCACAGCAGACCGGCGCCGAGCATGACCAGCGGCAGGCTGTGCGGGCGCATCGGGTCCCTCTTGAAACCGACGCGCTTGCCGATCACGAGGATCACACCGAGTGCCGCGGCACCCGCGTTGATGTGGACCGCCGTACCACCGGCGAAGTCGATGACGCCGAGCTCGAAGGCCCAGCCGCCCGCGCCCCAGACCCAGTGCGCGACCGGGAAGTAGACGACCGTGGCCCACAGGGCGACGAACAGCGCCCAGCCCGTGAACTTCACACGGTCCGCGACGGCGCCGCTGATCAGGGCGGGCGTGATGATCGCGAACATCAGCTGGAAGACGGCGAAGACGTAGATCGGGATGGTGTAGCCGTCCCAGAGCTGCGTGATGCCGATTCCGCTGAGGCCCACGTAGTCCGAGGACCAGCCGATGATGCCGCCCGAGTCGGTGCCGAAGGCGAGCGAGAAGCCGTAGAGCACCCACAGGATGGTGACGATCCCCATGCTGATGAAGCTCATCATCAACATGTTCAGGGTGCTCTTGACCCGGACCATGCCTCCGTAGAAGAAGGCGAGACCGGGGGTCATGATCAGCACCAGGGCGGAACAGATGAGCATGAACCCGGTGTTGGCGGCAGACAGCGTGGGAGCGTCTGCGGCAAGCGTGATGGCTGGTGCCATCGGCGTCTCCTCGTCGTTTGGTACGGCCCCGTGCGGGCGAAGCCATGAGCGGTCATGAGGGGTGGGCCGGTTATGCGCCAGAGATTGGCGCAGCGCGGTTTCGACCGGCACCCCTCGATGTTTCGCCGCAGTGACGAAGAGGTCCTGTGTGTTACGCCTCGATGAACTGGCTGATGTCGGTCCGCACGATCGTTATCGTGGCGCAACCTTCATCGAAGGTATGGAACCGGCCGCGGCCGGCCGTCCGATGACCTGGCATGGGGGAGCCGAGTCGGGCTGTTAAGGACGGCGGCCGCGGCCGGGGTACTGGGTTCAGACCGCCTCGGCGGTCTCGGGCAGGTCGATGGCGAGCTGCTCGGTCAGGTCCACCACGGCGGCGAGATCCCCGAAATCGCGTACAGCCGTGTCGACGGTTTTTCGGATACGAGTGTTGACCCTCTCGGAGCGCACCTTCTTGGCGATCCCGAGTGCCTGGCGCACCAGGACCGTGCTCTGCTCGGGCTCCCGCCGCAGGAGGTGCACCGTGCCCATCCCGACGAGGTTGAGTGCGTACGAACGCTGGTGCTCGGTGTCCTTCTCGAAGAGGTCGACGGCCTTCTGCATGATGGGCTCGGCCAGCGAGGCGTACGTGGGGCTGCGGCCCGCGACGTAGGCGAGGTCGCGGAAGGAGTGGGAGTTCTCGCCGTGCAGCTCGGCCTCGGAGAAGAAGCGGATCCAGTCGGGCTCGGGCTCGTCGGACTCGGCCGCGTCACCGAAGGTGTCCTCGGCCATCCGGACGGCTCGCTTGCACTTTCCGGGCTGCCCCATGTTGGCGTAGGCCCGGGCCTCCATCGCATACAGCATGGACTGGGTTCGGGGGCTCGCGCAGTCGCGGCTTCCGTACTGGGCGAGGTGGATCAGTTCCAGAGCGTCGTCGGGCCGGCCGAGGTGGATCATCTGGCGGCTCATGCTGGAGAGGACGTACGAGCCGAGCGGCTTGTCGGCGGCTTCCTTGGCGGCGTGCAGGGCGAGGACGAAGTACTTCTGGGCGGTCGGCTGCAGCCCGACGTCGTAGCTCATCCAGCCCGCCAGCTCGGCCAGCTCGGCGGCGACCTTGAACAGGCGCCTGGTGGTGGCCTCGGGCTGGGGCTCCTGGAGGAGGTCGGTCACCTCGTGCAGCTGGCCGACGACCGCCTTGCGGCGCAGACCGCCGCCGCACTGGGCGTCCCACTGACGGAACATGACCGTGGTGGATTCGAGGAGGTCCAGCTCGGGCTGGGAGAGCCGGCCGGGGCGGCGCGAGGCGGCGGCGGACTCGGGCTGCTCACGGGGGGTGACGGGGCTGGGCACCAGCCAGCGCTGCATGGGCTCGATCAGCGAGGGGCCCGCGGAGAGCGCCAGTGACGTGCCGAGGAATCCGCGCCGCGCCAGCATCAGGTCGCTGCGCGAGAACTCACCGATCAGGGCAACGGTCTGCGGACCGGTCCAGGGCAGGTCGACGCCGGACACGGACGGTGACTGGTGCGCGGCGCGCAGGCCCAGGTCCTCGACGGCGACGACACAGCCGAAGCGCTCGGAGAACAGCTCGGAGAGAATGCGCGGGATGGGCTCGCGGGGATTCTCGCCGTCCAGCCATCGGCGGACGCGCGAGGTGTCCGTCGAGATGTGGTTGGCTCCCAACTGGCGTGCTCTGCGGTTGACTTGACGCGCAAGCTCACCCTTGGACCAACCGCTGCGCACGAACCACGAGCCCAACAGCTCATTGGGGCGCTTGTCAGCAGTCGTCCCGCCTCCGCCGTTGCCGCCCACTGGAACGCCCCCATCCCTGAACCCACTTGTGCGCTGTGTGCGCCAAGCCCTACCAGAATGCCGGTACATATGGTCGTCCGTCCGGTGGTTCTCACCCATCGAACGAGAAGCCGAGTTGCCTCCGGCATACCCACAAGTGCATGCGTCCCCAGGACCGTGCACTCACGGTAATCCTACGATCACCCCTCCAGCCATGGCGATCCCGGAAACGCCACCATTCGCCACCCCTTCGAATGAACTCCCGGCGGCCTGTACGCGATTCACTTGACACATGACGGCCGGGAGTGGGCGGAGCGATGCACATCGGGGCGCGCGAAGCCGGACGCACCACCCGTGACACCACCGGGCGCCGCATGAACCACACAGGGTTGGGAACGGAGAGTTACTGTTCCGTTCCGTCACGTAACCACCGGCGCGCTGGACCCGTTGGAGGGGGCATGGGCTTCACGATCGGCGGCATCCGCGAAATCCGGTCCGGCTCTCGTCGCCGCGGCCGCTCCTCGGAGTGCACGGCCGTGGCCGAGTTCACCGGGCTGTGGGGCTGGGACGTGGCGCCCGGCGCCCGGACCGCCGCGGGGACCTGCTCGTGCGGCCGGGCCGACTGCCCGGCACCCGGCGCGCATCCCCTGGACTTCGCCCCGGTCGTCCCGGCCGGTGCCACGCTCGACGAAGTGACGCAGGCCTGGGGCGAGTTCCCCGGTGCCGCGGTGATGCTTCCCGTGGGCCGCGCCTTCGACATCATCGAGGTCGCCGAGCCGGCCGGCCGCCGCGCCCTGGTCCGGCTCGAACGCATGGGGCTCCCGGTGGGCCCCGTGGCCGCCACCCCGGACGGCCGCGCCCACTTCTTCGTCGCCCCC
Organism: Streptomyces sp. NPDC033178; assembly: GCF_055577685.1. Classification (NCBI taxonomy): domain Bacteria; kingdom Bacillati; phylum Actinomycetota; class Actinomycetes; order Kitasatosporales; family Streptomycetaceae; genus Streptomyces; species Streptomyces sp. NPDC033178. The sequence continues at coordinate 53,054 of NZ_JBVIPT010000016.1, forward strand.
GGCGCCGCGGCCGAACTGCCCGAACTGCTCTACCGCATGGGCTGGGACGACGCCGCGCTCGACCTGCACGGCCTGGGCCCCGGCGCGTACATCACGGCCCCGCCCTCCGACCGCGCCGGCCTCGGCCCGGTCCACTGGCTCCGCTCCCCCGCCCTCGACTCGGCCACGAAGCCGCCCGCGGCACGGCTGCTGCTGGGGACGCTGGCGTACGTGGCACACCGGTCGCGCGCGTAGCCCGGCCGGGCGGCAACAGCGAAGGACCCCACCGCATCTGCACCATGTGGCGGGGTCCTTCTTCAAGTTGGCACATACCAATTTTGGTATGTGGGTGTCACTCCCCGATAAGGGCATCCACGAACGCCTCCGGCTCGAACGGGGCCAGGTCGTCCGCGCCCTCACCGAGGCCGACGAGCTTGACGGGGACGCCGAGTTCGCGCTGGACGGCGATGACGATGCCGCCCTTGGCCGTGCCGTCGAGCTTGGTCAGGACGATGCCGGTGATGTCGACGACCTCGGCGAAGACCCGGGCCTGGACCAGACCGTTCTGGCCGGTCGTGGCGTCCAGGACGAGCAGCACCTCGTCCAGCGGGGCGTGCTTCTCGACGACGCGCTTGACCTTGCCGAGCTCGTCCATGAGACCGGTCTTGGTGTGCAGCCGGCCCGCGGTGTCGATGAGTACGACGTCCGCGCCCTCCTGGATGCCTTCCTTGACGGCGTCGAAGGCGATGGACGCGGGGTCGCCGCCCTCGGGACCGCGCACGGTACGGGCGCCGACGCGGTCGCCCCAAGTCTGCAGCTGGTCGGCGGCGGCGGCACGGAAGGTGTCGGCCGCGCCGAGCACCACGTGCTTGCCGTCGGCGACGAGCACGCGCGCGAGCTTGCCGGTGGTGGTGGTCTTGCCGGTGCCGTTGACCCCGACGACCATCACGATGCCCGGGGTGTCCAGACCGGACTCGGTGTTCACCGTGCGGTCGAAGTCGGGCACAAGGAGGGTGAGCAGTTCCTCCCGCAGCAGGGACCGCAGCTCGTCCGGAGTCCGCGTGCCGAGCACCCGCACCCGCTCGCGCAGCCGCTCGACCAGTTCCTGGGTGGGCTGCACGCCGACATCGGCGGTGAGCAGCGTGTCCTCGATCTCCTCCCAGGTGTCCTCGTCGAGGTGCTCGCGCGAGAGGAGCGTGAGCAGCCCCTTGCCGAGCGCGTTCTGGGAGCGGGAGAGGCGGGCGCGCAGACGGACCAGGCGGCCCGCGGTCGGCTCCGGGATCTCGACCGGGGGCGCTTCGACCACCGGCGCGGGCTCGTCGACGGCGACCGGCGCGGCCGCCGAGGCATCCGGAAGATCCACCTCCTCTATCGTGCGGCGCGGTTCGTCGCGCGGCGTCTCGGCCTCGTCGCCGATATGCGGCTCGGCCGGCGGAGCGGTGATGTCGGGGGCGGCGGGGGGCGACGGGGGCAGCTGCTTGCGCCTGCGGCTGCCGATGACGAGCCCGCCGAGCGCGCCGATCACGACCACGGCGATGACTACAGCAAGGATGACGATTTCCATAACACTCCCAGTATGGCGTGACCTCCCGCCCGGCCGTTCGTTCCCAACGTGGGGCTGTACACCCCACGGGCCGGGCTGGCCCGCCGCCCGACCCTGCGTCGGCCGGAAGCCCCTCAGGGGCGGAGTCACAACGCGTCCAGTATCGGATGCGCAGGGTACGCACAGCGTCCCCAGGGCGTGGGGGGGGGGGGGGGGGGGGGGGGGGGGGTGGGCGGGACCGTAAACCTTGTCGCTTCCTTCACAAAGCAGACACGAAATCCCC
>NZ_JBVIPT010000016.1:54868-289369 GCF_055577685.1 Streptomyces sp. NPDC033178
CCCGCTTTCGTCGGGAATCCCCCTAGGGCCGGAGGAAACCCGCTCCAAGGGTAGGATGCAAGGGGCAACAACCGCGTCCCAGGGGCGTGTCACGGCCCATGATGTGGGCCGTGACACGCCCTCGTCATTAACTGGCTGCTGCTCACGACGGGCGCGAGCCCGGTCGTCTCGTCCGGGCTCCTGTACGCGCCTCTGCCCAAGCCCGCGGTGACCCGCCCGAGCCGGAGCCGGACAACCGGCCCACCACTCTGGCCGTCTGACGATCCGTCAGCTACCGTCCCCCTGCACCGACATCACCGGCACCCCACCCGGCTCGGCGAAGGGGGACTTTCCCATGCCCGCAACGGTCGTACGTTTCAACCTCGTTGAGCCCGGCGCCACACCCGCCTCGCTCAGCGCCCGCTACAAGGCCGCGCTGGAAATGGCGGCCTATGCCGACGACCGCGGGATGACCACCGCGCAGACCGAGGAGCACCACGGCGTCGACAACAACTGGCTGCCCTCGCCGTTCACCTTCGCGGGTGCGGTCTTCGGCGCGACCCGGCGCATCGCGGTCACCGTCTCGGCGATCATCGGCCCGCTGCACGATCCGCTGCGGCTGGCCGAGGACATCGCCGTACTCGACCTGCTGAGCGGCGGCCGGCTGATCACGGTCGCGGGGATCGGCTACCGGCCCGAGGAGTACGCGATCTTCGACGTGGAGTGGAAGCGGCGCGGCCGTCTCCAGGACGAGCTCCTGGAGACGCTGCTGAAGGCGTGGACCGGCGAGGAGTTCGAGTACCAGGGCCGTACGGTACGGGTCACACCGCGCCCCTTCTCCGATCCGCACCCCCTGCTGCTGGTCGGCGGCTCCTCCAAGGCGGCGGCCCGCCGCGCGGCCCGGCTCGGACTGCCGTTCTTCCCGAGCGCGCATCTGCCGGAGCTGGAGGCCTACTACAAGGAGCGGCTGGTCGAGTACGGCAAGGAGGGCTGGACCATGATGCCCTCGGCGGTCACCCCGCTCCTGCACCTCGCCGAGGACCCGGACCGGGTATGGGCCGAGCACGGCGAGCACTTCCTGCACGAGGCGCGGACGTACGCCTCCTGGCAGTCGTCCGACATCCGCTCGGCGGTGCGGTCGGCGGCCACGACGGTCGACGAGCTGCGCGCCGAGGGCGTCTACCGGATCGTTACGCCGGACGAGTGTCTGGCGCAGGGCCTCGACAGCTACGTACTGCATCCGCTGTCCGGCGGGATGCCGCTCGACGAGGGCTGGCGCAGCATGCACCTGTTCTGCGAGAACGTACTGCCCCGGCTCAAGGGCCTCTAGATCCTGGGACGGATCGTCGGGGGCCGAGCCGGGGCAGTACGTCCTACGGATACGGGGAGAGGGGCAGCGGGGACTTGGCCCTTCTCCCCGAGTTCGGGGAACCGGCGAGGGCTCGCGACTCGCGGAGGCCTCGCCGGGCGGACGGGGCTAACCCATCTCCTCCAGGGTCTTGCCCTTGGTCTCCGTCACGAACTTGAGCACGAACGGGATGGAGAGCGCGGCGAAGACCGTGTAGATCACGTAGGTCAGGGAGAGGTTCCAGTCGGCCAGCGACGGGAAGCTCGCGGTGATGGCCCAGTTGGCGATCCACTGTGCGGAGGCCGCGACGCCGAGGGCGGCGGCGCGGATCTTGTTCGGGAACATCTCGCCGAGGAAGACCCAGACGACGACACCCCAGGAGAGGGCGAAGAAGAGCACGAACACATGGGCGGCGATCAGGGCGACCCAGCCCTGGGTGGCCGGCAGCTTGCCGTCGACGAGGTCGAAGGAGAAGGCCCAGGCCTCCAGGCCGAGCCCGATGACCATGCCCACGGAGCCGATGAGCGCGAGCGGCTTACGGCCGATCCGGTCGACGAAGATCATGGCGATCACGGTGCCGACGATGTTGATGATCGAGGTCGTGAACGAGTAGAAGAACGACTCGGACGGGTCGACGCCGACCGACTGCCACAGTGTCGAGGAGTAGTAGAACGCGACGTTGATGCCGACGAACTGCTGGAAGACCGAGAGGCCGATGCCGATCCAGACGATCGGCTTGAAGAAGAAGGTCCCGCCGAGCAGGTCCTTGAAGACCGACTTGTGCTCGCTCTTCATGGCGTGCTCGATCTCGGCGACGCGGGCGTCCAGGTCGACGCTGTCGCCCTCGACCTCGCGCAGCACCTCGCGGGCGCGCTCGTCCTTGCCCGCGGAGATCAGGAAGCGCGGCGACTCGGGGATCGCGAACGAGAGCAGCCCGTACAGGACGGCCGGGATGACCATGACGCCGAGCATGACCTGCCAGGCTTCCAGGCCCATGATCTCGCCGCGCTGGTCGCCGCCGGCGGCGTTCAGGATGCCCCAGTTGACCAGCTGCGAGATGGCGATGCCGATGACGATCGCGGCCTGCTGGAAGGAGCCGAGCCGTCCTCGGTACGCGGCGGGGGCGACCTCGGCGATGTAGGCCGGGCCGATGACCGAGGCCATACCGATGGCGAAGCCGCCGATGACCCGCCAGAAGGCCAGGTCGTACAGGGCGAAGGGCAGCGCCGACCCGACAGCGCTGACGATGAACAGCACGGCCGAGATCTGCATGCAGCGGATACGGCCGATGCGGTCGGCGATCCGGCCCGCGGTGGCGGCACCGATCGCACAGCCGATCAGTGCGATGGCGATGACCTGGGCCAGGGCCGCGGAACCGATGTCGTAGCGGTCCCGGATGGCCTCGACGGCGCCGTTGATCACGGCACTGTCGTAACCGAAGAGGAAACCGCCCATCGCGGCCGCCGCCGCGATGAAGATGACGTGCCCGAGATGTTCGGGATGAGCCTCACGGGCTCCTGACTTGAGCGGCTGCACTGAGCTGGTCACGTGTAACTCCTCGGGCCACCGGCCTCACTGCCGGGGGTGGGGGTGAGCCCTGCAGGACGGTGTTTTCAGTGGCGCACACGTTTACGCCGCCCACCACCTGAAGGTAAAAGCAACGCCGTCGAGACTATGCCTTCAAGTTTCGAAGTCAACAGGGGGGTAGCTGTGACTTTCGAGGCACCATCTGACGCCTTTGTGTTCAACTCTTAAAGAAAGAGAAACGGTCTGTTAAAGGTGCCTGGCCAGGGGGTCCCCCTCCGGGGGCGCCGACGCTAGCGCAGCCTCTGGCTGATGACCTTCGACACGCCATCCCCCTGCATGGACACGCCATAAAGTGCGTCGGCAACTTCCATCGTCCGCTTCTGATGCGTGATCACGATCAGCTGCGAAGCCTCCTGCAGCTCCTGCATGATCCGGATCAGCCGCTGAAGATTCGTGTCGTCCAGCGCCGCCTCGACCTCGTCCATCACATAGAACGGACTGGGCCGCGCCTTGAAGATCGACACGAGCATGGCGACGGCGGTCAGCGACCGCTCCCCGCCGGACAGCAACGACAGCCGCTTGACCTTCTTCCCCGGCGGCCTCGCCTCCACATCGACACCCGTGGTGAGCATGTTGTCGGGATCGGTCAGGATGAGCCGCCCGTCCCCACCCGGGAACAGCCGGCTGAAGACCCCTTCGAACTCCCGCGCCGTGTCCCAGAACGCCTGGGTGAAGACCTGCTCGACCCGCTCGTCGACCTCCTTCACCACCTGAAGAAGATCGGCACGCGTCTTCTTCAGGTCCTCCAGCTGCTCGCTGAGGAACTTGTGGCGCTCCTCCAGCGCGGAGAACTCCTCCAGGGCGAGCGGGTTGACCTTGCCCAGCTGCTGGTAGGCCCGTTCGGCGGACTTGAGCCGCTTCTCCTGCTCGGCACGGTGGAAGCGCCGGGGCTGGTTGCGCGGATGCTCCGGATCCTCCGGCAGCTCCTCGCCCTCGGCGGGCAGGGAGGGCGGTACGAGCTGGTCGGGGCCGAAGTCCGCGATCAGTCCGGCCGGTTCGACCCCCAGCTCCTCCAGCGCCTTGGCCTCCAACTGCTCGATCCGCATCCGCTTCTCGGCCCCGAGGACCTCGCCGCGGTGCACCGAGTCCGTGAGCTTGTCCAGCTCGGCCTTGAGGTCGCGGCCCTCGTTGCGGGCGACGACGAGATCCTGCTCGCGCCGCGCCTTGGCGCGCTCCGCGGCCGTACGCTCCTCGTCCGCCCGGGCGAGCGAGACCTCGACGTGCGCGAGCAGCTGCCGGGCGCCGGAGGCGACGGCCCCGGCGACGGCGGCCTCGTGCCGCAGCCGCGCCTTGCGCTGCTCGGCACGCGCGCGTGCCTCGCGTTCGGCCCGCGCGGCCCGATCCAGCGAATCGGCCCGCCCGGCAAGCCCCTTGACCCGCTCCTCGTGCGTACGCGTCTGGAGCCGGGCCTCCATCTCGGTCTGCCGGGCGTTGGCCCCGTCGGCCGCGAGCCGGTCCCGTACGGAGGTGTCGGGCTCCTCCTCGAACGGCATCTCCTCGGCGACGGCGAGCCGTTCGGCCAGCTCCTCCGCCTCCTGGACGGCCCGTTCGAGGGCTTCCTGTGCGCGGGCCGCGGCCGCGGTGCTCCGCTCGGCCTCTCCTGCGGCGCCCCGCGCCTGCCCGGCCAACCGCCCGAGCTGCTGGGCGACCTGGGACTTCTGCCGCTCACCGGCCCGCCGACGCTCGCCCAACTCCTCGACGAGAGCGGCCCGTTCCCTGCGCAGCTCGGCGGCCCGGTGCTGTTCCTCGGTCAACTCCTCGCACAGCACGCCCAGTTCGTCCAGCTCGGCCGCCGCCTCGTCCACGGACGCCTGTACTTCGAGCAGGCTCGGCGCCCCGGCGGAACCGCCCTGGGCGAAGTGCGCCCCGAGCAGGTCCCCCTCGGCGGTCACGGCGGTCAGCTCGGGCCGGGAGTAGACGAGATCCTCGGCGTCCTCCAGCGTCCCGACCACGACGATGCCTCGCAGCAGCCGGCGTACGGCGGGCATGAGATCGGAGGGTCCACGGACGAGATCGGCGGCGAACGGCGGACCACCGCGCTCCGGATCTCCCCCGGAGGGCATCTCATCGGCGCCCCCACCGGACTGCCCTCCCGGTACGGCGCCCGGGATGCCGAGCGCGCCCCCGGCGGGCGCGTCCGGCGCCCCCGCCAGCAACAGCGCCGCCCGTCCCCCGTCCTGCTTGCGCAGCAGACGGATGGCGTCCGCCGCCGCGGACGGGCTGGTCACCGCGATCGCGTCCGCCGCCGCTCCGAAGGCGGCCGCGACCGGGACCTCGTGGCCGGGTGTGACGGAGAGCAGTTCGGCCGCCGGGCCCAGCAGACCCGTCAGCCGGTCCTTCGCCACGAGCAGCGCCCCCGTGCCGTCCTTCCGGCGCAGCCCCAGGGACAGGGCCTCGTGGCGGGCCTGCGTGGCGGCGCGCTTGCGTTCGGCCGCGGTGGCCGCCTCGCGGGCCTCGGTCAGGGCGGACTCGGCGTCGGCGAGGGCGCGCTTGGCCGTCTCGTGCCGCTCGGCGAGTTCCTCGTCACCCGCGTCCAGGCCGTCGACCTCGGCCTTGAGCTGCTCGTACTCCTCCTGGGCGGCGACGGCCCGTTCCTGTGCCTCGTCGCGGGCGGAGGCCAGCCGGTCGATCTCCGCCTGGGCGGACGCGGCACGCGAACGGGCCGCGTTGACCTGCCCGTTCAGCCGGGCCAGGCCTTCGCGACGGTCCGCGATGGCGCGGGCCACGTCCTTCAGGCGCCGCTCCTCCACCGCCAGTTCGCGCTCAAGGTCGGCCCGGTGGGAGACGGTGTCCTCCAGGGCCCGCTCGGCCGCTTCCAGGGCGGCTTCGAGCTCGGCCTCCTGTTCACGGATCCGGGCGGCCTCGCGCTCCATGTCCTCGGGGTCGCGCCCGCGCCGCTCCTCCGGCGGCTGGGCGGTCGCGCTCTTGACCCGCGCGTCCGCCAGGGAGACCGTGCCGCGCACCCGCTCGGCCAGCTGCGACAGCTCGTACCAGGTCTGCTGCGCTCGCTGCAGACGCGGGGTGAGCCGCCGCACCTCGTCCTCCAGCATCGCCTCCCGCTGGAGCGCCTTCTTCAGCTCGGCCTCGGCCGCCTCCTTGCGCTCCTTGAGCGCGGCCTCGTCGGCGACCTCGGCCTGGAGCGCCCCCCGGAGCCGTACGAGATCGTCGGCGAGCAGCCGGAGGCGGGCGTCTCGGAGGTCGGCCTGGATCACGGCGGCCCGGCGGGCGACGGCGGCCTGCCGGCCCAGCGGCTTCAACTGGCGCCGCAGTTCGTCCGTGAGGTCCTGCACGCGCGCGAGGTTGGCCTGCATCGCGTCCAGCTTCCGCAGCGCCTTCTCCTTGCGCTTGCGGTGCTTGAGGACGCCCGCGGCCTCTTCGATGAAGGCGCGGCGGCCCATCGGATCGGCGTGCAGGACGGAGTCGAGCTGGCCCTGTCCGACGATGACGTGCATCTCGCGGCCGATGCCGGAGTCGGAGAGGAGTTCCTGGATGTCGAGGAGGCGACACGTGTCGCCGTTGATCTGGTACTCGCTGCCGCCGTTGCGGAACATGATCCGCGTGATGGTGACCTCGGCGTACTCGATGGGCAGCGCGCCGTCGGAGTTGTCGATGGTCAGGGACACCTCGGCGCGGCCGAGCGGGGGCCGCCCGGTGGTGCCGGCGAAGATGACGTCCTCCATCTTGCCGCCGCGCAGCGACTTGGCGCCCTGCTCGCCCATGACCCAGCTGAGGGCGTCCACGACATTGGACTTGCCCGAGCCGTTGGGGCCCACGACACAGGTGATGCCCGGCTCGAACCGCAGCGTGGTCGCCGAGGCGAACGATTTGAACCCGCGCAGGGTCAGGGCCTTGAGGTGCACGCAGCCGGACTCTACCTTCCGGGTGGGTCTCACTCCATGAACGCGCGGTTTCACCCTTGAACGTGCAGGGCACACCAAACGTTAAAGACAGTGAAAGAGTGCGCGGGGGCAAGAAAGAAGGGACGCCGAAGCGTCCCTTGCAACTCTGTCAGCGGCTGACACGGGCAGCCTGCTCACTGGTGGCGACGATGCGATTCAGTGATCAGGTGAGCGCAGGCTCCGCCTGGGGTACGTCGATGCTTTCGAGAAGCGAGTCGTGAGAAGCGGCAGCCGCGAGCGCGTCGTTCTCGGCCTGGATCCGTACGAGCTCGGATTCCAGGTCCTGGACGCGCTGCTGGAGCCGTCGCATCTCGGCAATGAGTCGCGGGTCGGAGCCGCCGACGTAACCGAGAAGCGCCTTTGCCATGATGGATGGTCCTCCACACTGAGTGACCGACCGAAGCGGTGTGGGTCGTGAGGGAATCGCACCCGCGATGCTTGGCACTGACGAGTTTTTGCTGCCGCTCTTACATGCCAAACAGCTAAGGTGCGCGGGGACTTTCAGCGTCTCACCAAAAAGTTTGACGGTCAACACGATCACGCCCCGTATTGGGGGCCAACCCGGGGCGCGCGGCTTGAGAACTGGCGGCGCGGCCACTGTTTCGGGGCCCTGGGGGCGTGGAGATCATCCTTACTCGCGGAGCCTGCCACGACAAGCGATTCTTGGCAACCACCAGGCGCTTTCTGCCCGTGGCAGGTGCCCGGCGCACGCCCCGCGCCCGCTGCCAGGGGTGTTGCGGCCGGTGGAGCGGAGTGGATCTCACCGGATGGCGAAGCCGTCGTAGCCGCCGCGGGGCGTGTCCCAAATCTCAGTGACTCCGTCGACGCGTCCCGGCGTGTCGTCCCCCTGGAGCCAGTCGAGGAGTCGCTGGCATCCGGCCCGAGGGCCTTCGGAGACCACCTGGACCCGTCCGTCCCCCAAATTGAGAGCAAAACCACTCAGGCCGCCGATCTCCAGCGCCTTGGCCCGTGTGTACCAGCGGAAACCCACACCTTGGACCCGTCCGCGTACCCACGCGACCAGCCTTACATCCTCGCTCATGGCTGCACGCTAACCGGCCAAATGCTCTCGGAGCACTTCCTCCCCTTGCGCCATGGGGTACCGTCCCGACCCAATGAGCCTCACTCGTTCGGGTGAGGAACGTTGACCGCAAGGATGAGGAAGGCCAGGAGATGGGACGCCACCGACGCTCCGCCGCCGGCCGCGCCGCCACAGGCCGCGCCACCGGGGTCACACAAACGTACGATACATACGCGGGCGGTTACGCGGCGGCAGACTCGGGTGATTACGCGGGTGAGGGCGACTACGCGACCGCGGGTGACCACCTGACCGCCGGGGACTACCTGAACGGCAGCCCCTACGCGACCGCGGGCATGTACGACTCGCCGGGCGGCATACACGAGACCGGCGACCTCTACTCGAAGAGCGACACCTACCTCTTCGCCGCGGATCCCGCCACCCACGCCACGACCGGCTACGCCCCGGACGGCGGCGCCGGCCGCGGCCACCGCCGCCGCAAGAAGAACGTGACGCCCGTACGCACCGGTCTGCTCGGTGTCTCGGCCGCCGTCGCGATGGGTGCCGTCGCGGTCGCCTCCGGGCTGATCCCGGGCAGCGACAGCCTCTCGATAGGCGGCGGCAACGCGGACAAGGTCCGCGCCCAGGACTCGCCGAGCGACGTGCAGACCCAGGGCGGCACGGACGGCACCACGGACGACCGCGAGGACTCGGGCACGAGCCGTGACCTGGAGCGCTCCGCGTCTCCGACGGTCTCGCCGACGAAGGCCCCGGAGAAGACCGAGAAGAAGACTCCCTCCGCGAAGCCGTCGACCAAGGCTCCCGTCAAGGAGAAGCCGAAGACCGAGCCGACCACCAAGGCGCCGGAGAAGAAGGCACCCGAGAAGGCTCCGTCGAAGGCGGTGTCCACCGCGTCCAAGGCCGAGGCCGAGGTGTTGTCGCTGGTCAACGAGGAGCGGGCGAAGGCCGGCTGCAGTCCGGTGACCGCGTCCAGCACGCTGGCGGCCCTGGCCGAGTCCTTCAGCGAGGACATGGCCGCGCGGGGCTTCTTCGACCACACGGACCCGAGCGGGGCCTCCCCCTGGGACCGCGCGGAGAAGCTCGGCATCTCGAACCTCGGCGGAGAGAACATCGCCCGCGGCCAGGCCGACGCCGCCGCGGTGATGGAGGCCTGGATGAACAGCCCCGGCCACCGCGCGAACATCCTGAACTGCGACTTCAAGACCCTGGGCGTCGGCGCGCACTTCGCGTCGGGCGGCCCCTGGTGGACGCAGGACTTCGGCTACTAGCCGCGCGCGACCGCAGAGGAACACAAAAGGTCACCGAAGAGGGGACGCTAGCGAAAAGTTAGCGCCCCCTCTTCGGTTTGCGCTGCGGCGAGTATTCTGGGCGCATGGACCTCACGGAGCGACCGGACCTCGAGTTCGACGTGTTCTCCAAGGCATGCCCGTCCCGGGGCACGCTGGAGCACGTCACCGGGCGCTGGGGCGCGCTCACGCTGGGGGCGCTGTACGAGGGTTCGTTCCGTTTCAACGAACTGCGCCGGCGCGTCGACGGTGTCAGCGAGAAGATGCTGTCCCAGACCCTGCACGCGCTGGAGCGCGACGGCCTGGTGCACCGCGAGGCCCAGCCGACGAATCCGCCGCGGGTGGACTACGAACTGACGCCGCTGGGCCGCGGGGTCGCCGAGCGCCTGCTGTCCCTCATCCACTTCGTGGAGGGGCGCATGGACGACGTACTGGAAGCGCGCGAGCGTTACGACACGGCGCGCGGGGGCCGCTGACAGCGCGGGCAGAAGTAGCTGGACCGGTTCATCCAGGGCCTGCGCCGCATCAGGGTGCCGCAGCGCCGGCACGGCTGGCCCTCCCTGCCGTACGCGTCGAGCGAGCGGTCGAAGTAGCCCGACTCCCCGTTCACGTTGACGTAGAGGCTGTCGAAACTGGTGCCGCCGACGGCGAGGGCGGCGTTCATCACATCCCGTACGTGGCCCAGGAGTTCGGCCGTGCGTGGGCGCGTGAACCCGGTGGTGGGGCGCTCGTAGTGCAACCGCGCACGCCAAAGCGCCTCGTCCGCATAGATGTTGCCGACGCCGCTGATCAACGACTGGTCCAGCAGGGCGCGTTTGACGGTCGTACGCCGACGCCGCAGCGCCTCGTGGAACGCGTCGTCGTCGAACAGCGGGTCCAGCGGGTCACGGGCGATGTGCGCGATGACGTCGGGCAGCCCGTCGGGCGACGTCTCGTGCAACGACAGCCCGCCGAAGGTCCGTTGGTCGACGAAGCGCAGTTCGGTGTTGAGGGCGTCCTCGAACCGGACGCGGATGCGCAGGTGCTTCTCGTCGGCCGCGTCCTGCGGCTGGACGAGGAGCTGCCCGCTCATCCCGAGGTGCGCGAGAACGGCACTCGGGGAGTCCGCGAGCGGCAGCCAGAGGTACTTGCCACGACGCTGGACCAGTCCGATCCGGTGCCCCTTGAGCCGGGCCCCGAAGTCCTCGCCGCCCGCGATGTGCCGGCGCACCGCGCGCGGGTGCAGCACCTGCACGTCGGCGACGATCCGTCCGCTGACCCAGCGTTCGAGGCCCCGTCGTACGACCTCGACCTCGGGCAGTTCGGGCACGGCTTCTCCTCCGGATGCGTGGGCCGACGACTCGGGCGCCCCGGACCGGGGCCGCGCGCCCGCAGCGTACCGCCGGCGCTCCCGAACACGATCGCCCGCCCCCTCGGACGGGGGACGGGCGATCGGTCACAGCGCCGAACTGCGGTTCGGTCAGGCGGAAGCGGTGTCGGATGCCGCCGTCGAGGGAGCCTCGACGGCTTCCTCGGCCGCCGCGGCCTCCTTGGTGGCTGCGGCCTCCTTGGTGGCTGCGGCCTTCTCGGCTGCCGCGGCCTTCTCAGCAGCCGCGGAAGCTTCGGCTGCCGCGACGGCCTCGGCCTCCACGGAGGCCTTGGCCGCTGCGGACGCCTCGACCTCCGCGGCGGCCTTCGCCACCTTCGCGCGTTCGTCCGCGGCGGAGCGGATCGCACGCCACGCGGATTCCGCGGCCTGCTGCTCCGCCTCCTTCTTGCTGCGGCCGGTGCCGGTGCCGTACGAGACGCCTCCGACGCGGGCAGCAGCAGTGAAGGTCTTCTCGTGGTCCGGGCCGGTCTCGGTGACCAGGTACTCGGGCACGCCGAGCCCCTCGGTCGCCGTGAGCTCCTGGAGACTGGTCTTCCAGTCCAGGCCCGCTCCCAGATTCGAGGATTTCTCGATCAGCGGGTCGAAGAGGCGGTGGACGAGCTCGCCCGCCGCGTCGAGACCCTGGTCGAGATAGACAGCGCCGATCACCGCTTCAAGGGTGTCGGCGAGGATGGACGCCTTGTCCCGGCCGCCCGTGCCCTCTTCGCCCCGGCCGAGCCGGATGAAGGAGCCGAGTTCGAGCCCGCGGCCCACCTCCGCCAGCGCACGCGAATTGACCACCGCGGCCCGCAGCTTGGCCAGTTGGCCTTCTGGCAGGTCGGGGTGGGTGGTGTACAGCGTGTCCGTGACCACAAGGCCGAGCACGGAGTCCCCGAGGAACTCCAGCCGCTCGTTGGTGGGCAGACCGCCGTTCTCGTACGCGTACGAACGGTGGGTCAGTGCACGCACCAGAAGGGCGGACTCGAGCTTGTAGCCGAGCCGCCCTTCCAGAAGCGTGTGGGACGAGGCTGTGTTGTCCGCCTTTTTCTTGGCGTTTGAGTCCGCCTGGGCGTCAGACATCAGACCTCTCACCAGCCGCTCAGACCTCGAGGACCTGGCGCTTGTTGTAGGTGCCGCAAGCGGGGCACGCGATGTGCTGCAGCTTGGGCTCGTGGCAGCGCTCGCACGCAACCAGGGTGGGGACCGCAGCCTTCCACTGCGACCGGCGGTGGCGCGTGTTGCTGCGCGACATCTTCCGCTTCGGAACAGCCACGGCTACTTCTCCTGCTTCTCGTTGGCGCGCGCCGATCGAGGCGCTTCGCCACTCATCTCGTCCTTCTCGCCATCTTCGAGTGAACCGGCGAGTCCCTGCAGTGCCGCCCAACGGATGTCGACGGCGTCGTGTTGGTGGTCCGGGTCGTCCGCGAGCCGGGCTCCGCACTGGGAGCACAGGCCGGGGCAGTCGTCCTGGCACACCGGCTGCATCGGCAGTGCGAGCACCACCGCATCACGCAGCACGGGTTCGAGGTCGAACAAGCCGTCCTCGATGAAGAGCGTGTCCTCGTCGTCCTCGGCGTCGTCGGCCGGCTCCGCTTTCACACGGCCCCGGTCGTCGGCGTCAGGGTACGAGAACATCTCCTGGAAATCCGCTTCGAGCTGCTGCTCGACCGGCTCCAGACACCTTACGCACTCCCCCTTGGCCTGTGCACGGGCGGTGCCTGTGACAAGCACACCTTCCATGACCGACTCAAGGCGGAGGCCGAGCTTCACCGGGGCGCCCTCCGGCACTCCGATGACTCCCTGGATACCGAAATCCTTGGGAGCGTCGATCTCACGGGTCAGGCGCTGCAGCGCGCCAGGACGCCGCCCCAGCTCGTGTGTGTCGAACACGAGAGGGTTGCGGTGGTCGAGGCGGGCTTTCAGGGCCATTCCTGCTTTCGATCTTGAAACTCTGTGGGGCGCCGCCCTTCGGTGCTTCCCGGGCAGCGTTGATCGCGGACGTACACGCGACCGAAGAGCCAGGATACTGGACCTTTCGCTTTCGGCCCAATCCGGCCTCAGCGCCCCTGTTCGTACGCCCTGAGCTGCTCCGCGCTGATCATGGTGGTGTCGAAGAGACTGGTCTCGTCGAGGGCGTTCGCCTGCGCCTGCTGCGGCTGGGGAGCCTGCGGGGCCTGGCCGTACGCCTGCTGAAGATTCGGGTCGTACGCGGCCTGCTGGTCGTAGCCCTGCTGCTGCGGATAGGCCGCGTACGGATCGGCGGTCTGCTGCTGGTAGCCGTATCCGTCCTGCTGCGCGTACTGCTGCTGGTACCCGTACGGATCGGCGGTCTGCTGCTGATAGGCGTACGCGTCCTGCTGGGCGTACTGCTGCTGGGGCACGGCCGCCGGGGCCTGGGGCTGGACGGCCGGCTGGGCGGGCCGCTCGGAGAGGTCCGAGAGGCCGTCCAGGTACTCGGCGTCGGTGGTGTGCTGCGCGTTGCCGTCCTCGGCGAAGCCGCCCAGGTCGCCGAGGTCGTCGCTGGCGATCCGGCCGTGCAGCTTCTGGCGGCCGCGGCCGACGGCGTCCAGGGTCTTGGCGAGCACGGCCTCGAAGGCGCCGAGCTTGACGTCGACGTACTCGTCGGCGTTGCGGCGCAGGGTCTCCGGGTCGTGGCTGCGCTCGGGAGCGTCCTCGTCCTCGTAGCCCTGCTCGTCGGTGCCGGGGCCCGTGCCGAGGAGCTTCTCGCGACCGCGGCCGACGGAGCCGAGGGTCTTGGTGAGGACGACCTCGAAGTTGGCGAGCTTGGAGTCGACGTACTCGTCGGCCTCGGCGCGGACGTCCTCGGCCTCCTTGCGGGCCTCGGAGAGGATGCGGTCCGCCTCGTTCTGCGAGCGGCGGGCGACCTCGGTGTCGGAGATCAGGCTGCCGCGCTCGGCGTGCGCGGACTCGATGATCCGCTCGGCCTCCAGGCGGGCCTGCTCGACCATCTGCTCGCGGCCGCCGATCAGCTCCTCGGCCTGGGCGAGGGAGCCGGGCAGCGCCTGGCGCACCTCTTCGAGCAGGGAGAGGAGCTCGGCGCGGTTGACCACGCACGAGGCCGACATGGGCATGGAACGGGCGCTGCCGACCGCCGAGACGATCTCATCGAGCTTCTTCTGCACGTCCACCGTGTGCTCGCCACTCTCTACAGCTGTGATGGAGACGGACGCCTCGACTGTACGACCACACCCGCCCCTCCCGACACCGGGTGACGCACTGTCAGGTATCCGGAGCTCCGTCAGTCCTTCTTGAGCCGCTCCCTGAGGGCTTGCAGGACCACCGGCGGCACCAGGTGGGCGACGTCGCCGCCCCAGGTCGCGACCTCCTTGACCAGCGAGGAGGACAGGAAGCTGTAGGTGGGGTTGGTCGGGACGAAGAGGGTCTCGACACCGGAGAGGCCGTTGTTCATCTGGGCCATCTGCAGCTCGTAGTCGAAGTCGCTGACCGCGCGCAGGCCCTTGACGATGGCCGGGATGTCGCGCTCCTTGCAGAAGTCGACGAGGAGGCCGTGGAAGGACTCCACCTCGACGTTGCCGAACTCCGCGGTGACCTGGCGGATCAGGTCGATCCGCTCCTCGATCTCGAACAGGCCCCTCTTGGACTGGTTGATCATCACCGCGACGTGCACGACGTCGTACAGCTTGGAGGCTCGGGCGATGATGTCGAGATGTCCGTTGGTAATCGGGTCGAACGACCCGGGACAGACGGCGCGGCGCACTTGAGATCCCTCGCTCTCCGGTCCGGTCATCGTGCGTCTTCGCACGTAGAGGCGGCGCGACCGTACCAAAACGTTCCCTCGCCGTAGCGACGGGACCTCAATGCCTCGAAGCCGTCGGGCCACCGGAATTCGCCACCTCTAGTACTGCGTTCAACGGTGACGAGCGCTTCGCCCGCGAGCCAGCCCCCGGAGCGGAGTGTGAGCAGGATCTCGCGAAGATCGTCGTCCGTGACGGCGTACGGCGGATCGAGAAAGACGAGGTCGTACGGGGCTGCCGGCACCGCCGTACGGATGATCTGTTCCGCTTTGCCGGGTCTGACCTCGGCGCCGGGGAGGCCCAGTGCCTTCACGTTCTCCCGGATCGTGCGGGCCGCGCGGGCGTCGGCCTCCACGAGGAGGGTGTGTCCGGCGCCGCGGCTCAGCGCCTCCAGGCCGACGGCGCCGGAGCCCGCGTACAGGTCGAGGACGCGGTCGCCTTCCAGGGGGCCGCCGAGCAGGGACTGCCAGGTGGAGAAGAGTCCCTCGCGGGCGCGGTCCGAGGTGGGCCTTGTGCCGGTGCCCGGGGGGACTGCCAGGCGTCGTCCGCCGGCCGTGCCGGCGATCACGCGGGTCATCTGGGGTCCTTGCCGGAGGGGATGGTCACGGACCCCAGTCTGGCAGGCGGGGGTGGCGGGTGCGTTTTCTGGACTACGGGGGTGGGGGTCCGCGGTGGGCGCGGCCGCGGGATTGTGGGGGCTGGTCGCGCCCACGCGGCGGAGCCGCATATCGGCACAGCCCCGCGCCCCTTTTGGGGCGCGGCCATGGGAGCCCGGCCATGGAAGCGCAGCCAGGGGCTCAGTCGTCGGAGCGCAGCCGACGGGGCGTGCCCGTGCTCAGCCCTTTTCCAAGTACTGCTCCCTCTCCTCGTCCAGCAGGGCCTGGAGTGCCGTGCGCAGGCCGGGGAGGTGTTCCAGGTCCGGGTCGGACGCGACCACCGCGGACGCCTCCTCGCGGGCCTCGGCGATGATCTCCTCGTCGTCGATGACGGCGAGCATCCGCAGTGAGGTGCGGGCGCCGGACTGGGCCTGGCCGAGGACATCGCCCTCGCGGCGCTGTTCGAGGTCGATGCGGGAGAGCTCGAAGCCGTCGAGGGTGGAGGCGACCGCGGTCAGCCGCTGGCGGGCCGGGCTGGCCTCGGCCATCTCGGTGACCAGGAGGCAGAGGCCCGGGGCGGAGCCACGGCCGACGCGGCCGCGCAGCTGGTGGAGCTGGGAGACGCCGAACCGGTCGGCGTCCATGATCACCATCGCGGTGGCGTTCGGGACGTTCACCCCGACCTCGATGACCGTCGTGGCGACCAGCACGTCCGTCTCACCCGCGGCGAAGCGGCGCATCACGGCGTCCTTGTCGTCCGGGGGCATACGGCCGTGCAGGACCTCGACCTTCAGTCCCTGGAGCGGGCCCTTGGCCAGCTGGTCGGCGACGTCGAGGACGGCGAGGGGCGGGCGCTTCTCGGCCTCGTCCTCGGGGGACGGCTTCTTCCTGGACTTCTTCGGGTCGTCGTCCTCGTCGCCGATGCGCGGGCAGACCACGTACGCCTGATGGCCGTTGGACACCTCCTCTCGCACGCGCTCCCACGCGCGCGAGAGGAAGTGGGGCTTGTCGGCGGCCGGGACGACATGGCTGGCGATGGGCGAGCGGCCGGCGGGGAGCTGGTCCAGGACGGACGTCTCCAGGTCGCCGAAGACGGTCATGGCGACCGTGCGCGGGATCGGGGTGGCGGTCATCACGAGGAGGTGCGGGGGCTGTTTGCCCTTGCCGCGCAGGGCGTCTCGCTGCTCGACGCCGAACCGGTGCTGTTCGTCCACCACGACCAGGCCCAGGTCGTGGAACTGCACCTTGTCCTCGATCAGCGCATGCGTCCCGATGACGATCCCCGCCTCCGCGGTGACCAGGTCGAGCAGTGCCTGTCGCCGCCCGGCCGCCCCCATGGACCCGGTGAGCAGCACCACCTTGGTGGAGTGCTCGGCGCCACCGAGCATCCCGCCCTCGGCCAGCTCCCCCATCATCTCCGTGATCGACCGGTGGTGCTGCTGGGCGAGCACCTCGGTGGGCGCGAGCATCGCGGCCTGACCGCCCGCGTCGACGACGGCGAGCATGGCGCGCAGCGCGACCATCGTCTTTCCGGAACCGACCTCTCCCTGCAGCAGCCGGTGCATCGGATGTTCGGTGGCCAGGTCGTCGAAGATCTCCTTGGTGACCTTCTGCTGGCCCTCGGTGAGGGTGAAGGGGAGCTTGGCGTCGAAGGCGGAGAGCAGGCCGTCCTTCTTGGGTCTGCGGGCCACGGCGGGCAGTTGGGCGTCCGCGTGACGGCGGCGGGCCAGGGCGACCTGGAGGACGAAGGCCTCGTCCCACTTCAGGCGGGAGCGGGCGTCCTCGATGTCCGCCTTGGTGTGCGGGCGGTGGATCTTCAGCAGGGCCTCGGGGAGGGGGACCAGACCGCGGCCGGCCCGCAGGGAGTCGGGCAGCGGATCGGTGGCCTCCTGGGCGCTCGGCAGCACCGTCTGGACCGCCTTGGCGATCTTCCAGGACTCCAGCTTGGCGGTGGCGGGATAGAGCGGGATGAGGGCACCCGCCCAGGTGTCCACCGTCTCGGACACGTCCTCGCCGCGCAGCAGCTCGTACGCCGGGTGGGCCAGCTGGAGGCGGCGGTTGAAGACGGAGACCTTGCCCGCGAACAGCGCGCGGGTGCCGGGCAGGAGCTCCTTGTGGGGCTTGTGCACGCCGTTGCCGAAGAAGACCAGCTTGAGCTGGCCGCTGCCGTCCGTGATGGTCACTTCGAGGCGCTGGCCCTTGCCGCGGGGGGCCTTGGGCGAGGAGAAGGTGAGCAGGCGGGCGTCGGCGACCTGGGCGACCACCGTCGCGTGCTCGTCCAGGGGCAGGTCGGCGAGGTGGGTGAGCTGGCCGCGCTCCTCGTACCTGCGGGGATAGTGGTGCAGCAGGTCGCCGACGGTGTGCAGGCCGAGGTGCTCGGCCATCACCTTCGCGGTGGCGGGTCCGAGCACCTTCTTCAGTGGTTCTTCGAGCGCGGGCACGAGATCCATTGCACACCACCGCACTGACAATGCCGTATACGTCCCGGAAATCCGCTGGTCAGACGGCTGGTTCGGGGCCTAGGATGTCCGGCTCCGGCCCTGTTCGCGGTCACCTCCTCTTGGGACCGCCCGACCCCGCGCCGTCGCACGTCCCCCCACCGGCGCAGCGACGATGGACTCCCAGATCTCACAGTCAGCTCAAGGCTCCCAGTCACCCCATACGTTCCAGGTCGACCTGCGCGGCCTCGTGGACCTTCTCTCCCACCACCTCTACTCCAGCCCCAAGGTCTATCTGCGCGAGCTGCTGCAGAACGCCGTGGACGCGATCACCGCCCGGCGTGCCGAGCAGCCCGACGCGCCTGCCCTGGTGCGGCTGTTCGTCGAGGGCGGCGCGGGCGGTGCCCTTCGTGTGGAGGACTCCGGGATCGGGCTCACCGAGACGGACGTGCACAGCCTCCTGGCGACCATCGGCCGCAGCTCCAAGCGGGCGGAGGGCCTGGAGTCGGCGCGCTCCGACTTCCTCGGGCAGTTCGGCATCGGCCTGCTCGCCTGCTTCGTGGTCGCCGAGCGCATCCGGGTGGTCAGCCGCAGCGCCCGTACGCCGGACGCACCGCCCGTGGAGTGGACGGCGGCCGACGACGGCTCATACACGGTCCGTACGCTGCCGCACGAGGCCCGCGCCGAACCGGGTACGACCGTGTACCTGGTGGCGCGTCCGGGCGCCGCCGACTGGCTGTCCGAGGAGCGGGTCCTCTCGCTGGCCCGGGACTTCGGGTCGCTGCTGCCCTACGACGTACGGGTGGGCGACGAGGCGGTCACGGACCTCCCGGCGCCCTGGGACCGCGCGTACCCGAGCCCCGCCACCCGGAGGGTGGCCCTGGGACGGCACTGCCACGACCTGTTCGGGTTCACGCCGCTGGACTCCATCGACCTGGACGTGCCGCTCGCCGGGATACGCGGGGTGGCGTACGTGCTGCCGTCCGCGGTCAGTCCCGCCCAGCGCGCCGGTCATCGCGTGCACCTGAAGGGCATGCTGCTCACCGAGCGGGCCGAACAGCTGCTGCCCGACTGGGCGTTCTTCGTGCGCTGCGTCCTCGACACGGACAGCCTGCGGCCCACCGCGTCCCGGGAGGCGCTGTACGAGGACGATGCCCTGGCGGGCGTACGGGAGGCGCTGGGCGAGCGGATCAGGGCCTGGCTGACGGGGCTCGCGGCCGGTGATCCCGAGCGGCTCGCGGCCTTCCTTTCGGTGCACCACCTGGGCGTCAAGTCCCTGGCACGGCACGACAGCGAGATGCTGCGCACGATGCTGCCGTGGCTGCCGTTCGAGACGACCGACGGACAGCTGTCCCTGGAGGAGTTCGCCCAGCGGCACCCGGTGGTGCACTTCACCCGGTCCGTGGAGGAGTTCCGCCAGGTAGCGCCGATCGCGTCCGCGCAGGGCGTGGGTGTCGTCAACGGCGGCTACACGTACGACAGCGAGCTGGTCGAGGCGCTGCCCTCGGTGCGGCCCGGGACGGTCGTGGCGGAGCTGGACGCCGACACGGTGACCGCGCATCTGGACTCGGTCGACCCGGCGGTGGAGCTGGCCCTGTCGGCCTTCCTGGGGGCCGCGCGGGCCAAACTCGACCCCCTGGGGTGCGATGTGGTCCTGCGCGCCTTCCACCCGCTCTCCGTGCCCGCGCTGCACCTGGACGACCGGGCGGCCCGCCACGAGCAGGCGCGCGCGGAGGCCGAGGAGCAGGCCGACGACCTGTGGGCGGGCATCCTCGGCTCGCTGCGGGGCAGCGCACCGCGCGCGCGGCTGGTGCTCAACCACCTCAACCCGCTGATCCGGAAGATCAGTTCGCTCGACGACCGGGAGCTGATCGGGACGGCGACGGAGTCCCTCTACGGTCAGGCCCTGCTGATGGCGCAGCGCCCGCTGCGACCGGCGGACTCGGCACTCCTGAACCGGTCGTTCATCGGCCTCCTGGAGTGGGCCACCCACAGCGACTCCCCAGAGGAGGGCCACCGATGAGCCGGACCAGTGAAAGCATGGACTTCGACGCGCTGCGCCGGGCGATGCAGGAGAACTACGAGCAGCCGGAGGGCCCGGCCCGCAACGCGCGCGCGGAGGTCCTGCTCGCCGAGGCCGAGAAGCTGAACATCCCGCTCGCCGTGATCGAGGCGCTCGGCCACCAGCTGAAGGTCTACAACTACAGCTCCGAGAAGGACCGGATGTTCGTCCCCTTCGCGCGCCTGCTGCGCATGTGGGACGAACGGCCCGAGGACTTCGACGAGTACGAGACCCACTCCCTGCACTGGGTCTTCAAGTGGGTGTCCTCCGGAATGGTCGGCCAGCCGCATGTGCCGCTCGCTTCCATCGAGAAGTGGCTCGGCGAGATGGAGCACCGCTACCGGCTCGCCGGTCACTCCGAACGGGCGGTCCGCAGCACCGAGTTCACGGTGGCGCGCTCCATAGGGGACCTGGCGAGGGCCGAGCGGGCGTACACCGCATGGCTGGCCGCCGACCGGGACAGCATGGCCGACTGCCACGCCTGCGAACTGCACGACCAGGGCTGGTGGCGGGCCGAGCGGGGCGCCGACGCCGAGGCCCTGGAGCTGTGGCGGCCTGTCCTGGAGGGCGAGTACACCTGCGCCCACGAGCCGCACGCGGTCCTCGCGTCCTCGCTGCTGCCGCTGCTGCGGCTGGGCCGTCTGGACGAGGCGCGGGCCCACCATCTGCGCGGCTTCCGGCTCGTACGCCCCATGGAGAGCATGCGCGGCGCGTACGCGGACCATGTGGAGTTCTGCGCGCTCACCGGCAACGAGGCACGGGCCCTGGAGCTGCTGGCGGAACGTCCCGCCTACTTCACGGACGCCGGGGAACCGCGCAGCCGGATGGACTTCCTGGCCGTGGTCGCCCTGCTGACGGACCGGCTGACCTCGCTCGGGCTCGGCGCGCAGACCGTGCCGGGACCGGCCGGCCGCACCTGGACCGCGGCCGAACTCGCCGCCCACGCGCGCGTGGAGGCCCTTTCGCTGGCGGGCCGCTTCGACGAGCGCAACGGCACGGCGTACGTGAGCGGACGCGTCCGGGAGCGCATGGACCAACTGCCCCTGGTGGAACGACTGCCCCTGGGCATACGCGCGACACCGGCCGTGGCCTCTCCCGTGCGGCCCGCGCCCGCCCCGTCCGCGGATGCCGCTGCCGACGGCGGGCCGGACCTGACCGCGCTGCTCGCCGAGGCCCGCCGGCTCTCGGCCGCTCTGCACCCGGATTCCGTCGCGGCATGGGCCGCGGTCGCGGAGGCGGCCGACGACGAGGACCTGACTCCCCGCGACCGCGCGGAGCTGACCGACCACGAGGCGATGGGCCTCGGCCCCGGGGGCGTGGAGCTGTTCGCCCGCGCCGCTGAGCTGTACGAGGCCGCGGGCGACCCGGGCGAGGCCCTGGCGGCACGCGCGCGTGGAGCGTACGTACTGGCCCTCTCCGGCCGGACCCGCGAGGCGCTGGCCGCGGTCTCGGAGCCGTACGAGCGGGTGCTCGCCCTCTTCGCGGAGGGCGGGACCGGGGTCCAGCAGGCCGCCTCGGTGCTGGTGGGACGGGCGCGCATCCTGCTGCAGCGGGTGCATGAGGCGGCGGAGGTGAACGGCTCTGGAGACGGCACCGAGGCCCTGGCCGCCGCGGAGACGGCCGCACGGGAGCTGCTTGCCCTCGCCGAGCCGGAGGCCGGGAACAACGTCCTGGTCGCCTCCCGGGCCGCGGAGGCGCAGGCCATGCTCGGCGAGCTCGCGGCGCACGCCGGGGACGCGGAGAGGGCCGCGGAGCTGCTCACGCGGGGCTCGGAGGCGTTCGTGGCGGCCGGGCTGCCGTGGTTCGCGGTGGAGTACGAAGCCCGGCTCACCGGGATCGCACGCCACCTGGGCGACGCCGAGGCGGCCGAGCGCGCGGCCCGGGCGGCGCTGGAGCACGGCGCGGCCTTCCTTGAGCCGACCGGCCACGCCCAACTGCACCTCCAGCTGGCCGAGATACTCGGCGCCACCGGACAGTTCGGTCCCGCCGCCGACCACGCCCTGGAGGCGTCGCACTGGGCCGACGAGGCCGGCGAGGGACCCACGCTCGGCGCCTGGGCCAGACATCAGCTCGGCGGTTTCCTGCTCCGTCAGGGCCACTGGGCCGAGGCCGCGGAGGTCCTGGAGTCGGCGCTGCCGGAGCTGAGCGCGCAGACGCACGGCGACGGGGCGATCGTGCAGACCCACTGGTGGCTCGGCGACTGTCTCACCGAGCTCGGGGAACACCGCGAGGCCGCCGAACACTGGCTCCGAGCGGCCGAGATCGCCCGGCACTGGCCCGAGCAGCGCGACCACGCGATGCTCGCCCATCTCGCCGCGGAGGCCCTCGGCCACGCGGAGCTGCTCCCTCAGGCGGAGCAGGCCTACGCGCGCGCCGGTGACCTCTGGCGGTCCCTCGGCAACGTCCACGGGCTGATCCGCTCCCTGCGGGCGCGCGCGTGGCTCGCGGTGCGCGAGGAGGGCTCGGGGCTGGACACGGCACGCGAGTTGATGGGCGAGGCGGTCCGCGCATGCGAGGAAGAGGTGCCCGAGGACCACGAGGCGCGCGAGCAGCTCGTCGCCGAACTCGCCCAGACTCACCGGCAGTTCGGCGACCTGGTCGCCCGCTCCGCGCCCGACGACGCCGACGACGAGCTGATCCAGGCCCTGTTCGAGGAGGCCCTGGCCCACGTCACGCTGGCCGTCGGGGGCTTCCTCTCCCTCGGCGAGGACGCCCTGCACAGCCGCACCGGAGCCCAACTCGCCGCCGGCTGGCTGGAGGCCGACCTGGAGCACCCCGACTGGGCGGCCGCACGCGCGCGTGAGGTTCTCGCCGCGTACGCCGAGGAGGACGGCTCGGACGAGACGGTGGCCGCCCGGCGTGGTGAGGCGGAGCGGCTGCTGCGGGCGACGGAGTCGGGCCCGTAGCGCTCCGCGCAGTGCTCCGCTTGGGGGCCGGTCTTTGTCCGCGGGCGGGCTGTGGCTGGTCGCGCCCGCGCGGCAGGGCCTCATAGGTCACAGCCCGCGCCTCTGTCGGGGCGCGAGACCGGTCCGGCTGCTACTCCACGCCGATCAGCAGCAGGGCCCCCTGGCGGCCGCCCCGGTACACGACCGTGTCCACGGCGAGGTAGGACTCCCGGACGCGGGCTTCGAGGTGGGCCGCGATCGTGTCGGGGGCCTCGTCGCCGAGGACCAGGGTGACCATCTCGCCGCCCGCCGCGAGCATGCGGTTCAGGACCGCCTCGGCGGTGGCCGTGATGTCGGAGCCGATCACGGCGACGTCGCCCTCGATGAGGCCGAGGACGTCGCCGGCCTGGCAGATGCCGGCCATGGTCCAGGACTGGCGTTCCGCGACCTCGACCTCGGCGTACCGGGTCGCGCCGGCGGCCGAGGTCATCGCGACGACGTCCTCGTCGAAGCGCCGCCCGGGCTCGTGCACGGCCAGCGCCGCGATGCCCTGCACCGCGGACCGGGTGGGGATCAGCGCCACCCTGACGCCCTCGGTGCGGGCCTGCTCGGCCGCCGCGGCCGCGGTGTGGCGCAACTCGGCGTCGTTCGGCAGCAGCACCACCTCGCGCGCGTGGGCCCGCCGTACGGCCTCGACGAGCTCCCCGCTGGCGGGCGGCTCCCCGGGGCGCGCGAGGACGGTGGTGGCCCCCGCCTCGGTGTAGAGCCCCGCGAGGCCCTCTCCGGGGACGACGGCCACGACCGCGCGCTGGGCGCGCTCCCGGACCGGCCTGCTCCCGGCGCCCGCCGTGTGCACGTCGCCGAGCCCGAAGTGTGTGATCCGGATCCGGTACGGCCGCCCGGCCTCGACGCCCGCCTCCACGGCCGCGCCGGCGTCGTCGACATGCACGTGGACGTTCCACAGGCCGTCCCCGCCGACCACGACGAGCGAGTCGCCGAGTGTGTCGAGCCGGTCCCGCAGGCGCGTCACCGCCGCGTCCTCCGCCTCCAGGAGGTAGATCACCTCGAAGGCCGGCCCGCCTTCATCGGGAGCGGGGGTTCCGTCCGCGCACTCCCCCAGCTCTCCGAGGGGTTCCGTCACAGCGTCGTCCACGCGCGCGTGGAGCCCCGTCGCGTCCGGACCCGCCCCCACGCGCGCGTGCCCCGCGAGAACCGGCACCGCCGCCGCGGCGGGCGCCTCCCCCGTGAACGTCTCCACCAGGGCCCCCAGCACGGCCACGAGCCCGCGTCCGCCCGCGTCGACAACCCCGGCCCGCTCCAGGACCGCCAGCTGCCGCGGAGTCGCCGCGAGCGCCGCCCGCGCGCCCTCGTACGCCGCACGCGCGACCGCCCCGCAGTCGCCCTCGGCGCCGGAGGCCGCGTCGGCGGCGGCGGAGGCGACCGTGAGGACCGTGCCCTC
Source organism: Streptomyces sp. NPDC033178 (assembly GCF_055577685.1). Taxonomy (NCBI): domain Bacteria; kingdom Bacillati; phylum Actinomycetota; class Actinomycetes; order Kitasatosporales; family Streptomycetaceae; genus Streptomyces; species Streptomyces sp. NPDC033178. The sequence goes on from NZ_JBVIPT010000016.1 coordinate 78,571, forward strand.
GACCGGGTGCACGACGGCCTGCCGGGCCGAGTCGGCCGCGCGGCGGAGGGCGAGCCCCAGACCCTGCCCGTCGGTGTGTGTCGCGTCACTGTCGGCGGCGAGCACCTGGGCCATGCCCCTCAGGAGCTGCGCGAGGATCGTCCCGGAGTTCCCCCGGGCTCCTATGAGCGCGCCGTGCGCCATCGCGTGCACCGCGTCGGCGAGGGCGGGCCCCTCGGGCGCCCGGCCGGGAGAGACGGCCTGCCCGGCGACGGCTTCGCGCCCTTCGAGGGCTTCCTGGCCGTCGAAAACCGCCTGGCCCTCGAAGACCTCCCGGCCGCCCGCAAGCGCGGCGTGACCCGCGAAGACGGCCTCGACCGCCGCGGCCGCCGACTCCACGGTCAGGTACAGATTGGTGCCGGTGTCCCCGTCCGCGACGGGATACACGTTGATCGCGTCGATCTCCTCGCGCGCGCGGCCGAGTGCCCGCAGCGCGAGGCCGCACCATGCACGTACCGCGGACGCGTCCAGTCTCTGCGGCACCTGCGGCACCTGCGCCTCCTTGAGCAGCCGAACGTCCGACGCAGCGTAGACCCCGGTCAGGTCCCCACCGGAAGAGGGCCGGGCCAGGTCTCCGGGCCAGCCATGGTAGTTTCGTTGTACGGACGCAGTCGTTGTATGCTGCTCCGGTTGCCCGATCCGATCGGGCCTTCCTCCTGGCACCGCCACTCAGATCCTAGATCTTGATCCCGGCATGCCGGGATCATCCGTAAGAGCATCTGAAGTCTTTGGAGTGACCCGTGGCTGCCAACTGCGACGTCTGCGGCAAGGGGCCGGGCTTCGGCAACAACATCTCGCACTCTCACCGCCGTACGCCCCGTCGCTGGAACCCGAACATCCAGCGCGTCCGTACCGTAGTGGGCGGGACGCCGAAGCGCGTGAACGCTTGCACCTCGTGCATCAAGGCCGGCAAGGTCTCGCGCTGACGCTCTGCTAGCGCGCGGCCACTGCTGGTTCGCTGCTCAAAGCCGGTCCACTTCACGGTGGACCGGCTTTTTGCTGTGTCCGCAGCGTCCGCCGAGTTCGCTGAGCCCGCCGAGTCCACTGAGACCGCAGACGGGCGCGTGACTTCCTCGCCTGCGGACGTAAACGATTGCGCAAGCGCTTACGCGCCGCCCGCCCCGAACCGCCACCCATGATCCACCGGCCCGATCCCGCCCCCGAGCGCGAAGCCGCCCGCGATCGCCCCGGTGACGTACTCCTTCGCCGCCGCGACCGCCTCCGGCACCGCCTGCCCCTTCGCGAGCCCCGAAGCGATGGCGCTCGCGAGGGTGCACCCCGTCCCGTGCGTGTGCCGGTTGTCGAACCGGGGCGCCCGCAGCCAGTACTCCTCCGAGCCGTCCGTGAGGAAATCAACGGCGTCGCCACTGAGGTGACCGCCCTTGATCAGCACCCACATCGGCCCGTACGCCAGCACGGCCGCCGCCGCACGCCGCATCCCGTCCTCCGACTCGACCTGCAGGCCGGTCAGCTGGGCCACCTCGTCGAGGTTCGGCGTCGCCACCGTCGCGACGGGCAGCAGCTTGGTGCGTACGGAATCCAACGCGGACGCGGCGAGCAGCGAGTCGCCGTGCTTGGAGACACCGACCGGGTCGACGACGGAGGGCACGGCCGTGCCGCCGATCAACTCGGCGACGGTCTCGACGAGTTCGGCCGAGGCGAGCATGCCGGTCTTCACCGCGTCGACGCCGATGTCGTCGACCACACTGCGGTACTGCGCGCGCACCGCCTCCACCGGCAGTTCCCAAGCGCCTTGTACGCCGAGGGAGTTCTGCGCGGTGACGGCGGTGAGCACGCTCATGCCGTGCACGCCGAGCGCGAGCATCGTCTTCAGGTCGGCCTGGATCCCGGCGCCGCCACCGGAGTCGGAGCCCGCGACCGTCAGAACCCTGGGCGGGGCACTCGCACGGGACGAGGCACTCATGACTCGATGTCCGCGAAGTGGTCCCAGCCGCCCTTGCTGGTCCACGGCGCCCCGTCGACCGTGACCTGCGGCAGCGCCGACGGGTTGAGGACCTCGCCGATCACCTTCCAGCGGGCCGGCAGTTTCACGTCCGGCGGGAAGGTCGCCACGATCGCGTGGTCCTCGCCGCCGGTGAGCACCCACTGGAGGGGGTCCACACCGACGGCCTGACCGATGTCGTTCATCTGCGAGGGGATGTCGACGGCGCCGGAGCGGACGTCGATGCGCACCTTGCTGGCCTCGGCGATGTGCCCGAGGTCGGCGATCAGCCCGTCGCTGACGTCCGTCATCGAGGTCGCGCCGAGCCCGGCGGCCGCGGGGCCCGCGTGGTACGGCGGTTCCGGGCGCCGGTGGGCCTCGACGAACGCGCGGGGCGAGCGGAAGCCGCGGGAGAGCACGGCGTGCCCGGCCGCGGACCAGCCCAGCCAGCCCGTCACGGCCACCACGTCACCGGGCTGGGCACCCGCGCGCGTGACCGGCTCGTGGTTGCGCAGATCGCCGAGCGCGGTGATCGCCACGGTGATCGTGTCGCCGCGTACGACATCGCCGCCGACCACGGCCGCGCCGGCGACCTGGCACTCGTCACGGATGCCGTCCATCAGCTCGGACGGCCAGGTGGCCGGCAGTTCCGCCGGGACGACCAGGCCGAGCAGCAGCGCGGTCGGCACGGCACCCATCGCGGCGATGTCCGCGAGGTTCTGCGCGGCCGCCTTGCGACCGACGTCGTACGCCGTGGACCAGTCGCGACGGAAGTGCCGACCCTCCAGGAGGATGTCGGTGCTCGCCACGACCCTGCGGTCGGGGGCGGCCACCACGGCGGCGTCGTCGCCCGGCCCGACGCGTACCGCCGGAGTGGTGGTGAGCCGTGAGGTGAGCTCCTTGATGAGCCCGAACTCCCCCAACTCGCCCACGGTGCCCTTCATCGTTGTACGTCTCCTTTTGTTGCTGCGTCCGCCCGGTCGCGGGCCGCCTCCGACCTGGGTACGGTCGATTCGACCGTCAACCTGTGCGGTCCGTGCACCCCTTCGCGGGGGCCCCTGCCCCCGCGGGTCTCCCCGCGGCGCGCGGCGACGCGATACCGTGGCGTTCCTTTTCCCCACATGATCCTCGTGGCCGCCCTGGAGGTTCCGTGGTACAGGCGTACATCCTGATCCAGACGGAGGTCGGCAAAGCGTCGACCGTCGCCGAAATGATCAGCAAGATACAAGGGGTGATCCAGGCCGAGGATGTGACAGGACCGTACGACGTGATCGTGCGGGCCCAAGCCGACACAGTGGACGATCTCGGCCGCATGGTGGTCGCGAAGGTCCAGCAAGTGGACGGCATCACGCGTACCCTGACCTGCCCGGTCGTGCACCTGTAGCCCCCGTCTACCCTTGGCCGGTGGACTTCTTCCGTCACCGGCGCTTCTTTCGTCCCGGGCTGCCCGCCCTCGTTCTGCTGATCGCGGCCACAGGCTGCTCCTCAGCAGACGACAACACCCGGACCGCGGTTCCCAGTCCGGGCACGAAGGCCACCGAGCTGTGTCAGAACCTGGACAAGTCGCTGCCGCGGAAGGTGGACGGACTCGACCGGGAGGATCCCGAGCCCCGGTCCGCGCTGACCGCGGGCTGGGGAAGCCCGGCGATCATACTGCGCTGTGGTGTACAGCGGCCGCCCAAGATGGTCGATCCCAAGGTCGCCGAGGGCGGTGACCCCGACGCGGTCGGCGGCGGGGTGAACGGGGTGGGCTGGCTGATGGAGAAGCGGGACGACGGGTCGACCCGCTTCACCTCCGCTCAGCGTCTGGCGTACGTCGAGGTGACTGTGCCGGAGGGGCGGGACACGGCCTCTGCGCTTGTCGACTTGGCCGGGGCGATCAAGAAGGCGATCCCCAAGGGGATTGCGGACTGAGACTGCCTCGGCTGTTTGTCGGCTGCGGGTGCGTCGTGGCTGGTCGCGCCCCCGCGGCGGAGCCGCATACGACAGAGCCCCGCGCCCCTGAAAACCAGAAACCTCAGCGTAGGCCGGTGGACCTTCGCAGTGCCGCCTGGATCAGGCGGTCCACCAGTTCCGGATAGGGCACTCCCGTCGCCTCCCACATCTGCGGGTACATGGAGATCGGGGTGAAGCCGGGCATGGTGTTGATCTCGTTGATGACGAAGGTGCCGTCCTCGGTGAGGAAGAAGTCCGCGCGGACCAGGCCCTCGCAGGAGGCGGCGTCGAAGGCCTCGACGGCCAGGCGCCTGACCTCGGCGGTCTGCTCGGGGGTCAGCGGGGCGGGCACGAGACCGGGCGTCGAGTCGATGTACTTCGCCTCGAAGTCGTAGTAGTCGTGCGACTGCACCGGCGGGATCTCGGCCGGTACGGAGGCCCGCGGGCCGTCCTCGAACTCCAGGACCCCGCACTCGATCTCGCGGCCGCGCAGCAGCGCCTCCACGAGGAACTTCGGGTCGTGCTGCCGGGCCGCCGCGATCGCCTCGTCGAGGCCGGACAGGTCGTCGACCTTGGTGATGCCGATCGAGGACCCCGCGCGCGCGGGCTTCACGAAGAGCGGCCAGCCGTGCTCCCCCGCGAAGTCGATGATCTTCTTGCGGGCCGTCGACTCGTCGAGCTCCCACTCGCGGGGCCGGATCACCACGTACGGGCCGACCGGCAGCCCGAAGGAGATGAAGACCCGCTTCATGTACTCCTTGTCCTGGCCGACGGCCGAGGCGAGCACGCCCGAGCCGACGTACGGGACGCCGGAGAGCTCCAGGAGGCCCTGGAGGGTGCCGTCCTCGCCGTACGGGCCGTGCAGCATCGGGAAGACGACGTCGACCTCGCCGAGCGCCTTGGGGACCGATCCGGGCTCGCTGTAGACGACTTCGCGGTTGGCGGGGTCGACGGGCAGGATCACGCCGCCCTCGCTCGACTCGGCGAGTTCCTCGACGTCGGGCGTACGACGCTCGGTGATCGCCATGCGCTCCGGTTCGTCCGCGGTGAGCACCCAGCGGCCTTCCCGGGTGATTCCGATCGGCAGGACGTCGTACTTGGTCCGGTCGATGGCCCGCAGTACGGCTCCGGCGGTGACCATGGAGATCCCGTGTTCGGAGCTGCGCCCGCCGAAGACGACGGCCACGCGCGGCTTGCGAGGCGGCTGCTGCTCAGGGCTCTGGGGAAGGTTCTCAGTGCTCATATCGCGTTGAGAGTACCCGTTGGTAGTGCCCCGAGTCAGCGTGCCTCGACCCGCGAGTGAGCCGAAGGGGCGCACCGGAGGCGGACCGGGAAAAGGCGGTTGCTCAGCGTCGCTCCGGCTTGGCGCTGCGCGACATCATTTCCTTGAGGGCGACGACCGGGGGCTTGCCGTCGTGGACGATGTCGACGACGGTCTCCGTGATGGGCATGTCGACGCCGTGCCGGCGCGCCAAGTCCAGTACGGATTCACAGGACTTGACGCCCTCGGCGGTCTGCCTGGTGACCGCGATGGTCTCCTGGAGGGTCATGCCCTTGCCGAGGTTGGTGCCGAAGGTGTGGTTGCGCGAGAGCGGCGAGGAGCAGGTCGCCACGAGGTCGCCCAGGCCCGCGAGCCCGGAGAACGTCAGCGGGTCGGCGCCCATGGCCAGGCCGAGCCGGGTCGTCTCCGCCAACCCCCGTGTGATCAGGGACCCCTTGGCGTTGTCGCCGAGCCCCATGCCGTCCGCGATGCCGACGGCGAGACCGATGACGTTCTTGACGGCGCCGCCCAGTTCGCAGCCGACCACGTCGGTGTTGGTGTACGGGCGGAAGTACGGCGTGTGGCAGGCCGCCTGGAGCCGCTGGGCCACCGCCTCGTCGCTGCACGCGACCACCGCGGCGGCCGGCATGCGGGCGGCGATCTCACGGGCGAGGTTGGGCCCGGTGACCACGGCGATCCGGTCGGCGCCGACCTTCGCGACGTCCTCGATCACCTCGCTCATCCGCATGGCGGAGCCGAGTTCGACGCCTTTCATGAGGGAGACGAGGACCGTGCCGGGGGCGAGCAGCGGTGCCCAGTCCGCGAGGTTTCCGCGCAGTGTCTGGGAGGGCACCGCGAGCACCGTGAAGTCGGCGTCACGGGCGGCCTCGGCGGCGTCCGTGGTGGCCCGCAGGTTCTCCGGGAGTTCGATGCCCGGCAGGTAGTCGGGGTTCGTATGGGTGGAGTTGACCGCTTCGGCGAGCTCGGCCCGCCGTCCCCACAGCGTCACGTCGCACCCGGCGTCGGCGAGCACCATGCCGAAGGCCGTGCCCCACGATCCGGTCCCGAAGACGGCCGCCTTGACGGGCTTGCCGGATGTCGTCACTTGCCGTGCCCCTTTTCGTGCTCAACCTCGGTCATTTCCCGCACAGCCGTCTCCGGCGCGGTGTTTCCCTGCGCCGTCTTCTCCTGCACGGCCGTTTCCTGCTCCTCCTGCACCCGCGCCTCTTCCTTGCCCCGCGTCCTGCGCCGCTGCTCGATACGCACCTGGCGCGGGTCGTACGGCGTCGAGGGCGCCTTCTCGCCGCGGATCAACTCCAGCTGCGCAGTGATCGCGGCCATGATGACCTCGGTCGCCTCCTTCAGGAGGTCCGGGGTCATCTCCTTGCCGTAGAAGCGCGAGAGGTCCACGGGCGGGCCCGCGAGCACCTGATGCGTCTTGCGCGGCAGAAGGTCGGGCTTCTTGGCGTACGGGGCCAGCAGGTGGTTGGCGCCCCACTGGGCCACCGGAATCACCGGGCACCTGGTCTGCAACGCGACCCGCGCGGCACCCGTCTTGCCGGTCATCGGCCACAGGTCGGGGTCGCGGGTCAGGGTGGCCTCGGGATAGAACGCGACGCACTCCCCGCGCTCCACGGCGTCGATCGCGGCACGATAGGCGCTGAGCGCGTCGGTGCTCTCGCGGTACACCGGGATCTGCCCGGTCCCGCGCATGGCCGCCCCGACGAAGCCCTTCCTGAAAAGACCGCTCTTGGCGAGGAATCGCGGAACCCGGCCAGTGTTGTACTGAAAGTGCCCGTACGCGAACGGATCCACGTGGGAATTGTGGTTCACCGCGGTGATAAATCCGCCCTCGGCAGGAATGTTCTCCATTCCGCGCCAGTCCCGCTTGATCAGAACCATCAGCGGCGGTTTGCAGAGAACCGCTGCGAAGCGGTACCAGAAGCCGATTCTGCGGCGGGACACGCGTACACCTTCCTCCTGTGGCCTGGGGGGCCGCACAAGTGTCGCTCCAGGCCGCCTGTCTGTCGAGAACACCGTACGCCCCGGCCACGGGCCCGCCAGGGTGCCCGGGTCACAATGGGCGCGACGAGGGAGGGACGGAGCGCACGTGCAGTGGACCTTGGTCATACCCCTGAAAGCCCTGTCGCGGGCGAAGAGCAGGCTCTCGGACACCGCGGCCGACGGTCTGCGCCCGGGGCTCGCCCTCGCGTTCGCGCAGGACACGGTGGCCGCGGCGCTGGCCAGCCCGGCGGTCGGGGATGTGGCCGTAGTCACGGGTGATGTGCTGGCCGGACGCGAGCTGGCGGCCCTGGGCGCCCGCATCGTCCCGGACGAGCCCGGGGGCGGCCTCAACGCCGCTCTGACGCACGCCGCCTCGGTCGTACGCACCAGAAGCCCGCAAAGTCCACTGGCGGCTCTGAACGCCGATCTGCCCGCCCTGCGCCCTCTTGAATTGGCCCGGGTCCTCGACGCGGCCGCCGAATTCCCCCGCGCTTTCCTCCCGGACGCCGCCGGAATCGGTACCACTCTCCTGGCCGCGTCCCCGAACCGCGAATTGCTTCCCGCATTCGGTCCCGATTCCCGCTCCCGCCACCGAGTCTCGGGCGCCGCGGAACTCCTCCTGGCCGACGTACTCTCCGTACGCCAGGACGTGGACACGGGCGCGGACCTCCGAGCGGCATTGGCGCTCGGGGTGGGCCCGCGCACGGCGACGGCGGTGGAGCGCCTGAAAGCAGCCTGAACCGCTCGGCCCGTTCAGGCAGGCGCGTCCCCGAACAAACCGCATACCCTTCCCCCATGCAGGCGACCGCGTACACATACGACCCAGAAACCCGCACAGGCCAGGTACTGCTGGACGACGGCACCCCCGTCCCCTTCGACGCCCCGGCGTTCGACAAGGGCGGCCTCCGACTGCTCCGCCCGGGTCAACGTGTGCGGATCGAGGTCGAGAGCGGGGACGGCGGGGACGGTGAGGGCACAGCCCGGCGCATCACACTCATCACGCTGCAAACGTTCTGAAAACGCCGCGGGCCGGGCTCCCCAGAGGGAGCCCGGCCCGGCGCGTGAGTATCCCAGCGCCCCTGTCTACCTGCGGGCGGTGGCCTTCTTGGCGGTGGTCTTGCGGGCCGCCGACTTCTTGGCCGGCGCCTTCTTCGCCGCGGCCTTCTTCGCCGGGGCCTTCTTGGCCGCCGCCTTCTTCGCGGTGGTCTTCTTGGCCGTGGTCTTCTTGGCGGCCGCCGAGGTCTTCTTGGCGGTCGTCTTCTTGGCCGTCGCCGTGGTCTTCTTGGCCGTCGTCTTCTTCGCGACGGTCCTCTTGGCGGTGGTCTTCTTCGCCGTGGCCTTCTTGGCGGTGGCCTTCTTGGCGGCGGCCTTCCTGACCGTCGCGGTGGCGCCGCCGGACAGGCTGCCCTTCGGGGCCTTCTTGACCGCGACCTCGCCACCGCGCGGCAGCTTCTTCGAGCCGCTCACCAGGTCCTTGAAGCCCTGGCCCGCACGGAAGCGCGGCACCGAGGTCTTCTTGACCCGAACGCGCTCCCCGGTCTGCGGGTTGCGGGCGTAGCGGGCCGGACGGTCCACCTTCTCGAAGGAACCGAAGCCGGTGACCGAGACCCGGTCCCCGCTGACAACTGCACGCACGATGGCGTCCAGTACGGCGTCGACCGCTTCCGCGGCCTGCTGACGCCCGCCGACCTTGTCGGCAATCGCTTCTACGAGCTGCGCCTTGTTCACGTCTTCCCCTTCGGAGACATTGCCAGAACGAAAGTGTTCAAGCTTTTTCGCACGTTAGGCAGATATATACCGCAAATCAAACACGAAACGGGCTAATCACCCTTGTGCCGCAACGAACTGGGGCTGTTGCGAAGTTCCTCAGCGTTCCTCTTCGGGGATTCGGCCCTCGTCGAGGTCCGTCGTGAACCGCTCCAGCCGCCTTGTCGCATCGGCGAGATCGTGCTTGGCCACGGCCGTAATGACCAGCAGCTTCCGGGTCAGCGCCATCCGTACGCCCTCCGGGACTTGCAGTGCGCGCACCCTTGTGTGCGCTTCCTTGAGTTGGGACGCGACTGCCGCATAGAGCTCGAGTTGGCCGTCGTGTTCCATGCACAGATTGTGCCATCTGGGGCGAGTTGTCGCCTGCGCAGGGGGTAACTACCGCCTCCCGAGGGCCTCCTGCGCACCTCCCCACAAGGCTCTGCCGAGAGTCGGCTACCCCATCAAAGCCCCTTGAAACAAGGGCAGTTGAGGCCAATCACAAAGTCCTGAACACTCCTTCCGGAGGCAGACACAGATGTACCCCCAACCGTCCACGATTGGGGGTACAGAGGCCTGTTGCGCTGGCTGGAATCAGCCTTGTGGGGTGCGGCTCCGATCGGATCCGAAGGGGTTCGGAGCCCCGAAGGCGATCACACCTGAACGGTCCGCGGCTTGTGGGAGGGCCGCTTGGACTCGTACGCGGAGATGTCCGCCTCGTTCTGCAGGGTGATGGAGATGTCGTCCAGCCCGTTCAGCAGCCGCCAGCGGGCGTTCTCGTCGAGCTCGAAGGGGGCCGTGATGCCCTCGGCACGCACCTCACGGGCCTCCAGGTCGACCGTGACCGGGGCCTTTGGGTCCTTCTCCGTGAGCTCCTGCAGCGCGTCCACGATCTTCTGCTCCAGAACCACTGTGAGCAGGCCGTTCTTGAGCGAGTTGCCACGGAAGATGTCCGCGAAACGGGACGAGATGACGGCCTTGAAGCCGTAGTTCTGCAGCGCCCAGACGGCGTGCTCGCGCGAGGAGCCCGTACCGAAGTCGGGTCCGGCGATCAGAACCGTGGCACCCGTGCGCTCGGGCTGGTTGAGGACGAAGGACGGGTCCTTGCGCCAGGCCTCGAAGAGCCCGTCCTCAAAGCCGTCCCTGGTCACCTTCTTGAGCCAGTGAGCAGGGATGATCTGGTCGGTGTCGACGTTGCTGCGGCGCAGCGGGACGGCCCGGCCGGTGTGCGTGGTGAATGCTTCCATGACTCTCAGACTCCAGCGGGCGTGCGGGCGGCAGACGACTGGTCGTTCAGGTCGGCGGGAGAGGCCAGATGGCCCAGCACGGCGGTGGCGGCGGCGACCTGCGGCGAGACCAGGTGCGTACGGCCGCCCTTGCCCTGCCTGCCCTCGAAGTTGCGGTTGGAGGTGGACGCGGAGCGCTCGCCGGGGGCCAGCTGGTCGGGGTTCATGCCCAGACACATCGAGCAGCCCGCGTGCCGCCATTCGGCGCCGGCCTCCTTGAAGACCAGGTCCAGGCCCTCGGAGACGGCCTGCAGACCGACGCGCGCGGAGCCGGGGACCACCAGCATCCGTACGCCGTCGGCGACTTTGCGGCCCTCGACGATCGAGGCGGCCGCGCGCAGGTCCTCGATACGGCCGTTGGTGCACGAACCTACGAAGACGGTGTCGACCTTGATGTCGCGCAGCGGCTGTCCGGCCTCCAACCCCATGTATTCCAGGGCCTTTTCGGCGGCGTGGCGCTCCGAAGCGTCCTCGTACGAAGCAGGATCGGGGACGGACGCCGAAAGGGGCGCTCCCTGGCCGGGGTTGGTGCCCCAGGTGACGAACGGCGCGAGGGAGGCGCCGTCGATGACGACCTCGGCGTCGAACTCCGCGTCCTCGTCCGTCTTCAGGGTCTTCCAGTACGCGACGGCGGCGTCCCAGTCCTCGCCCTCGGGGGCGTGGGCGCGGCCCTTGATGTACGCGAAGGTGGTCTCGTCGGGGGCGATCATGCCCGCGCGGGCGCCGGCCTCGATCGACATGTTGCAGATGGTCATGCGGGCCTCCATCGAGAGTTTCTCGATGGCGGAGCCGCGGTACTCCAGGATGTAGCCCTGGCCGCCGCCCGTACCGATCTTGGTGATGATCGCCAGGATCAGGTCCTTGGCCGTGACGTCCTCGGGCAGTTCGCCGTCGACCGTGATGGCCATGGTCTTGGGGCGGGCCAGGGGCAGCGTCTGGGTGGCCAGCACGTGCTCGACCTGGGAGGTGCCGATGCCGAACGCGAGCGCGCCGAAGGCGCCGTGCGTGGAGGTGTGGGAGTCACCGCACACGACCGTGGTGCCGGGCTGGGTCAGGCCCAGCTGCGGGCCCACGACGTGCACGACACCCTGCTCGACGTCGCCCAGCGAGTGCAGGCGCACACCGAACTCGGCTGCGTTCTTGCGCAGCGTCTCCAGCTGGACGCGGGAGACCGGGTCCGCGATGGGCTTGTCGATGTCGAGGGTCGGGGTGTTGTGATCCTCGGTCGCGATGGTGAGGTCGAGACGGCGCACGGGGCGCCCCGCCTGGCGGAGGCCGTCGAAGGCCTGCGGGCTGGTCACCTCGTGCAGCAGGTGCAGATCGATGAAGAGAAGGTCGGGCTCGCCCTCCGCGCGCCGGACGACATGGTCGTCCCAGACCTTCTCCGCGAGTGTCCTACCCATCGCTTTCCCTCCGGCCGGCCTGTGTGGCGCCGGCCCAACTAGAGATTTCCGATGCGGCGCGCCCGTACCCCTCGTACCGGGCGCCCTCCGCCGGGCCCGTTGGTCCGCGGGCCGCTGTACCTACCAGGGTGGCGCGTTCCACGGAAAATTGAACTTGCGTTTCACAGAGTGAGACGCGAGTATCGTTTCATGGACAACAGTAGCGGCGTCGGCGTTCTGGACAAGGCAGCCCTTGTCCTGAGCGCCCTGGAGTCCGGTCCGGCCACCCTCGCAGGGCTGGTCGCGGCAACCGGGCTGGCACGACCCACGGCACATCGCCTCGCCGTGGCACTTGAACACCACCGGATGGTGGCGCGCGACATGCAGGGCCGCTTCATTCTCGGCCCCCGCCTCGCCGAGCTGGCCGCGGCCGCGGGCGAGGACCGCCTCCTCGCGACGGCGGGCCCGGTGCTCACCCACCTCCGCGATGTCACGGGCGAGAGCGCGCAGCTCTACCGCCGCCAGGGCGACATGCGCATCTGCGTCGCCGCGGCGGAGCGCCTGTCTGGCCTCAGGGACACGGTCCCGGTCGGCTCGACGCTCACCATGAAGGCGGGCTCCTCGGCCCAGATCCTGATGGCCTGGGAGGAGCCGGAGCGTCTGCACCGCGGCCTCCAGGGCGCCCGCTTCACGGCGACGGCCCTGTCGGGTGTACGGCGCCGGGGCTGGGCCCAGTCGATCGGCGAGCGCGAGCCGGGCGTCGCGTCCGTCTCGGCCCCGGTGCGCGGGCCGTCGAACCGCGTGGTCGCCGCCGTCTCGGTCTCCGGACCGATCGAGCGCCTCACGCGTCACCCCGGCCGGATGCACGCCCAGGCGATCATCGACGCGGCCACCCGCCTCTCGGAGGCCCTGCGCCGCACCGGCTGACGTGCATCGCAGGCTGACGCCCGATTCGACTTCCTCCCGCCGGTCGCTTCAACGCCGCAGCGACCGACAGGAGTTGACGTCGACCCGGCGCTCAACACGAAGCCCAACGCGAAGAAGCCCTCCCCTGTTGGGGAGGGCCTCTTCGATGACGTACCCCCGACCGGATTCGAACCGGCGCTACCGCCTTGAGAGGGCGGCGTGCTAGGCCGCTACACAACGGGGGCCCAGGATCTTGCGTTTCCGCAGATCCGAGCTGGTCTACCAGGACTCGAACCTAGAATGACGGTACCAGAAACCGTAGTGTTGCCAATTACACCATAGACCAATGTGGTTCATACCAGTTCGTACCCCCGACCGGATTCGAACCGGCGCTACCGCCTTGAGAGGGCGGCGTGCTAGGCCGCTACACAACGGGGGCCCTAGCGATCCTGCATGAGAATCAGCGGGTGCGACCCGGACTGTCTCCCTGGGAAGGATCTGTACCCCCGACCGGATTCGAACCGGCGCTACTGCCTTGAGAGGGCAGCGTGCTAGGCCGCTACACAACGGGGGCTTTGCGGAGTTGATCCCCGCGGTTGCAGATGAGCTCTGCGAGCTGGCCTACCAGGACTCGAACCTAGACTAACGGAACCAGAAACCGTCGTGCTGCCAATTACACCATAGGCCACTGAAACACAAACCCCCGCAGGGATCCTGCTTTAGCGTGCGCCTCCGGTCCGGCCTTTCGGCCCGCTCTCCGGCGGCGCAGGAAGAACATTACCTGAAGGTGGACGGCGCTCCAAAACGGGTATGGGGCCGGAGGATCACGGGGAGTTCGGCCAGCGAGGCGATCCGGCGCAGGCCGGTGAGCCGATCCGGCACCCCGCCCGGTGCGGCGTCGGGGTCCGGGGCCGTGACGGCCCTCACTCCCCCGCGGTCGATCCAGACCGAGAACATTCCCGCGTCGGCCGCGCCCTGTCCGTCGATCTCCGGGTGGTCCCCGACGTACGCGACCTGGTGCGGCGGCAGCTCCAGGGCCTCGCAGGCCGCGTGGAACGCCTCCGCCGCGGGCTTCGAGACACCCAGCTCGGCCGCGCAGAGCACGGACTCGAACCGGTCCCGTACACCGAGAACGCGCAGCTTGCGGTCCTGGACGCGGATGCTGGAGTTGGACAGCACGGCGTGGCGGTGGCTGCCGGCCAGGGTGTCGAGGACGGGCAGGACGTCCGGGAAGAGCGCCCAGGCCGCCTCGTAGTGCCCGAGATACCGGAGGAACCAGTCCTCCGCCTCCGGGTCGGTGAGGGGCTTGCCCAGAAAGGCCCGCACCCGGTCCCGGCGGCCCTCCTCCCAGCCCACCTCACCCGCCGCGTACCTCGCCCACTGCTGGTCGGTGAGGTCGCGCCAGTGGCCGAGGGCCTGCTCGACGGAGGCGTATCCGTCGAGCAGGCCCTCGGCTGCGAGATGTCCGCGCATACCGGCCCGGTCGGCCGTGGTGTAGTCGAAGATCGTGTCGTCCACGTCCCAGACCACGGCTCTGATCGTCATGTCCCGACGGTACCGGCAGCGCGGGCCCGGCTGGGGGTTCGGGGGTCATCCCCCGAAGAACGCAGTGTCCACGTCCCGGACCACGGCTGCGCGAGCGGCGAGGTGGGGACGCCTGCGGTGACGATCGCCACCTGGCCCTGGGCGGTGAGGTAGGCGACGTTGCCGCCGAAGCGGTCGACGGCCCAGCGGCCGGTGTTGCCGCCGGTGTTCTGGTCCATGGCGGGCAGCACGGCCGCGGTCCGGGTGGTCGCCGTACCGGTGTGGAAGTCCGTGAGCAGCAGCTCGTGGGTGGTGCGGTTCTCACGGACGAGGTAGCCGTCGGCGAGCCGGGACGGGCCGGCCGGGACCGTGATGTTCCGGCCCGTGGCCCGGTCGTGGACACCGGCGGGTCCTGCGCTGCCGCAGTTCCAGTAGAGCCAGGTGTTGACGGCCTGGATCTCGCTGGGGGTGCAGTGGGCGCCGGTGTTCACGGTGGCGACGTTCCGCTTGGCCTTGAGGTCGTACGCGACGACGCTGTCCTGGGTGGTGCCGGGGGTCCACAGGCGCTGGCCCCAGACCGCGGCGGCGCTGCGGGTACGGTCGAGCGCGGTCTCCCCGTCGGCTCCGCGGGGGAAGTCGGCGATCTTCTGGGTGGCGGGGGTTCCGCCGTTGTAGAGGACACAGCGGCCGGTGCCGGTGCCGATGCGGCCGCCGGCGGAGCCGGTGGGTTCGGTGAAGAAGGTGTCGGTGTCCCCGGCGACGTGCACTGACTCCTTGCCGTCCGAGTTGGTGTGGAGGTAGGCGAAGCGGCCGTCGCCGAGGGCCTCCAGTTGGGGGCAGGCAGCGTCGCCGCCGAGACACGGCGACGAGTCGGCATACGGGCTGCGGCGATCCTGCGGGCCGGCGGGCCGGCGGGCTTCCCTGCCGTGTCCAGCGGAACGGCGTACGCGGCGTCCCATCCGACGTTGGTCGCGTTGCCGAACATCAGCAGTTCGCCACCGGCGAGCATCAGTCCGTCCACCCTGGCGCGGCCGGGCGGCACGGTGAACACCGGCTGGGCCGAGACGTCCCCGTCGACGGTGGGCAGGACGCGGTACACGTGCCGGTCGCTGTTCGACTTCCCGGAGTCGGCGACCAGGCCGCCGTCGGTGGTCACCTTGTACGTCCCGTCCGCGTGGTCGAGGACCGTGCGCCTGGCACCGGTGACGAGTGAGACGGCGGTGAGCGCCAGATCGGCGTCCGAGGAGGTGAACTCGGGGTTGCCGCCGAGGATCTGGTCGCCCACGACCCCGAGGGCGTTGTAGGGGAAGCTGACCGTGGCAGGTTCGGTGCCGGGCGCCGAGTCCACCCGGATCGCCTTCCTGTTCACCACGACCCAGCGGTCGCTGAAGGTGATCACCGGTTCGGTGCCGACGCCCCCGACGTACGTACGGAACGTGCCGTCCGCGAGATCGACGAGACCCACCGGGATAGCGCCCTCCAGGGTGTAGGCGACGGCGAGGCGGCGGACCGAGCCGCCGGTCACGTACGGGCCAGGTGGGCTGGGCACCGGGCGGCAGGCCGGTGACCGGGAGATCGGTGGTCGTGCCGTCGGCGGCGGCGCGCAGGACGTGCAGGACGTGCAGGGCGCCGTCGGCGTCCTGGGTGAGCACGCTCCAGCCCGACATGGCCCTGTACGTCTGGCCCGCCGGGATCGTGACGGTGGCGGTCGCGCCGGTGGAGCGGTGCGGTGGCGTTACCGCGGGGAGGCGCAGGTCAGGTTGCCGGAGCGGAGACGGCCCGGGCGGCGGATGCCGTAGCGTGGTGGGCCCACCGAGTGAGAGACCGAGCTGCAGCCGTGACCGAGTACCGCGTCCAGTTCACCGTCGAGGCCCGCACGACGTTCGACGCCCTGCCCGGAGAGCGCCGAGCCCAGTTGGACAAGGCGGTGCGCATACTGGCTCGTGACCCGTTCCGCAAGAACTCAACCGCCCAGCTGGGTCCGGACGAGCATCTGCGCAAGGCCTACGTAGCCCCTGGCGTGAAGCTGGAGTACATGGTGGCCGGCGCGATCATGGTCGTCGTGGTACTTGAGATCTTCGACGAGAGCGCGTATCTGATCGACGAGAACGACGCCGTCTGACGAACGTCGTGAGGGGCGGCCCCCGCCATCCGGGGGGGCCGCCCCTCACGCATGCTCGAGCTACACGGTCAGCTTCGCCAGCGCCGCGTCGATACGGGCCAGCGTCTTCTCCTTGCCCAGGATCTCCAGGGACTCGAAGAGCGGCAGGCCGATCGTGCGGCCCGTGACGGCGACGCGGACCGGGGCCTGCGCCTTGCCCAGCTTGAGGCCGTGCTCCTCGCCGGCGGCCAGGACGGCCTCCTTGAGGGAGTCGGGCGAGGACCAGTCGGCCGCGTCCAGCTTCTCGCGGGCCGTGCGGAGCAGCGCGTCGCTGCCCTCCTTCATGGCCTTCGTCCAGGACGCCTCGTCGAAGGCCGGCTCCGGCAGGAACAGGAAGTCGACGTTGTCCGTGATCTCGGAGAGGACCTTGAGGCGGGTCTGGGCGTGCGGGGCGATCGCGTCCCAGGCGGCCTGGTCGAAGTCCTCCGGCGCCCAGGGCGCGAAGGGGGCCTTCAGCCAGGGGGCGCAGCGCTCGGCGAAGTCCTTCGCGTCGAGCAGGCGGATGTGGTCGGCGTTGATCGCCTCGGCCTTCTTGAGGTCGAAGCGGGCCGGGTTCGGGTTCACGTCCGTCACGTCGAAGGCCGCGACCATCTCGTCCATCGTGAAGATGTCCTGGTCGGCGGAGAGCGACCAGCCGAGCAGGGAGAGGTAGTTGAGCAGGCCCTCGGGGAGGAAACCGCGCTCCCTGTAGAGGTTCAGCGAGGACTGCGGGTCGCGCTTGGAGAGCTTCTTGTTGCCCTCGCCCATCACGTACGGCAGGTGTCCGAAGGCGGGCACCGACTTGGCGATGCCCAGCTCGGTGAGCGCCTTGTAGAGGGCGACCTGGCGGGGGGTGGAGGAGAGCAGGTCCTCGCCGCGCAGGACGTGGGTGATCTCCATCAGGGCGTCGTCGACGGGGTTCACGAGCGTGTAGAGCGGGGCTCCGTTGGCTCGTACGATCCCGTAGTCCGGCACGTTCTCCGGGAGGTACGTGATCTCGCCGCGGACCAGGTCCGTGAAGGTGATCGTCTCGTCGGGCATGCGGAAGCGGACGATGGGCGTGCGGCCCTCCGCCTTGTAGGCCTCGGTCTGCTCGGCGGTCAGCTCGCGGCAGTGGCCGTCGTAGCCGGACGGCCTGCCGGCGGCGCGGGCGGCGTCGCGGCGGGCGTCCAGCTCCTCCGTGGAGCAGTAGCAGTGGTAGGCGTGGCCCGCTTCGAGGAGCTTGGCCGCCACATCGCGGTAGATGTCCATCCGCTGTGACTGGCGGTACGGCTCGTGCGGGCCGCCGACCTCGGGGCCCTCGTCCCAGTCGAAGCCCAGCCAGCGCATCGAGTCGAGCAGCTGGCCGTACGACTCCTCGGAGTCGCGGGCCGCGTCGGTGTCCTCGATGCGGAAGACCAGCGTGCCCTCGTTGTGCCGGGCGAACGCCCAGTTGAACAGGGCGGTGCGGACCAGGCCCACGTGGGGGTTACCGGTGGGCGAAGGGCAGAAACGGACGCGTACGGGGGAGCCGGGTGCGCTAGCCACGCTTGACAACCTTGTTGGTGAGAGTGCCGATGCCTTCGATGGTGACGGCGACCTCGTCGCCGACAGTGAGCGGGCCGACCCCCGCGGGGGTGCCCGTGAGGATCACGTCGCCGGGGAGCAGCGTCATGGCCTCGGTGATGTTGACGATCAGGTCCTCGACGGAGTGGATCATCTCGCTGGTGCGGCCCAGCTGGCGCTGTTGGCCGTTGACCGTGCACATGATGGTCAGGTCGGACGGGTCGAGGTCCGTCTCCACCCAGGGGCCGAGCGGGCAGGAGGAGTCGAAGCCCTTGGCCCGCGCCCACTGCTTCTCGCGCTTCTGGACGTCACGTGCGGTGACGTCGTTGGCGCAGGTGTAGCCAAGGATGACGTCCTTGACCCGCTCACGCGGGACCTCGCGGCACATCCGGCCGATGACGACGGCCAGCTCGGCCTCGTGGTGCACCTCGTTGGAGAAGGAGGGGTACGCGATCTCGTCGCCGGGGCCGATCACCGAGGTGGACGGCTTGAAGAAGGCGAACGGGGCGTCGGGCACCTCGTTGCCCATCTCCCTGGCGTGCTCCGCGTAGTTGCGGCCGAAGGCCACGACCTTGTTGGGGAGCATGGGCGGCAGGAGCCGGACCCTCGTTTTTGAATCAGAAGGGGCCAGCGGGACCTTCGTGCCGGAGAGCTCGAAGTCCGTGAACGGATGGCCCTTGATGATGTCGAGCACGAGCCCGTCGGTCGACCCAGGAGGGCTCTCGCCCTCGACCGCGCCGAACGCGACGTTGCCGTCGATGGAGAACCTGGCGATGCGCACGAGATGCCTGCGCCCCTCACTGAGCTGGCTGGAGTCTGAGGCTCCAGGCTAACTCGGGAGAGGGGCGCGACCTCGCGGAACTGCTGTGGGCGGGGCGTGGGACGGTTACTCCGCCGCCATGGCGGCGACCGGGGCGTCCATCAGGATCGTGCGCCGGGGGTTGGCGGTCTGTGCGGGGAGCTCGACGGAGTGCTCCTGCTGCTCCGGCGTCCGCAGTTCTTCGGCGTCCTCGAGGTGCGCCAGTGTCGTGCGTCGCGGGTTGGCTATGTTGAGGAACATCATCGTCGTCTTCATCTGCGGTTTCGGACCCTGTCGGTACGGGCGCCGGGCGGCTTCGGGAACCGCCGCGCGGGCGCGGGTTGTCGGATTTGCCATCCCTGTAAAGCGTCAGGCTAAACATGCGCTTCCCTGTGGAACGCGTGAAGGCGGCGTGATCGTCGTGTGAGTTTCCTCACTCACAGGTAGGCAATCCGGTCAATACGGACTCTCAACTCCCGCCACCGAAACGGACATTGCCTAACCGAAGCCCCTATTCCGCTCCTGATCATGGCGACTGGGACACCGCTTACGGGCGAATGACTCGTGCACCTGTGTCCGATATAAACGGAATCGCTTTCCACGTGCCGTAACACCGCCTTCACTAGGTGTCACGATGGTCACAGCATGACCCATGGGCCTTGTTGGAGATCCGGCACTGTGCTGGAATTCCACGGAACCGCCGCGGGATCGAACCGGCGCGCAAGGGGCGCGAACGCAGCGCCGAGTGGCGGCGGGGAGGGGGGCCTGCGCCGGTCACTCACGACCACACATGGGGGCGCGTTCAGGGCGCTCCCAAGACGCCGACACCGTCTCGCCGTTCACGCGGAGAGGCGCCTGGTCCAGAGGTTGCGACGCTAGTGCAGGGACGTTTCAAGAGGGATGGCAGCGCTTCGGCGGAGCCGGAGCCGCACGGCGGGACCGGCACCGGTTCCTCGCCCCAGCACGCCCAGAACCAAGGACCGACACGGGCCGGCGACGGGGGTGAGCGCTCTTCGCGCCCCGGTGCGCCCAAGGGTGCCCAGGGCAAGGGCGGCCCGACCGCGGTGACCGGTGGCCCCGGCGCACCGCCCGCCGCACCGCCCAAGGCCAAGAACCCCAGTGGCCCCGGCTCGCGAATAGCTCTGCGCAACTGGCGCATCTCCACGCGCCTGGTGTCACTGCTCGCGCTGCCCGTGGTCGCCGCCACCTCGCTGGGTGCCCTGCGCATCAGCGACACGATGGACGAGATCCAGCAGCTCGAGAACATGAAGCTGCTGACCGACATGACCAAGCAGGCGACCCAGCTCGCCGTCGCACTCCAGGAGGAGCGCGACAAGTCGGCCGGTCCGCTCGCCAACGGCACGAAGGCGTCCGACTTCACCGTCAAGGGCGTCCGCGACAAGACGGACCGTGCGCGCGCCGCCTTCATGGACGGCACCCACGAGCTCGACGACGCGGGCAACGGCGAGAACCTCGACGGCGTCCGGGACAACGTGGTGGCCATCGCCACCCAGCTGAACACCCTGAGCGGCATCCGCAACAACGCCTTCCAGGACGAGAACAACTCCTCCCAGTCGGTCGAGGCGTACCACCGGCTGATCGAGCAACTGCTCGGCCTCTCCCAGGACATGGCCCAGGCGACCAGCAACCCGGAGATGATCCAGCGCACGCGCGCCCTGGCCGCCTTCTCCACGGCCAAGGAGTACGCGTCCATCCAGCGCGCGGTCATCGCCGCGGCCCTGCCGGCCACCGACGCGACGTACGGCAAACTCTCCGAGAACGACCGGCAGTACGGCCTCTCGGCCTTCGAGAACCAGAAGGCCGAACTCACCAGCTTCGCCAGCATCTACGAGGGCAACGCCGCCAAGCTCACCAAGGCGCTCGACGAGCCGAGCCCGACCATCAAGGAAGCCGACAGCTACGCGGAGCGCGTGCTCAAGCGGGAGAACGGTCTCCAGCTGCGCGACAAGCGCTCGTACCTGGACTGGGTGGACGCCGACTCCGCCAGGTACCAGCAGATGTCGAACATCGAGCTCACGCTGCTCAACGAGATGGAGCAGAAGGCCCGCGAGCTGCGCAACGAGGCCGAGCAGGAAGCGATCATCTCCGGTGCGCTGATCCTGCTGGTGCTCGGTGTCTCGCTGGTCGGCGCCTTCGTGGTGGCCCGCTCCATGATCCGCTCGCTGCGCCGCCTCCAGGACACCGCGACGAAGGTCGCCCAGGACCGACTGCCCGAACTGGTCAAGCAGCTCTCCGAGTCCGACCCGCAGGACGTCGACACGTCCGTCGAGTCGGTCGGTGTGCACTCCAAGGACGAGATCGGCCAGGTGGCCGCGGCCTTCGACGACGTGCACCGCGAGGCCGTACGACTCGCCGCCGAGCAGGCCCTCCTGCGAGGCAACGTCAACGCGATGTTCACCAACCTCTCGCGCCGCTCCCAGGGCCTCATCCAGCGTCAGCTGTCGCTCATCTCCGAACTGGAGTCCCGCGAGGCCGACCCGGACCAGCTGTCCTCGCTGTTCAAGCTCGACCACCTCGCGACCCGCATGCGCCGTAACGGCGAGAACCTCCTCGTCCTCGCCGGTGAAGAGCCCGGCCGCCGCTGGACCCGTCCGGTCCCGCTGGTCGACGTGCTCCGTGCCGCCGCCTCCGAGGTGGAGCAGTACGAGCGCATCGAGCTGTCGGCCGTGCCCTCCACCGAGGTCGCAGGCCGCGTCGTCAACGACCTCGTGCACCTGCTCGCCGAGCTGCTGGAGAACGCCACGTCGTTCTCCTCCCCGCAGACCAAGGTCAAGGTCACCGGTCACGCGCTGCCCGACGGCCGTGTACTGATCGAGATCCACGACACCGGTATCGGCCTCTCGCCCGAGGACCTCGCGGCGATCAACGAGCGGCTCGCCTCGCCGCCCACCGTGGACGTCTCGGTCTCCCGCCGCATGGGTCTGTTCGTCGTCGGCCGGCTGTCCCAGCGCCACGGCATCCGGATCCAGCTCCGCCCGTCCGACTCCGGTGGTACGACCGCGCTGGTCATGCTGCCCGTCGATGTCGCCCAGGGCGGCAAGAAGGTTCCGGGCAACAAGCAGGGCCAGGGCGTTCCGAACGGCGGCGGCCCCGCCGCCGCGCAGGCCGCGGCCGGTGTCGCGGCGGCCCGTCGGGGCGGCGCCGGTGGCGGTCCCGCCCTCGGCGCGGGTGCTCCCACCGGCGGCAACGGCGGACGGCTCAACGCCCCTCCGCAGCGCGGCCAGGTCGGTGCCGGCACCGGAGCGCGTGCCGCGCTGCCCAGGCCGGACGCGGGCGGTCGCCCGGGCGGACCGGGCGGATCGCGTGGCCCCCAGCAGCCCCCGCAGGGCAGGCCGGCACCGGCCGGTGCCGGTGCCCCGCAGGGCTTCAACGACTTCGGCAACAACGACTCCGGTCGGCAGGACGCGTTCGGCGGCGGACGTCAGGACACGATGGGCGGCAACAACCGCGGCCCCGTGCCCCCGCAGCCCCAGCAGCGTCCGACCGGTGGCGACCAGGGCCGTCGTCCCCCTCAGCAGCCGCAGCTGCCGCCGCGCGGTGGTCCGCGTGCCGAGCTGCCCGGCGGCAACCCGCAGCCGCGGGTGCCCAGCTGGAGCGACGACAACGCGCAGCCGCCGGTGCCGCGTTCCTCGATGGACGCCCCGCGCGGCCACGAGGAGCCGGACGCCACCTCGCAGATGCCGCGGATCAACGACCGGCAGGGCCCGGCTTCCACGTCGGAGTTCCCGCGGATCGACGACCGTCAGGGTGCCGGTGCCACGGGCGAGTACCCGCGGCCCGACCACGACGCCCAGGGTTCCGGCGCGGGTGCGCCGCAGAGCAACGGACAGTTCGTCCGCCCGGACGTCTTCGGTACGCCGAATCCTTCCGGCGCCGGCCAGAACCCGTCCGCGGGCGGCCAGTACAACCGCCAGGACCCCGCCTCCACCGGCCAGTTCTCGATGCCCGGCTACGACGGTGGTCCCACCGGTCAGTACGCGGCACCGGGTCAGGACGTTCAGCAGAGCCACACCGGCCAGTTCCCGGCGCCGAACCACGGCGAGCGGCAGGGCGGCGGCACCGGGCAGTTCGAGCGTCCCGGCGCCAATGGCACGAACGGCACCAACGGCTCCCGCCCCCAGCGTCCGCAGTCGCGTCGGCGTCCCGCGCTCCCCCCGGAGCCCGAGGCGCTGCCGCCGGCGACGGGTCCCGGTGACGGGCGTACGCCGCTGTACGACACCCTGGAGACCAACTGGTTCAACCAGGCCCAGGCCGGCAACGGCGAGCAGGCACCGCAGCAGCAGCCCGCACAGGCTGCCGCTCCCGCGGCCCCGCAGCGTCCGGCGCCCGCCGCATCAGGGTCCGCCTCCTGGCGGACCACCCCCAATGACGAACTCGGCCGGCAGGCCGAGCGGGTACGCCAGCCCTCCGCGGGTGGCGTGACCGTCTCGGGTCTGCCGCGCCGGGTCCCCCGCGCGAACCTCGTCGCGGGGACGGCTCAGCAGCAACAGCACCAAACCGGTCCGCAGGTCTCGCGTGCGCCCGATGACGTACGCGGCCGGCTGACCAATCTTCGTAGGGGCATCCAGCAAGGCCGGCAGGCCGGCAACGGCCAGACCGGCAGCTTCCCCAGCCCCACTCACCAGCAGGAGCGTTAGTTGAGCCAGATGAGCCAGGCGGCACAGAACCTCAACTGGTTGATCACCAACTTCGTTGACAACACCCCCGGGGTGTCCCACACCGTCGTCGTTTCCGCCGACGGACTCCTTCTGGCGATGTCCGAGGGCTTTCCGCGCGACCGCGCCGACCAGCTCGCGGCCGTCGCCTCCGGACTCACCTCACTCACGGCCGGTGCCTCCCGGATCTTCGAGGGCGGCACCGTCGCCCAGACGGTCGTCGAGATGGAACGCGGCTTCCTTTTCCTGATGTCGGTCTCGGACGGATCGTCCCTCGCGGTCCTCTCCCACCCGGACTGCGACATCGGCCTTGTCGGATACGAGATGGCTCTGCTTGTCGACCGTGCGGGTGCGGTGCTCACGCCGGATCTGCGGGCCGAACTTCAGGGCAGCCTGCTTCACTAGTCAGGTTTTACGTACGTCCGAATTTCACCGAACGTCCGCACAATCCGTCGGCCGCCCTCCCCCCACCGGCCCCGTCAGACGGCACGACTGACCGACCTGCTGTCCCGCCCGGAGGATCAATGACCCCGCCCACCGCCTCTCATGATCCGTACGCACAGCCGTACGAGGATGAGGGCGACCAGCCGCTGGTACGTCCGTACGCGATGACCGGCGGCCGGACCCGGCCGCGCTACCAGCTCGCCATAGAGGCACTGATCAGCACCACGGCCGACCCGGCGCAGCTGATGGGGCTCCTCCCGGAGCACCAGCGGATCTGCCACCTCTGCCGTGAGGTGAAGTCGGTGGCCGAGGTGTCGGCCCTGCTGTCCATGCCCCTGGGCGTGGCACGGATTCTCGTCGCGGACCTCGCGGAGGCCGGACTCGTCGCGATCCACCAGCCCGGTGGCGACGAGAGCAATGGCGGCGCCCCGGACGTGACACTGCTCGAAAGGGTGCTCAGTGGACTTCGCAAGCTCTGACGGAGGTCGGGCGACCACCTCCGCGAAGATCGTGGTGGCGGGTGGCTTCGGCGTCGGAAAGACCACGTTCGTGGGTGCCGTCTCCGAGATCAACCCGCTGCGCACCGAGGCCGTCATGACGTCCGCCTCGGCGGGCATCGACGACCTCACCCACACCGGGGACAAGACGACGACCACCGTCGCCATGGACTTCGGCCGTATCACCCTGGACCAGGACCTGATCCTGTACCTGTTCGGCACGCCCGGCCAGGACCGTTTCTGGTTCATGTGGGACGACCTGGTACGCGGCGCGATCGGCGCCGTCGTGCTCGTGGACACCCGTCGTCTCGCCGACTGCTTCCCCGCGGTCGACTACTTCGAGAACAGCGGACTGCCGTTCGTCATAGCCCTGAACGGCTTCGACGGACACCAGCCGTACACCCCCGACGAGGTCCGCGAGGCCCTGCAGATCGGCCCGGACGCCCCGATCATCACGACGGACGCCCGCCACCGCGCGGACGCCAAGAGCGCGCTGATCACCCTGGTCGAGCACGCCTTGATGGCTCGTCTGCGCTAGGTATCGTCGTGCGAAGGGCTATGTCCTGGCAGGCCTGGCACACAAGTTGGCAACGCCGTACGGCAGTTGTCGTAGACGCACTGGAGCCGGCTGTGTCGTTTGACACGGTCGGCCTTGGTGTTCATAACGTTTCGACAGAGATATCGAGTGGTACCGACACGCGTCGCGGTCGTCTGATGCCGCTGTGCTCACAAAAGCCCCGCCTTTTGGCGGGGCTCGCTCTTTATGACCGTTTTATCTAGGGCTTACATCACTCGGAACCCTTGGTTCCGAGTGTTTGGACGAGCACACCCTGACGTGCTGGAATGCCAGAACTGCCCAGTAGTAAGGGCCGGAAGACACACGCGGCACGACGAAGGTGCACACGCCGAGAGGTTGTTGGTCGAGTGAGGCGTAGCAAGAACGGTCCCGAGCCGTCGGCACGGGGCAACTTCACCCCGCCGCCGCGCGGAGCGGCACCCGCACATGTGTCCGGCTCGGAGCCGGCGGCCCCACCCCCGAAGAGCGGCGGACGTCTGTCCCCGCGCAACTGGCGTGTGCCGACCAGGCTGAACGCCATTCTGCTCATACCCGTGATCGTCGGGCTCGTCATGGGCGGCTTCCAGGTGAAGAGCTCCATCGACACCTGGCAGGAGGCCCAGGACGCGGAGAAGGTCGCCAAGATCGTCGACGCGGCCGGGCAGTACGCCGAGGCGCTCCTCAACGAGCGCGACGTCTCCGCCCAGCCGCTGCTGGAGGGCGACCGCGACAACGCGACGGTCAAGCAGGCCCGTGCCTTCACGGACGAGAAGCAGGACGCGTTCCACAAGGAAGTCGTCGGGATGCCGTCCGGCCAGGGCCTGGAGCGCCGGCTGAATCTGGTGGAGCAGGCCGAGCCGACGCTGACCCAGCTGCGCAAGGCCGCCTTCACCACCGCGATGGACCCGACGAAGACCGAAGAGGGCTACGTCACCGTCGAGCACCTCCTCATGGAGTTCTCGAACGAGCTGGGCCTCGGCACGGGCAACATCACGAGCTACGGCCGTACCGTGTACGCCGTCGCCCTGTCGAAGGGTGCCGCCTCGCTGCAGCGCTCGATCGGCATGCACCTCCTGGTGAAGCCCAGCAGCAACGAGAAGATCTTCAGGCAGCAGGTCACGGCCTTCACGTCGTACGCCTACCTCGAGAACGTGGCCGTCCAGGAGTACGTCTCCGGCGGTACGGCGCAGGACGCCGCGCGTCTCAAGCAGGTCATGGCCGAGAAGGAGGCCGACGGCAAGAAGCTCGCCGCCGAGGCCAAGAGCAAGACCGAGGCCGCCGGCGGTACCTACAAGGCCCCGCCCTCCATGACCGGCATGATCCAGGCCATCGCCACCGGTGCCTCACCCAGCGACCTGGCCCAGCAGGGCGTCACGCCCGAGACCTGGATGGCGGCCTCCACCCTCAAGTTCGACGGCTACAGCGAGGTCGAGCAGGAGCTCATCAACCGGGCGGTGAGCGACGCGGGCGACATCGCCACCGATGCCCAGCGCGACGCCTTCGTCAACGGCGCCATCGTCATCGTGGCCCTGCTCGCCGCCTTCATCATCGCCGGCCTCATGGCCCGCCAGATGAGCCGCTCGATGCGCCAGCTGCGCAACGCGGCCTTCGGTGTCGCCGAGCAGCGCCTGCCGATGCTGGTCGACCAGCTCTCGCGCACCGACCCGGGACGTGTCGACACCCGGGTCACCCCCATCCCGATCACCACCACGGACGAGATCGGCGAAGTCGCCCGCGCCTTCGACCAGGTCCACCGCGAGGCCGTACGACTGGCCGCCGAGCAGGCCCTGCTCCGTGGAAACATCAACGCGATCTTCACCAACCTGTCGCGCCGCAACCAGTCGCTGATCGAGGGCCAGCTGACCCTGATCACCGAGCTGGAGAACAACGAGGCCGACCCGGACCAGCTGGAGAACCTCTTCCGCCTGGACCACCTCGCGACCCGCATGCGCCGCAACGGCGAGAACCTCCTGGTCCTCGCCGGCGAGGAGCCGGGCCGCCGCTGGGACCAGCCGGTCCCGCTGGTCGACGTGCTGCGCGCCGCCTCCTCCGAGGTGGAGCAGTACGAGCGCATCGAGCTGTCGGGCGTACCGGAGGCCGAGATCCACGGCCGCGCGGTCACCGACCTCGTGCACCTGCTCGCCGAGCTCCTAGAGAACGCCACCACGTTCTCCTCGCCGCAGACGAAGGTCCGCGTCACCGCGACCCGTCTTCCGGACGGCCGCATCATGGTCGAGATCCACGACAAGGGCATCGGCCTCACCGCCGAGGACTTCGCGGACATCAACCACAAGCTGGCCAACCCGCCGACCGTCGACGCCGCGATCTCGCAGCGCATGGGTCTGTTCGTGGTCGGCCGGCTGTCCGACCGGCACGGCATCCGCGTCCAGCTGCGCCCCTCGGGCGAGCAGGCCGGTACGACCTCGCTCGTCATGCTGCCCGACATCATCACGCACGGTGGTGGTGGCGAGACGGCACCGCAGCGCGACGAGTTCACCGTCTCGCAGATCATCCCGGAGCAGCAGCCCTTCGGCGGCGAGGAGTTCCAGAGCGGCGGCCAGTCGATGCGTACGGCCGCCGAGCTGGGCTTCGACGACAGCCGCTACGCCGAGGTCCCGGACGACATACGCGAGCTGGACCCCGTGGGCCGTTCGCTGATGCGTGAGGAGCGCCGGGCGGCCCTGGAGGCCCAGACGCACGGCGAGCTGGAGGGCGGGGCCCCGTCGTTCAGCGACGAGTTCAACCCGCAGCAGGGCTACGACAACGGTCAGCAGGCCTTCGACAACGGGGCCGCGGCGTACGACAACGGAGCGGCCGCGTACAGCGAGGCGCCCGCGTACGACCAGCAGACGCCGTACGAGGAGCCGCAGCAGGCGTCGTACGACGAGACGTACTTCCCGGCCAACGGCGGGTACCCGGAAACCGCCTATGCGGAGCCCGTCCAGGAGGAGCCGCAGCCGGCCCACGCTCCCGCGCGGGACACGTTCTCGGCCTTCGAAGAGCAGTCCTACCAGGACGACTGGCCGCAGCAGGACACGTACCAGAACGGCTACCGTTCCGAGTACGCTCCCGAAGCGGAACCCGTGCAGGCCGCTGACGTGGCCGAGCAGGACCGCGTAGGCTTCGAGCGTCCGGGAACGGCCTCTCCCGCCGCCCACGCGCTGACCGACGCCGGGCTTCCGCGCCGCGGATCCACCGACGCCGGGCTTCCCCGCCGCGGCTCCACCGCGAGCGCGGGCGGCAAGCAGTCCGTGGGCCAGGAATCGCCGGCTCCCTTCGGCGGCGGCAACGACGGCAACTCAAGCGGCGGCAAGGGCGACTGGCGGTCGAACAACGACCAGATGTGGCAACGCGCCGAGCAGCTCAAGAAGCCCAAGGCGGGCGGGGTCACCTCCTCCGGCCTGCCGAGGCGTGTACCCAAGGCCAATCTGGTCGAGGGCACCGCGGAATCGACCCCACAGGGCGGCCCCCAGGTCTCCCGCGCTCCTGAGGACGTCCGGGGCAGGCTGAGCAACCTGCGCCGAGGGGTCCAGAGGGGGCGTAACGCAGGAAGCGAAACGAACGGCCAGGGCTTCGGTCCTGACAGCACCTACAACCAGGAGCGTTAGTGTGAGCCCGATGAGCCAGGCGGCGCAGAACCTGAACTGGTTGATCACCAACTTCGTGGACAACACCCCCGGGGTGTCGCACACGGTGGTGGTCTCCGCCGACGGACTCCTTCTGGCGATGTCCGAAGGGTTCCCGCGTGACCGTGCCGACCAGCTGGCGGCCGTCGCGTCGGGTCTCACCTCGCTGACCGCGGGCGCGTCCCGCATCTTCGAGGGCGGGAGCGTGAATCAGACGGTTGTGGAGATGGAGCGGGGATTCCTGTTCATCATGTCCATTTCCGATGGATCGTCGCTCGCAGTACTTGCACATCCGGAAGCGGACATCGGTCTCGTCGGGTACGAGATGGCCCTTCTGGTGGACCGTGCCGGTACGGTCCTGACGCCTGATCTGCGTGCGGAGCTCCAGGGGAGCCTTCTCAACTAGCAGACAAGCGATGCGTTTTGGCGTCCCGTGGCCTTAAGGTTTCGGGACGCGGCTCCACATTGATGGGCCCGGCACAGTCGGAGGAGGAGAAAGTGGCAACACCCCCAGGCGGTTCGTCTTCGGGCAACTGGTCCTATGGCCCTGGCCAGGGCCAGGGCGGGAACGACTCGCCGAACCGGTACAACTTCCCCTCCGCACCGTCTCCGCGGCGCCAACAGCCCTACGCACCCCAGGGTCCCGGGCCCTCCCCGTACGACCAGCCGCCGGCGCCGCGCATCCAGCCCGTGCAGCCGCAGCGGCGCTCTCCCGAACCGTCGCCCGCGGGGGGCGCCAGCAACCCGCTGGTCCGCCCCTACGCCATGACGGGCGGCCGCACCAGGCCTCGGTATCAGCTCGCCATCGAGGCACTGGTGCACACCACCGCGCAGCCGCACCAGATGCAGGGCCAGCTGCCCGAGCATCAGCGGATCTGCAACCTCTGCCGGGAGATCAAGTCGGTGGCCGAAATCTCGGCCCTCCTGACGATCCCTCTCGGCGTGGCCAGGATCCTCGTCGCCGACTTGGCGGAGGCGGGCCTGGTCGCCATCCATCAGCCCGGCGGCGACGAGAACGCCGGCGGTCAGCCAGACGTGACTTTGCTCGAAAGGGTGCTCAGTGGACTTCGCAAGCTCTAGCGGAGGGCCTTCCCGCTCCACCACGTCCGCGAAGATCGTGGTGGCGGGCGGCTTCGGCGTGGGCAAGACCACGTTCGTCGGGGCCGTCTCGGAGATCAACCCGCTGCGTACCGAGGCCGTCATGACGTCCGCCTCGGCGGGCATCGACGACCTCACCCACACGGGAGACAAGACCACCACCACGGTGGCCATGGACTTCGGCCGTATCACCCTGGACCAGGACCTGATCCTGTACCTGTTCGGTACGCCCGGCCAGGACCGTTTCTGGTTCATGTGGGACGACCTGGTACGCGGCGCGATCGGCGCGATCGTCCTGGTCGACACCCGCCGTCTCGCCGACTGCTTCCCCGCGGTCGACTACTTCGAGAACAGCGGACTGCCGTTCGTGATCGCCCTGAACGGCTTCGACGGCAACCAGCCGTACAACCCGGACGAGGTCCGGGAGGCGCTCCAGATCGGGCCCGACACCCCGATCATCACCACGGACGCCCGCCACCGCGCGGACGCCAAGTCGGCGCTCATCACGCTGGTGGAGCATGCGCTGATGGCGCGCCTGCGGTAGGCCTGCGGCACTCAGCCGTACGAAGGGGGCCCCTTCCTTTTGGGAGGGGCCCCCTTTGTGTTCGGCCCCGGGTACGTCTTCGGCTGCGGGCACGCCGTGGTTGCCCGCGCAGTTCCCCGCACCCCTTAAAAGCACCGGTCCGCCCCTTGGTCTTTTAGGGGCGCGGGGAACTGCGCGAGCGCAACCACAGGCAACCCGCACCCTACGAACGAACCCGCGTCCAGGCACACGAGAAAGGGCCCCCTCCGCCGGGAGGGGGCCCTTCACATACGCCTGAGCGGCGCAGCCTATCCGTGCCAGCTGTGCGGGGCGCGGAAGCCCGGCTCGCGTTCCAGTCGGCGCCAGCCTGCCTTCGCGCGGCCTCGGTGGGTCGGGGCCGCCGCCGGGGCGGAGGCGGCGCGGGCCAAGAGGATGGCCGTGATGGCGGCGACTTCCTCGGGCTCGGCGTGGCCCTTCTCGACGCGAATATCAGGGATGTCCATGTGTGTGAGTCTCCGTGAGAGAGGGGTCCGCGGGGTTGCCGCGATGGGTCCGTCGAGTTACTACTGCGGCGGGTTTCCGTGCTTGCGGGAGGGCAGGTCGGCGTGCTTCGTACGCAGCATCGCGAGGGAGCGGATAAGTACCTCGCGGGTCTCGGCGGGGTCGATGACGTCGTCGACCAGACCGCGTTCGGCCGCGTAGTAGGGGTGCATCAGCTCGGACTTGTACTCCTTGACCATGCGGACGCGCATCGCCTCGGGGTCCTCGGCCTCGGCGATCTGCCGACGGAAGATGACGTTCGCGGCGCCCTCGGCGCCCATCACGGCGATCTCGTTGGTGGGCCACGCGTAGGTGAGGTCCGCGCCGATGGACTGGCTGTCCATGACGATGTACGCGCCGCCGTAGGCCTTGCGCAGGATCAGTGAGATCCGCGGCACGGTCGCGTTGCAGTAGGCGTAGAGGAGCTTCGCGCCGTGGCGGATGATGCCGCCGTGCTCCTGATCGACACCCGGAAGGAAGCCGGGTACATCCAGCAGCGTGACGATCGGGATGTTAAAAGCGTCGCACATCTGGACGAAACGCGCAGCTTTCTCCGACGCCTCGATGTCCAGCACCCCGGCCAGGCTCTGCGGCTGGTTGGCGACGATGCCCACCACCTGGCCGTCGAGACGGGCGAGAGCGCAGATGATGTTGCGGGCCCAGCGCTCGTGGATCTCCAGGTAGTCGCCGTCGTCGACGAGTTCCTCGATGACCTTGGTCATGTCGTACGGACGGTTGCCGTCCGCCGGGACCAGGTCCAGCAGCACGTCCGAGCGGCGGTCGGCCTCGTCCTCGGAGTGGGTCACCGGGGGGTTCTCGCGGTTGTTCTGCGGAAGCATCGACAGGAGGTAGCGGACCTCCGCGATGCACGTCTCCTCGTCGTCGTACGCGAAGTGCGCCACCCCGGACGTCTCGGCGTGCACGTCGGCGCCGCCCAGGCCGTTCTGGGTGATCTCCTCGCCGGTGACCGCCTTGACGACGTCAGGGCCAGTGATGAACATCTGCGAGGTCTCGCGGACCATGAACACGAAGTCCGTCAGGGCCGGGCTGTAGGCCGCGCCGCCCGCGCACGGACCGAGCATCACGGAGATCTGCGGGATCACACCGGAGGCGCGCGTGTTGCGCTGGAAGATGCCGCCGTAACCGGCGAGCGCGCTGACGCCCTCCTGGATCCGGGCGCCCGCACCGTCGTTCAGCGAGACCAGCGGGGCACCGGCCGCGATGGCCATGTCCATGATCTTGTGGATCTTCGTGGCGTGGGCCTCGCCCAGCGCGCCGCCGAAGATCCGGAAGTCGTGCGCGTACACGAAGACCGTGCGGCCCTCCACCGTGCCCCAGCCGGTGATCACACCGTCCGTGTACGGCTTCTTGGCCTCCAGGCCGAACCCGGTCGCCCGGTGCCGGCGCAACTGCTCGACCTCGTTGAACGAGCCGGCGTCCAGCAGAAGCTCGATCCGCTCCCGGGAGGTCAGCTTGCCCTTGGCGTGCTGCGCCGCGGTCGCCTTGTCACTGGGTCCGCGAAGAGCCTCCGCACGGATCGCGTGCAGTTCGGCCACGCGCCCGCGGGCGTCGGTGGGTTCGCCTGCCGAGGATCCGGTCTCGTCCAAAACGGTCATGTAGCGACCTTACGAAGCCCACCAAGGAAAGCGGGCCGTCGACTCCGTACAGTCTCCGGCCCGTTTTACTGGTACCCCTGAACAGAACCACGACCGCATGCAGGCGATCCGACTGCTCAGGGGGCGTGTGGCTTGTAGGGGTCGCACAAAGCCGTCAGCT
The DNA here is from genome assembly GCF_055577685.1 of Streptomyces sp. NPDC033178. Lineage (NCBI taxonomy): Bacteria > Bacillati > Actinomycetota > Actinomycetes > Kitasatosporales > Streptomycetaceae > Streptomyces > Streptomyces sp. NPDC033178. The sequence continues at coordinate 110,816 of NZ_JBVIPT010000016.1, forward strand.
GAGAGCCACCTCACATTCATGCGTGGCGCATGCCATCCCCGGAGTGACACGCACCCTCAGACGGCGTCCGGTGGCAAGCACCTCGACGCCGGGACCGGCATGAACGACCCGGCGTACGGGACGGTCCCAGACGATCTCCAGGGCCTCTCCGGTGCGCGGCGGTTCGCTGACGGAGAGGGTAGCGGTGCGGCCGCGACGGCGTACGAGCACGCTCGCGGGGGCCGAGGCGGTGAGCGGGCCCGCCCTGCCCGCCCGCCAGAAGTTGGCGGCGGTCAGGCCCAGGGAAGGCACGGACAGGGCCTGTCGGCCGGAGTCGTTGGCGAGGATCGACAGCCGGCCGGGGTCGGCCGCGCGGTCGGCGACCGTGCGGCGCGAGGCTCCGGGCAGGACCGCGTACGCGTACGTGGCGTCCACCGGGTCCGTGCCATGGTCCAGCCACAGGGTCTGCCAGCGGCGGGTCCGGCGTTCGGCGGTACTGGTGGTGTTGATGTCGGACCAGGCGCCGGTGCGGTCCTCGCGGAGGGTGCGCAGGGCGGACCGGTCCAGGACCACCCAGCCGCCGTGGCCTTCCAGGTGCGCCCACCCGGGGCCCCGTACGAGGGTCTGCGTGCCGCCCTCCCCCAGGTTGCGGTTGTCGACGACCGTCTCGACCGGGACGCCGTCGGTGGCCGTGATGCCCGCGCCCAGGCAGACGATCGTGTCCGCGAGGCAGAACCACGACTTGCGGGCCTTCAGGGTCGACCCGAGGCCCAACAGGTGCTGTCCGACGGCCGCGAACTCCCCGTCCGTCACCCCGCCGACCCAGCGCACGGCGGGCTTGGGCTCGCCCCACTCCCCGCCGGCCCTGTCCGCGAGCCGCTTGGTGGACACGGTCGTGCCGGGGAGCCGGTACCAGTCGACGGTCGGCCAGTACCAGTCTGTGTACTGATCGGCCCGGCCACTCCGGCTCCCCGGACCACCGGCCCACCAGTAGAGCGTTCCGGCGCCCGTGTGCCAGCCGCGCGGGTTCTCGCCGTTGCCGCACTCGTAGTACGCGATCCGGTCGCTCGCCATGGCGATGTTCGCGGTGAAGCCGGGGCGGCGGTGGACGGCCCGGTCCATGGCGGCGAAGAGTCGGTGGCCGACCGGTTCGGGCGCGGCCTCGACCGCCGAGTCCGCGACAGCGTGCAGCCGGGCCAGGTCGCCGACGCCGAACTGGGGTGCCGTCAGAAGCGGTGTGACGGTGTCCCGTTCGATCCAGCCCTTGACGCTCGCGTGCCAGCGCTCGCGCTCCGCCGCGCTCGCGCCCTGGGCAAGGAGCGCGATCGCAGCGATCAGTCCCTGCCCGTGGAAGTGGTCGCTGCGCATGATGTGGCGGTCGTCGAGCTTGAGGTAACCGCGGCTGATGGCACGCCCGTTGACGCTGTCCATCATCAGCCCGTCGTGGATCAGGGGCGCGTAGGCGCCTTCCACGCTGTCGAGGACGATCTGCCTGTTCGTATCGGTCACCTCCCACGTCGAACCGGCCAGCAGCGCGAAGAGGCGGCCGAGTCCGTCGAGCAGGACCTGTCCGTACGTTCCCGAGTACGCGACCCAGGTGTGCTGGACGAACGACCCGTCGGCGTACAGCCCGTCCCCCTTCGTGACGTACGGGAAGACCGGTGAGAGCGCGTCCCGGGCGAGCGCGGTCTTCTCGGGGGCGCGGCCGAGGATGCCGCGCAGGGCGACGGAGCGGCACAGGTCGACGCGGTTGGCGCCGGTCGAGGTGCCCGAGTAGTCGCGGAGCATCGAGTCGGGGATGAAGTGGTCGACGGCGGCGCAGGCGGCGGCGACCTGGGCGGGGGTGAGTTCGCCGTGGAGGGCGGCCACGATGTCCATGAGGAGGCGGGGGCTGCCGATCTGCCACTCCCACCAGTTGCCGTAACGGGTGGTGGAGGGGTTGTAGACGGTGGCGGAGAGGTGGTCGAGGCCGCGGAGGATGTCCGTGCGCAGGCCCGCGTCGCCGGTGGAGCCGGTGCCCTCCTGGACGTACGCCTGCGTCATCGTCCACAGCCGGCTGTAGCTCTGGGTGATGCCTGTCGGCGGGTCATAGGGGTAACCGGGCCAGAGGGAAGTCGCGGTCGGGGCCATGGTCTGCCGGAAGCCCCGGGCCAGTTCGCCGGTCTCGGCGAGGCGGGCGGCGTACGGCTCGGCGGCCGGGTCGTAGCCGGCGCCGAGGGCGATCTCCAGCCAGCGAAGGCGGAGGGTGTCGTATTCGTCGTCGTCGCGGGCCGCGTGGGCGGAAGGGGTGGGCATGAGCGCCGGGCTCGCCGTGAGCGCCGCTGCCAGGAGGAACGTACGGCGGGTGGGGGTCATGCCAGGCGATGGTGCCCGAGGTGTCCGTGTGCTCACCAGAGGGGCAACGGGTGATCTTAGGACTAGACCAATGACAACTGGGTGTAATCGACGCAACACACCAGGCGTTCTGTTGAAACCCGTAAGGAATAGGCCTATGGTCGATGTCGTTGAACGTTAAACAGCTTCGGCGCAAGGCCGGGCTCGTCCCCTCAAGGAGTTAGTCATGGGCCTCTTCGGCAGCAAGGACAAGACCGACACCACCACCGCGGCGCCCGCCGCCGTGAACCCCGACCTTGCCGCCCTCACGGGCGAGTACACGATCGACCCGTCCCACACGACGATCGGCTTCGTCGCCCGTCACGCCATGGTGACGAACGTCAAGGGCGGCTTCCAGGACTTCTCCGGCAGCCTGCACCTCGACGGCGCCGACCCGTCGCAGTCGACGGCTTCCCTCGACGTCAAAATGGAGAGCATCAACACCGGTTCGGCCGACCGTGACGGTCACCTGAAGAGCGCGGACTTCTTCAAGACGGACGAGTTCCCGACGATGACGTTCCGCTCCACCAAGGCGGAGGCCCTCGGTGGCGACGACTACCGCATCACCGGTGACCTGACGATCCTCGGCACCACCCAGCAGCTCGCCATCGACCTGGAGTTCAACGGCTCCGCGAAGGACCCGTTCGGCAACGAGCGCGTCGGTTTCGAGGGCAAGGCGGAGATCCTGCGCTCCGAGTGGGGCCTCACCTGGAACGCGGCGCTGGAGACCGGTGGCGTGCTCGTCTCCGACAAGATCAAGCTGAACTTCGACATCTCGGCGATCAAGAACGCCGACTGATCGGGTTCGGGATTCCTTCCGGCAACTGACTGATCTCTGAGCGCGCCCGTCGTCCGGCTTCCCTGGTTTTCCTGGGAGCGGGAGGCGGGCGCTCAGGTGTGTCAGGGGCGTGTCGGGGTCCGGTCCGGGGCGCGTCGGGGTCCGGTCCGGGGCGCGTCGGGGGTTCCGGTTCATGGCCCCGGGTCGTACGTTCTTCCTCGGCCGGGCGGAAGGCGATCAGCCGGTCGGAGGGCCACGGATCGTCACGGGACCGAGGAAGGGCCGCGTGGACAGCGACAGCGACAGCCACAGCGACAGCGACAGCGACAGCGACAGCGACAGCGACAGGCGCGAACGGGCGGAACGCTTCGTCGAGTTGCATCGGGAGGGCTGCTTCCTGCTCCCCAACGCGTGGGACGTCGGAAGTGCGCGGATCCTGGAGTCGGCCGGCTTTCCCGCCGTGGCGACCACGAGCGCGGGGGTCGCGTTCTCCCTCGGACGCCCGGACCACGACTTCTTCGCCGAGCAGGCACCGGAGGAGGGCCGCGTCGACCGCGAGACGATGATGCGCCGGGTCCACGAGATCGCCGACGAGGTCGGGGTGCCGCTGAGCGCGGACCTGGAGGACGGATACGGCGAGGCGCCCGAGACCGTGGCGACCACGATCTCGCTGGCGCTCAAGGCGGGAGCCGCGGGCGGCAACATCGAGGACTTCACCGGCGACCGTGCCCGGCCGCTCTACGACACTGCGCTCGGAGAGGACCGTATCCGCGCCGCCCGGGCCGCCGTCGACTCCGCCGGTGAGCCGTTCGTCCTGGTCGGCCGGACCGACGCGCTGCTGGTCGGCGGTTCGCTCGACGAGTGCGTACGGCGGGCCAACGCGTATCTGGCGGCCGGCGCGGACTGCGCGTTCGTGCCGGGTGCCGGCGACGCCGCGACCATCGGCACGCTGGTGCGCGAACTCGACGGTCCGCTCAACGTGGTCATGGGACTCACCGGCAACGCGCTCTCGCTGGACGACCTGCGCGCGCTCGGAGTGCGGCGGGTCACGGTCGGCGGCAGCATCGCCCGCACGATGTACCGCCATCTGCTGCGCGCCGCACGGGAGTTGGCCGACCACGGCACGTTCGCGTACGCCGACGACCAGATCTCCCAGACGGACCTCAACGACCTCTTCCGGCACGGGGGCGGGCAGCCCGGGGTCTAGGACCTGTCGGAACCAGGTCCTGGGGTCTGTCGGAACCAGGTCTTGGGGCCTGTCGGCACGTCACCGCGCCCGGCGGCCGGATTCGAGCCCCGTGATCGCCTTCTCCAGGCGGGCCGCCCTGACCTCCGGGGTCCTCGCCTTCAGCAGGCCCAGGATGACCAGGTACTGATCCGTCCTGCCGAGCCCCTCGAAGAAGGCCTTCGCGCGCGGGCTGCGGTCCAGGGCGGCCGCCAGGTCGTCCGGGACCGTGGTGTTCCGCTGGGACTCGTACGCCGCCTCCCAGCGGCCGTCCGCCTTGGCCGCCGCGACCTCCGCGAGCCCCGGGGGCCGCATCCGGCCGGCCGCGGTGAGGGCCTCGACCTTGCGCACGTTGACCATCGACCAGAGGCTGCCGGGCCTTCGCGGGGTGACTCATGAAGGCCGAAATGGCTGTGACCTGCTAGGACGGGTTGCAGAGGCGATCGAAGGCAGTCAGAGGAAAACACACTGATTCGACCCCGATTCGACCGGGGCCGCTCGGAGCCGGTCAGAGGCAATCGCCCTCTGATTTGGCTCCGAGTCGGCCGGTCGGTGTGGATCAGACGCTGAGTCCCCTGACGGCACTTCGCATCGACCTCGGTCGAGTAGCGATGGGGACGCCTGCCTCCACCGAAGCCAGACATACGAAAGCCCCCAGGACGCCAATCCTGGAGGCTTCGCTGGCACCGATTGGCCGTCCCCGAGGCCCTTCAGCTGCAGCAGCGGATCCGTCGCTGCAACGCCGACTCCGACATTCCGCACGGCTACATCGTCGCCCTGGCACCCGACACCTACCTGCGAGCCAAGGGCTACCCGCCCGACCTCACGACACGGCCACCATCCTCACAGTGGGAGTAGTCGGCCCGCCCGTCGCCGACCCGGTCGCACTCCGCCAAGGTGCCGTCCAGCAGGACGTAGCCGGCGTCGGCTTACTGCTTCATTTCGGCAGGATCGGCCATCCGTTCCCTACTGGACCCCGGCAGGACTCACGGTGAGTCCGTCACGGCGGTGACCATCGTCGAGCGCTCCGAGGGCTTCTGGCGTCGCCGGCGTGCTGTTGCCCGCTACCGCGTGGACGTGGCCGGATTGTCCTTCGCTGGGCTCCTGGTGAGTGCAGTTGTCGCGTGGGGTGGGTGGGGTCGCGAAAATTCGCGTACTCAGTATGTAGAAGTTGCGGGCATCACGTGTTCAAGATGTGCTCATATCATGTGCACGACATTTGGTGAGTCGGCGTATGCCGGCCGTCGCGCTCGAAGGGCGCGCGAAAGGCCTGCCGACACGTCGTGATCTGTCGGACGTACCTTCCAGCTGGACGGACCGGACGAACTATGAGCACGAGCGACTTATCCGACCCCGCGCCGGGCTCGGCGCCGTCGTCACCCGCCGCTGGGACCCCTGTGGCCGGTGATGCCGTGGGCGCGATGCGTAACGCGCGCGCCCAACTTGCCGAACTTCTGGGCCGTACACCGGAGTCGGTCTCGGCGATCAGCCGCGACGGGACGGGCTGGCAGGTCGACGTCGAGGTTGTGGAGCTGGAGCGCATCCCCGATTCCACCAGCGTCCTTGCCGTCTACCGAGTGACGCTGGACGCCGACGGTCTCCTTCTCGGCTACGCCCGCAGCCGCCGCTACACCCGAGGCCAGGTCGACCGGCAGTGAGGGCGTGCGAGGTAGCCCGCGCAGCGACCGAGTTGCCGATGCATCGCTTCCCTCCGTGCGACGCAGACTCCTGTGCATGACTGCTCCGCCTGCTGTCGCAAACGGCCATGCCTGCGACGTCCTCGCCCCCCCGACCCGGTTGCGCCGGTCCGGGACCTCCGTCCAGTTGCCGTACGTCGATCCCGCGACAGCCCATCGCCGACAACCGCCCCGCACGCCTTCGCCCCACCTCTCAGAGGGGACCTCTCCGATGACCGTGCTCGCCCAGACCGCCGCACCCCGCGCCCAGAAGACCGACGGGGGCCTTTACGACATCCTCGACCTGATCCTTGACCGCGGACTCGTGATCGATGTCTTCATCCGGGTGTCGGTGATCGGCATCGAGATCCTGCGCGTCGACATCCGCATTGTCATCGCCAGCGTCGACACCTACCTGCGCTTCGCCGCGGCGACCAATCGCCTCGACCTGGAGAACCGCGGTACTCCCGTGGTGACTCCGGCGCCCGCGCTGTTCACTCCGGCCCTGCCCACTGCCGTGGCATCCGGAGCTCCGGCGGCCGTCTCGCCGGGCGTCGCGGCAGCTCCTGCTCCCGGCACTGTCGTCATGCAGGGGCAGCCCGTCACCGCCTGGCAGCCCGGTACCGGTGCCGCGGTCCCAGTTGTCGGGAACCTCGGACAGACGGTGGGACAGGCGGTCGGGACGGTCGGGCAGACCGTCGGTGGCGTCGTCGGCGCCGTCACCCCGACCGTCGGGGGACTGGTCCAAAGCGTGGCACCGACCGTCGGCGGAGTGGTCGGCGCAGCGGGCCAGACGGTCGGCACCGTGGTGGGAGCCGTCGCCCCGACAGCGGCGACCGTGGTGAGCGCTGCCGCCCCGGCGGCCGGTGCCGCGGTCCCGGTGGCGGATCCCGCGGCGCACAGCGCCGACACCACCGTGCAGCAGGTGATCGACGCCCCGGCTTCGACCGCGGCCCGCCACGAGGAGGACACCACCGTCGCACCCGACAAGACCCCGGGCGGCAAGGCCAAGGGACAGCAGGACGGGAAGGCCTGACGGATGCCGCTCTACCTCTATGCGGTCACGGACGCCGACCACCCGCTGCCGGTCGACGGTGCCACCGGAATCGGGGCGTCGCCCGCGCCCTTGCGGGCGGTACGCACTGCCCGGGTGGCCGCCGTCGTCAGCCAGGCGCCGGCACAACTACGCGCCAAACGAAGAGATCTGATCGCCCATCAGAATGTGCTGCTGATGCTCGGTGCCGCAGGTGCCGTGGTGCCCCTGCGCTTCGGCACACTCGCCCCCGACGACGGCGCGGTGCGCCGCGCGCTGGCGGATCAGGAGTCGTTGTTCACCGATCGGCTCCGAGAGGTCGAGGACCGCGTCGAGTTCAACGTCAAGGCCCTGCAGGACGAGGACACCGCCCTGCGGGATGTCCTGCGCGGCAGTGCCGAAGCCCGACGCCTGAGCGCCCTCACCCGGGACGGCGCTGGGACGCACGACGACCAGGTGTCCCTCGGCACGGTCGTCGCCGCCGGGGTCGAGGCGCTACAGGAGCAGCACGCCCGGGACATCGCCCGCCGACTGGAGCCGCTGGCCCACCGCGTCGCCGCGGGTGATCCGACGGGCGAGGTCTTCCTGAACCTGAGCCTGTTGATCGAACGCGGGCAGGCGGATGCGTTCGCCGCGTCCGTGGGCCAGGTTGCCGAGAGCCTCGGGCACGGGTTGGAACTCCGGGTAACCGGCCCTCTCCCGCCCTACAGCTTCGTCTGACCGCGCGACCGCGCACCGCACTTCGCCCCGCCACCTCCCGACCGGAAGGAGAGCGCCGTATGGGTCTGCTGGGCAGCCTGCTCGGCCTGCCACTGGCTCCGCTGCACGGGGTCGCCTGGGTGCTGGAACAGGTGGTGCAGGAGGCGGAGCGGCAGTATGCCGACCCGGCTCCCATCCACAGTGAACTGGCCGAACTGGAGGCTGATCTGCTGGCCGGCCGCATCACTGAGGAGGAGTTCGGCCTTCGGGAGGACGAACTCCTGGATCGTCTGGAAGAGATCGCCTCGGGCAACGGCGCGGATCTGGCCGACTTCGAAGGTTCGGCACTACAGGAAGGCTCCCCGTGACCGACGCCCTCGTGCGGCGGTCAGGTGCTCCGTCGCCCCAGCCGGGCGGCGCAGGCAATCTGGCCGACATTCTGGAACGCGTCCTCGACAAAGGGGTCGTGATCGCAGGAGACATCAAGATCAACCTGCTCGACATCGAACTCCTCACCATCAAACTGCGGTTGCTCATCGTCTCGGTCGACACCGCGCGCGAGATGGGCATCGACTGGTGGGAGCACGACCCGACGCTGTCCTCTCGTGCCGTACGTCCCGCCCAGTCACCCGACCTCGCCCGCACGGAGGAACTCGCCGCGGAGAACGCACGCCTTCTCGCCGAACTCCAGTCGCTCAACGCCCGGTTGAAGGAACCCGATGCTCTCTGAGCCCGAAGCCCCGCGCCCGGCAGGCCTCACCGAGGCGGTCTACGCGTACGCAGTACTGCTGCAGAACGAGGCGGCCGAGCGGGCCGCCCGAGAACTACGCGGCGTCGACGCGCTGCCAGTACGGATACTGCGCGGCGCCGGCACAGTCGCAGTCGTCAGCGACGTACCCGCCGACGCCTTCACCGAAGAGGCCGTCGCACAGCGGCTCGACGACATCACCGACCTGGAACGCCTGGCCCGCGACCATCACCAGGTGATCGCCGCACTGGCTTCCCATACGGCAGTACTACCCCTCCGGCTGGCCACGGTGTACCTCGACGACGACAGCCTGCTGCGACGCCTGCACGCCGACGACGGCCACTTCCGCACCACCTTGAACCAGTTGGAGGGCCACGACGAGTGGGGCGTCAAGATCTATGCCCATCCGTCGATCACGCACCCGACCACTGCGATGTCCCCGGGGGACCGGCCACGCTCCGGGCGTGACTACCTGCGGGCGCGCCGCACGAGCCGAGACGGCCACGATCTGGCCCGTCAGGCCGCCGCTGACCTCGGCGCACGAGTGGACCGTATGCTCGCGGAAGCGAACCTGGCCACTGACATACGGCATCATCGTCCCCAGTCGGCCGCCCTGTCCGCGAACCCGGGGGAGAACGTCGTCAACGCGGCCTACCTTGTCCCGCGAAAGCACACGCGGAGCTTCCAGGACCGCGTGGAGGTGCTCGCGGCCGGGACCGTCGGCGTCCGACTTGAGATCACCGGACCCTGGGCCCCGTACTCTTTCGCCTCGCCCCCGCAGGAACAGGCCGAAAGGGCGGAGCCCGCGATCCCGCAGACGACGCCGTGACCGCCGGGGGCCCGCCTCATGCAGAGGTCGCTCTGGTCGATCTCCTCGACCGGCTCCTGGCCGGCGGTGTCGTCATCACGGGAGACCTCAGTCTCTGTATCGCCGACGTGGAACTGGTACGCATCTCCCTGCGCGCCCTGCTCACCTCGGTCGAAGCGGCCACGGAAGGAATCCTGACGTGACACCACGCGACGAACCCGGACTCAGCCGGCTCCCCGATTCGCGTACATCGCCCCCGCCTCTGGACACGGACCGCTCACTTCCCGTCGGCGCTCAGGCGACGCCGGCACCGGGCTCCGAACCGTCCCCGCCCCGACGCCTCGACCTGGACAAGGACACGGTCGAACGCGACCTCGTCCGACTGGTGCTCACCGTCGTGGAGTTGCTGCGCCAGCTCATGGAACGGCAGGCCATCCGCCGAGTCGAAAGGAACAACCTGACCGAGGAGCAGGAAGAACGTATCGGCATGACGCTCATGATCCTCGACGACCGCATGACCGAACTACGCGAGCGCTACGACTTGAGCCCCGAAGACCTGAACCTCGACCTCGGCCCACTCGGTCCCCTCTTGCCGCGGCAAGAGGGGCGCTACTGAGGTTCTCGGCCCAAGGGTGGGCGAACGGCTGGAGCCGCATTGTCGGCGATGCGGCTCCAGCTGCTTCGCAATGCCGGATTTGTGGCCGTGGTGGCCGGGGGACTGAGGGCCGAAAAACGCGGGTTGGCCCCCCGTCGACGATAATCGACACGGGAGAGAGGACCCTGCTCACAGCGTAGACCGGGCCGGGGCAGGGACCGGCACCATGCGATTCAGGCGCCCGCGGCGTCCTGGCGCCTAGGCTGAGCGGGCCAGGGCGACTCGAACCCTTCGGCAGGCCCTCGTGATGGAGTGGCCTCGTGTCCCGTCGGAGTGCTCGCGAAGGAGAGCCGTGGGATCGGAGCGTCGGGTGAGTTGTCGTAGCTTGGTGCGGCTGTTGTGCTCGACGAGGATCGGCACGTAGTTGGGGATACGAGCGTTGCTGAGCGGCTGGTAGCAGTCCTGCACCACGCCCTGCACGGTTGCAGCCGTCAGCAGGTTGGCGTAGGAGGCCGTCAGTCGGTCCGTCAGCTCCTGAATGGTGTCGGGTACCGCGGCTTCGGCCGTGTTCGCGCCCATGGGGCGCTCCTCACTGTCGCAGATGGCCGACCGCGGCATCCGATCAGGATCCGGGTGCTCGGTGACGGCCTGTCCACTCCTCATGCTTGCACGGATCGCGTCCGTGGAACGGCTCACCAGATCTGTTGTTGAGCTCGACATGTCGGTTCCGTCGACCTGCGGGCCGGACGGCCGAAGGGGGGCACGTTATCGGAGTCCCGCTTGCCTCGTTCACAGGCTCAGCAGGTCGGGCGACGGGGTGTCGCCGCCGACTCCGGCACGGGATTTACGCGACTGATCGGCACCGTCCGGGGCACCCGGCAGGTAGCGGCGCAGCCACCGGGATCACGTGTGGCTCGTCGTCCATCGGCAGGGGTAGACAGATGCTCGCATTCGTGGCCGCCGCATTCTTCGTCATCGCCTTCATCATCCGTGTCACCGAGACGTCGACCGAGGTGATCTTCAGCCCGACGAGCCTCATGCTCGTCGGGCTTGCTTTCCTCGCCGTGCACTCGGCCGGCGTGGGGTCCGGCTGGTCCACCCGGCGAAGCTCCACCCGAGGAAGCTCCACCCGGAGAAGCGGAAGTCGACGCTGAGCAAAGCGATGTGTTCCATCCTCTCGCTCACGGATCCGAACCCGGAGCCGCTGCGGATTACCCACCAGCCGGCCGCGTTGCGCCCGGATCAGACGATCACCGCCTGCACTCGGTGAGTGTCCCCATGCCCCGGAGGAGCGATGGGGCGGAGTCCTTGCCCTGCCGCCTCGCGGCTAGAGCACGCGGTCCTCGCCGGTCTGCGGCGTGTCCTCGTCCGGCAGGTGTACGTCATTGACGGCGATGTTCACCTCGACGACTTCAAGGCCCGTCATCCGTTCCACCGCGGCGATCACGTTCTCGCGGACCTCTGCGGCGATCTCGCGGATGCTGACCCCGTATTCGACGACGACCTGGAGGTCGATGGCGGTCTGTTTCTCGCCGACCTCGACCTTGACGCCGCGCCCCGCGCTCGCGTGCCCGCCGGGGACCCGGTCGCGCACGGCGCCCATGGTGCGAGTGAATCCGCCGCCCAGTGCGTTGATTCCGGGGACCTCCCGTGCGGCGATCCCGGCGATCTTCTCCACCACCCCGTCCGCAATGGTCGTCCGGCCGCGGGTCTCCGGTGGTTCTTGAGGTCCGGGCCGTGCGGCCTGCAGCATCGTGCCCAGGCCAGTGCTCGCCTCGTCGGTATCGGGCTTCTGCAGGGTTGAACCGTTCGGCTCCGTCATGCGAGGCCACCTCCTCGGGCAGTCGACGGACTGCCATTCCTGAGCGGCTGTTGGCCGCCGCCTACGTACCGCAGGCCCCAAGTACCGTGCGGAGCACCGGACATGAGCGCGCCACCACGCTTCGACATCGTCCGCATCCTGAGATGGGACGGCTTCGGACCGTCTGTCGCACTGGGCCAGGGCTATGCTGTTGTCCAGGCGTCCCAGACCCCGGCGGCTTGTCGTTTCACGACACAGATGGCTGCGGGGAGCGGACCTTTCGTCCGTCACCCGGCGCATCCCTGGAGGGAACCGGGTGGATCCCCTGTCCTGTTGTACAGGTCCTCGGACCGGCCCTCGTTCCGCCTCCGCCGAACGTACGCCCCTTCCGGCAGCGCGCCAAGAGGGACCGGGAAACCCGGTATCCCCACCTCGCTGCCGGATGGTCTTTTGAACCGAGGCGGCATGCCTGTCCCACAGCTCACCATCTACCGCCATGACCAAAGGCACCGGGCACTGATCACCCTGGCCGGTGAGATCGGCCTGGAATCGGCACCGTTGCTGCGCTCGACACTGGCACAGTGCCTGAGCGACGGCATCCGCATCATCGATGTCGACCTCACCACCGTGACCTTCTGCGACTGCAGCGGCCTCAATGCCTTCCTCTACGCCGCGCAGCGGACCACGGAGGTCGGCGGGATCCTACGACTGCACAACCCGGCACCGTCACTGTGGCGGATCCTTGAGGTCACCGGCTGCGGGTTCCTGCTTCTCGGCCTTCCGCTCTGGCATCTGTCACCGTCTCTCGGGAACGTCCCTGACACGGCCGCCCCAGCCCTGCCGCACCGGAGTGCTCCCCGGGTGCCTGTCTTCTCGGGCGATGCGCGGTGAAGGCCCAGCCCAGGCAGGGGCAGCCGCACAAGCCCCAGGCAGGCGAGCCGTCCACCATGGACGCGGTCCGGTTGCGCCGCGTGAACCGCTGGCTGGCACAGGGCCTGAGCGGGGAGCTGGCGGATCTGTACGTCGGCTCCCGCGAGACGCCCGCCCCTGAGGCATACCGCAGCCGCAGCCGCCAGGACTTCCTGAACCGTCTCACCGGTGACATCCGCCGGCCGGGGTTCGCCATGGTGATCGCGGAGACGGACCACCTGGTGGGGTGCGCCTTCGGGTTCCCGGTGGGCAGTGACGGCTTCTGGTGGCTCGGGTTCGACGGAGCACTGCCGCAGAGCATTGAGCAACTCACCGCGTCCGGCGGCGTCTTCGCGATCACCAGCATCCTGGTCCAGCCACACCCACAGGGCCAGGACATGGCCCGCCGTTTGCAGGAGCGGCTGCTGAGCGACCACCAGGCATCCCTCGGCGCCACCCTGGTGGATCCCGACGATCACCCGACCCTCGCCTCGTTCCGCTCCTGGGGATGGCTGAACGTCGGAGAAATGTGGCGGCCGGCGGACCCGACCATGTTCCGCGCGCTGGTACTCCCCCTCGGGGAACGCACCACAGCGAGACTGGAGGGCCTGGCCCACGACGCCTGGACACGGTGGCCCGGATGAGGTCCGACAGCCGCTCGGCCCGTATCCAGGTGCTGGTCGCCGAACAGGCAGCCCGACGCGGCGCACGGCCCGGCGTGATGGACGTGTGCGCCGCGGCCGTGGCCGCGCTCCCGATCGGCGGAGCCGGGGTATCGGCGATGTCCCGGACCGCGGCAAGCCATCCCCTGTGCAGCACCGACACCATCAGCGAGCAGTTGGAGGAGCTGCAGCTCACCCTGGGTGAGGGACCCTGCGTGGACGCCTTCACTCATGGCTCGGCCGTCCTGACCCCCGATCTGCTCACCGGTGAACTGCAGGACCGCTGGACCGTGTTCGCCGATGCGGCCCTGGACGCCGGGGCACGCGCCGTCTTCGCACTCCCCCTGCAGATCGGGGCGATCAGCCCGGGAGTCCTGGACCTGTACGCCAACGTCCCCACCATGCTGGACGCGGAGGAGCTGGCCGACGCACTGGCCTTCGCCGACCTCGCGACACTGCTCCTGCTCGACGCGCGTATCGATGAGACGGGCGCGCCGGTCGACGGAGCACTGGCAGACCGGGGCTTCGAGGACCTGGGCGGATACCGGGCGGAGATCGACCAGGCCACCGGCATCCTCACCGTCCAGCTCGAAGTCGGCATCGACGAAGCCTTCGTCCGGCTGCGCGCCTACGCCTATACCCAGGGACGCCGGCTCGCCGACGTGGCCGCCGACGTGGTGGCCCACCGGCTCCGCTTCTCCCCCGACACGGAGCCCAGAGGGACCGATGAGGAAACCTGACGCACTGGTGGCATCCGATGAATGTGCTGCGCTTCCCGCCCCCTCCCGGCGGGACTAGTCTCAATCGAGGGTGACACGATGAATCAGCAGCTCCTGGCCAAAACCTTCGTCGAGCTGGCGGACAACCTGGTCGCCGACTTCGACCTGATCGACTTCCTGCGCCTGCTCACCGACCGCTGCGTGAGCATGCTCGACGCGAGCGCCGCCGGGGTGCTGCTCGCCGACCGGGACGGCAAACTCCGTGTGATGGCCGCCTCCGACGAACGGGTACGCCTGCTGGAACTCTTCCAGCTCCAGAACGACGAGGGCCCCTGCCTGGAGTGCTACCGCACCGGCACACCGGTGATCGTCCCCGACCTGACCCGCGAGGTCGACCGCTGGCCGCACTTCGCCACAGCAGCCCACCGCAGCGGGTTCGGCGCCGTCCAGGCCCTGCCCATGCGCCTGCGGGACGAGACCGTCGGCGCCCTGAACCTCTTCCACGCCACACCCGGCCCCTTCGACTCGGCCGGCACGCTCATCGGACAGGCCCTGGCCGACGTCGCCACCATCAGCCTCCTTCAACAACGCTCCACCCACCGCAGCACCGTCCTCAACGAACAACTCCAGACGGCATTGAACAGCCGCGTACTGATCGAGCAGGCCAAGGGGAAACTCGCCGAACGCCAGAACATCGACATGGAACAGGCGTTCACTGCGCTGCGCGGCTACGCCCGCGCCCACAACCGCCGCCTGTCCGATGTGGCCCGCGCCTTTATCGACGGTACGGAAGTCCTTCCCGGCCTGGTGGCCTGACACCGTCGCCGAAGCGGTGACCGCACGCAGCTGCCCGAGCACGAGGAATCAAGGTCGGATCACGGGCCGTGCTTCTGGAGGTGCGGTGCTGCTGGTGCGCGGCTGCCGGCTGACGCCCTGCGTGGTGCGGCGTCATCTGCGGGACTGATCCCGGGCTCCGGACTCTCGCCCTCGGTTGTCTCGCCGGACCGCACCGCCGTCCCCGTTGCTGTCCCTGTCGCTGTCCCTGTCGCTGTCCATGCGGCGCAGTACAGCAGCAGCCTGGCCATGAGGTTGATCCACAGCACGACGGCGACCGGTACGGCGAAGGCGCCGTACATGCTCTTCCCAGCGACGCCCTGCAGGTAGCCGGTCAGCAACCACTTGAGCAGTTCGAAGCCCACCGCACCGATCAGAGCGGCGACCACGACCGCACGTCGGCCCGGGTGTACCCGCGGTAGCCGGGTGAGCAGGTAGACCAGCAGCAGGAAGTCGACGAGCAGGGCGATGGCCAGGCCGGCGAAGAACAGCAGGGCTCGTCCCGCCCCGCCCTCGATACCGGCCTTGTCGGCGGCCCAGCCGACGGCACTGTTGGCGAACACCGAACTGCCGATCGCGACCAGCCCGACCGCGCCGAGGCCGACCAGCACTACGGAGTCCTTGAACTTGAGCAGGAAGGGATTGCCCGGGTCCTGCTCCTTCTCCCACACCGCGCGCAGGCACCCGCGCAGGGCGCCGACCCAGTTGATGCCGATCACGAGCAGCAGCGCGCCCGCGATCAGCCCGACGGATCCGGCATGCGCGACGAGGCTGTCCAGGTCCAGCAGGTCGGAGAGGCCCGGCGCCTGGTCGGTGATCTTGTCCTGGAGTTTCCCCAGCTGGTCCTCACTCAAAAGCTTGGCGCCGATCGCCGCGCCCACGGTGATCAGCGGAAAGAGCGCGACGAAACTGGTGAAGGTGATGGCCGCAGCGAGCCGGGCCCAGTGGACGGCATCCAGCCGCTCGAACGCCCGCCAGGCGTGCGTACGCATCAGCTTTCCGATCACGGGCAGCCTTCTCAGCCATTCCATGAGGACCACCCGCTCTCTGCCTACCCACCGTCACCGTGCCCGGTGGGTCGGCCGAGGTCTGTGTCGAGGCCGTCTGCGGGATCGTCAGCGGGGAGCGGCCCGGCGGTGGAACCAGTGCTGCTTGTGGCGGGGGCGTCCGACCAGGTCGGCCCGGTCTTCGTCCTTCCTCTCCGCCTGCGCCGTCTGCGCGCGGGGGGTGTCGCGTTCGCTGGTCAGGCCAGCGCGTTCCTGTTCGGCTGCGGCTGTCTCGCGCCGGGACGGTTTGCGGCCGCGGTGTGCGGTGCGGCGGCGGCGGGTGGTGCGGCGTGTACCGGCCAGGATCAGGCTCAACCCGAGCAGAGCCGCCGCCCCGACGACGATGCCGTAGAGGAAGAGGGTGCCGGTGGAGCCGGTGACGTCGACACCGAAGACAGAGAATCCACCGGTGAGCTCGTGGGCGCTGCCGCTGTTGGAAAGAACGCCCGCGACAGCGATGGCCACCGCGGCGACGAGGATGACGAGTCCGAGGATGATCATGGCGCGCTCCTGGGATCTGTTTCCTCTCCCCACGGTAGAACCGTTCTGCCCGGCAGGCCACCGCCACGGGTTGCGTCTACCCTGAAATTGAGGTAGGTGCGAGATCGGAGGACACCGGCACTACTGGGTGGACGGCCTCTGGGCCGCCCTTCCGCCACCACCCCAGGAGGCGTAGCGCCATGGTCTTCTTCCTGGTTCTGCTCATCTGCGCCATCGCGCTGATCGTCATCGGCGCTGCCGTCGACGGCATGCTGTATCTGCTCTCCGCCGGCGTGCTGCTCCTCATCGCCGCCGTGCTGTACCTGCTCGTGCGCTCGGTATCGCGCTCGCGCCGACACCCGGCCCACTGACGCGCGGTGGTGGATGGCGGACCGCCGCTCCACATGCCCGCATGCGCACGGTGGCGGCCATGCGACGCTTCCTGCGGCAGCTGGACACCGGCACTATGAGCCACCGTACGAAGCTAGGTCGTCACCACTCTGGGCGTGGTCGGAGGCGTGGCACGAGGCGTGGTACTCGCTGCGGCAGGGATCTTCATCCTGACCATGCACTGTCCCGCCCCGCCACCCCGCCGATGCCCTGGCGGTCGGCTGCGCCTGTGCGCCCGGGACGTGGTCATGATGCCCTCCTCGGATCGCGGTCCGCCATCATCTGGTCGCGCAGGCGTGCACAGGTGTGGGTGAGTAGACGGGAGACGTGCATCTGGGAGATGCCGAGCTGCTCGCCGATGCGGCTCTGTGTCATTTCGCAGAAGAACCGCATGTACAGGATCTGCCGGTCGCGTTCGGGCAGTGCCCTCAGGAGCGGTCGGAGCGCCTCACGATTGACGACTTGGTCGAAGCCGGGCTCCAGGCCACCAAGCGTGTCGGTCAGTGGGTGGCTGTCCTCGGAGTGGCCGGGCACGGCGTCCACGGACAGGGCGGCGAAGCTGGCCAGCGCCCCCTGGCCCAGCAGTACCTCCGCCTCGGTCAGGCCGCTGTGCGCGGCGATCTCGTGGACCGAGGGTTCGCGGCCGTTGAGCGAAGCGAACTCATTGCCGGCGAAGCGGATCCGGCCGCGCAGCTCCTGCACGCGCCGCGGTACATGCACGATCCACAGTTCGTCACGGAAGTGCCGCTTCACCTCGCCGATGATCGTCGGTACGGCAAAGCTCGGGAAGGCGGTACCGCGGCTCGGGTCAAAGCGCGATACCGCCTTGACCAGGCCCAGTTGGGCGACCTGCTTGAGGTCCTCGAAGCTCTCGCCGCGATGACGGAACCGTCCGGCGAGCCGTACGGCCATCGGCATCCAGGCGCACACCACCTCCTGCCGCAGCGCGGACTTCCCCGGGCCGTCCGGCAGGGCGGCGATACGGCTGAAGGCGGCCGCGGTGTCCGGCGCGTCGTCGTAGGAGCGTGCGCTTCGTGGACCCTTCGTGCGTGCGTACGGCATGGGCGCGTCTCTCCCTGATCGGTGGCGTCACTCACCGTGGGAGCCAGCAGACCGCAGCACACTGGGGAGCAGCGACAGCTGCTCCCACGGGCGTGCCTCCGGTCTGAAGCACGGCGGACGGGTCCCCGGGCGGCCCGCTTTCAAACAGTTTCTGCACCAAGCAACTGCGGCTTCCCACGGGGCGCGCCGCCCCGCGGTGAGGCGTTGGCGGAGTGGTGCTCTTGAGCGTTCTGCCGTTCTGCCCGCTCAACGGCTTCAAGGTCAGGGAAGGGGCAGACCTGGTGTTTGAGCTCCACAAGGTGGGCTACACAACGGAGGCGCCCGACGGCCGTCCTGGACGAAGGCACCGGAGAGTTGAACCCACAGCTCCCGGTGCCGTCCGCTCAGCGCACACACCGTCACCGCCGGTCTGCCAGATGGAGGCGCCGCAGCCCTCGGCTCAGCTCCCTCTGCAGTGGCTCCGGGAGCCTCTCGTCCTTCGTCGTGGCGACCAGAGCCGCAGCCACGTCCCGGAGTTTCACGTTGCAGTGCTGCGACACGTCCACCAGCAGGTCCCAGGCCCTGCCGCTGGAACACGGCGCCAGGACCATCACCATGCCGCGCGCCTGGTCGATCACCGCACGACTGGCCAGCGCCTGGCTCAACTGCTCGTTTTTGGCACGCAGTTCGAGAATCTCGGCAGCCAGGGCCGCCTCTCCGGTCGATGTCCCAGCCGTCAACAGCCGCTGTTCTTCTCGGGGCGTGGTCACCTGGCGCATGGTCCATACCTCACAGGGCAGTCACCCTGCCCACAGGTGGTCAGCGGCCCGCCAGTTGCCGTTCGCCGACCGCACCGGGCTTGCAGGCCAGTCCGTAGCGCCTGAAGACCGTTTGAGATGCCCCGGCCCGACGATCGCATCATCGATGGGGACAAAGAACCAGACGGTGTCGGATGGGCAGTCCGATCCGCATGGTGGCCATGGCCTTCCAGTCGGTGGCGTCCACATACACCGCCTCCAGCACACCGATCTCGTACGCCTCGGTGTCGACGGGATCGCGGTCGCGCCATTCCCGGATGTCGACTGCGTGATTCATGGCCTTCCCCTGGGGGACGGCTCATCCGCCAGTGAGGAGTCGCACCCCCGGTCTTCCGCGTAGAGCCGCCGCAGTGCATCCCGCAGTGCCCGCTGCATCAGCCGCGAGAGAGGCTCACCCTCCCAGGCCGCGACCACGGCCGCAGACACCTCCGGAAGTTGGGTGTGGCACTGCCGTGAGATATCCATCAGCAGGTTCCGTGCCGGCCCACGGCGGCAGGGGGCCAGGACCATCACCATGCCGCACGCCTGGTCGATGACCATACGGCCGGCCAGTGCCCGCCGCAGCTGATCATTCTCGGCGCGCAGCGCCACGACGTCCTGAGCCGCCTCCCCCACCACGGCCTCGGCCCTCAGATCCCACCAGTTCTCCGGAAGCAAGGTTGTGCGCTGCATGGCATGTTCCTCTCCACGATTTCCGCGCGTCCGGGGTGGCTGAAGCCGCCCCGGAATCTCTGGATGTCGGGCGCAACTTCAGCGGTCACCCGCGGCGTTCGTAGTCCCGACGGTCCTCGCGCCTCCAGCGCGCCCGGTGCCGACGGCTGTAGCGACGGTTCCAGCGGTCCTGACGGTCCCGGCGCTGCTCGTAGTCCCGGTAGTCCCCGAGATCGGAACCGCCACCACGCATCCCGCCTCCCCCGCGATCGTGGCCGTGCCGGGCTGCGCCGTAGACCAACACCGCTGCGGCCACCCACCAGATGGGGTTCATGAATCCGAGGCCGAACAAGACCACGATCAGGATGGCAAGAAGAACGAACACGGCGGGCCTCCCCGGAGCGGAACAAGACATCACTGCCGGGGGCCGGGGCCTGTACGAACAGCGTAGCCCTCCCCAGAGGTTGCGGACAGCGACCCACGTCAGCGTCCTCCGCCGGAACCGGATGGCCACTTGACGTCTGTCCAGAGAGCGCGGCGAGGGCTAGCGTGTGCGGTACGGCCCGAGCCCCCGGCAGCGTCGAACACCTCTCGCGCTCCTCCGAGGGCGCACCTCGCGCATCAGTGCCGTAACCCGTCCCGCCCCCAACGGGCCGCGCCCGCCGTCGCCACCCAATCCCGGCGCCGCACCGATGCGCCCCATGCGGGCATCCCCCTCCGCTGCCCGCCGCGTCGCACGCATCCACCGCAGGCGGTACGTATGTACGTACTGATCGTTCCGGCTTCTGTCCCCTTCGTCCTGCTCGCCACCGTGATGGGCCTGTCCTGGTGGGAGGACCGCATCCTCCCGGCGCCGCAGGCCGAGCCGGCCGCTCACGTCACCGGCATCACGACGACGCCGAATCGCTGACCGCGTCGGTGGGCCACCCGACGGAGCCTGTCGCACAGGCCGGCAGCCCACCGCCCACCCGTGCCGAAGGCAGCAGAGCATCGGAGCCGCCCGGTCAACGCCGTGTAAACATCCTGGTACCCCTCTCCCAGGCCAACCGCAGGACCGGACCCAGGGCTATGCTGCGTATGGACGTCTCAGACCCCGGCGGGCCACCGCTGTTTGGCGCACACGCCTGCGGAGAGCGGAACATACGTCCCGTCGCCCTGCACATCCCCGAGGGGACCGGCTGGGTCCTACGCCCCGGAACACCCGCTGCTGGACCGGCCCTTCACCTGCCTGCACCACACTACGACCGCGCCCGAAGCCCGGCACGGTCCCGTGAACCGAGGCACCCCGCCCATGCGCATCCCACCCATCCTGACCGTCCAACGGCACGACACCCACAACCAGACACTGGTCACCTTGACCGGTGAGATCGACCTCGATTCGGCACCCCTGGTGCACGCATCACTGGAGCGATGCCTGCACGACGGCATCCGCGCCATCGACGTCGACGTGACCGCCGTGACCTTCTGCGACTGCAGCGGTCTCAACGCCTTCCTCTACGCCTTGTTGCAAACCGCCGCGGCCGGAGGAACCCTGCGACTGCACCACCCGAGTCCGGCGCTGAAACGCCTCGTCACCCTCACCGGCTCCGGCTCCCTCTTCCTCACCCTCCCGAACGCCCTCGCCGGGAGCCGACCGCCCCCTTGGTCCTCTCCCCTGCACCAGGCCGCGCACCAGTTCGCTCCGGCGCTGCCTGCTCTTCCGGGCGGTGCGCTGTGACGGCCCCGCCCGGACCGACCCGATCACCCACAAGGGCAGGCCACCAGCCACCCGTCACGCGCGCGACGCCCCTGATCCTGCGCCGCCTCAACCGCTGGCAGACCGAGGGACTTCAGGAGGACCTGGCACACCTGTATGAGGAGTCCTGCGCCACAGTGCCCGGTCGGGAGTACCGCGGCCAGAAGAACTTCCTGCGCCGTCTCACACGTGACATCTGGCGGCCGGGGTTCGCCATGCTGACCGCTGAAGCACCGGACCTGGTGGGGTGCGCGTTCGGATTCCCCGTGCCGCGTGACGGCTCCTGGTGGAGCGGATTGCGGGGGACACTGCCGCAAGACGTCGAGCAACTCACTGCGGCCGGACAGATCTTCGCCATCAGCGGGATGTTGGTCCGCCCCTCCGAGCGGCACCACGGCCTGGCCGACCGTCTGCAGGAGCGGCTGCTCGCCGACCACCGGGCCCTGCTCGGCGCGACCCTGGTGGACCGGACCCATCGTGCAGCCTGCGCCGGGTTCCAGTCGCGGGGATGGCGCAACATCGGCCTGGTCTACAGGCCACCGGGCCCTACAGTGCTGCGGGCACTGGTCCTTCCCCACGGAGAACCGACGGCGGCGAAGCCGGATCCCCTCACGCACCAGACACGGACCCCGTGGCCGCGGGAGGACCAGGGGTGAGGCACACACGCGAGAATCACCGAATCACTGGATGAGCGGCAAGGCGGCAGATGTGCCCTATGACGGCTGGTGACCGATCGCCACGGGCCCAGGAGCTCTTGGCCGAGCGGGCGAACCGGCGAGGCGTCCGGGTCGGCGTGCTGGATGTGTGTGCCGCGACGGTGGCCGCGCTGTCGGCGATGTCCCGGACGGTGGCTACTCATCCGCTGTGCGGCACCGACACCTACAGTGAACAAAGCCAACCGTACTCACTCTCCGCGCCGGTGGAGGCGGATCACCACCAGAGGGTCGAGCGCCCTCGGGACTGTTTCCTCTTGGGGCCGTTTTCCCCGGCGCCTACCGGCCATTGCCAGAACACACTCTTCGCGGAGAGCAAACCCAGACGGTGGCCCAGTCGAACTCCTCAGCGGAGCGAGGAGGACACATGAACGAACACGGTCATGATCCGCACATCCATGTCGAGTCGAAAGTGGCCCGGGGCGACGCCGCTGTCCGCAATGTGCTGGCGTCCACGTTCGGTCTGGCCGGTGACCTGCCGAGTGTTGTCGACACGGGGTGCGGACTGCGCGTGCCGTATGCGATGACCTCTCCTCGTCCGGACAGCGTCACCTGCCTCGCCTGCCGTGAACACGCGGGGCGCGAGCATCTGCGGCTCGCGGAGGTGGTCGAACGCCTGGGCCTCATGCCCGGATCGACCATCAGCCACACTCAGGCGAAGCAGGCCGCGGACTGGCATCGCGACCTCGCGGAGAGGTTCTCCGACAATTGAGTGGACCGGGGAAGCCGGGCATCACAAGCCTGCCGCCATGTCCAGCCCCGAGGCGTCAAGACTCCGGCCACCGGCTTACCGGTGGCTGCTCGGGATGCCCGGCCCGGCGGGGTCCTCGTCGGGGGCGGAGTGGCCCTGCTCGTCGGGTGGGGCCTCCTCGGCCTGACCGCCGGGAACCCGGTGGCGGCGGTCGTACTCGCCTTCGTACAGGGCGTGTTGTCGTTCGGGGTCGGGTCCACGCTGATCTCCCGGGTGCTGTACGAGGCGGCCGGTGCGCCCACCCTGGCGGGCGGTTTCGCCACGGCCGCGTTCAACGTGGGCGGGGCGCTCGGGCCGTGGCTGGGCGGGCTCGCGATCGGGGCGGGGCTGGGGTACCGCTCGCCGGTGTGGGTGAGTGTCGTGCTGGTGGGGCTCGCCCTGGTGGTGGGAGCGGCCGCGTGGCGGACAGGGGTCCTCGCGGTCCGCGTGAGCGCCGACGGCGGCGTGGACGGTGTCCGCACCGACGACAGCGGGCGTCCCCTCGGACAGCCCACGGAATAACCCGGTGCGGGTCGGCGGGCGGGCGGTTAGCCTCCGGGGATGACCTGGCTGCCCGCTGACTTCGTCCATCCGCTGCGCGTCGACGTGCCCGGTGGGCATCATCTGCGGCCGATCACCGGGGGCGACGCCGCGATCGACTACCCGACGGTGATGGCGTCGCGGGAGCGGTTGTGGTCCATCTTCGGGGAGGCCTGGGGATGGCCCGCCGCCACGATCACCTACGAGGCGAACCTGGCGGACCTGGAGCGGCACGAGGCCGAGATCGCCGCCCACGAGTCGTTCAACTACGTGTTGTTCGACGAGGCGGAGAGCGTCGAGTACGGGTGCGTCTACATCGATCCGCCGGAGAAGGCCGGGGCGGATGCCGAGATTTCCTGGTGGGTCGTCGACGAGCGGGTGGGGACCGGACTGGAGCGGGATCTCGACGCGCTCGTGCCGCGGTGGATCGGTGAGGCGTGGCCCTTCGAGCGGCCGCGGTTCATCGGGCGGGACCTGTCCTGGAAGGAATGGCTGGCCCTGCCGGACCTGGCCGACTGAACCACTGAGCCACTGCCCCGTTGAGCCACTGCCCCGTTGAGCCTCTGCACCGATGAACCGCTGAACCACCCGGCCGCCGAGCCGTTGAACTGCCTTGGCGGCCACGGCTCCTGCCCATCACCGCCGGCCGGCCACGGCTCCTACGCGTCCCGCACCCTGAAGGCCGCGCCCGCCACCAGCAGCAGCCCGAGTGCGTACGCCGCCAGTACGCCGAGGCCCGGCCACGGGCCGATCGGGAGCCGGGAGAGGTCCCGCGTGGCCTGGATGGCCAGACCCGCCGGCATCGGGGCCCAGCGTTCGAGACGGTCCCGCCAGCTCGGGTCGCCCAGGAGGTCGGCCAGGAGCGGGACCGCGTACAGCAGGCCCAGGCCCGTCGTGATGGCGCCCGTGCTGTCCCGGAGCAGGGCCGCGAGGCCGAGGCCGAGCAGGGCGGTCAGGGTCAGGCAGAGGACCGACCCGAACGTGGCGCGGAGCGTGGGGCCGTCGGCCAGGGACGGGAGCGGGTAGCCGGCCTCCGGAGTGAAGCCGTTGCCGGGGAGGATCAGCCGGCCCGCGTGGACGGAACCCAGTACTGCCGCCGTTCCCGCCGCCGCCGTCATGGCGGCCAGGACCGCGGCCTTCGACACCAGCAGCGGCACCCGGTGCGGCATCGCCGTCAGTGTCGTGCGGATCGTCCCCGTGCCGTACTCCGCCCCCATCGACAGCGCGCCGAGGACGAGGGCCGTCGCCTGGCCCAGCCAGACGCCCGTCAGGCTCAGTTTCACCGTGTCCTCGTGGCAGGCGGCCGCCGACGGGCACGCGCCGGTGCCGACGGCGGACAGCGCGGCCGCGCCGACCGTGACCGTGAGGACCGCGGTGGCCGCCAGCAGCCACCAACTGCTGTGCAGCGTACGGAGTTTCGTCCACTCGGCGTGCAGTGGCCGCAGCGCCGTCAGGCGGGCGTGCAGCGGCCGCGGCGCCCTCAGGCTGCTCACGCGTCCCTCCTGCGCAGGCGCCAGACCGCGAGGGCCAGCGCCACCGCCGCGTACACACCCAGCACCGCAAGGCCGTTCCAGGGGGCCATCGGGTAACAGCCGCTCTCCGGCAGGCAGTTGTGGTCCACCTGCGGGTAGTAGGTGACCCCCTGCTGGATCGCGAAGGCCGCCGCCGGGGTCAGCCGCAGCAGCCACTCGCCGGCCGGCAGCGGGAGGGCGAACGCCAGGATCTGCGGCAGGATCACCAGGACCACCACCAGCGTGATCGCGCCCGCGCTGCTGCGGAGCAGCGTGCCCACCGCCAGGGCGAGTACCGCCACCAGGGACAGCAGGAGCGCGCTGCCGACGACCGCCCGCGGGACCACTCCCTCCAGCATCGACAGATCCGGGAACGCGGGCGGTTCGAAGCCGTTGGAGCGCAGCGTGTCCTGGGCGAGCGAGAAGGCCAGGGCCGCCGCGACGAGTCCCGCCGCGAACGTCACTCCCCCGATCACCAGGACCTTCGCCGCCAGCACCTGCCCCCGGCGCGGACTCGCCGTGAACGTCGTACGGATCATGCCGCGCTTGTACTCGGCGGTGATGAAGAGCGCGCCGAGCGCCACCATGAACAGGACGCCCACGAAGACGCCCTGGAAACTCATCTGGACGGTGTCGCCGCCGGTCTGGTCCGGGGCGATGTCGCCCTGGCCGGTGAGCGTGAAGGCGCCGTCGCCGGTGACCTTCGTGCTGCCGGGGATCGGCCGGGCCGGGCCCGACTCCGGGAGGTTCGGGTCGTCCGGGTCGGGGGCGCCCACGTCGGTGCTGGCCCAGGAGGGGCGCGCGCTGTCGCCGCGCAGCTCCACGTGGTCGAAGGCCGCCGTCGCGGTCGCGATTCCCGCGGTGGCGGAGGTGCCGCCGAAGGAGCGGCGCAGGGTGGTGTGCGCCGGGGTGGCGACGAAGAGACCCGCCCGGGCCGTCTTCGGCAGGTCCGCCGGGCGGACGGTCGCGATCTTCGTCCACTCGCGGCCGTCCGGCGACTCGTAGCCCGTCAGCTCCTGTCCCGAGCGGGTCAGCCGGAGCCAGCGTGCGTCGGCGGACGAGCCCTGCTCGTCGTGGGTGAAGTCCCACTGCATACGGACTCCGTGGTCCGGGGTCACCATCAGGGCCACGTACGAACTGCCGGGCTTCGTGCTCGACTTGACGATGACGCCGGCCTTCGCCCAGGGCTCCGGGGACCGGCCCTCGTGTCCCTCGACGCCGGACACGTGGACCGTGACGCTGCCGTCACCGGTGAGCGGCCGGTGGACGAGGCGGAAGGTGTCGTTCACGCGGGTGCCGTCGGGGGCGGAGACGATGCGGACCTGGCCGTTGGAGTCGTTGACGGCGCCGCTCGCGCCGAGTTGCGAGATCACGACCGTGGCGGCGGCGGCCAGCACGAGGACCAGCAGCCAGCTCCGTACGGTCCAGAACTTGCTCCACTCCGCGCGCAGCAGCCGTACGAACCCGTCCCGTCCCGGCTGGAGCCGGGAACGGTAAGGGGTGCCCGTCGCGGGTGCCGGGGGTGTCGAGGGAGTGAGTGAGGGCGGGGTCGAGGAGGACGTCATCGTGCGACCTCGCCGTCCACCGCGGAGACGAACTCCGTGGAGTCCCGGGTCAGTTCCATGTACGCCTCTTCCAGGGTGGCCCGGTGGGCACCCACCTCCGCGAACGCGATCCCGGCCTCGGTGAGGAGCGCCACGATCCGTTCGGGCGGAAGACCGGTGACGGTGAGGGTGTCGCGGCCGGTCACCGCGACCGTGCCGCCCTTGCCCGCGAGCAGTTCCATCGCCTCCGTACGGGCACTCGTACGCAGGGACACCCGGTCGCCGGACGCGGCGGCCAGCAGGTCGGCGACGGCCGTGTCGGCGATCAGGCGTCCGCGGCCGATGACGACCAAGTGGTCGGCGGTGTCCTCCAGTTCGCTCATGAGATGGCTGGACACGAGGACGGCACGGCCCTCGGCGGCCAGCCGGCGCAGCAGGCCGCGGATCCACCGGATGCCCTCGGGGTCGAGGCCGTTGACCGGTTCGTCGAGGAGGAGCACGGGCGGGTCGCCGAGGAGCGCGGCGGCGATACCGAGGCGCTGGCGCATGCCGAGCGAGTAGCCGCCCGCCCTGCGCCGGGCCGGCTGCTCCATGCCGACCTGTTCGAGGACCTCGTCGACCCGGCGCATGGACAGGCCGTGCGAGTGGGCCAGCCAGCGCAGATGGTCGCGGCCACGGCGGGCCGGGTGCAGCGCGGCGGCGTCGAGCAGCGCGCCGACCTCCAACAGCGGGGTGCGCAGGGCGTGGTAGGGGCGCCCGCCGATGAGGGCGTGCCCCGCGTCGGGGGCGTCCAGGCCGAGCACGGTCCGCATGGTCGTCGACTTGCCTGCCCCGTTGGGGCCGACGAAGCCGGTGACCTGGCCCGGTTCGACCGTGAAGGTAAGCCCGTCCACGGCGACGGTCTGCCCGAACCTCTTGCGGAGGTCCCGGACTTCGATGGTTGCGTCCATGTCAGCGAGGCTAGGGACCGCGGCGGGCGGCGTCGTCCCGCCCTGGAGCAGTCTTCGCCGCCCCTGGCTCGGGGGACGGCATCCCCCGCACGAGGGACACCGCACTGCCGACCTGGGGGACGCGGCCCGGCGCGGGCGGCGGCAGAATGGCGGACGTGGACAGGGCGGACGAGGCGACGACAGGGCGGGCGGTCCCTCGACCCGCGGAACACCCGCGCCCGCCTTGGCAGTTGGGACTGCGCCGATCCTGGCCGTCGGGGCTGCGCGAGCGCTCGAAGTCGACGCCGCGCGGGCCCTGGAAGTCGAGGCTGCGCCGGGCCGCCGCCTCCCGCGCCGCACGCGACCGCGACCGCGGCGCCGTCGCCGACGGGCACGGCGCAGGCACCCGCGGCCACGACGTACGTGCCCCCGGCCGTGGCGTACACGCTCTCGGCCGTGGCGTAGACGTTCTCGGCCGGGCGGTGCGCTACCTCTCCCACGCGGCGCGTCCCGGCTCTCCGGCCCTGTTCTCCGCCCGTGCCGCCCGTTTCGCCGGTGCTTCCGGTGCTGCCGGTGCTGCCGGTGCTTCCGGTGCTTCCGGTGTCGGGCCCTTCTCCACCGTCGTGCTCTCCGTCGGTCTCGCGGTCCTCGCCTCCGTCGAGATCCTGGTCCGCGCCGCCGGACTGCGCGGGAATCTCGCGCTGGCGGTGCTGCTCGCGCTGTGCACCACGCTGCCCGTGGGGTTCGTCCTCGCGCCGGAGCGCCGGGCGCCCGTCCGCGGCACCGCGGCCATCGCGCTCACGACCGCCTGCGTCCTGGCCCTGGAACCCTTCCGCGCCCTCACCCTCGCGGGGGCGGCGGCCCAGCTGATCACCGTCCATGCGCTGGGGCGGGCAGGGACACCCCTGCTCAGCGGTCTGCTCGTGCTGCCGTACGTCGGACTCGCGCTGGCCGCGGCAGGCGACCCCGCCGACTCCACCGTCCGTGTCGTGGCCGTCCTGGTCGCCACGCTCGCCTCCGCCGCGGCGGCCACGGGCATCACCCGGCACGTACGGACGGCCGCGCAGGCCCACAGCGCAACGGAACGGGCCTTCGCGGACACCCTGCTCGAACACGCGGCACGGGGTGAACGGGCCCGTATCGCCAGGGAGTTGCATGATGTCGTCGCCCATCACATCTCGATGATCGCCGTACAGGCCGAGACCGCCCGGCTGACCACCCGGGGGCTGCCCGCCGACGGCGCCACCCGGCTACTCGCCATCGGGGACACCGCACGGGCCGCGCTGACGGAGATGCGGCGGCTGCTCGGAGTGCTGCGCGAGGACGCGGACGTGGGGGTCACCCGGCGCCCCCAGCCGGGCCTGCGCCAGCTGATGGAGCTGGTCGACGACTCCCGGGACGCCGCGGGGTCCCGTACCCGGCTGATCGTCAGCGGCACGGTCGCCCCGCTCGACCCCGGCATCGAGGTCACCGCCTACCGCATCGTCCAGGAGGCCCTGACGAACGCCCGCCGGCACGCGCCGGGCGCCGCCGTCGACGTGGAACTCCGTTACGGGACGGACGACTTGGAGCTCCGCGTGCGCGACAACGGCCCCGGACCCGACCCGGGGCCCGGCCCGGAACCCGGTTCCGGTTTCGCCGCCGGGCATCCCGCGCACCCCGCGCACCCCACGGGCCCCGCGCACCCGACAGACCCCGCGAACCCGGCACCCCCTGGCCACGCCGGACACGGCCTCCTCGGCATGCACGAACGCGCGGCGACCGTGGGCGGCACCCTGCGCACCGGCCCCGCGCCGGGCGGCGGCTTCCTGGTCGAGGCACGCCTCCCGGTACGGGCGGAGGCCCTCTCGTGACGACCCCCGAAGCCGCCCCCGAAGCCGCCCCCGGAGCCGCCCCCGGAGCGGTTGCCGCGACGGACGCCGAGGCAGCGGCCGATGCGCCGGCCGAAGCCCGCCCCGTCCGCATCGTCGTGGCCGACGACCACGAGGTCGTCCGCGCCGGATACGCCGGACTCCTCGCCACCCAGCCGGACTTCGCGGTCGTGGGCACCGCGCGGGACGGCGCGGAGGCGATCCGCGTCTGCCGCGAACAGCGGCCCGACGTGGTGCTGATGGACGTACGGATGCCGGTGTCGGACGGCATCCAGGCGACCGCGGAGCTAATGGGCGACGCCGGACCCGCACACCCGCCCCGCGTGCTGATCCTCACCACCTTCGACCTCGACGAGCACGTGTACGACGCCCTCATCGCCGGAGCCAGCGGGTTCCTCCTCAAGGACGTCACCGCGGAGCGGCTGTTCGACGCCGTACGCGTGGTCGCCGCCGGTGAGGCCCTGCTCGCGCCCGGGGTCACGCGTCGGCTGATCGCCGAGTTCGCCCGGCTGAAGCCCAGGGCGCCGCGCCGGGACGTGCTCGCGGTGCTCACTCCGCGCGAGTCGGAGGTGCTGCGGCTGCTCGCCGAGGGGCTGTCCAATCCGGAGCTCGCCGGGCGTCTGCACGTCGGCGAGGAGACGGTGAAGACGCATGTCAGCCGGGTGCTCTCGAAGCTCGGGCTGCGCGACCGGACCCAGGCGGTGGTCATGGCCTACGAGACGGGTCTGGTCGTGCCGGGGGCGGGGAGCTCGGCCTGACCGGAACACGGAACCCGGTCCGGAACACGGAACCCGGTCCGGAACACGGAAGCCGGTCCGGCCGGAGCGCGGAACTCGGCCTGACCGGATAAGGGCGGCCGGATTTCACCCCTTGTGGGGGCGGTCACAGCGTTCACATAATCCCTCAACAGAAATTGACCGGCTCATGCCAGCAGACGCGATTATTTGTCGCTTTCCTTGGCATGCGCCTGCCATTTCTGCCGCATCCGCATCCGGTTCCACCAGCTCGTATGTCAACCCCCCACGGAAGGCATCACGTTGAAGAACCTCCTCAAGGCCCTCAAGAGATGTGCGGTCGCCGGTGCGGCCGCCCTCGCGGTCGTCAGCCTTCAGCCCGTCTCCAACGCCCAGGCCGCCCCCGCGCCCGTGGTCGGCGGAACCCGTGCCGCGCAGGGCGAGTTCCCGTTCATGGTCCGGCTCTCCATGGGCTGTGGCGGCGCGCTCTACACCCAGCAGATCGTGCTCACCGCCGCGCACTGTGTGAGCGGCTCCGGCAACAACACCAGCATCACGGCCACCGCCGGAGTCGTGGACCTCCAGAACACCAGCGGCCGGGTCCAGGTCAGGTCCACCAAGGTCCTTCAGGCCCCCGGCTACAACGGCACCGGCAAGGACTGGGCGCTCATCAAGCTCGCCCAGCCGATCAACCTGCCGACCCTGAAGATCGCTACGACCACGCAGTACAACACCGGCACCTTCACCGTCGCCGGCTGGGGCTCGGCCACCGAGGGCGGCGCGCAGCAGCGCTACCTGCTCAAGGCCACCGTGCCGTTCGTCAGCGACGCCACCTGCCGTTCCTACAGCGGCTACAGCGGTCTCGTCGCGAGCGAGGAGATCTGCGCCGGCTTCACCGCGGGCGGCGTGGACACCTGCCAGGGCGACTCCGGCGGCCCGATGTTCCGCAGGGACGCCGCCAACGAGTGGATCCAGGTCGGCATCGTCAGCTGGGGCATAGGCTGCGCCCGGCCCAACGCCCCCGGCGTCTACAGCGAGGTCTCGACGTTCGCGTCGGCCATCGCCTCGGCGGCGTCGACTCTCTGACGCCCCCACCGCATCTTCCGTACGAGGTCCATGGGCCCGGTGCTGATCAGCACCGGGCCCATGCCCATTCCCTGGTCTCTTCGGCGGTCTCTTCGGCGGCCGGGGGCCACCGGTCTCAGAATCCCCCTCCGAAGTCCCCGCCGCCCCCGAAGTCACCGCCTCCGAAGCCGCCGCCGAAGTCACCGGAGTCGAAGTCGGCACCGGACACGTCCCCGCCCTCGTACCCTCCGCCGCCGAAGTTCCCGTACCCGGAGCCGTAGTCGGCCGCGTACGACGGACTGGCCATCATGGAGCCGAGCATCGTGCCGACGAGGAGTCCGGGCAGGATGCCGCCGCCGAAGTAGCCGCCCGCCCAGGGGCCGTACGCCGGGCCCGCCTCCCAGTAGGGGCGGCGGCCGTAGTCGGTGTCGACCTCGCGGACGGCGGGGTCGTGGCCCTCGGCGAGACGGACCTGGTCGGCGGCGCAGACCGGCACCTCGCGGGTCGCCCCGCCCGACGGCGTCCAGGTGGCGTCGGCGACCGACGGACCGTGGCGCGGGTCGAAGAAGCAGGGGGCCCGGCGCTCGGGGACGGGCCGGTGTTCGCGGCGCGCGGCGAGCACGGCGAGCGAGAAGCGCCCGTCCTCCAGGGACTGGGTGACGGCCCGCACCTCCTCGGGGCGGGTGGCCGCCGCCATGAAGGACTTCGCCTTGTCGTAGGAGTCGAGGGCGCGCTCGTAGTCGGCGCGCATCGCGTCGTCCGCGCCCGCCTCCGCGGGGTGGAAGTCGAGCCGGTCGAGTTCCTCTCCGAAGGCGGTGATGTCCTCGTCGACGACGACGCGCAGCTTGTCGAGCGCGGCCTGTCGCTCGGCCTCCTTCCTGCGGCGGTTGCGGCGCACGAGGGTGTACGCGCCGGCGCCGCCCGCCACGATCACCGCGCCGGCCCCGATCAGGGCGCCCGTGTCCACGCCGCCCCCGCCCTCGCTCCAGCCGCTGGGCGCCGAGCCGCCGACGTTGGCGAGGGCCCGGTCGGTGAAGTCGTCGAGCTGGGTCTTCGTGTCCTCGCCCCGGACGCTGGTGACGAGGTTCTTCACACCGTCCTGCGACAGGACCGAGGAGTCGGCCTTCGCGTCGAACTGTTCGCCGAGCCGGATCGCGTACAGACCCGTGATGCCGGTCGCGGTGCGCAGGTTCTGGAAGACGTCCTGCTTGGGGAAGTCCGCGGGGAGCACGGCGACGAAGACCGGCTTGTCGGCCCTCTCGATCTTCTCGGCGAGGGCGTCGGCGTCGGCCGACGACAGTTGCCCGGACATGGCCGGGTCGACGTACACGGGGCTCTTCTTCAGGGCGTCGGCGACCGTCGAGACGTCCGTCGCCGCGTGGGCGCCCGTGGCCCCGACGGACAGCACCGCCAAGGCCGCGAACGCGATCAGGAGTACGGAGAGTCCTCGGCTGAGGGTCTGTGCGGCCTTCATACCTTCGAAGCTACTCCTGGGCGGCCGGAAACGTACCTCGTGGCGGCCGGGCGCCCCGTGCCTGGTGGGCGGTGCGATGCCGCGCGCCGCACCGCCCACCAGGGGTCCTTCGGCCGAGGGGCCCGTCGACCGAGGATCCCTCGGCCGACGGGCCCGTCAGCAGCGAACAGGCAGTGATAGCGAACAGGCAGCGATCAGGCAGCCTTGTACGCCGCCGTCAGCTTCGCCACCGCCTGCCCGTACCGCCCGGTCAGCAGCAGGTGGTCGGCGTCGGCGAAGGGCTTCGCGCTCGCCGCGGTGATCGTCTGCCCCATCTTCTGCTGGACGAGCAGCCGCGCCTTGGTGACGATCGCGCGCCCGGCCGTCCCGGACCCGGCCTTCTCGGCCACCGCGGCCGCGACGGCGAGGGCCTTCAGGGCACTGGTCCCACCGCCCGGCACGGAGGTCAGCGTGGTCAGACCCCATCCGTACGGGAACTGCGGATCGTACGAGGAGTCGCCGACGTTGATCGGCAGCTGGGCCTCCGACTTCGGCCAGGTGAGCGGGAGCTGACCGGTGAAGGCCCGCTTCCCGTAGAGCACGTCCGCGACGCCGTCGCCCTCGGTGCCCGGCAGCCAGGACGCGACCAGCGCGTCGATGTCGCCGAGCTGGTCGCCGACGAGCTGCGGCCGTCCGGACACGACGAGCACCGCGCACTTCATGGCGCCGCACACCTTGTCGACGGCGGCCCGGTCGGCGGCGGAGAACACCAGGTCGTTGCCGTTGCCGACATCGCCGACGCCCTCGGCGTACGGGGTCTCGCCGACGACCACGACCCCCACGTCATGGCCGTCCGTCGGCGCCGAGGCGTCCTTGGAGTACGTGACCTCGCCCCCGGCCGCCTTCCGCATGCCCTCCAGGATCGTCGTCCCGTCCGTGATCTTCCCGGAGGAGCCCTGCCAGGTGATCGTCCAGCCGCCGGCCTGGTTGCCGATGTCGTCGGCGTTGGACCCGGCGACGTACACCTTCTGCGACTTCTTCAGCGGCAGCACCCCGCCCGCGTTCTTCAGCAGGACCTGGGACTCGGCGGCCACCTCGCGGGCCACGGCCCGGTGCTTCGCCGAGCCGATCTCCGAGGCCCCGCTCGTGTCGGCGTACGGCTTCTCGAAGAGCCCGAGCCTGAACTTCTGCGTGAGGATGCGGGACACGGCGTCGTCGATCCGCTTTTCGGAGACCCGGCCGGCGGTCACCTCGTCCGACAGTGTCCTGTGGAAGTCCTTGTACGCGTACGGGACCATGATCATGTCGAGGCCCGCGTTGACGGACGTCCGGACGTCGCTCGCGTAGTCGCCGGGGATCTGGTCGATGGCCTGCCAGTCGCTGATCACGAAGCCGTCGAAGCCCATGCGGTCCTTGAGCACGCCGTTGATCATCGCGGCGTCCGCGTGCATCTTCACCGGGCCCTCGGAGTCGCCGAGGATGTCGAGCGAGGAGTACGACGGCATGACCGTGCCGACGCCCCGGTCCACCGCGTCCTGGTAGGGCGCGAGGTGAACGGCTTCCAGCTCCTGCCGGGTGACCTTGGTGATGCCCTGGTCGATGGTGTACGTGCCGGTCGTGGACGAGCCGTACTCCGTGCCGCCGTCGGCGACGAAGTGCTTGGCCGTGGCCAGAACCTTGTCGTTCCTCTTCAAGTCCTTGCCGCTGGGCGCCCCTTGGAGGCCCTGGATGACGGTCTCCATGGACTCGACGAGCGCCGGGTCCTCGCCGAACGACTCGTAGGTCCGCCCCCAGCGCTCGTCGCGCGTCACGCACAGGCAGGGCGCGAAGTCCCACGGGATGCCGGTGGCCCGGACCTCGGCGGCAGTCACCTTGCCCGCCTCGTAGACGAGTTGGGGATCACGGGAGGCACCGATGCCGATGTTGTGCGGCATGATCGTGGCGCCGACGAGGTTGTTGTGGCCGTGCACCGCGTCCACGCCGTAGATGAGCGGGATCTGGAACCTGGTTGCCTGCGCCCGGAGTTGGAAGCCGTCGATCATCTTCGCCCAGGCCTCGGGCGTGTTCGGTGTCGGCGTGGAACCGCCGCCGGAGAGCAGCGAGCCGAGGTCGTACGCGGCGATGTCACCCGGCGTGGTGAGCGCGCCGCGCTCGGCCTGCGTCATCTGGCCGGCCTTCTCCGCGAGGGACATCCGGGAGAGCAGATCGGCGACCCGCTTCTTCACCGGCAACTTCGGGTCCAGGTACGGGAGTCCGTGGGCGTCGATCACGACCTGCGGGTTCTCGGCGGGCGCCTTGGCACCGGTGACCGTCAGCTTCAGCGGTACGGTCTCGGCGTTCTCGTCCGCCTTGTCGCGGAGGGTCGGCACCGTGACGGTCCGGGAGGTGCCGGAGGCCGTGCCCGCCGGGAAGGTCAGCTCGCCCTGGACCGGGGTGTAGTCCTTGCCGGACTCTCCGGTGCCGCCGGCCGTCTCGTACGCGACGGTGACGGGCTCCTCGATCGGGGCTGAGCCGGTGGTGGCGACCGTGATCCTCACGGCGGCCGAGCGGCCCTCCTTGACGGGGTACACGGCGGCGTCGGTGACGACGTTGGCCCGCAGGGCCTGGTCGGCCTTGCCGTACAACTCCACGCCGTCCATGGCGAACTGGTCCTGGAGACCGACCGGGAGCGTGAGCGCGTAGCCCCACATCTCGGTGAGGCCGAGGATGTGGTCGATGCCTCCGACGGGCTGGTAGTCCGTGCGGTAGGTGAAGTCCGTGAAGGGGATCTCCAGCTGTTTCCAGCCGGTCCAGTCGTCGGTGAAGGAGGTCGTCCACAGCTCGGAGGCCTCGCCGTTGGCGCCGCCGTCCTTCAGCTCGAAGTTGACCTTCTTGCCGTTGTTCCGGCCCTCCCACCAGAAGCGGATGCCCCGGTGGGCCGACCAGTCGTGGGCCGGTTTGTCGAAGGCGAAGTCGTGAGTGAAGCCGCCGTAGCCGCTGATGTCGTACGTACCGGAGAGGACCTTCTCGCCCTGCGGCGCGTCGCCGCGGGCGGCGAGCTCCAGCGTGGGCGGGTCGTCCGTGTCGCTGCCCCAGGTGAAGATGCCCTCGGCGGGCGGGTTCGCGAACGGGATCTCGCCCTCGAAGTTGTCGACGGGCACGGGGGCGGGATCGTCCGCTCCGGAGGCGGGGCCGGCCACGGCGAACGGGAGCAGCCCGGTCAGTAGGGCGGCGGAGACGAGCAGGGCGGTTCTTCGCATGGACCTTCCCTCGGCTCTGGTGCGGCTGTTATGACTTGACCTCTCATGACTTACCTCACGGCGTGAGTTAACTGAGGCCCCGTCTGGCCGTCAAGACTTCACGTCAGAAGCGGTACACACCCAAATCCCGGCCGGATCAGGGCCGTTGCCCCTTCAGAAACTGAACGCGCACCCCCTTGACGCCCGTTCGAAGCCGTCATTAACTCACGCCTCGCACGCCCACATCCCCCACCTCCAGAAGGGCGGCGCACCATGAGCATCCCCAGAAGACCCCTCCGGGTGGCCCGGCTCCTCCTCGCCGGGCTGCTCACCACCGCGGGGCTGACCGCCGTCGGTGCCTCGCCCGCGCAGGCCGCGGGCGAGCAGGTCACGGCCTGGCTCACCACGACGGACGACACCGGCGGCCGGCACGTCGTGCGGGGGTTGCAGGCGCAGACCCCCTTCGCGTTCCAGGCCGACAGCGGCGGCAGCGGCGAGAACATCTCCGTGGACGAGAACACGCGCTACCAGTCCTTCTCCGGCGGTGGCGCGTCCTTCACGGACACCGCGGCCTGGCTGATGGACGGCAGCGGCGCCCTGACCCAGGCGACCCGCGACGCGACGATGCGCAAGCTGTTCTCCCCCACCGAGGGCATCGGGCTCTCCCTGCTCCGCAACCCGATGGGCGGCTCCGACCTGGCCCGCTTCGGCTACACGTACGA
The DNA here is from genome assembly GCF_055577685.1 of Streptomyces sp. NPDC033178. Lineage (NCBI taxonomy): Bacteria > Bacillati > Actinomycetota > Actinomycetes > Kitasatosporales > Streptomycetaceae > Streptomyces > Streptomyces sp. NPDC033178. The sequence goes on from NZ_JBVIPT010000016.1 coordinate 146,846, forward strand.
CGACATGCCGGCCGGACAGACCGACCCGGACCTCTCCGAGTTCTCGATCGCCCACGACCTCCAGGACGTGCTGCCGCTCACCAGGCAGGCCAGACAGCTCAATCCGTCCCTCACGCTGATGGCGTCGCCGTGGACCGCGCCCGCCTGGATGAAGGACAACGGGCAGCTCAACGGCGGCTGGCTGAAGGCCGAGAACTACGGGGCGTACGCGAACTACTTCGTGAAGTACCTCCAGGCGTGGCGCGACCAGGGCGTCCCCGTCGACTACGTCACCGCCCAGAACGAGCCGACCTGTTGCGCCGGCTACCCCTCCATGAGCTGGAACGGCTCGGGCCTCGCGTACTTCACCAAGAGCGAGCTGCTGCCCAAGCTCCAGGGCGCCGGCCTGTCCACGAAGGTGCTGGCGCACGACTGGAACTGGGACACGTACGACGCGTACGCCGCCCAGACCGTCGACGACGCGGCGGTGCGCTCGCACCCGAACTTCGGCGGCATCGCCTGGCACGGCTACGGCGGCGACGTGGCCAAGCAGACCACCGTGCACAACCAGTATCCGCAGCTGGACGCCTTCGGCACCGAGCACTCGGGCGGCACCTGGATCGCCAACCAGCAGCGCGAGGACATGCTCAACATCATCGACTACACCCGTAACTGGGCGAAGTCGGTGACCAAGTGGTCGCTGGCCGTGGACCAGAACCGCGGCCCGCACAACGGCGGCTGCGGCACCTGCGACGGTCTGATCACCGTGCACAACGGTGACTCCCGGCACGGCCAGGTCGACTACACCGTCGAGTACTACACGATGGGCCACCTGACGAAGTTCGTACGTCCCGGAGCCCAGCGCATCGCCTCCACGGCGAGCTCGTCCGTGCCGAACGTGGCCTGGCGGAACCCGGACGGTTCGAAGGCGCTGATCGCCTACAACGACGCGAGCGCGGCGAAGACCGTGACGATCAACTGGGGCTCGCAGCACGCTACTTACTCGCTCCCCGGCAAGACGTCGGCGACCTTCACCTGGTCCGGCACCCAGTCGGGCGGCGGCGATCAGTCGGGCGCGTTCGTGGGGCTCGCGGGCAAGTGCCTGGACGTGGCGGGCGGTTCGTCGGCCAACGGCACGGCGGTGCAGCTCTACGACTGCAACGGCTCCACCGCCCAGAACTGGACGGTCGCCGCGGACGGTTCCGTCCGGGCCCTGGGGAAGTGCCTCGACGTCACCGGTGCGTCCGTCTCCGACGGGGCGAAGGTCCAGCTCTACGACTGCAACGGCTCGGGCGCGCAACGCTGGTCGTACAACGCCTCGACCGGTGACGTCGTCAACACGGGCGCGAACAAGTGCCTGGACGTGAGCGACAACTCGTCGGCGAACGGGGCGCGGGGGCAGATCTGGAGCTGCACGGGGGCTGCCAATCAGAAGTGGCAGCTGCGGTAGGGAGGCCGCGGACCTTTTTCGCCCCCGCCGCCCCTACCCATTCCCGTCCCTTACTCAGGGGCTCCGCCCCCGAACCCCCGCTCCTCAAACGCCGGAGAGGCTGAAGAATTCGCAGCCCGGGCCGACACCTTCAGCCCGTCCGGCGTTTGAGGACGAGGCCGTTCAGGCCGAAGCGGGGGTCTGGGGGCGCAGCCCCCAGGGGACGGGACGGGTAGGGGCGGCGGGGGCGAGAAAAGGCCTGTTGGTCTATTCCGCCGGTTCCACGCCCGCGCGCAGCAAGCCGTACGTGTACGCGTCCTCAAGGGCCTGCCACGACGCCGCGATCACGTTCTCCGCGACCCCCACCGTCGACCACTCACCCGTGCCGTCGGAGGTGGAGATGAGGACCCGCGTCGTGGACTGGGTGCCGTGCTTGCCCTCCAGGATGCGGACCTTGTAGTCGACGAGCTCCAGCTTGGCGAGCTGGGGGTAGATCTTCTCCAGGGCCACGCGCAGGGCACGGTCGAGGGCGTTGACCGGACCGTTGCCCTCGGCCGTGGCGACGATGCGCTCGCCCTTGGCGAAGAGCTTGACCGTGGCCTCGTTGGCGTGGCTGCCGTCGGGGCGGTCCTCGACGATGGCGCGCCAGGACTCGACCTCGAAGTACTTGCGGGCCTTGCCCTCGACCTCCTCCCGGAGCATGAGCTCGAAGGAGGCGTCCGCGGCCTCGTACGTGTAGCCCTTGAGCTCGCGCGCCTTGACCCGCTCGACGACCCGGCCGATCAGCTCGCGGTCGCCGCCCAGGTCGACGCCGAGTTCCTTGCCCTTGAGCTCGATCGAGGCGCGGCCGGCCATGTCGGAGACGAGCATCCGCATGGTGTTGCCGACCTGCTCGGGGTCGATGTGCTGGTACAGGGCCGGGTCGACCTTGATGGCCGACGCGTGCAGGCCGCCCTTGTGGGCGAAGGCCGAGACACCGACGTACGGCTGGTGCGTGGACGGCGTCAGGTTCACGACCTCGGCGATCGCGTGCGAGATGCGGGTCATCTCGGAGAGCGCGCCCTCGGGGAGGACCTTCTTGCCGTACTTGAGCTCAAGGGCGGCGACCACGGGGAACAGGTTGGAGTTGCCGACGCGCTCGCCGTAGCCGTTCGCCGTGCACTGGACGTGGGTCGCGCCCGCGTCGACGGCGGCGAGGGTGTTGGCGACGGCGCAGCCGGTGTCGTCCTGGGCGTGGATGCCGAGGCGCGCGCCGGTGTCGGCGAGGACGGTGGCGACGACGGCCTGGACCTGGGCGGGCAGCATGCCGCCGTTGGTGTCGCAGAGCACCACCACGTCGGCGCCGGCCTCCGAGGCGGCCCGCACGACGGCCTTCGCGTACTGCGGGTTCGCGCGGTAGCCGTCGAAGAAGTGCTCGCAGTCGACGAAGACGCGCCGGTCCTGGGAGCGGAGGTAGGAGACGGTGTCGCGGACCATCTCCAGGTTCTCTTCGAGGGTCGTGCGCAGCGCCAGCTCGACATGCCGGTCGTGGGACTTGGCGACGAGCGTGACGACGGGCGCGCCGGACGCGACCAGCGCCTTGACCTGCGGGTCCTCGCTCGCCTTGCCGCCCGCCCGGCGCGTGGCGCCGAAGGCGACGAGCTGGGCGTGCCTGAAGTCGATCTCCTGCTGGGCGCGGGCGAAGAACTCGGTGTCGCGCGGGTTGGCCCCCGGCCAGCCGCCCTCGATGAAGCCCACCCCGAAGTCGTCCAGGTGCCGTGCGATGGCCAGCTTGTCCGCGACGGTGAGGTTGATGCCCTCTCGCTGCGCACCGTCGCGCAGCGTCGTGTCGAAGACGTGGAAGGCGTCGTCGACTCGGGAGGGGCCGCGACGGGAGGAGTCGCGATTCTCGTCGGTTGCGTCCGTCATCTCTTGAGGCTCCTGTATCGGATTCGGTCTACCGGAATGACCGGCTCCACCGTCCATGGTCTCTCGCGCTCCGGTCCCGGCTGAAGGTGGGCCAGGAAACAGAAAAACCTCTCGCGGGTGCGAGAGGTCTGCGCGCGGGTCAGGACGACGGTGGCCGCCCGTACGTGGTCGTACGGTGCGGTCACTGCGGACCGGCGCGCCTGCTGCCAATAATCGTGGCGAACGAGAGCACGGAGGCAGTCTGGCACATACCGCCCCCGTGCTCACCGTCCGTCTCAGGATGCGAGCACTCGGTTGATCACCGCAGGTGGCGTACGAACGCGTCGTCGCCCTCGTTGGTGTCGCCGGCCGGGATCAGCCCCGGGTCGGCGGACAGGAAGGCGATGCGGCGGGCGCCGTCGGCGATCCGGCCCGGGAGGACCTCGGCCGTGGCCGTGCCGCCGGTGGTGTCGGGCGTGACCAGGGCGGTGGTGCCCTTCTTCAGGTCCCGCACGTAGACGGGCCACTCCTTGCCGTACTGGGAGCCGGGCTCCTCCACCTCCGACATGAACGTGACATAGCGGCCGTCGGGGCTCACCGCGGCGTTGCGTGTGTAGACCTCGCCGGAGCCGCCCTGGGTGCCGTGGATGCGCCGGTTGGTGCCGGTGGCGATGTCGTGCACGAACACGTTCCAGCTGGCGTCGTTGTCGTCGGGCACCAGGTGGGTGTCCCGGGACTCGAAGACGACCGTGCGGCCGTCACCGCTGATGGACGGCTTCAGGGACTCCTTCTCGGTCGCCGAGCCGTCGTGGGAGCGGTCGACCTGGGTGTGCTTGTCGGTGGTGCGGTCGTACAGCCAGACGTCGCCCCAGTCGTCGCCGCGCGGGCCGTTCCTGAAGTTGTACTGGTAGACGACGCGGCGGCCGTCGTCGCTGACCGTCGGCTCGAAGGCGTTGCGCGGCTCCCAGGTCGGGCGGGGGTGACTGATCCGCTCGGTGGTGCCCGCGATCCGGTCGCGCAGGAAGACCACGCTGGTGCCCTCGGCGGTCTCGTCGAGCGTGTAGACGGCGTAGCGGCCGTCGGGGCTGACGGAGAACGCGCGGGGCGGCCCGGTGAATCCCTCGGGGATCTCGATGCCGAACGTCTTCTCCCCTCCCGGCGTGACCAGGTCGTTCAGCCGCACCTCGTCGCCGTAGGCGTAGACGATCCGGCCGTCGTCGAGGACCGCCAGCAGGTCCCCGAACCCCGCGAAGCGGATCTTTCCGGTCTGCAGGTCACGCCGGTACATGCCGCCGTGCTGGACAACCGGGTCCACGTCCTCGGCATCCGTGGTGAAGGCGGCGTAGCGGCCGTTGCGGCTGATGACGGCCTTGTGCGTGACGCCGTTGCCCGCCTTCCCCTCGGGCGTGACGCTGATGGGCTCGGTGTGCGGAGCTCTGGGCGCGGAGTTCGCCGTGGTCGCCGGCAGTGCCATCGTGGCGGCGACCACGGCGGCGGCGAGTGCGGTACGTGTGCGGGCGTGCATGAGCTGTTCCCCCTGTGTCGGTTCGGTCAGTTCAGGCGGCGGACGAAGCCGTCGGAGGTGCCGTTGGTGTCGTCCGGGACGAGCTGGGCGGAGTGGCTGCTGAGGCCGATGCGCCGGGCTCCCGGGCCGACCGAGCTGACCGTCACGTCGTTGTCCGTCACGGGCCCGCCGGTGTACCGGCCGTCGGCGCTGATGCTCGACGTGCCGTCGGCCTGCGTGCCGTCCGAACCGACGCTGACCCGTTCGACGGCGCCCGTACGTTGGTCGCGCACGAAGACGTCCGACGAGGCGTTGGTGTCGCCCGGCACCAGATTGGACGCGTCCGCGCTGAAGAGCGCGAAGCGGCCGTCCGCGCTGAACTCCGGTCCGTACGACCTGTCGTTGCCCTGCTCCCCCGTCGCGGACAGTGTGATCCGCTCGGTCCCCGGCTTCGGTGCCGGGGCCTGTGTCGCGGCCGCTGACATCGTTGCCGTGGTCGCCAGCATCGCCCCCGCGATCACCGCGACGGACGCCCCACGCATGGCTCTGCCCATGCCTGCTTCCCCCTGTTTCCCCGTTGGCGCTGTTCCCCCGGCCCTGCGCCGAGGGCTCATTCGATGCAAACGCACCGGCGGGCACGGGTCAATCCGCCGAATTGAGTACAACCTGGACGGGCCCTCAGGCGTCCGAGCGCGCCAGTGCCTCGTCCAGGAACTCCCGTACGTGGTCGAGGATCTGGCCCCGGTCGGTGCCTCGCAGCCCGATGGCCACGTGGATGGAGAAGCCGTCCAGCAGGGCCCTCAACCGGGACGCGAAACGGTCCGGGTCCACTGGGCGGAACTCCCCGCGCGACACCCCCTCCGCCAGGAGCGCCACCAGGTCGCGGTGCCAGGCGCCCTCGATCGCGGCCTGTCGCTCGCGGGCGTCCTCGTCGGCGTTCTGCGAGCGGTTCCAGACCTCCAGCCAGAGGGTCCAGTGCGGGTCGCGGTGGCCGTCGGGCACGTACAGGTCGACGTACGCGTCGAGGCGCTCGCGCGCCGGAGCCACCCGCGCGAGCAGCCGGCCGCGCTCCGCGCCGAGCCGCCCCTCGCTCCACTCCAGGGTGCGCAGCAACAGCTCGTCCTTGGAGTGGAAGTAGTAGAGGAGATGGCCGCTGCTCATGCCGACCTCGCGGCCGAGCGCCGCCATGGTGAGCTTCTCCAGACCGCTTTCGGCGATCATGTCCATCGCCACGGCGAGGACGTCCTCGCGGGGCGGGGCGGTGTTGCGCCGACGGGTCGTCACGCGACGGCCCGGGCGGCCTCGACGGCCTCGACGGCCTCGACGGCACGATCGGTCGGCCGGTGGTCGCAGGCGGCACACGACAGTACGTTCACCCGTACGTTCTACCTGACCGCGGCCGCTCTCAGTCCCTCGGCTGCTGTTGCGTGATGCAGTGGATGCCGCCGCCGCCCGCGAAGATCGCCCGCGCGTCCACCAGCGTGACCGTCCGGTCGGGGAACAGCCGCCGGAAGATCCCGGCCGCGATCTCGTCGCGCGGGTCGTCGAAGCCGCAGAGCACGACTCCGCCGTTGCAGAGGTAGTGGTTGATGTAGGAGTAGTCGGCCCAGTGGCCGTCCGCCTCCAGGACGGTCGGGGCCGGGACCTCGACGACCTCGATCCGGCGGCCCCGGGCGTCGGTCTGTGCCCTGAGCAGCCCGATGATCTCCTTCGACACCTCGTGGTCGGGGTGCGCCGGGTCCGGCTGGGAGTGCGCGACGACGACTCCGGGCCGGGTGAAGGCGGCGACGATGTCGACATGGCCGAGCGTCCCGTATCCGTGCGGGGGATAGTCGCCGGTCAGCCCGCGCGGCAGCCAGATTGCCCTGCGGGTGCCGAGGTGGGCGTGGATCTCCGCCTCCACCTGTTCCCTCGTCCAGTCCGGGTTGCGCTCGGGGCCGAGCTGCACGGTCTCGGTGAGCAGCACCGTGCCGTCGCCGTCCACGTGGATCGCGCCGCCCTCATTGACGAGCTTCGAGGTGTACGTCCGTGCCCCGGCCAGGTCCGACACGTACGCCGCGATCTTGGCGTCGTGTTCCCAGCGGGCCCACTCCTGGGCGCCCCAGCCGTTGAACACCCAGTCCACGGCGGCGAGTTCGCCCTTTCCGTCGGTGAGGAAGGTGGGGCCGATGTCGCGCATCCAGGCGTCGTCGAGTTCCCGCTCGACGATGTCGATGTCCGGACCGAGGAGCCCCCGGGCCGCCGCGGACTGCCCCGGACCGCACACCACGGTCACCGGTTCGAAGCGCCGGACCGTACGGGCCACCGCCGCCCACGCCGCACGCGACCCGGCGAGGTCGTCCGGGTCGTCGAAGGTGTGGTTGGGGCCCGGCCATGCCATCCAGGTGCGCTCGTGCGGGGTCCACTCGGCGGGCATCCGGAAGCCGTCGGCGGCAGGCTTGTTCATCGGGGTCCTCATCGGGTTTCTCACAGGAAGTACAGGCGGTTGAGGGAGACCGAGTCGGCCGGCTCGGAGCGCAGCGGTTCGCCGTCGAGGGTGACCAGGCCGGTGCGCTGGTCCACATCGACCGTCCCGGTACGGGAGTTGAGGCGCAGGTCCGCGGGGCCGATACCGCGGGTGCCGCGAACCGCGACGCGGCGGCGGCGTGTTGGCATGCCGTCGTTGCCCTGGTCGAGCGCGGCCCGTGCCACGAAGGCGACGGAGAGGTCCGCGGGTGTGGTGCCGTGTGCCCCGAACTGCGGTCCGAGGACCAGGGGTTCGCAGGTGTCGGTCGCCGCGTTCGGGTCGCCCACGACTCCGTACGCCGGGAAGCCGGACTTGAGCACGAGCTGCGGTTTCGCGCCGAAGAACTCGGGGCGCCACAGCACGATGTCGGCGAGCTTGCCGGTCTCGATGGAGCCGACCTCGTGGGCGAGGCCGTGCGCGATGGCGGGGTTGATGGTGAGCTTGGCGATGTAGCGCAGGACGCGCGCGTTGTCATCGCCCGAGTCGGCCGAGCCGCCCGAGCCGCGGGAACCGCCCGGCCCGCCGGAGCCGGCCGAGCCTCCCGAACCCCCGGAGTGGCCCCCGTCCAGCGGCCCCAGCTCCGCCTTCATCTTCCCGGCCATCGCGAACGTCCGACGCACGGTCTCCCCCGCGCGCCCCATCCCCTGCGCGTCCGACGAGGTGATGCCGATCGCGCCGAGGTCGTGCAGGACGTCCTCGGCGCCCATCGTCCCGGCCCGTATCCGGTCGCGGGCCATCGCCGCGTCGCCGGGCAGGTCGGTCTTGAGGTCATGGACGGAGACGATCATCCCGTAGTGCTCGGCGACCGCGTCCCGGCCGAAGGGCAGGGTGGGGTTGGTGGAGGAGCCGATGACGTTCGGAACTCCCGCCATCTTCAAGACGTTCGGCACGTGCCCGCCGCCGCAGCCCTCGATGTGGAAGGCGTGGATGGTCCGGCCTTCGAGGACGCGCAGGGTGTCCTCGACGGACAGGCACTCGTTCAACCCGTCGCTGTGCAGGGCGACCTGGACGTCGTGCTCCTCGGCGACTCGAAGGGCCGTGTCGAGCGCGCGGGTGTGGGCGCCCATGTCCTCGTGGACCTTGAAGCCGGACGCCCCGCCCTCGGCCAGGGCCTCGACGAGCGGCGCCTCGTGGGAGGACGAACCCCGGCCCAGGAAGCCGATGTTGACCGGCCATGCGTCGAAGGCGTTGAACGCGTGCCTCAGTGCCCAGGGCGAGTTGACGCCGACGCCCCACACCGGCCCGAACTCCTGGCCGACGATCGTCGTCACGCCGGACGCGAGCGAGGCCTCCATGACGCGCGGCGACAGCAGGTGGACGTGTGTGTCGACGGCTCCGGCGGTGGCGATCAGCCCTTCCCCGGAGACGATGGACGTACCCGTGCCGACCACGACATCGACGCCGTCGAGGGTGTTGGGGTTCCCGGCCCGGCCGATGGAACAGATCCGCCCCTCGCGGATGCCGATGGAGACCTTCCGGATCCCCTGCGCCGCGTCGATCACCACCACGTTGCTGATGACGACGTCACAGGTCTCGCGGACGGCGGCGGCCTTGAGGTGCAGCCCGTCGCGTGCCGTCTTGCCGAACCCGGCGAGGAACTCGTCGCCGTACTTCTGGGCGTCGGACTCGACGCGGATCGTGAGCCCCGAGTCACCGAGGCGGACGCGGTCGCCGGCCCGGGGGCCGTGGGTGGCGGCGTACTCGTACGGATTCATCGTGTCGCTCCCTGCCCCTGCCCCTGCCCCTGCCCCTGCCCCTGCCCCTGCCCCTGCCCCTGCTGAGATTCGCCCCCGGGAGCCGCGGCTCCCAGATATCCGCAGGCGGCAGCCCTGTGCAGGGCCTCCTCCTTCGCGCCCGGCGCGTCCAGCGGGCCGTCCACGAGCCCGGCGAACCCGATCGCGATCCGCTCGCCCCCGACGGGTACGAGCCCGACCTCCACGCGCTCGCCCGGCCCGAACCGCACCGACGACCCGGCGTGCACGGCGAGCCGCATTCCGTAGGCGTCCGCGCGCGGGAAGTCGAGCCGCGGGTTGGCCTCGAAGAAGTGGAAGTGGGAGGTGACGGAGACGGGCACGGTGGCGGTGTTGGTGACCGCGAGCCGCACGACCGCCTCGGGCTCGGGCTCGGCGTGCACGGGCCCGGGCAGCAACGCGCCCGGGGCCCGGTCCCCCAGGCCGCCGCCGATGGGGTCCGCCACGACCGCGAGCCGCGAGCCGTCGTCGAAGACGGCCTCGACATGCACCTCGGTCACGACGTCGGCGACACCCGGCAGCACGTCGTCCGGCCCGAGCACCGCCCGGGCCGCCTCGATGGCCTCGGCGAGCCGTCGCCCGTCGCGCGCGGCCTCGCAGACGGTGTCCGCTATGAGGGCGGTCGCCTCCGGCACGTTGAGCCTGAGACCGCGCGCCCGGCGGGCGCGGGCCAGCTCGGCGGCCCCGAACAGGAGCAGCCGGTCACGTTCCGTGGGGGTCAGTCTCACGCCGCGACACCTCCTTGCGTCACACGATTTAGAGCATCACTCTAACCATGAGCTTCATGGAACGGAACCATTGACGGACGAATACGAACCCGGCACATTGAACGTCGCTCTAAAGTGTGGGGCGCAAGGGGCCGATCGAAGGGGACCTGCCATGCCGGTGGAACAACACGGAGTCGACACCATCCCGGAGGAGGAGCGGACGAGCGGTCCCCGGGACCTGGTCTCGATCCTGCTCGGCTCGAACCTCTGCCTCGGCGTGATCATCTTCGGCTGGCTGCCGCCGTCGTTCGGCCTTGACTGGTGGTCGTCCGTCACGTCGGTCGTCGTGGGCACGCTGGTCGGCACGGCCCTCACGGCTCCGCTCGCGCTGGTCTCCCTGCGCACGGCGACGAACCTCTCGACGTCCTCCGGCGCCCAGTTCGGCGTCCGGGGCCGCCTCGTCGGCTCGGTCGTCGGGCTGCTGCTCGCCCTCGGCTACACGGCCCTGACCGTGTGGATCGGCGGCGACGTGATGGTGGGCGTCCTGCACCGCCTGTTCGGACTGCCCGCCTCGGACCTCTCGTACGCGCTGGTCTACGCCCTGCTCTCGGCGGCCACCGTGGCGGGCGCGGTGTACGGCTACCGCGTGCTGCTCGGCATGTCCCGGATCCTGGCCGTGGGCATGACGGCCCTGCTGGTCCTCGGGGTGTTCGCGTACGCGCCGCACTTCACGACCTCCGCGCTGCCGGAGGCGGGCGGGTATCTGCTTGGCGGCTTCTGGCCGACGTGGCTGCTGGCGGCGGTGGCCGCGGGTCTCTCGGGTCCGGTCGCGTTCATCACGCTGCTCGGCGACTACACGCGCTACATCTCACCCGCCCGGCACTCCTCCCGCACGGTCCTGCGCGCGACCTGGCTGGGCCTGACCGCCGGGCTGCTGGTCCCTCAGCTCTTCGGCACCTTCACGGCGTACGCGGCCGGCGCGGCCCTCGACTACGCGGGCCCGCTGGTCTCCGCCGCCCCCGGCTGGTACCTGGTCCCGCTCCTGCTCGCCGCCTCCGCCGGGTCGGTCGGCAACGCGGGCCTGATGCTCTACTCGATGGGCCTCGACCTCGACGCGATCCTCCCGCGCGCCTCCCGTACCCGGGCCACGTACACGGTCGCCGTCGTCGCCACGGCCTGTGTCTTCGTCGGCCACTACGCGTCGAGCGCCCAGGACGCGATGACGTCCTTCGTGCTGCTGCTGACCGCGATCGGCACGCCATGGGCGGTCATCACACTCATCGGCTTCGTACGCTGCCGCGGCATGTACGACCCGAACGCCCTCCAGGTCTTCAACCGCCGTTCCCGGGGCGGGATCTACTGGTACTCGGCCGGCTGGAACATCCCGGCCACGGTGTCGTGGACCCTCGGCGCCGTCACCGGACTGCTCGCGGTGTCCCTCCCGTCGTACGAGGGCCTACTGCTGACGCTGACCGGCGGGGTGGACTGCAGTTTCCTTTTGTCGGGGCTGGTCGGAGGCACCGCGTACCTGGCTCTGACGGCACGGACACGTGCACCTCAGCCGCCGGTGCCCTCGGAGGTGCCGGGGACGGAGACCCAGCGAGCCTCGGTCGCCCAGTAGCGCGAAAGGCCCGCCCCCGACACAGGGGGCGGGCCTTTCGCAACGTAACCGCTGAGCCCGGGCGACAACGTAACCGCCGAGCCGGGCGACAGCGGGGCCGGAGCCTCAGCCCAGGTTGTGCATCCAGCCGTGCTGGTCCTTCGTCACGCCCCGCTGGATGTCGAGGAGTGCCTGGCGGAGCTTGAGGGTGACCTCGCCGGGCTCGCCGCCGGACTGCTGCCACTCGGCGGAGGAACGCTTGACGGTGCCGACGGGGGTGATGACGGCCGCCGTGCCACAGGCGAAGACCTCGGTCAGGCTGCCGTTCTCGGCGTCGCGCTGCCACTGGTCGATGGAGACGCGGGCCTCCTCGGACTCGTAACCGAGGTCACGGGCGACCGAGAGGAGCGAGTCGCGGGTGACGCCCTCCAGGATGGAGCCGGTGAGGGTGGGGGTCACGATCTTGTCGCCGTACACGAAGTACAGGTTCATGCCGCCCAGTTCCTCGACCCACTTGTGCTCGACGGCGTCGAGGTAGCAGACCTGGTCGCAGCCCTTCGAGGCGGCCTCGGCCTGGGCGAGCAGGGACGCGGCGTAGTTGCCGCCGGTCTTGGCGTCGCCCATGCCGCCGGGGACGGCGCGCACGCGGTCCTCGGAGAGCCAGATCGAGACGGGCTTCACGCCGCCCGGGAAGTACGCGCCGGCGGGGGACGCGATGACCAGGAAGAGGTACTCGTTGGCGGGCTTCACACCCAGGCCGACCTCGCTCGCGATCATGAACGGGCGCAGGTAGAGCGACTCCTCGCCGCCGTGCGCGGGCACCCATGCCTTGTCCTGCTGGACCAGCGCGTCGCACGCCTCGATGAAGGTCTCGACGGGCAGTTCGGGCATGGCCAGGCGACGGGCGGAGGACTGGAAGCGCAGGGCGTTGCGGTCCGGGCGGAAGGTGGCGACGGAGCCGTCGGGCTGCCGGTAGGCCTTCAGGCCCTCGAAGATCTCCTGCGCGTAGTGCAGGACGTTGGTCGCCGGGTCCAGGGAGAGCGGACCGTACGGTGTGAGCTGGCCGTCGTGCCAGCCGCGGCCCTCCGTCCACTTGATCGTCACCATGTGGTCGGTGAAGTGGCGGCCGAACCCGGGGTTGGCGAGGATGGCCTCGCGCTCCGCGCCGGAAAGTGGCGAGGCCGAGGGCTTGAGCTCGATCGTGGGCGTCGTCATGAGTAGATGTCCTTCACCGGTTTCGTGTGTGACGGGCCGCGCTCACGCCTGTACCTGCCAGTGGCCGGTGTTAGGACGTCCGAGCATTCCCTCATTCCGCGGCTCCGCGTTCGATTATCGCGCGTGCGGGGCCATGGACGAAAAGGGCGTGAATGCGACCCAGAGGATGATGGTGACACCCGGCGGGGACATAGAAAAGCCGCCGGGTGTTTGCGTGACCCGGCGGCTTCGAGAGTTTCGAGTGGCGCGGCGGGTCAGCCGGCTACTCGTACGGCGAGCGCGTCGCCGATTTCCTCGGTGCTGCGGGCGGGCTTGCCGACGCGCTCCGCGAGGTCGGCGGAGACGGCGTCCTCGATGCGCACGGCCTCGGACTCGTGGCCGAGGTGGCGCAGCAGGAGGGCGACGGACAGGACGGTGGCACTGGGGTCGGCCTTGCCCTGGCCTGCGATGTCCGGGGCCGAGCCGTGGACGGGCTCGAACATGGACGGGAACTCGCCGCTCGGGTTGATGTTGCCGGAGGCGGCGACGCCGATGCCGCCGGAGACGGCCGCGGCGAGGTCGGTGATGATGTCGCCGAAGAGGTTGTCGGTGACGATCACGTCGAAGCGGGCGGGGTCCGTGACGAGGTAGATCGTCGCGGCGTCCACGTGGATGTAGTCCGTGGTGACCTCGGGGAACTCCTCGGCCACCTTGTTGAAGACGTTCGTCCACAGATGACCCGCGAAGGTCAGCACGTTGTTCTTGTGGACCAGCGTGAGCTTCTTGCGCGGGCGGGCCTGGGCACGGGCGAAGGCGTCACGGACGACGCGCTCCACACCGAAGGCCGTGTTCACGGAGACCTCGGTGGCGACCTCGTGCTCGGTGCCCTTGCGGATGGTGCCGCCGTTGCCCGTGTACGGGCCCTCGGTGCCCTCGCGGACCACGACGAAGTCGATCTCCGGCTGGCCGGCGAGCGGGGTGGCGACACCCGGAAGGAGCTTCGACGGACGCAGGTTGACGTGGTGGTCGAAGGCGAAGCGGAGCTTGAGCAGGAAACCGCGCTCCAGCACACCGGACGGCACGCTCGGGTCACCGATCGCGCCGAGCAGGATGGCGTCGTGCTTCTTCAGGGCGTCCAGATCGGCCTCGGTGAGGGTCTCACCGGTCGCGTGGTAGCGCTTGGCACCGAAGTCGAACTCCTTGGTCTCCAGCTTCACATCCTGCGGGAGGACGGCCGAGAGGACCTTCAGGCCTTGGGCCACGACTTCCTGGCCGATGCCGTCACCGGGGATCACTGCGAGATTGAGGCTGCGAGACATGTCGGCACCCTACTCCTCGTCCCACGGGATGACATGGGGAGTCCGCGATACGGACACCACCGGATGGCCGCGCATCAATCTGTCGGCTCCCGTTCACCCGTATGTATGGCGGTTGTTGGGACACGCTGGGAAGTTCACCAGCATGGACACTCCCGACGTCGGCATCCCGCCGCAGCTCGCACGCCGGATGAGCATGGCGGAGCAGTACGAGTACCTGCGGACGAAGTACTCGCGGCGCCGCGCCCTGGTGACCGCGGGCGCGGTGGCCGGCGGGCTGCTGACCGGCTGCTCCGGCCCGGGCTCCGGTACGGACACGGCAAGCCGGACGGCCTCGCCCCTGTCCGCCACGTCCACACCCACCGGCACCCGTGGGGTGAACGGCTCGGTCGTCGCCCCCTTCGGCCGCCACCTCGCCTTCGGCGCGGACCCCAAGACCCAGATGCGGATCTCGTGGCAGGTGCCGCTCCCGGTCAGGAAGCCGTACGTGCGTGTGGGGCTGAAGCCGTGGGAGCTGAGCCGGAAGATCGAGGCCGAGGTCCGCGACCTGCACACCCCGGAGGTGGAGGGGCAGCGGCTCGCGGTGGAGCAGTACTACCTGCATGCGGCGCTCGACGGCCTGCGCCCCGGCACGACGTACTACTACGGCGTCGGTCACGAGGGCTTCGACCCGGCATCCAAGGAGCGGCATTCCACGGTCGGCTCGTTCACCACGGCGCCCGCCCGCCCCGAGACGTTCGTGTTCACCGCGTTCGGCGACCAGGGCGTCACCGCGGACGCGCTCGCCAACGACCGGCTGATCCTCGGCCGGCAGCCGTCCTTCCATCTGCACGCGGGGGACATCTGCTACGCCGACGACACGGGACACGGCAAGAAGTCGGACTACTACGCGCCCACCACCTGGGACCTGTTCCTCAAGCAGACCGAGCCGGTGGCCAGATCCGTCCCGTGGATGGTGACGACCGGCAACCACGACATGGAGGCCTGGTACTCCCCGAACGGGTACGGCGGGCAGTCCGCGCGCTGGGCCCTCCCGGACAACGGCTTCGACGCGAAGAACTCCCCGGGCGTCTACTCGTTCACGTACGGCAACGTCGGGGTGGTGGCGCTGGACGCGAACGACGTGTCGTACGAGATCCCCGCCAACAAGGGCTACTCGGACGGCCGGCAGACCGCCTGGCTCGACACCCGGCTCGGTGAACTGCGGCGGCAGGTCGACTTCATCGTGGTCTTCTTCCACCACTGCACGTACTCGACGTCGACCCACGCCTCGGACGGCGGCGTACGCGACGCCTGGCTGCCGCTGTTCACCAAGCACCAGGTGGACCTGGTGATCAACGGGCACAACCACGTCTACGAGCGGACCGACGCCATCAAGGGCGGCAAGGTCGGCAGGCGGGTGCCCGTCGGTGCGTCGACCGATCCGACGCGGGACGGGATCGTGTACGTCACGGCGGGCGGGGCGGGCAAGAGCCTCTACCACTTCCCCGCCGGGGTGAAGGACAGCTACGAGGGGAAGATCGCCGACCGCGAGTCCGTGCAGACGTACCACTGGACGAAGTCGCGGGACCAGAACCCCGACACCGTGGAGTGGTCGAGGGTGCGGTACACCGGCTACTCCTTCCTCTCCGTGGAGGCGGAGGCGGGAGCGGCCCCGAAGCTCAAGGTGTCGGCACTGGCGCAGAGCGGAAAGCGCATCGACTACTTCGAGGTGCGGCGCGGGGCGTGAGGCCCCGCACCGCACCTCGTGCGGGCGCGGCTCCCGGCTTGTTCCGGTAAAGCTGTGTTCGGTGAAGCTGTGTCCGGTGAGGCAGGACCGGGCTCAGTGCCCGGTCGAGCCGCCGTTGTCCCTGCGGTCGAGGGCGCGCTGGAGCGCGGCGGCGGCGTTCTTGCGGTCGGACTCGCTCGAACGGGAGACGTGACGGACTCGGCGGGCGGTCGTCTCGGCCATGATGAATCGACTCCTTGCCTCCGGCAGCGGCCGCCGGAAGTGCGATGAGGGATTTACGAGACGCCGGATGGGGCGGGGAGCGGTGCCACAGGGGTTGCCTGCAAGGGGCTCCGGCTCACGACCGCCATTCGCTTGGTCGAGCGAGACGTTCGGCTCCTACAAAGCTAAGTGAGGACCGCGCATCTGTCTCCACAGTTAGTCGGACTTCCTACTATCTGAGACGGCACATCGGGTCGCACCGGTCTGACCTGTGCTTTTTACATTTGCCTCCCTAGAGGGCATCTCTAGAGGACATCACCGTCGCGCCAGTCGAAGGTCAGGTCGCGGGACGGGTCGAGAGGGCCGGACGAGGCGGGGCGGACGAAGGTGGCGCCCTCCTCGTCGGGGAGGCGCACGATGCCGTCCGGGCCGAGGGCGGAGATCCGGCCCGGCCAGACCTGCCAGCCGCGGGCGGTGTAGAGGGCGGCACCCTCGTCGCTCGCGGAGAGCGCGCCGAGGGCGTACGCGCGGTCGACGACCCCTTCCAGCGCGGCCATGACCTGCCCGCCGAGGCCCGTCCGGCGTACGTCCGCGCGGACGGCGACCGCCTCGACGTACCCCGTGCGCAGGGAGCGGCCCCGGTGCAGGACCCTGCGCATGACCACCGAGCCGTGGGCGGCGAGTCCGGCCCCGTCGTGCACGAGGGCGTGCACCCCGCCGAGCCCGTGGTCCCAGTCCTCGTCGGAGAAGTCGCCCTCGAACGCGTCGTCCAGGAGGGTGCGGGCGGCGCGGAGTTCGGCGGGGGTGAGGTCCGCCGTGTGGGCGGTGCGCAGTCGGATGGCCATCACATCAGTATCGGATGACCACCGCCCCGGCATTCGTCCTGATTCCGCTGTTCGTCCTGATTCCGCGGGCTGCGGAAGCCGGGCCGCGGGAGCACGATGGGGGCCGAGCGGTCCGTGAAACCGGCTTCGGGAGGGAGACCCGATGACCACCGCACTTCCGCGTACGCGTGTGATCACCCAGTACCGCTTCGGCGGTCCTGAGGTTCTGGAGGTCGAGGAACGGGAGCGGCCCGTCGCCGGTCCGGGGGAGGTTCTGCTGCGGGTGCGCGCGGTGGGCGTCAACGCCGTTGACCGGCTGGTGCGTTCGGGCACCGCGCCGCTCTTCGGGGAACCGCCGTTCGTCCTCGGCGGCGATGTCTCCGGTGTGGTGGAGGCGGCCGGGGAGGGCGTCACCGGGTTCCGGCCGGGCGACGAGGTCTTCGGCAAGGTCCTGGGGGGCGGGTACGCGGAGCATGTGGCCGCCCCCGCCGACCAGTTCGCGGCCAAGCCGTCGACTCTGGACCACGTCCACGCGGCGGGCGCCCCCACGGCGACCCTCACCGCCTGGCAGGCGCTGGTCGACCTCGCCCGGGTCGGCCCGGGCACCCGGGTGCTGGTCCACGCGGCAGGGGGCGGGGTCGGTCACGCGGCGGTGCAGATCGCCAAGGCGGAGGGCGCGTACGTCGTCGGTACAGCCCGCGCCGACAAGCACGAGTTCCTGCGCGGCCTGGGCGTGGACGAGCCGGTCGACCACACGGCCACGGACTTCGCCACGGCCGTGCGGGACATGGATGTCGCCCTCGATCTGATCGGCGGCGACTACGGCCCGCGCACCCTCAACACCCTGCGCCCGGGAGGCCTGTTGGTGTCCGCGCTCCCCGGGGACACGGGCCTGTCGGCCGAGGACGTCGAGGCGCGCGGGCTGCGTTTCGCGGTCGTGCGGGTGGAACCGTCCGGCATGCGGCTGGCGAAGATCGCCTCACTGCTGGCGGGCGGCCGGGTGCGGATCCACGTGGACGCGGTCCTGCCGTTCGCGGAGGCGGCCAAGGCCCATGAACTCGGGGAGGCGGGGCACACCAAGGGCAAGATCGTCCTCAGCCTTCCGGAGTGAACCTCGCACCGTCCCGAGTGATCCTCTCTCACTGACCCGAGTGATCCTCTCTTACTGAATGGCACATCAGCAATCCGATGTCTGATGCTGTCAGATTCCTTGACATGCCCCAAAGCCCCCTCCACTCTCACATTTATCGACCAGTCATCGGATGACTGCGACAGGAGGGGTTCCACATGGCGGTCCAACCCCGGGCCCGCACCATCGTGTTGACGCTCTGTTCCGCACTCCTTGCCACCACCGCGGCGACGCTTCCGGCCCGTGCCGAGGCTCCCGTCGCAGCCACCCCGCACACGTCCTGGGAGGTGCGCGGTCCGCACGGCTCCCCCACGGCCGTGGTCTCCCTCGACCCGGCCGACGGCAGCCCTGCCCTGGCGGTCAGACGCGCCGGCCGTACGGTCCTCGAACCGTCCCCCGTCGGCCTCGTCACCGAACAGGCCGACTTCTCCCGGGACTTGACTTTCACCGGCCGC
This sequence comes from Streptomyces sp. NPDC033178, assembly GCF_055577685.1. NCBI lineage: Bacteria > Bacillati > Actinomycetota > Actinomycetes > Kitasatosporales > Streptomycetaceae > Streptomyces > Streptomyces sp. NPDC033178. The sequence goes on from NZ_JBVIPT010000016.1 coordinate 165,057, forward strand.
TCCGAACGCACGATCTCGGAGCGCTACACGGTCCCAACAGGCAAGTCGCACAAGCGGGTTGTCCGTATGACCGAGTCCCGCTTCCGCTTCCGTACGGCGGACGGCGCGCGTATCGACCTGCTGACCCGCGTCGCCGCGGACGGCGTCGCGTATCGCTACGTCCTGCCGGACGATCACGGCGACGTCGTACGCGAGGCGTCCGCATTCACCTTCCCCGCCACCGCCGAGCCCGTCATCAGCGCCTACCGCCGGGACAACGAACTCCCCTTCGTCCGCTACCCGTCGGCGGCCGCGGTACCGGCGGGCACGTACTCGATGCAGGCCCTCTTCAAGACGGACGGCGGCTACGCCCTGGTCGCCGAGTCGGACCTGACCGGCAGCTACGCCGGCTCCCACCTCACGCACACCGCCGGTTCGTCCACGTTCGGTGTGAGTCCGTGGAACGACGAGCCGGTCCAGGTGTCCGGCGGGCTCACCACACCCTGGCGCGCCGTGGTCACCGGCGATCTGCCGACCGTCACCGAGTCGACGTTCACCGACGACCTCGCCCCCAAGTCCCGTGTCCGCGACACCTCCTGGATCAAGCCGGGCCCGGCCCTGTGGACCTGGCTCGCCGGCGGCAAGGAGGCCGGGCAGAGCCTGGACGCGCAGAAGAAGTACGTCGACTACGCGGCCCAGCGCGACTGGCCGTACGAGGTCGTCGACGCGGGCTGGTACTACAAGCCCGGCGAGTGGGACGTCATCGACCCCGACTGGCAGACGAACAACTGGATGCCCGAGCTGGTGCGTTACGGCAAGGAGCGTGGCGTCGGGATCCAGGTCTGGCTCCACTACTCGCTCCTCGTCGACCCCGTCGAACGGGAGAAGTGGCTCTCCACGCTGGAGCGTTGGGGCGTCAAGGGCGTGAAGATCGACTTCATGGACTCCGAGTCCCAGGAGCGGATGGCCTGGTACGACGAGATCCTGCCGGCCACCGCGAAGCACCACCTGATGGTCAACTTCCACGGCTCCACGATCCCCAAGGGCATCCAGCGCACCTGGCCGCACGTGATGACGCTGGAGGGCGTCGGCGGCGAGGAGAAGCGCAACAACACGCCCGAGCAGCTGGCCGCGCTCCCCTACACCCGCAACGTCATCGGCTCCATGGACTTCACGCCGGGCGCCTTCCACCGCCCCTTCCGCCCCAACGTCGGCTCCGACGCGGGTGAGTTGGGCCTGACCGTCCTCTACGAGTCCGGCATCCAGAACCTCGCCGGCACCCCGGAGTCGTACGAGGCCCGTCCGGAGGCCCGCCGCTATCTGGAGCAACTGCCCGGCGGGTGGGAGGAGACCAGGCTGCTGACCGGCGATCCCGGCCGCTCCGCGGTCATGGCCCGCCGTGCGCCCGACGGCCGCTGGTTCATCGGCGGCACGTTCGCGGGGGCGGCCCACAGCGTGGACGTACCCATGCGTCTGGGCGCGGGCAAGTGGCTCGTCGAGACCGTGACGGACGGCCCGTCGGGCCTGGTCCGCGCACCGCACGTCGTCCGTGGCGGCGCCTCGCTCACCGTGCCCGTCGTGGCGGACGGCGGCTTCGCCGCGCTGGCCTGCCACTGGTACCCGGGCCGGACGAGCTGCGACCGCTGACACCGCACGTCCCTGCCGTGGACCGTGGCCCTGTCTCCGCACGGAGGCAGGGCCACGGCACGTCGACACGACGCACGCCGCCCCCGGCCCGGAGGGGTGCGTCCGGGGCGGGGGCGGTTCAGTGAGACGCCGGCCCGTGTACGGGGACGCCTCGGCTCGTGGGCGCGTACGGGGCTCGGCCCGTGCGCGGGTACGGGTTCAGCCCATGTGCGGGTACGGGTAGTCGGTCGGCGGGACCAGGGTCTCCTTGATGGCGCGGGTCAGGGTCCAGCGCATCAGGTTCTGCGGGGCGCCCGCCTTGTCGTTGGTGCCGGACGCGCGGCCGCCACCGAAGGGCTGCTGGCCGACGACGGCACCGGTCGACTTGTCGTTGATGTAGAAGTTGCCCGCGGCGTAGCGGAGCTTCTCCATCGTGTACGCGGCGGCCGCGCGGTCACCCGCGATGACCGAGCCGGTGAGCGCGTAGTCCGACACCGACTCCATCTGGGCCAGCATCTCGTCGTACCCGTCGGCCGTGCTGTCGTCGTACACGTGCACCGCGAGGAACGGGCCGAAGTACTCCGTGGTGAAGACCTCGTTGGCCGGGTCGGAGCACTCGACGACGGTCGGGCGGACGAAGTAGCCGACCGAGTCGTCGTAGGTGCCGCCCGCGACGACCGTGCAGGACGGGTCGGCGTGCGCCCGGTCGATCGCCGCCTTGTTCTTGGCGAAGGAGCGCTCGTCGATGACGGCGCCGATGAAGTTCGACAGGTCGGTGACGTCACCCATCGTGATGCCGTCGATCTCGGCCGCGAACTCCTCCTTGAAGCCGGAGTTCCAGATGGAGGCCGGGACGTACGCGCGCGAGGAGGCCGAGCACTTCTGGCCCTGGTACTCGAAGGAGCCGCGGGTCAGGGCCGTCTTCAGGACGGCGGGGTCGGCGCTCGGGTGCGCGACGACGAAGTCCTTGCCGCCGGTCTCGCCGACCATGCGCGGGTAGGTGCGGTACTTCTCGATGTTGTTGCCGACCGTCTTCCACAGGTACTGGAAGGTCTTGGTCGAGCCGGTGAAGTGGATACCGGCGAGATCGCGGTGCTCCAGGGCGACCTCGGAGACCTCGATGCCGTCACCGGTGACGAGGTTGATGACGCCCTTGGGGAGACCGGCCTCCTCCAGCAGCTGCATGAGCAGGACGGCCGCGTGGGTCTGCGTCGGCGACGGCTTCCACACGACCACGTTGCCCATCAGCGCGGGCGCGGTCGGCAGGTTGCCCGCGATCGCCGTGAAGTTGAACGGCGTGATCGCGTAGACGAAGCCTTCGAGCGGGCGGTGGTCGAGACGGTTCCAGACGCCCGGCGAGTTGGCCGGCGGCTGCTCGGCGAGCAGGTCACGGGCATACTTGACGTTGAAGCGCCAGAAGTCGACCAGCTCACACGGACAGTCGATCTCGGCCTGCTGGGCGGTCTTCGACTGGCCGAGCATCGTCGAGGCGGCGAGCGTCTCGCGCCACGGGCCTGCCAGCAGCTCGGCGGCGCGCAGGATGATCGCGGCGCGGTCGTCGAAGGACATCGCGCGCCAGGCGGGCGCGGCGGCGAGGGCCGCGTCGATCGCGTCCTGGGCGTCCTGCCGGGTGGCGTTCGCGTACGTGCCGAGGCGGGCCTTGTGGTTGTGCGGCTGCACGACGTCGAAGCGGTCGCCGCCGCCCATCCGCTTCTCGCCGCCGATGGTCATCGGCAGGTCGACCGGGTTCTCGGCAAGCTCCTTGAGCCTGGACTCCAGGCGGGCGCGCTCGGGAGAGCCGGGGGCATAGCCGTGCACCGGCTCGTTGACGGGGGTGGGGACCTGGGTGACGGCGTCCATGGTGTCCGTAACTCCTTAACAGCGGGGTGGTTGGCGTCAGCTCTTGGTGAGGATCGAGCGGCCGAAGAAGAGGAGGTTGGCGGGCTTCTCGGCCAGGCGCCGCATGAAGTAGCCGTACCAGTCGGTGCCGTACGCGGTGTAGACGCGCATGCGGTGGCCTTCGGCGGCGAGCCGCAGGTGCTCGTCGCTCCTGATCCCGTACAGCATCTGGAACTCGTACTCGTCGGGCTTGCGGCCGGCGCGCCGGGCCAGCTCCTGCGCGATGGAGATGAGGCGCGGGTCGTGGGACCCGATCATCGGGTACCCCTCGCCCTCCATCAGGATGCGCAGGATGCGCACGTACGCCTTGTCGGTCTCGGCCTTCTGCTGGTACGCGACCTCGGCGGGCTCCTTGTAGGCACCCTTCACGAGCCGTACGCGGCTGCCGCTGTCGGCGAGGCGGCGGGCGTCGGCCTCGGTGCGGAAGAGGTAGGCCTGGATGACGCAGCCGGTCTGCGGGAAGTCCTTCCGCAGCTCCTCGTGGATGGCGAACATCGAGTCGAGGGTGGTGTGGTCCTCGGCGTCGAGCGTGACGGTCGTACCGATGGCGGTGGCGGCCTCGACGACCGGGCGGACGTTGGCGAGGGCGAGCTCGTGGCCACCGGGGAGCGCCTGCCCGAACAGGGACAGCTTCACCGACATCTCGGCGCGTTCCCCGAGCTCCAGCTGCTTGAGGCGGTCGATCAGCTCCAGGTACGCGTCGCGGGCGAGTGTGGCCTGCTCCGACGTGGTGATGTCCTCGCCGACCACGTCCATGGTGACCTCCAGGCCCTTGGCCGTGAGGTCCTGGATGATCGGTACGACCTGGTCGACGCTCTCACCGGGGATGAAGCGGTCGACGACCGGCTTGGTCACCGGGGCCGCCGAGATCAGACGACGCATCCGGTCGCTGCGCGAAGCGGCGAGAATCACGGGACCCAGCACGGGGCACCTCCACAACAAGGCCGGCGGAAGGCCGTACCCGCCACCGCCCGGCGGCGTTCCGGTACGACACGGAGAACCACCGTGAAACCTAAGGATCCCTCCGATCGTCGGCCATCGACAGCTGTCACGCATCCGTGCCCTGGATCTCAGACAGATGTATGAAGGCGCGGGGAAATGATGGAGAATGCCCGGGTGACATCGGACCCCAAGGGCGAATACCAGGAGCTGGTGGACGAGATCTCGGAGCTCCTCGGCGCCCCCGCGACGCTGGAGAACCGTGACTTCGAGCTGATCGCCTTCGGCGCGTACGACAGCGAGGGCGAGCTGGACGCCTCCGCGCTGGACCCCGTACGCGCCCGCTCGATCCTCACGCGCCGCTCGACCTCGGCGGTCCGTACCTGGTTCGAGGGCTTCGGCATCGCCCGCGCCACGGCCCCGGTCCGTATCCCGCCCACCCCGGAGGCGGGCGTGTACCGGGGCCGCGTCTGCCTCCCCGTACGCCATCGGGGTGTGGTCCTCGGGTACGTGTGGCTGCTGTCGGACGATCCGGGTCCCACCGACCAGCAGCTCTCCGCGGCGATGGAGGTCACCCCGCGCATCGGCGCCCTCCTGGCGGACGAGGCCCAGGCGGGCGCCGACCTCAGCCGGGAACTCCGCGCGGTCCTCACCGCCGAGAGCGGCTGGCAGCGTGACATGGCACTGGCCGAGCTCCACACGGAACTCGGCGCCCGCGGCGAGGGCCTGCACACGATGGTCTGCGTGGCCCCTTGGCCCTCGTCCCACCCCGACGACGCCCCGTCGGTCCGCACCATCCCGTCCGCCACCGCCGTCTGCGCCCTCCCCTGGGGCCCCACCGCCCAGAGCCTGGCCCTCCTGGTCCGCCTGCGCTCACCGGAGGTCCTCACTCCGGCGACAACCGCGGCGGCCCGCCTGCTGGAGAGGGCGGAAGGGGTACGGGGATCAGGGCGCCCCCAGTCCTCCCCGGCCGGGTCCGGCCCCCCTGCCGCTCACCAGCAAACAGGCGGCACCCAGGGCCGGGGCCCGGCCCAGCCGCCGAACAAGACCGCCCAGGGCCAGGACACCGACACCGGGGCGGCCCAGCCACCGGACCGTCCGGGCGAGGCGGAGGCCGCGCGTGCGGGCGAGGGGGCGGGGGGTGCCGGGCGGACAGAGGGAACGGGACGGACAGAAGGAGCCGGACGGACAGAAGGAGCCGGACGGACAGAGACATCTGGGCGGACAGAGACAGCGGGGCGGGCAGGGGCAGCGGGGCGGGCTGCCGGACACGCTCCGGAACCGTACGGCCCCCGTCCCGGCCGGGTCGTGGCCGGGATCGCCGTCCCCCACGCCGGTCTCGCCGACCTCGGCACCGCCTGGCAGGAGGCGTCGGCCGCCGCGCACGCGGCGCTGGCCGAGCCGCGGCTGGGACCGATCGCGCACTGGTCGTCCATCGGCCCGTACCGCCTGCTGACGACGCTGGCGCCGACCGCCTCCCACGACCCCGCCGTACGCCCTCTCCTCGCCCCCGCGCATCGCGAACTCGCCCACACCGCCGAGGTGTTCCTCGACTGCGCGGGCCAGGCCGGCCGCACCGCCGCCGAACTGGGCATCCACCGCCAGACGCTCTACTACCGCCTCTCCCGCGTCGAACAGCTCACAGGCCTCGACCTGGACGACGGCGAGGACCGCCTGCTCCTGCACATGGGGCTCAAGGCGCGGCGGCTCTAGACGGCTTGCTTGAGAAGCAGTCGGTCGGGCCGGTGAGCGCCCTGCGGAGGGGTCACATGGCGGAGGGGTCACATGTAGGACTGGAAATCGAGCCGCACGTTGTCGAAGTTCCGTTCCGCCAGATCCCGGGGGCGGATCAGCCAGGACGCGGCGCAGCTGAGGGGCGTGTCCACGAACGTGAAATCCGCGCGCGCCAGCATGATGAACGCTTCGTCATCGGTGACGGGCCAGGGGGCCGGGTCGTGATGTATCACGGAGGCGTATCCGCCCAGGGTGAGTTCGCCGTTCGTGGTCTCTTCCCAGTAGTCCGACAGGTACGGGTGGATGAGCCGCAGGGTTTCCTTGTCGGCGATGTCGTGGTTGGTGTCCGGCATGAACCGGTCGAGCCGGCCTCGGAGGGGGTACGGCTCGAACGTGTAGGGCGCGTCCTCATCGGACGGGGCCTGTTCCGTCGTCGCCGTTCCGGCCGGGACGTACACCACCCGGCCTTCCTGCGTGGGCCCGGGGACGTAGCTCGGCTCGCTGTTGTTGGCGAAGAACAGTAAGTGCCCGTCCTCCGGCAGCTGGATATCCAGTTCGCCGACCGGAACGGCGGCACAGTCGACCGACGCGACGAATGCCGGGAAGCCGGTCCATTCGACGTCCGGGGGAAGCCGGGGATGTCCTCCGTACTGTCCGACGACCGGAGCGTCGGAGCCCTCCGTCGACCGCAGTTCCAGGCGCGGGCGGGCGAGCCGCAGCGCCCTGTCGAGGAGATCCTCGGGCACGCCCCGCTTGCGGGCCGCCGCCCGGTATTCGTCAAGTGCGTTCATGACGGCCAGTCTGCAACAGCGGTCCGACACACCCCGGTTGGGGCGTGTCTCGTTGTCACGGACTCGATCGCGGAGACCCACCGATTGCGGTGAGCGCGTGATGGAGGGTGGTGTCGCTCGGTGCACGGTCGCGCCAGCGGGCACCGATGTGGCCGTCGGGTCGGACGAGCAGCGCTCCCCGGGGGCCCAGGCCACAGAGATCGGCGTGCTCGTCGGGAAGACGCTCGATGTGCAACACCCATGGTGCGGTGGTCTGTTGCTCCCAGGCGGCGGGGTCGGGGGTGAGCAGGGTGAACCATTCGCCGAAGGTGTCGAGCGTGGAGCGGTCGGGTGTGAGCCAGAGGTGCGGCATGCGGTGGCCGGGCTCCGCGGTGGGGACGTAGTCCGTGCCCGTGTCGGACGGCTCGGGCGGGGCGCTGCCGTCGGTGAGGACGGCGTCGGATCGGTAGGCGACACCGAGCACGAGACCGAGCTGGGCGAAGTACCGGTCGGTCCAGGGCAGTTCGACCCGGGCCGACGCCGCTCCACCGGTCTGCAGTTGCTCGTGGCGCAGCCTCTGCGCTTCGAACATGAGCTTGCTGTTGGCCACCGCCTGGTGGAGGGTCCGGTGGGCGACGGGTTGCCGTTCCGTCTCGTACGTGTCCAACAGGCCTGGTCCGGCCCACCCGTGGACAACGCCCGCCAGCTTCCAGCACAGGTTGTGGACGTCGGCGATGCCGGTGTTCATGCCCAGGCCGCCGACGATCGGGATCGCGTGCGCGGCATCCCCGGCCAGCAGGATCCGGCCGTGCCGGAAGCGCTCGGCGACGAACGCGTTCATCACCCAGTGCTGCACCCGGGACACGTCGGCCCGTACGCCTGCGTCGGGCCCGAGGGCACGCGAGACGAGGCCGGGCCAGTCGGTGCGCTCGGCGTCGTCGGGGGTGGGGCCCAGCCAGGCCCAGCCGCCTTCGGGGTAGAGCGGGAGGAAGGATCCGTGCGCGGTGAAGTAGACCCCGGCGGGCTGATCGGCACACCAGCCGTCGAGGTCGGCGTCGAACACGACGGTGGTGACGGCAGCCGGCGCTCCGGGGCCGGTGGTGCCGATTCCCAGCCGCTGCCGGACGGTGGAGTGCGCGCCGTCGGCGGCGAGAACATAGCGGGCACGGACGCGGTTCTCCTCACCGCTCCGGTGGTCGACGAGTACGGCCACGACGCTGTCGGCTTCCTCGGTGAGGTCGACGAGCTCGGCCCCGAACCTCATCCGTGCGTCTGCCGCGGCGAGCAGGGTGGGTTCCAGCCGGTCCTGCGAGGTGACGACGCCGGTCACGGGGCTTTCGGGGATCGGCGCGTTGATCCCGACCATCGCCGCCGTGGCGAAGTCGCGGTCGTGCAGGGTGTCCCGGAAGCGGATGCGGCCGTACTCCGGCCCGAAGGCGCCGGCCGTGATCCCGCCGGCGAGCCCGAGCCCGCGGTAGATCTCCATCGAGCGCACGTTGACCAGCCGGGACCGTGGAAAGGGGGACAGCTCGCCGCGTTTCTCGACCAGTGACACCCGCACTCCCCAGCGCTCCAGCAGCGCGCGAGCGGTGAGCCCGACCGGCCCGCCACCGACGATCAGTACGTCCACCTCGGCATCCGCCACGGACATGTCGAACCCCTTCTGTTCACCTTGAACCCTTGGACCTCAAGATCCGTCGGGCCACTCGGTGACCGCGGTTGTGCCGCCCCTGGCCACCGACGAGGCCGATCCTCCCCACCCGGCACCGACCACAACATCATCAAGTCGACGTACACCCGAACGAGCACAGGCACGAGAACACCTCCCGGGGCTTGCACAGCAGCCACCCGGTGGCGGTCGGGATTCGGACGCCACTACTGAAAACGATTGTCATCATGCTACGGTCGGCGCGACGTCTCCATTGACCATCCCTTTACCCGGAGTGCTCCGTGCGCCTGCCCGCCCGTCTTCTCCCCCTCTCCGCGGTCACCGCGGCCTCCACCCTGCTGCTCACCGGGTGTTTCTCGGAATCCGCCTCGGACGATTCCGCGGGCGGCTCCGCGGGCGGCGACGGCAAGCGCGTACGCGTGGCGATGATGAACCCGCCGCGCTCCGGGCTGTCGCCGCTGTCCGACGACGCGTTCAAGCTGTCGCGCTGGTCGACCGCCGAGACACTGGTGACGCTCGACACGGACGGCGACGCCGAGCCCGCCCTCGCCACCAAGTGGCAGCAGAACGGCCGGACCTGGACCTTCGAGATACGGGACGGCGTCACCTTCCACGACGGTACGAAGCTCACCGCCGAGTCCGTCGTCCGGTCACTCACGAGGGCCGCGACCGCCTCTCCCAAGCCGCGCATCCTCGACGGCGTCGACCTGACGGTGAAGGCCGACGGCGACTCGGTCGCCGTCACCACCGGAACCGAGGACCCGCTGGTCCCGCAGCGGCTGAGCTCGCCGCAGCTGTCGATCCTGGCGGCGAAGGCGTACGGCGGGAAGACCGTCAGCCCGGTCGGCGCGGGTACCGGCCCCTTCGAGCTGACGAAGGTGAACGGCACGTCGTCGGCGACCCTCGACCGCTACGACGACTACTGGGGCGGCACGGCCAAGTCCCCCGGAATCGATGTGAGGTTCGTGCCCGACGGCACCGCCCGCGCGGCCACCCTGCGCAGCGGCGAGGCCGACGTCGTCGAGGCGGTACCGGTTTCGCAGGCCGCGCTGCTCGACAAGGAGCTGGTCACCGAGGTGCCGATGCCGCGCACCAACACCCTGTACCTGAACACCGGGAGCGGCCCCTTCAAGGACGCCTCCCTCAGGGCCGCCGCCCGCGAGGCCGTCGACGCCGAGTCGATCGTCAAGGGCGTGTACGAGGGCCGCGCGGACATCGCGAAGGGCCTGCTGGGCCCGGCCCTCCCCTGGGCCGCCGACCTGCGGAAGCCGGTCGAGCGCGCCAAGTCCGGTGACCCGAACGGCAAGACGATCACGATCGGTACGTTCACCGACCGCGCCGAACTGCCCGAGGTGGCCCAGACGCTGCAACAGCGGCTCCAGAAGGCCGGGTTCAAGGTGAAGCTGGACGTCCGCGAGTACGCGAACATCGAATCCGACGCGCTGGCGGGCGAGTTCGACGCGTTCATCCTGTCCCGGGCGACCGTCCTCGACTCGGGCGACCCGGCCGCGTACCTCTACAGCGACTTCGGGTCGAAGGGGTCCTTCAACATCTCCCAGCTGTCCGACAAGAAGGTCGACGCGGCCCTGGAGAAGGCCGCCGGGACCAAGACCGGTGACGCGCGCCGCCAGGCCGTCGTCGACGCGGAGGCCGCGGTGCTGGCCACCGACGCCGCGATCCCGATGCTGCACGAGCGCGTGATCCAGGGCGACGCGGCCGGTGTCGTGGACGTCGAGCACGACCCGCGCGAGCGGGCACTGATCACCGCGGACACGTACGTCAAGTGACGTTCATGGCACGCCTGTTCACTCCGGTTACTCCGGTCACTCCGTTCTCGCCGGGCAGCCGGGCCGCTCTCACGCGGCTCGGCTGTCTCGCCGCGGTTCTCGCCGCCGTCGGACTGCTCCCCTGGCTCTCCGGCCGCGACCCCGCCCTCACCGTCCTGCGCGCCCGTTCGGCCGAACAGGAGGGCACGCCGGAGGCCCTCGCCGCGATCCGCGCCGACCTTGGCCTGGACGCGGGTCCCCTTTCCCTGCTGGGGAGTTGGCTGTCCGGTCTGCCGCGCGGCGACCTCGGCACGTCCTGGGTGTCGGGCACCGATGTCCTGCCGTCGGTCGTCTCCGGACTCCAGGTCTCGCTCGCCCTAATGGGCGCGGCGCTCGGGGTCGCGCTCCTGGTGACCTGCACGGTCGTCACTCCCGTACTCGTACGGGGCCGGGGGTCGGCCGGCTCGTTCGCCGCGATGCTCGCCGCACTGCCCGAATTCCTGCTGGCGACGGTCGCGTTGCTGGTGTGCGGAGTGTGGCTGGGCATGCTGCCGACCTCCGGCTGGCAGGGCCCGCAGTACATGGTGCTGCCCGCCGTCGCACTCGGCGTTCCCGCGGGCGGACTCCTCGGCCGCCTGGTCGCGGACGCACTGCCGCCCGTCCTCGACGAGCGCTGGGTGGAACTGTGGCGGGGCGCCGGGGTCGGCAGGGCACGCATCTCGGCCGCCGCCCTGCGTCGCGTACTGCCGCCGCTGGTACCGCAGTTCGGGATGGTCGCCGTCGGCCTGACCGGCGGGGCGGTCGCCGTGGAGACGGTGTTCGCGGTGCCGGGCATCGGCCGTACGGCGCTGGGGGCGGCCAAGTCGCAGGACCTGCCGCTGCTCCAGGGGGCGGTTCTCGCGCTGCTCGTCCTCGGCCTGGTCACGGGCGCGGCGGCGGCCTTCGTACGGCGTCGGCTGCTGGGCCCCGCCCTGCGCGACGCGGGGCTGACGCTGCCCGCGGCCCGCCCGGTCCGCGCGCACCCGGCCGTCCCGTTGACGCTCGGGATCACGCTGGGGACCTGCGTCGGCTGGGGTCTGCTGCGCGACCCGTACACGGTGGACACGACCGCCCGCCTCCAGGCGCCCTCCTGGGCGTTTCCCCTCGGCACGGACGGGCTCGGCCGTGATGTGCTGGCGCGACTCGGGCACGGCGCGGCGTCGACGATCGGCACGGCGGCCGCGGTCTGTCTGGCCGGCCTCGTCCTCGCGCTCGCCCTCGGTTTCCTGCCGGCCGTGGCGTCCGGCGCCTCGGACATCGCCAACGCGCTGCCGCCGGTGATCGCGGGCATCCTGGTCGCGGCCGTCGTGGGCCCCGGAACGGGCGGTGCCGCGCTCGCCGTTGCCCTGCTCTCCTGGCCCGCCCTGTCGTCGCACGCGGCGGCCCTGGTGCAGGAGGTCCGCGCGTCGACGTTCCTGCTGGCCCAACGGGCCATCGGGGCAAGCCCGTTGTGGATCCTCACCCGTCACGTCCTGCCCTCGGTGGCGGCCCCGGTCACCCGCCACGCCCTCCTGCGCCTCCCCGGCATCGCCCTGGCGCTGGCCTCCCTCGGCTTCCTCGGCCTAGGCGCCCAGCCGCCCGCACCGGAGTGGGGACTCCTCCTGGACGAGTCACGGGCGTACGTGGAACGCGCCCCGTGGGCGGCCCTGGCCCCGGCGGTCGCCCTGGCCCTGCTGGCGGGCCTCGCGGTGTCGTCGTCGGCATACGCGGAGGCCGGACCCAGCAGAACGGCCGCGCAGCCCCGCTCCGGTCTCCTCCCCCTCTCCCGTGCCAACTTCTCCGCCCTCCGCCCCCGCAAGGAGCCGACCCGTTGAACCCCGAAGCCCTCCTCTCCGTCCGGGACCTGCACATCTCCGTCGGCGCGGTCGAGGCCGTACGGGGCCTCTCCTTCGACGTGCGCAGGGGTGAAGTCCTCGCCGTGGTGGGCGAGTCGGGCGCGGGCAAGTCCCTGACGGCCCGTGCCCTGCTCGGCATGCCGCCACAGGAGGCGACGGTGACGGGCAGCGTGCGGATGGGGTCGTACGAACTGGTGGGCGCCCCACGTTCAGTACGCGCCGCCCTCCGGGGCCGCCAACTCGCCCTCGTCCCGCAGGACGCGCTCTCGGCACTGTCCCCCGTGCACCGGGTCTCCGATCAACTCGCCGCCGCCGTACGGTCCGTGGACGGGGTCTCCCGCAAGGAGGCGCGGGTGCGGGTGGTGGCCGCACTGGAGGAGGTCGGCATCCCCGCGGACCGGACGAGGGCCTACCCGCACGAGTTCTCGGGCGGTATGCGCCAACGAGCCGTCATCGCCATGGCGTTGCTCCACTCCCCCGCCCTCGTGATCGCCGACGAACCGACCACGGCCCAGGACCCGGAGACCCGGCGCCAGGTCCTCGACCTCCTGACCCACCGCACCGAGGTCACCGGCACGACGCTGGTCCTGATCACCCACGACCTCCCCATGGTCCGCGAACACGCCGACCGAGTTCTGGTCATGTACGCGGGTCGCCTGGTGGAGGAGGGCCCGGTGGAGGAGGTGTTCACCCGTCCCCGGGCGCCGTACACGGCGGGCTTGCTGGCATCGGCGCCCCCTGAGGGGCGCGGGTCTGTGCCGACCTGCGGCTCCGCTGCGGGGCGCGACCAGCCACAACGAACCCGCAGACGCAGACTCCCCTCGATCCCCGGCATCCCTCCCAACCCCACCGCTCTCCCCCCAGGCTGCGCCTTCGCCCCTCGCTGCCCCCTCGCGGACGCGACCCGGTGCGCCACGGCCCACCCAGAGCCGGAAACGCGAGACAACCGCACCGTCGCCTGCCACCACTGGCGCGAACTCCCCGCCCACCCCGCCGAGTTGTACCTGGAGTCGGTGTGAACCCTCTGCTGGACGTACGCGACCTGGTCGTCCGCCACGGCCCCCGCACCACCGTGGACCACGTCTCCTTCGAGATCGCCCCAGGCGAAACCCTCGGTCTCATCGGCCCCTCGGGTTGCGGCAAGTCGTCCACAGCCGTGGCCGTACTGCAGCTGCGCCGCCCGGACAGCGGCGAAGTGTGGTTCGACGGCCGCGAGTTGACCTCCCTGAACGAGAAGCAGCTGCGCCCGCTCAGACCGGCGATGCAGCCCGTGTTCCAGGACCCGTACGGATCACTGGGCCCCCGCCACCGCATCCGCGACGCCATCGCGGAACCCCTGCGCGTACAGGGGAGTTGGGACCGGACGACCGGCCCCGAGCGCGTGGTCGAGCTGCTGGAGCAGGTCGGCCTCGACCCGTCACTCGGCGACCGGCGCCCGCACGAACTCTCCGGCGGCCAGTGCCAACGCGCAGGTATCGCCCGTGCGTTGGCCTGCGAGCCGAAACTCCTGGTGCTCGACGAACCGGTCTCCGCGCTGGACCCGTCCCTGCGCGCGGGCATCCTCAACCTGCTGGCCGAGCTGCAGGAACGCCTCGGCCTCGGCTACCTGTTCATCTGCCACGACATGGCGCTCGTAGGCCATTTCTGCGACCGCGTGGCGGAGATGCGCGAGGGCAGGATCGTCAGGACGACCCCTCTGCCGTGACCTCGGCCGCAGAACCCGCCGAATCCACGGCCCCCGTACCCGCCCCCGCCTCCGCCTTCGCGAGGACCTTCCGCAACCCCTCGGTGAGTTCCTCCGCACTGGTCGCGGTCTCGGGATCGAAGGTCCACTGCGCGATGAGCCCCATCATCAGGGTCATGTAGAACTTGCCCAGCGTGTCGACGTCCCTCTCCGGCACGTCCTCCTCCAGCCCGCCCATCAGCAGCGGGATGATGCCCCGCGCCCCCTCGCGCTGGGCCTTGGCCAAGTGGTCGCGCACGCCGGGCACCTTGTCGCCCATGACCACGATCTCCATGCTGAGATGCCACATCGAACCGGGCCGCTGCATGGTCCCGATGACGTTCGACCACACCTCCTGGAACCGCTCCAGGGACCCCGGCTCCGTGCTCGCCGTGGCGCTCCCGCCCGCGTCGAAGTCGTCGGACAGCCCCTCGACGATGGAGACGTAGGCCTCCGCGAGCAGCGCGTCCTTCGATCCGTAGTGGTAGCCGATCGACGCCAGGTTCGTCCCCGACTCCTTGACGATGTCGCGGGCCGTCGTGCGCACGAAGCCCTTCTCCAGCAGGCAGCGCTTGGCGCCTTCGAGCAGATCCTCACGGTGTCCCATGCGGCTCAGCGTACCTCCGCGACAGACAAGTGTCCCAGACCGACGTCTAATACGGACGTATTGAACGACAGTTTTATACGGTCGTACTAGACAGACGTTTAAGACGCCCGTACATTCCTCGACATGACGAATCCCAGCGCGCCCAACCCGGTCCCTCCGTCCACGCCCGCCTCGGGCACCCCGGGCACTCCCACCCGTGCCGGACGCCGCGAATGGACCGCGCTCGGCGTCCTGATGCTGCCGCTGCTCCTGGTCTCCATGGATGTCTCGGTCCTCTACTTCGCGATCCCGCAGATCAGCGCGGACCTGGAGCCGACCGGCACCCAGCAGCTGTGGATCTTCGACATGTACGCGTTCGTGCTCGCCGGGCTGCTGATGACGATGGGCTCGCTCGGCGACCGCATCGGCCGCCGCAGGCTGCTCCTGGTCGGCGCCGCCGCCTTCGGCGCGGCCTCGCTGGTCGCGGCGTACGCCGACAGCGCCGAGACACTGATCGCGGCGCGCGCGGTGCTCGGCATCGGCGGCGCGACGCTGATGCCGTCCACGCTGGCGATCGTCCGTACGCTCTTCACCGACCAGGCCCAGCGCTCCAAGGCGATCGGCCTGTGGTCCGGCGTGATGACGGCCGGCGTCGCGCTCGGCTCGGTCATGAGCGGAGTGCTCGTGGAGCACTTCTGGTGGGGCTCGGTCTTCCTGGTGAACCTGCCCGCGATGGTGCTCCTGCTGATCCTCGGCCCGATTCTGCTCCCCGAGTCGAAGAACCCGGCGCCGGGCCGCTTCGACCTGCTGAGCGTGCCGCTGTCCATGGCAGCCGTCCTGCCGATGATCTACGGCCTCAAGGAGATCCCCTCGGAGGGCTGGAACGTCCGCTACGTCCTGTCGGTGACCATCGGTCTGCTCTTCGCCGCGCTCTTCGTCCACCGCCAGCGCACGATCGAGTCGCCGATGATCCCGCCCTCGCTCTTCCGCGGCCGCGGTTTCGCACCGGCCGTCTCGCTGAACCTGCTGTCCTCGTTCGGGATGATGGGCTCGGCGCTCTTCACCACGCAGTACCTGCAGTCGGTGCTCGGCAAGAGCTCCATGGAGGCCGCGCTGTGGGGCCTGCTGCCCACCGTGCTGGTCGGCGTCGCCGCACCGGTCGCCGCGCAACTCGTCCAGCGGGGAGTCAACCGGGCGTACGTCGTCTCCGGCGGCTTCGTCCTCGCGGCGTGCGGTTACGGAATGCTGACGGCCGCCGGTACGGACTCGCTGTGGCTGGTCCTCGCCGGGGCCGGGGTCATCGCCGCCGGCATCGTCACCGTGATGTCCCAGATGATGGACCTGGCGCTGGGCACCGTACCGGTGGAGAAGGCGGGCACCGCCTCCTCGGTCCTGGAGACCGGCGCGGAGTTCGGCGGTGCGCTGGGTATGGCGCTCCTCGGCTCCATCGGTACCGCGGTGTACCGCCACGACATCCCGGACGCGGCTCCTGCCGCGGCCCACGAAACCCTCGGCGCGGCCCTCGCCGTGGCCCCGCAGCTGCCGGGCCGCGCGGGTGACGCCCTGGTGAGCGCGGCCCGCGAGGCCTTCACCAGCGGAATGCAGGCCGCCGCGATCGCGGGCGCGCTGCTCCTGCTGGGCGCGGCGGTACTGGCGGCGGTGACCCTGCGCCGGGTCCGCGTCCGGGAGACGGAGTCCGCCGAGCCGGAGAAGGTCTGCGTCTGACCAACAGGTTTCGCCCCCGCCGCCCCTACCCATTCCCGTCCCTGACTCAGGGGCTCCGCCCCCGAACCCCCGCAAAAAGATTGCGCAGTTCCCCGCGCCCCTGTTCAGGGGCGCGGGGAACTGCGCAATCTTTTAACCCAGCCACGCCCTTTCAGCCCGTCCGGCGTTTGAGGACGAGGCCGTTCAGGCCGAAGCGGGGGTCTGGGGGCGGCAGCCCCCAGTGGCGGGCATCCTCACACGAGGTTGACCGACCGGGCCTGCGTCGCGCCGATCTCCTCAGCCAGCTCCGTCAGCACCGTCTGCGGAACCGTGTCGTCCACGGTCAGCACGGCCAGAGCCTCGCCACCCACGTCCGCACGGGCGACCTGCATGCCCGCGATGTTGATGCCCGCCTCGCCGAGGATCCGGCCGAGGGTGCCGACGACACCGGGACGGTCGGTGTAGTTGAGGACGACCATGTGGTCGGCGAGCGCCAGATCCACGTCGTACTCGCCGACCGCGACGATCTTCTGGTGGTGCTTGGGTCCGGCGAGCGTGCCGGAGACCGAGACCTCCTGGCCGTCGCCGAGGGTGCCGCGCACGGTCACCACGTTCCGGTGGTCCGAGGACTCCGAGCTCGTGGTCAGCCGCACCTCGACACCGCGCTCCTGCGCGAACAGCGGGGCGTTCACGTACGACACGGTCTCGTCGACGACGTCCTCGAACACGCCCTTGAGCGCGGAGAGTTCGAGCACCTTGACGTCGTGCTGGGTGATCTCGCCGTACACCTCGACGTCGAGGCGGACCGCGACCTCGCCCGCGAGGGCGGTGAAGATACGGCCGAGCTTCTCGGCGAGCGGCAGACCAGGCTTGACGTCCTCGGCGATGACACCGCCCTGGACGTTCACCGCGTCCGGGACCAGCTCACCGGCGAGCGCGAGGCGCACCGAGCGGGCGACGGAGATACCGGCCTTCTCCTGCGCCTCGTCCGTGGAGGCACCGAGGTGCGGGGTGCAGACGACCTCGTCGAGCTCGAAGAGCGGGGAGTCCGTGCAGGGCTCCTTCGCGTACACGTCGAGGCCGGCGCCGGCGACGCGGCCCTCCTTGAGCGCGGAGTACAGCGCGGCCTCGTCGACGATCCCACCACGCGCGGCGTTGACGATCCGCACCGACGGCTTGACCTTGTGCAGCGCCTCGTCGCCGATGAGACCGACGGTCTCGGGCGTCTTGGGCAGGTGCACGGTGATGAAGTCGGAGACCTCCAGCAGCTCGTCCAGCGACAGGACCTTGACGCCCATCTGCGCGGCCCGCGCGGGCTGTACGTACGGGTCGTAGGCGACGACCTTCATGCCGAAGGCCGACATGCGCTGGGCGACGAGCGCGCCGATGCGGCCCAGACCCACGACACCGAGGGTCTTCTCCGCGAGCTCGACGCCGGTGTACTTGGAGCGCTTCCACTCACCGTTCTTGAGCGCGGTGTTGGCCTGCGGGATGTGACGCGCGGAGGCCAGGAGCAGACCACAGGCCAGCTCGGCGGCGGTCACGATGTTCGAGGTGGGGGCGTTGACGACCATCACGCCGGCCTTGGTGGCGGCGGAGACGTCGACGTTGTCCAGGCCGACGCCGGCTCGTGCGACGACCTTCAGCTTGCTCGCGGCGGCGATGGCCTCGGCATCGACCTTCGTCGCGGAACGGATCAGGATCGCGTCGACGTCGGCGATGGCGGGCAGCAGTTCGGCGCGGTCCGCGCCGTTCGCGTGCCGGATCTCGAAGTCCGGGCCCAGGGCGTCGACGGTCGCGGGCGACAGCTCTTCAGCGATGAGTACGACAGGTTTCGAGCTCACGTGAGTCCTCACAGGTCCAATGCGGACGGCCGTCCCGACGGCCGCATGCGGTGGAGGGAGCGGCGCCGGGGAGTTCCGGGTGCGTTCCCGCGTCGTTCGGTGCGTGCTCTCGGTGTGCCGGGCGAAGGTCCTCGTAGCGGAGCTACTCGGGCCTTTGACCGGTGCAGCGAGAGTGCGCGCCGGGCGGCGTGGGGACGTGCCTGAAACTCCTCGGTGTCGCGATTGCCGCGTGGAAGACGCACGACGCTGTGGGCCCGACGCGTATGTAGTGGAGCAGTCTAGTGGCGGCGCGGTGCTGTTCTTACGCCTCCGCAGAAGGATCACCCGGACGTGGATGATCCAGCCCCTCCGGCGTTTGAGGAGCGGGGTCCGGGGCGGAGCCCCGTGGCGGCACCACGGGCGGACGGGCACGGCCGTGGCGCCGGGCAGCCCCGACACCACGGCCGAACCGACGGAGTCACTCGTCGTCGTTGACCCACGACATCAGCTTGCGCAGTTCCTTGCCGGTCGTCTCCAGGAGGGACTCGGCGTCCTGCTGCTTGTACTCGTTGTACTTCTTCAGACCGCCGTGGTACTCGTCCATCCACTGCTGGGCGAACGTGCCGTCCTGGATCTCGCCCAGGACCTTCTTCATCTCGGCCTTGGTGGCGTCCGTGATGATGCGGGGGCCGGTGATGTAGTCGCCCCACTCGGCGGTCTCGGAGACCGACCAGCGCATCTTCTCCAGGCCGCCCTCGTACATGAGGTCCACGATCAGCTTCAGCTCGTGGAGGCACTCGAAGTACGCGATCTCCGGCTGGTAGCCGGCCTCGGTCAGCGTCTCGAAGCCCGCCTTGACCAGCGCGGCCGTACCACCGCAGAGAACGGCCTGCTCACCGAACAGGTCGGTCTCGGTCTCCTCGGTGAAGGTCGTCTTGATGACGCCCGCGCGCGTGCCACCGATGCCCTTGGCGTACGAGAGCGCCAGCGGGAAACCGTTGCCGGTCGCGTCCTGCTCGACGGCCGCGATACACGGAACGCCGCGGCCCTCCTCGTACTGGCGGCGGACCAGGTGGCCCGGGCCCTTCGGGGCGACCATGCAGACGTCGATGCCGGCCGGGGGCTTGATGAAGCCGAAGCGGATGTTCAGGCCGTGGCCGAAGAACAGCGCGTCGCCGTCGTTGAGGTTGTCCTTGATGGACTCCTCGTACACCTGGGCCTGGATCGGGTCCGGAACGAGGATCATGATGACGTCGGCCTCGGCGGCGGCCTCCGACGGGGTCACCACGCGCAGGCCCTGCTCCTCGGCCTTGGCCTTGGACTTGGAGCCCTCGTGCAGACCGACCCGGACGTCGACACCCGAGTCACGGAGCGACAGCGCGTGGGCATGGCCCTGGCTGCCGTAGCCGATGACCGCGACCTTGCGGCCCTGGATGATGGACAGGTCGGCGTCGTCGTCGTAGAACAGCTCGGCCACTGGGTTCTCTCCTATGTGTGCTGGGTGTTGCGTCCCACCGTACGGCGGGAGGGGGAAGGGAAGTTTCGGGGTCTCGGAATACGGGCGCGTACGACTTCACATACGGGTCGTACGTGAAGTCGTACGAGGCCTACGCGGACCGGTCGAGGGCGCGCAGGGAACGGTCGGTGATGGACCGGGCGCCGCGGCCGATGGCGATCGTGCCGGACTGGACGAGCTCCTTGATGCCGAACGGCTCCAGCATCTTGAGCATGGCCTCCAGCTTCTCGCTGCCGCCGGTGGCCTCGATGGTGACGGCCTCCGGGGAGACGTCCACGGTCTTGGCGCGGAACAGCTGGACGATCTCGACGATCTGGGAGCGCGTCTCGTTGTCGGCGCGCACCTTCACCAGAACGAGTTCGCGCTGAACGGCCGCGGCCGGCTCCAGTTCGACGATCTTCAGGACGTTGACGAGCTTGTTGAGCTGCTTGGTGACCTGTTCGAGCGGCAGTTCCTCGATCACGTTCACCACGATCGTGATGCGCGAGATGTCGGGGTGCTCGGTGACGCCGACGGCGAGCGAGTCGATGTTGAAGCCGCGGCGGGAGAACAGGGCCGTGATCCGGGCGAGGACACCGGGCTTGTTCTCCACCAGGACGGAGAGCGTGTGCTTGGACATGATCTGCTTCCTTTACCTACGGCTCTCAGTCGTCTTCG
Organism: Streptomyces sp. NPDC033178; assembly: GCF_055577685.1. Classification (NCBI taxonomy): domain Bacteria; kingdom Bacillati; phylum Actinomycetota; class Actinomycetes; order Kitasatosporales; family Streptomycetaceae; genus Streptomyces; species Streptomyces sp. NPDC033178. The sequence goes on from NZ_JBVIPT010000016.1 coordinate 185,322, forward strand.
TTGTCGCCGAAGTCCGGGCGGACGTCCCGGGCGGCCAGGATCTCGTCGTTCGAGGTGCCGGCGGCGACCATCGGCCACACCATGGCGTCCTCGTGGACGATGAAGTCGATCACGACGGGACGGTCGTTGATCGAGTTCGCTTCTTCGATGACCTTGTCCAGGTCGTCCGCGGACTCGCAGCGGATCGCGTAGCAGCCCATGGCCTCCGACAGCTTGACGAAGTCGGGGACGCGGGTGCCGGCGCTCGGCTGCTTTCCGTCGGCGTCGGGGCCGGAGTGCAGCACGGTGTTGGAGTACCGCTGGTTGTAGAAGAGGGTCTGCCACTGGCGGACCATCCCGAGGGCGCCGTTGTTGATGATGGCGACCTTGATCGGGATGTTGTTCAGGGCGCAGGTCGTGAGCTCCTGATTGGTCATCTGGAAGCAGCCGTCGCCGTCGATCGCCCAGACCGTACGGTCCGGGGCGCCGGCCTTGGCACCCATCGCGGCCGGGACCGCGTAGCCCATCGTCCCGGCGCCGCCGGAGTTCAGCCAGGTCGCGGGCTTCTCGTACTGGATGTAGTGCGCGGCCCACATCTGGTGCTGGCCGACGCCCGCCGCGAAGATCGTGCCCTCGGGGGCGAGCTGTCCGACGCGCTCGATGACCTGCTGCGGGGAGAGCGAACCGTTGTCGGGCTGCTCGTAGCCGAGCGGGTAGGTCTCGCGCCAGCGGTTGAGGTCCTTCCACCACGCGGTGTAGTCGCCGGTCTGGCCCTCGCTGTGCTCCTTCTGCACGGCCTGGACCAGGTCGGCGATGACCTCGCGGGCGTCCCCGACGATCGGGACGTCGGCGGCGCGGTTCTTGCCGATCTCCGCCGGGTCGATGTCGGCGTGGACGATCTTTGCGTACGGAGCGAAGCTGGACAGCTTGCCGGTGACGCGGTCGTCGAAGCGGGCTCCGAGGGCGACGATCAGGTCGGCCTTCTGCAGCGCGGTGACGGCGGTGACCGCACCGTGCATGCCCGGCATTCCCACGTGCAGCGGGTGGCTGTCGGGGAATGCGCCGAGCGCCATCAGTGTGGTGGTGACGGGCGCTCCGGTGAGTTCTGCGAGGACCTTCAGCTCGGCGGTGGCACCGGCCTTGAGGACGCCGCCGCCGACGTACAGGACGGGCCGCTTGGCCTGGGTGATCAGCCGGGCGGCCTCGCGGATCTGCTTGGCGTGCGGCTTGGTCACCGGGCGGTAGCCGGGCAGGTCCTGGGCGGGCGGCCACTGGAAGGTGGTGCGCGCCTGGAGGGCGTCCTTGGCGATGTCGACCAGGACCGGGCCCGGGCGGCCGGTGGAGGCGATGTGGAAGGCCTCCGCGATCGTCCGCGGGATGTCCTCGGCCTTGGTGACGAGGAAGTTGTGCTTGGTGATCGGCATCGTGATGCCGACGATGTCCGCCTCCTGGAAGGCGTCCGTACCGATCGCCTTGGACGCGACCTGGCCGGTGATCGCCACGAGCGGCACCGAGTCCATGTGCGCGTCGGCGATCGGGGTCACCAGGTTGGTGGCGCCGGGACCGCTGGTCGCCATGCAGACGCCGACCTTGCCAGTGGCCTGCGCGTAGCCGGTGGCCGCGTGGCCCGCGCCCTGCTCGTGGCGGACGAGCACGTGGCGCACCCGCCGGGAGTCCATCAGCGGGTCGTAGGCCGGAAGGATCGCACCGCCGGGAATGCCGAATACCGTCTCGGCCCCGACCTCCTCGAGAGAACGGATGAGGGACTGCGCTCCCGTCACCTGCTCGGGGGCGGACTGCTGTCCTCCGGAACGGGGCCGCGGCTGCGGGTGGTGGGCCCCGGTGGCCTGCTCGGTCATCGGCATTCTCTTCTCGATGCTGAGGGTTTTTGCGAGGTTTGTGCGGTGTTCAGTTGCTGCTCGGCCTGCACCTGTGCAACAAAAAACCCCTCGTGCCGTGAGGCAAGCGAGGGGAGCGCGCCGGGTGCGGTCGCTGGGAGTTCCGGGTCATCGATCCGGTGCTTCCCAGCTCAGCCGACGCGCTTTCCAAGTACGAGAATTCGGGTGCGCATGGCACAGACCCTCCCCCCGGCACGCAGTGCGTGTCAAGTGGGTGGGACGGGAGTCTCATCATGTGAGCGGAGGGCCGTACCGGTTCCGTACGCGGCCGAGGACACTCCGGCCACGTACGCACTCGTACTCCCACCTGCGTAGACACCGCTGCTGCCGCCTCCCACGAAGATCGGTTCCACGGGGCCGTGAGGCACGGGGTAGGCGCCGGCCGCGAGGGCGCGGCGCAGTCGGTACTCGTCCAGGGGTCCGGAGAACGCGTTGCCCTGTCCGTGGGTGCAGCCCATCGAGCGCAGGGCGATGACCTGCTCGGGCAGGTCCACGCCGGCGGCCACGGTCTGCAGGCCCAGGTCGTTCGCGATACGCAGCAGTCCACTGGTGATCTTGTGGAGCCGGGCGGACTCGACGACACCCTCCACCAGACCGCGGTCCAGTTTCAGTACGTCGACGGGGAGGCGGCGCAGTGCGGTGATCGTGGCGTAGCCGTTGCCGAAGCCGTCCAGGGCGATCCGGACGCCCAGCCGCCTGAGCGCGTTGAGTCGGCGCTCCAGCTCGTCGAGGGAGATCTTGGGATCGGTTTCGGCCAGTTCGATGACAAGGGCACCGGACGGCAGGCCGTGCCGGGTCAGCAGGGCCTCGACGGATCCGAGGGGCATGGACCGGTCGAGGAGCCGGCGGGCGGTCATCCGGACGGTGACGGGCACGGCGAGCCCCGTGGCGGCACGCTCGGCGGCCTGCTCGACGGCCTCCTCCAGCATCCAGCGGCCCAGTTCGGCGGTGCGCTCGCTGTCCTCGGCGACGCGCAGGAACTCGGCGGGGGTGAACAGCACGCCCTGGGCCGAGCGCCAGCGCGCCTGGGCCGCGACCGCCGTGATCCGGCCGGTGTCGAGGGAGACCACGGGCTGGTGCAGCAGCGCGAACTCGCCGTCGTGCAGGGCTGCCCGCAGCCGGGTGGCCAGCTGGGCCTTCCGTACGACGTCCTGCTGCATCTGGGGCGCGTACAGCTCGACGCGCCCCTTGCCCGCGGCCTTCGCGCGGTACATCGCGAGGTCCGCGTTGCGCAGCAGCTCGCCCGCGCCGAGACCGGGTTCGGAGAAGGCGACGCCGATGGAGGCGGCGACCCGGACATCGTTGCCGTCGATGGTGTACGGCTGCGAGAGGGTCACGCGCAGTCGGTCGGCGAGTTCGAAGATCTGGTGCTCGCGTGCGGTGCGGTCGCGGCCGCCGTCGCCGACGATCAGGGCCGCGAACTCGTCGCCGCCGAGCCGGGAGGCTGTGTCGCTCTTCCGGACGGCGTCCTGGAGTCTGCGGGCGGCCTGGACGAGCAGTTCGTCGCCGGCCTGGTGCCCGATGGTGTCGTTGACGGCCTTGAAGCCGTCGAGGTCGATGAAGAGGACGGCGGTGCCGCGGTCGGAGGAACGGCGGCCGGAAAGCGCCTGTCCGACGCGCTTGGTGAACAGGGCGCGGTTGGGCAGGTCGGTGAGCGGGTCGTGCTCGGCGTTGTGCTGCAGCTGTGCCTGGAGGCGGACCCGTTCGGTCACGTCCCGGCTGTTGAAGATGAGGCCGCCGTGGTGGCGGTTGACGGTCGACTCGACGTTGAGCCAGCCTCCCCCACCGCCGGACTTGAAGCGGCACTCGATGCGGGTGGTGGGTTCCTCGCCGGGGCTGGCGGCGAGGAAGCGGCGCACCTCGTGCACCACACAGCCCAGGTCCTCCGGGTGGATCAGCGAGGCGAGTTCGGAGCCGACGAGTTCCTCGGCGGGCCGTCCGTAGACCCCGGCCGCGGCCGGGCTGACGTACCGGAGGATGCCGTTCGGAGCGGCGATCATGATGACGTCGCTGGAGCCCTGCACCAGGGAGCGGAAGTGGTTCTCCTTCTGGGCCAGTTCCTGGGTGAGGGTGATGTTGTCGAGGAGCATGATGCCCTGGCGCACGACGAGGGCGAGGACGACCGTGCCGCCGGTGACGAGCACCACGCGGTCGACGCTGCGGCCGTTGAGCACGTTGTAGAGGATGCCCAGCGTGCAGACGGCGGCGGCCAGGTAGGGAGTGAGTGCCGCCAGTGAACTGCTGATGGGCCGGCCGGCCGGATACCGACTGTGACCTCCTTCCTGGAGGGGCACGTGTGCCGGTTGTCCCTGTTGGGGCCCGGGCACGTAGCCGTACACCACGCGCGTGTGCCCCTCTTCTTCCGTGTGTCCGCGTCGTTGCCCCACCCAGGGGGCGTACGCGAGCAGTAGTGATCCGGCGAACCAGCCGGCGTCGAGCAGTTGCCCGGAGCGGTAGTCGTTGTGCATCAGCGGTGAGGTGAACAGGGCGTCGCACATGACCGTCAGAGCCAGGGCGCCGATCGCGGTGTTCACCGCGGAGCGGTTCACGGCCGAGCGCCTGAAGTGCAGTGCGAGCACCATGCTCACCAGGGCGATGTCCAGCAGCGGATACGCGAGCGAGAGCGCGGTGTGCGGGACGCTCGGACCCTCCGCCTTCGCCGCCTGGGCGAGCGCAAGGCTCCAGGAGAGCGTGAGCAGCGAGCCGCCGATCAGCCAGGCGTCCAGACCCAGACAGACCCAGCCGGCCTTGCTCACCGGCCGTTTGGCGAGGACGAGCAGTCCCACGATGGCCGGTGGTGCGAAGCACAGGAAGAACAGGTCCGCGTAGCTCGGGCTGGGCACCGGGGCTTCCAGTACGACCTCGTACCAGCCCCAGACGAAGTTGCCCGCCGCCGCCATGGCGGAGGAGAGCGCGAAGAGCAGCCATGCGGGTCGAAAGCGGCTGCGAGGGGTGCGGGCGCAGAGGAAGCAGGAGACGGCCGCGGTGGCGGCCGCCGCACTCAGCCCGAAGTCGCCCATGATCAGGGCGAGTCGTGGTGATCCCCAGCCGAGCGCGGAACCGACGGCGTATCCCGCGCACACCAGGGCCAGCACGAGTTGCGGTACGACACCCGCTCCGCCCCCGGGGACCGGACGACGGGCCGGCAGCGCCGCCGGGGAGCTCACTGTGTCTCTCCGGACCGTGCCGCCCCCGAGTCCCTCTGGTCCCGGCGTGCCGGATGTGCGTGCCTCCTGCGACCGCCGGGCCTTCGGTGGTGATGGCCGCTGTGACCGCGTCTGTGCGTCGGTAGGCGCCAGGGTCGCCGTCGGCGGCCCCGCCGCGTCGGATCGTTGGTCCATAGACCGTGCATCGCCCGTCGCCCCCCTCGCTGTTGCTGTCTGTCGCTCCCCGGCGCCGAACGTGCGCGGCGCAGCCCCTGTCGGGACGATACACCAGTCTCGTCACTCAGGGACATAGTCTCTCTACGCTCCGTAACGACCAGCGGGAATGCGGACACGTCCCGCATTCGGAGGACTGCGGAGGGTGCCCGGCGGGGTCCCCGCTCGGGCGCGGCCGAGGGTGGAGGAGGACTAGGAGCCCGTCGTAAGGACCACGTTCCGCAGCGGCTCCCGGTTCACAAAACGGTTCAACTGGTCGCCCAGGAGCCGCTTGGCGCGCGGGAAGAACGCGGAGGTCGGGCCGCCCACGTGGGGGCTGATGAGGACGCCCGGCGCGTGCCACAAGGGGTGTCCCGGGGGCAGCGGCTCGGGATCGGTGACATCCAGGGCGGCCGTGATCCGGCCGCTCTCCAGCTCGGCGAGGAGCGCCTTGGTGTCGACGACTCCGCCGCGGGAGACGTTCACGAGCAGGGCGCCGTCCTTCATCCGGGCCAGGAAGTCGGCCCCTGCCAGGCCTTTCGTCTGCTCGGTGAGGGGCGTGATGATCACCACGACATCGGCCTCCGGGAGGAGTTCGGGCAAGGCGGTGATCGGATGCACGGGACCGCGCGCCGTCTCGCGTGCGGAGCGCGCGACGCGCGCCACCCGCGCGAGCTCGAAGGGAACGAGCCGGTCCTCGATGGCCGAACCGACCGCTCCGTAGCCGACGATCAGTACGGACTTGTCGGCGAGCGCGGGACGGAATCCGGACCGCCACTCCTCGCTGTCCTGCCCACGGACGAAGTCGGGGATGCCTCGCAGCGAGGAGAGGATCAGGGTGAGGGTGAGTTCGGCGGTGCTCGCGTCGTGCACCCCGCGCGCGTTGCACAACTTCACGCCCTCGGGGAGCAGTTGCAGGCCCGGCTGTACGTGGTCGATACCGGCGGACAGGGTCTGCACGACCTGGACGGACGTCATTTCGGCCAGGGGGCGCACCGAGATGTCGCTGCTCTTCATGTAGGGCACGACATAGAAGGCGCAGTCGGCGGGATCGGCGGGAAAGTCCTGCTCACCGTTCCAGTAGCGGTAGTTGGGGCCGTCGGGGAGGCCGTCGAGATCGTCTGCGTGAAACGGAAGCCACACTTCGTACGTCATGGTCAGGAGGCTATGCGAAGCACCTGGGGACGCAGAGGTTAGTTTGGGGTGCCAGGAAAGGGAGGGCACGGCCAGGTGGAGCGCAGGACGATCGGGGCGGCGGCGCTCGAGGTGGGGGCTGTCGGCCTCGGGTGCATGCCGATGAGCTGGGCGTACTCGGGTTCGCGGCAGCGGGGCGACGAGTCGCTGCGGACCGTGCACACGGCCCTCGACCGGGGCGCGACGCTTCTGGACACCGCCGACATGTACGGACCGTTCACCAACGAGCTGCTGGTGGGACGGGCACTCAAGGAGCGGCGTTCCGAGGCCTTCGTGTCGACCAAGGTCGGCCTCCTGGTTGGCGAACAGCACATCGTGGCCAACGGCCGCCCCGGCTATGTGAAGCGGGCGTGCGACGCCTCGCTGCGCCGCCTCCAGACGGACGTCATCGACCTGTACCAACTGCACCGCGCCGACCCGGAGGTGCCGGTCGAGGAGACATGGGGCGCGATGGCGGACCTCGTCTCGGCCGGCAAGGTGCGGGCGCTCGGGCTGTGCGCGGTGGGTGCGCGTTCCCACCGCCGTTCGGGAGCCCGGCTGCACGACGGAACGATCCGCCAGCTGGAGCGGGTGCAGCAGGTCTTCCCGGTGAGCACGGTGGAGGCCGAGCTGTCCGTGTGGTCGCCGGAGGCGCTGGAGGGGCTGCTGCCGTGGTGCGAGGCGCGCGGCGTCGGCTTCCTGGCGGCGATGCCGCTCGGCAACGGCTTCCTGACCGGGACGCTCACCCCCGGCGAGGGCTTCGAACCCGACGACGTACGGGCCCGGCACCCCCGCTTCACCGCCGAGATGATGGCCGCGAACCAGCCGATAGTCGCCGGTCTGCGGCGCATAGCCGCCCGGCACTCGGCCCAGGGGGCGGACGTCACTCCCGCGCAGGTGGCGCTCGCGTGGGTACTGGCGCGAGGGCGGCACGTGGTGCCGGTGCCGGGGACCAAGCGGGAGTGCTGGGCCGCGGAGAACGCGGGGGCGGCCGGACTGCGTCTGACGACGGAGGATCTCGCGGAGGTGGCGGGACTGCCTTCGGCACGGGGATCCTGGGACTGAGAGGGTTCCGCCCGGCACCGATCGGAGCCCTTGGGACCCAATGGCACGGTTCGCGCGGGCCCCGCGTTTCGGAGTTCGTCGCTTCGGGGTTCGGTGATCGGGAACCCATGAGGCGCGAGCGGTGTATGAAAAGTAGAACCTGCCGCGTCGAAGGGATCCAGATCGTGCAACGTCGAGCTGTGACGGCCATGTTGGCCGCGGCCACGCTCCTGGTGACGGCCGGGTGCTCCTCGGGGGACGGGGAGGAGTCGGGCGGCGGCGGGAGCACGTCTCCGAGCAGCTCGGAGCCCGGCGCCTCGGCCCCGGCCTCCGGGCAGGCGGCCGAGGAGACCCCGCCCGCCAAGGGCTCCGTGAAGGTCGTGCGGACCGTCACCGAGGGTCTGAAGACCCCCTGGGGCCTGGCGCCACTCCCCGAGGGCGGCCTCCTGGTGTCCTCGCGGGACGAGGGGACGATCACCCGGGTCGACGAGAAGACCGGGAAGAAGACCGAGGTGGGCTCCGTGCCCGGAGTCGCCCCCGCCGGCGAGGGCGGCCTGATGGGCCTGGCCCTCTCCCCTTCGTACGCATCGGACCACATGGTCTACGCGTACTTCACCTCGGACTCGGACAACCGCATCGTGCGCATGCTGTACGACGCGAAGAAGCCGGCCGGTGAGCAGCTGGGCGCTCCCGACACGGTGTTCAGGGGTATCCCGAAGGGCACCAACCACAACGGCGGCCGGATCGCCTTCGGCCCGGACAAGATGCTGTACGTGGGCACGGGCGAGACCTACGTGACCGAGCTGGCCCAGGACAAGAAGTCCACCGGCGGCAAGATCCTCCGTCTGACCCCGGAGGGCGAGCCGGCCCCGGGCAACCCGTTCGACTCGCCGGTCTACTCGTACGGCCATCGCAATGTGCAGGGCCTGGCCTGGGACTCCAAGCAGCGCCTGTTCGCCTCCGAGTTCGGCCAGGACACCTGGGACGAGCTGAACCACATCAAGCCGGGCGACAACTACGGCTGGCCGGAGGCGGAGGGCCGGTCCGACGACTCCAAGTACCACAACCCGATCGACCAGTGGAGCACCGACGAGGCCTCCCCCAGCGGCATCGCCTACGCGGAGGGCTCGATCTGGATGGCGGGGCTGCGCGGCAAGCGGCTGTGGCGCATCCCGCTCAACGGCACGGAGGAGTCGGCGGATCCCCAGGCCTTCCTGGAGGGCGACTACGGCCGACTGCGCACGGTGGTCTCGGCGGGCGGCAACAAGCTGTGGCTGATGACGAGCGAGACGGACGGCCGGGGCACCCCGGAGTCGGGGGACGACAAGATTCTGGAGCTGGAGGTCACATAGGACACTCGAAAGCGGGGGCGCCTATTCGGGAGCGTCCTCGGGGGCCGGGCCTGGGGCTGGGTCCGTGGCCGGGTCCGCGGCGGGGCCTGGGTCCGACTCGGCCTGGTTCGGCAGGCGGACGGTCACCTTGCCGGAGGCGAGGTCTATCGGGCCTCGTCCGGGGTCTCCGTCGTTCAGGTCGACGCGGGTCAGTTCCAGCCGCTTGCGTTCCTCGTCGGTGTGCTTGCGGCCTGGTGCGAAGAGCTCCTCGATCATGTTGAACACGGTGCCTCCCTCGACCCTGGGTCTCTTACAGCGTAGACCTCACGGCGTGGATCCCACTGGGTGGATCCGTCTGCGTACCCCTGTCAGCGTGGATCTCACCCGGCCGTCCGGGCGCCGGCCGGGTGGGGCGGGAACAGCCGCATCCGGTGTGCGAGCGCGGCCGCCTCGCCGCGGCCGGAGACGTTGAGCTTGCCGAGGATGTTGGAGACGTGGACGCTGGCCGTCTTCGGGGAGATGAAGAGCTCCTCGGCGATCTGGCGGTTGCTGCGGCCGGCCGCGACCAGACGGAGGACGTCGCGCTCGCGGCTGGTCAGGCCGAGCGCCTCGACCGGGTCGGCGGGAGCGGGGGCGGACCGCTCGGGAGCGCGGGCGAGGGTGAGGCGGGCGCGCTGGGCGAGCAGGGCGACGGCATCGGCGAGCGGGCGCGCGCCGAGGTGGTCGGCCACGGCGCGGGCCAGCCGCAGCAGTTCCGTGGCGCGATCCCGTTCCTCCTCACCGCCTCCGGAGGCCAGCAGGGCCTCCGCGAGCCGGTGCCGTACCCGGGCGAGGTCGTACGGACGCTCAAGGGGTTCGAAGGCGGTGACCGCCTCGGACCACTCGTCAGGGGTGTCCCGGCCCTCGGCGCGCAGCAGTTCGGCGCGCACCCAGTGCTCGTGGGCTTGCCAGACGGGCACGTTCGTGGCGAGGGACTTGGCGGCCTTGCGCAAGCGTTCCAGGACGTCGGGGCGGCCCGGTTCGGCGACGGGCAGTCCGCGGGCGTCGGCCTCCGCGGTCGCGGCGGCGAGCAGCAGGGGCCAGGCGTAACGCTGGGTGCCCGGCGGGAAGCCGGTGTTCAGGGCCTCGTCCAGTTCGGCACGGGCGTCGAGGAGACGGCCCTCGTCGGCGGCTATGCCGATCGCGAGGGTGGTCAGCGGCAGCGCGTGCTGGGGCACGGTGTCGTGGGTGCCGAAGTGCTCCCGCGCGGCGGCCAGTTGGCGGCCGGCCTCGGGCAGGTCGCCCCGGGCGCGCGCGAGATGGGCGTGGAGGGTGGTGCGGAAGCCGCGGGGCTTGGCGCTCTGGCCGACACGGTCCGAGTTGAAGCCGGCCGCCCCCGCCTCGTCCCAGCGGCCCAGGGAGAAGAGGGACTCGGCGAGATTGCCCCACACCCAGGCCTCGGTGTCCAACAGACCGAGTCTGCGGGCGAGTTCGACCCCTTCCTCAAGGATAGGGACGGCGTCCTGGGAGCGGCCGATGCCCTCCAGGTGGGAGGGCAGGTTCACATGGGCGCGGCCCACCACATAGGCGGCGCCGATCTCCCCGGCCCGCTCCTTGACCTCGTGCACCTCGGCGAGTCCCGCCTCGATGTCGCCGGACTCGACGAGGAGGCCGCCCAGAGTGAGCCGTGCGTTCAGCTCGATGTCGCGGGCGCCCACCATCCGGGCGTACTCCACCGCGCGCTCGGCGGCCAGGAGGGCTTCCGGCCCCGGCCTGTGCATCATCGACCAGTTGGCGACATTGGCGAGGACGTCGGCGTGCACCTCGGACGGCGGGAGCCCTCGCACCAGCTCCTGGGCGGTGGCGAGTTCCTTCCACCCGTCCCCGCGGGCCACCGCCTCGATGAGACGGGAGCGCTGGATCCAGAACCAGGCCGCGCGCAGCGGATCGTCCTCGTCCTCCAGGAGGTGCAGGGCCCGCTTGGTGATCTTCAGGGCACGCTCGCGCTCCCCGCAGAACCGGCCCGCTACGGCGGCCTCGGCCATCAGGTCGAGGTAGCGCAGCGGCGTGGTGGCCGGGTCACAGCCGCACGGAGGATAGACCTCGGTGTAGTCGACGGGCCGCAGTTCGGCGCGTACGGAGTCGGGGGCCGTGTCCCAGAGCTCCATCGCCCGCTCCAGGAGCCGCAGTTGCTCCGAGTAGGCGTGCCGGCGGCGGGCCGCGACGGAGGCGTCGAGGACGGCGGGCAGGGCCTTGGCCGCGTCGTGCGCGTGGTACCAGTGGCTGGCCAGGCGGGCGGCTCGCTCGTCGGCCGGGACGAGCGTGGGGTCGGCCTCCAGCGCTTCCGCGTACCGGCGGTTGAGGCGGGAGCGCTCGCCGGGCAGCAGGTCGTCGCCCACGGCCTCGCGCACCAGGGAGTGGCGGAAGCGGTAGCCGTCACCGTCGGGCGTCGCGAGCAGGATGTTGGCGCCGACGGCGGCCCGCAGTGCCTCGATGAGGTCGTCCTCGGAGAGCCGTGCCACGGCGGCGAGCAGCCGGTACTCCACGGTGGAGCCGCCCTCGGCGACGATCCGGGCGACCCGCTGGGAGCTCTCGGGCAGGCTCTCGACGCGGACGAGGAGCAGGTCGCGCAGGGAGTCGGTGAGGCCGGTGCGGCAGCCGTCGTTGGCGGCCACGGCCAGTTCCTCGACGAAGAACGCGTTCCCGTCGGAGCGCGTGAAGATCTCGTCGACCCGGGTCGGGTCGGGTTCCGAGGCGATGATTCCGGCGATCTGGCGGCCGACCTCCGCGCGGCTGAAACGGCCGAGTTCGATACGGCGGACGGTGCGCAGCCGGTCGAGTTCGGCGAGCAGGGGGCGCAGCGGGTGGCGGCGGTGGATGTCGTCGGCGCGGTAGGTGGCGACGACGAGGAGGCGGCCGCTGCGGAGCGTACGGAAGAGGTAGGCGAGGAGGTGGCGGGTCGAGGCGTCGGCCCAGTGCAGGTCCTCCAGGAGGACGACGACCGGGCGGTCGGCGGCGACGCGCTCCAGCAGCCGGACGGTGAGCTCGAAGAGGCGGGCCATGCCGTCCTCGTCGTGCCGCCCGCGTGAGGTGTCGCCCAACTCGGGCAGCAGCCGGGCCAGTTCCTCCTCCTGCCCCGCGGCCGCGGCGGCCAGTTCGTCGGGCAGGTGGCGGCGCAGGGCGCGCAGCGCGGTGGAGAAGGGGGCGAAGGGCAGGCCGTCGGCGCCGATCTCGACGCAGCCGCCGAGCGCCACGACTGCCCCCTCGCGACAGGCCGCGGTGGCGAACTCCTCGATGAGCCGGGTCTTTCCGACGCCGGCCTCACCGCCGAGCAGCAACGCCTGCGGCTCGCCCGCGGCGGCGCGGGCGAGCGCGTCGTTCAGCACGCCCAGTTCGTCGGCCCTGCCGACGAAGACCGGACTGACGGACCTGGTCTCCACAGCGCCGAGCATCGCACAGGGCTCTGACACAACGGCACTGGTTATCGCGGGCAGGCCCGCGACTTCTGCCCGGCCCAGACCTTCGTCCCTGCGCACGCCCACAAGCCCACCGACGACCTCGGGCCTACCCGCGACCTGCGCCCCGCCCACGACCTCAGGCCTACCCGCGACCTCGGCCCCGCCCGCAGCCTCGGGCCTGCCCACGGCTACGAGCCTGCTCGCGGCCTCGCGCTCACCCGCCGCTCCGCGCCCGCCCATGCCTTCAGGTCCGCCCAAAGCCTCGGGCCCGCCCACAGCCCCGGGGCCGCACGCCGTGTCAGCCCCCCTCAAGACCTCGGGCCCGGCCGCGGCTGCGGACGGGCCCGTGGTTTCGGAGGGTGTGTTCGCGGTCGGGAGGGCGGTCACGGTGGCTCCGTCCCGGTGAGGGCGGCCGACCCCCGTGCGGCCGCCCTCCCCCGCCCCGGTGCTCACGCGACGCGTGCGGACCGGGGTGTGCGGTGGCGCCGGCTATGCACCCGCCCCTCACTGTCGTCGCGGCCGGACCGCGCGGCCTCGCGCCTGGCGGCACGGCGGCCGCGGACGGCCTCGCGGACCAGTCGGTAGTTGTCGGCCTCGCGGATCATCTCCGCGGTGCGGATCTGCTGGAGCTCGTACTCGAACATCTCGTACCCCTCGTGAAGTGTTGTTTCCGGCTTCGCTCTGTTGCGATGCCTCAACCTTCGTCTCCAAGGGGGGTGCGCCACATCGGGAGAGTTCCGCATCTTGGGCGCAGGAAGGGCCTTAGTCCCGCCGTAAGTGGCCTACGGCGGGACTAAGGCCCCTCAGACGTGCGGTTTTCAGCTCGTGGACGGCATGCCGAGCAGGATGTCGGAGTACTTGAGCGCGGCCAGCAGGAGGCCGACGACGCCGAGCGCGACACCCGCCCAGGCGACCGACTTGACCCACGGGGCCTGGGCCGGGATCCGGTCGGGGTTGCCGAACGCGGGCCGGACCAGCACCACGACGCCGACGATCAGCGCGGCCAGCGCGAAGAACCCGGCGACCAGCGCGTTGGCGTTCCAGGAGTCGGCGTAGACCTGCTTGATCTGCTCGGCCACACCGGCGCTCTGCGCGGTCTCCAGCTGGCCGTACAGCGAGTCGCGCGCCTGCGCGATGGTGCCTACCCAGCTGCCGGTCAGCGAGACCACGCCCAGTCCGGCGGATACGACGGCGGCAGCACCCAGGCCCACGCCGGAACCGCGCTCGGCCGCGACCACGGCCTCGTCGTCCTCGTCCTCGCCGAGGACCTCGGAGTCGGCCTGGTCGTCACCCGCCTCGGCGGCCTCGGCCTCCTCGACCTCCCCGATCGCGGCCGTCTCCTCGCCCTTCTTGAGCTCCACGGCCTCCTCGTCGCGCTGTACCTCGGTGCCGGTCTTGGTTCCGGCTTCGTCCTCTGTCTTGGTTCCCATGCTCCGCACCGTACGGACGCTGTCTGAGAATTTCTTTAAGATCCCAAGATCCTCACGCGCCGGGCGGTTTTTCGCCTTACTCGGCGGCCGTACGCCAACGTCCCGACCGCCGACATCACTGCCGGGAGGCCACCGGTACGGACGTCACTTCCAGGCACGCGCGCGTGCGGCACGCCACTCGGGCGCGAGCACCGACCACACTTCGAGGTTCTGGCGTACGCCCCGGTACGGGAAGCTCTCCCGGAGCACCCCGTCGCGGTTCATGCCCAGCCGCCGCGCCACGTTGATGCTCGGTTCGTTGGCGGACGACGCCTGCCACTCCACGCGGTGGATGCCCCGCTCCTCGACCGCCCAGTCGATGAGGATCCGCATGGCGCGCGTGACCAGTCCGCGTCCCGCGCCGGCCGGCTCCAGCCAGCAGCCGACCTCGCAGGTGCCCCGCTCGGCGTCGAAGTGGAGGAACAGCACACCGCCGACCAGCTTCCCCTCCAGCCACAGCCCGTGCAGGCTGCCGGTGTCGGTGGCGCGCTTGTCGGCGTACGCCTGAAGGAGCTCCCTCGCGGAGTCGACGTCGACGGCCTTGGTCCCGAACGGAATGTGCTGCCCGATGAACTCGCGCCCCCGGTCCAGGTGCGCCAGGAACTCCTCCGCGTGCCACGGCTCCAGGGGTCGCAGCTCGGCGCCGTCGTCACCCAGGGATATCGCGTACATCCTGCTGCTGCTCCTTCACGAGAACCTCCACGAGCGCGTCCTCGCGCGCCCCCGGGATCCTCGCACGGCCCTCCGCGTCGACGGTACGGATTTCCGGCGGCTCGATGCTGATGCGCGGCAGGCGCCGGTCGAGCCAGCGGGGCAGCCACCAGTTGGCGCCGCCCAGCATGTGCATCAGGGCCGGCACCAGGAGCGTACGCAGCACGAAGGCGTCGAGGGCGACGGCCGCGGCGAGCGCTATGCCGAACATCGCGATGACGCGGTCGCCACTGAGCACGAAGGCCAGGAAGACCGAGATCATGATCACGGCGGCGGAGTTGATCACCCGGCTGGTCTCGGCGAGGCCCACGCGGACGGCCCGCCGGTTGTCGCCGGTCTCCAGCCACTCCTCGTACATCCTGCTGACCAGGAACACCTGGTAGTCCATGGAGAGTCCGAAGAGCACGGAGACCATGATCACGGGCAGGAATGGTTCGATCGGGCCTGCGCGGCCGAGGCCCAGCAGCTCGCTGCCCCAGCCCCACTGGAAGATCGCGACGACGACTCCGAAGGAGGCGGTGACGGCCGCGATGTTCATCGCGGCGGCCTTCAGGGGGATGCCGATGGATCGGAAGGCGAGCAGCAGCAGGACGCAGCCGAGGCCGATGACGACGCCCACGAAGAGGGGCAGTTTGCCGACGATGACATCGGCGAAGTCGTCGTACGAGGCGGTCATGCCGCCGACCTGGAGGTCGAGCGTGGTCCCCCTCTCGGCCTGCGGCAGCACGTCGTCGCGCAGCCGGTCGACGAGGTCGCTGGTCCGTTCGGACTGCGGCGAGGACGTCGGTACGACGCTGAGGTAGGCGGTGTCGCCAGCGTTGTTGTACGTCACCGGGGTCGCCGTCCGGACGCCCTCGGTCGCTCTGAGCGTGGCGTCGAGGTTGTCGAGGGCGACCCGGTCCTGGGCGCCGTCGACGTGTGTGACGAGGGTCAGCGGCCCGTTCAGTCCGGGTCCGAAGCCCTCCGCGAGCAGGTCGTACGCCTGCCGTGTGGTGGCCGTTTCCGGGTTGTTGCCCTGGTCGGAGGTGCCCAGGTGCAGGGAGAACGTCGGGAGCGCGAGCAGGGCCATGACGGCAAGGGCGACGCCGCCGAGGAGTTTGGGGTGCTTCTCGACGAAGGCGGACCAGCGTGCGGCGAGCCCGGTGGGGATCTCCGGCTGGGGGCCGTGTTCGTCCAGGCGGCGGCGCTCACGGCGGCTGAGGGCGCGCATGCCGATGAAGGAGAGCAGCGCGGGCAGCAGGGTCACGGAGGCCGCGACGGTGAGGACCACGGTCAGGGACGCGGCGATCGCGACGCCGTTGAGGAAGCCGAGCCGCAGTATGAGCATGCCGAGCAGGGCGATACAGACGGTGGCGCCGGCGAAGACGACCGCGCGCCCGGTGGTGGCGACCGCGTTCCGTGCGGCCTCCTCGACGGACAGTCCGCGTTTCAGGCCGCGTCGGTGTCTGGTGACTATGAACAGCGCGTAGTCGATGCCGACGCCGAGTCCGATCAGCATGCCGAGCATCGGCGCGAAGTCGGCGACGGTCATCGCGTGCCCGAGGAGCGCGATCCCGGCGTACGCCGTGCCGACGCTGACCAGGGCCGTGGCGATGGGCAGCAGCGAGGCGGCGAGGGAGCCGAAGGCGAGGAAGAGGACCACGGCGGCGACGATCACGCCGACGACCTCGGCGATGTGGCCGCCCGACGACTCGGTGAGGGCGACGGCCTGGCCGCCCAGCTCCACCTGGAGTCCGTCCGTCCCGGCGGCCCTCGCGGTGTCGACGACGGCCGTGGCCTCGCCCTCGTCGATGTCCTCGGCCGGGTCCTCGAAGGTCACGGTGGCGTAGGCCGTACGTCCGTCGCCGCTGATCTGGTCCGCGCCGTGGCCCTTGTACGGGCTGGCGACCGCGGCCACTCCGGGCAGGTCGGCGATCTCGTCGAGGGTGTGGCTCATGGTCTGCTCGACGTCCGCGGCACGGACCGTGCCGGAGGTGGTGTGCCAGACAACGGTGTCGCTGTCGCCGCCGAGGCCGGGGAAACCGTCCTGGAGGAGCTGACTGGCGCGGCCCGATTCGGTGCCCGGCGCCTCGTAGTCGTTCGAGTACGCGGTTCCGGTGACGGCAGCGGCGGCGGTGATCCCGCCGAAGGCAAGGAGCCAGAGCAGTACGGCGACGAGGCGGTGCTGGACACACCAACGTGCTAGAGCTGCCACGGACGAGCTCCCTGGGTGTTATGTGGATCTTTATCGGGAACTGCCCGCAAAGAACGCATGACCAATTCGTTATCACTCTTGCAGCCGAAAGTGATCGTTGGCCTCATTCGTGGGTTTACTCACAGGAGTGCGAGGCAGTTCACACGACAATCAAATGAACTCTGTCGCCCCGCACGATGTCCGCAGACACGCCAATGGGGGGTGCATCGGTCCCGATGCACCCCCCGATCGACCTACACGTGGTAGGAGTGAGCGGCCTCAGAGACTTGTACGCACGAGACCTCCACGGCGTTCAGGGCTCAGCCCTCGACGCCCAGCTTCTCCAGGATGAGCTCCTTCACGCGGGCCGCGTCGGCCTGCCCGCGCGTGGCCTTCATGACCGCGCCCACGAGGGCGCCGACCGCGGCGACCTTGCCCCCGCGGATCTTGTCCGCGATGGCCGCGTTGCCGGCGATGGCCTCCTCGACGGCCGTCGTCAGGGCGCCCTCGTCGGAGACGACCTTCAGACCGCGCTTCTCGACGACCTCGTCCGGGGTGCCCTCGCCCTTGAGGACGCCCTCGATGACCTGGCGGGCCAGCTTGTCGTTGAGGGAGCCCTCGTTGACCAGGGCGGTAACCCGGGCGACCTGCTCGGGCGCGATGGCCAGCGCGTCCAGGGACACGCCCGACTCGTTGGCCGTACGGGCCAGTTCGCCCATCCACCACTTACGGGCGGAGGCCGCGTCGGCGCCCGCCGCGATGGTGGCGACGATGGAGTCGATCGCACCGGCGTTGAGGATCGACTGCATGTCGTGGGCGGTGATGCCCCACTCCTCGCGCAGCCGGTTGCGCCGGGCCAGCGGCTGCTCGGGCAGGCCCGCGCGCAGCTCCTCGACCCACTCGCGGGACGGGGCGACGGGAACGAGGTCGGGCTCCGGGAAGTACCGGTAGTCCTCCGCCTCCTCCTTCACGCGGCCCGAGGTCGTGGACCCGGTGTCCTCGTGGAAGTGGCGGGTCTCCTGGATGATCGTTCCGCCGCTGCCGAGAACCGCGGCGTGCCGCTGGATCTCGAAGCGGGCGGCGCGCTCGACGGACCGCAGCGAGTTGACGTTCTTGGTCTCGCTCCGGGTGCCGAACTTCTCGCGGCCGTGCGGGCGCAGCGAAAGGTTCACGTCGCAGCGCATCTGGCCCTGCTCCATGCGGGCTTCCGAGACACCGAGCGCCTTGATGAGCTCGCGCAGCTCGGCGACGTACGCCTTGGCGACCTCGGGAGCGCGCTCGCCGGCGCCCTCGATCGGCTTGGTGACGATCTCGATGAGCGGGATACCGGCGCGGTTGTAGTCGAGCAGCGAGTGCGAGGCGCCGTGGATACGGCCGGTCGCGCCGCCGACGTGCAGCGACTTGCCGGTGTCCTCCTCCATGTGGGCGCGCTCGATCTCCACGCGGAAGACCTCGCCGTCCTCCAGCTGGACGTCCAGATAGCCGTTGAAGGCGATCGGCTCGTCGTACTGGGAGGTCTGGAAGTTCTTCGGCATGTCCGGATAGAAGTAGTTCTTCCGGGCGAAGCGGCACCACTCGGCGATCTCGCAGTGCAGCGCGAGACCGATCTTGATCGCGGACTCGACGCCGATCGCGTTGACGACCGGCAGCGCGCCGGGCATGCCGAGGCAGGTCGGGCAGGCCTGTGAGTTGGGCTCGGCGCCCAGCTCGGTGGAGCAGCCGCAGAACATCTTGGTCTTGGTGCCGAGTTCGACATGGACTTCGAGGCCCATGACGGGGTCGTACGACGCCAGCGCGTCCTCGTACGACACCAGGTCAGTCGTGACAGTCACGGTGAAACTTTCCCTCTCAGCCCAGCAGGACGTCGTCGTCACCGAGGCGCTTGAGCTCCCGGTAGATGATCGCCAGGCCGGTGACGATGGCGGCGGCGGATACGGCGGCGTCGATGAGCCTCAGGGTGTCCCCGTCACTGCGGGCCAGCTTGGCCTGCTTGGCGACACTGATCGCGCCGAACGCTGTACTGCCGAGCGACAGGTACAGCCCCTTCTTCGACTTCTTGAAGTTCTTTGCCTTGGCGGCCGTGGCACTCACAACGACGGAGCCTCCTCGATCAGCGGGTGCCCCCAGCGTTCCACGAACGCGGCCTCGACGGCGGCTCCCACCTTGTAAAGGCGGTCGTCCTGCATCGCGGGGGCGATGATCTGCAGGCCCACGGGCAGGTTGTCCTCCGGCGCGAGACCGCAGGGCAGCGACATCGCGGCGTTGCCCGCGAGGTTCGTCGGAATGGTGCACAGGTCCGCGAGGTACATCGCCATCGGGTCGTCGGCGCGCTCGCCGATCGGGAAGGCGGTGGTCGGCGTCGTGGGCGACACGATCACGTCCACCTGCTCGAACGCCTTCTCGAAGTCGCGCGTGATGAGCGTACGGACCTTCTGGGCGCTGCCGTAGTACGCGTCGTAGTAGCCGGAGCTGAGCGCGTACGTGCCGAGCATGATGCGGCGCTTGACCTCGTCGCCGAAGCCCGCCTCACGGGTGAGGGCGGTGACCTCCTCGGCGGAGTGCGTGCCGTCGTCGCCGGTGCGCAGGCCGTAGCGCAGGCCGTCGAAGCGGGCGAGGTTGCTCGAACACTCCGAGGGGGCGATCAGGTAGTACGCCGAAAGGGCGAGGTCGAAGGACGGGCAGTCCAGCTCGACGATCTCGGCGCCCAGCTCCTTGAGGAGCGACACGGACTCGTCGAAGCGCTGCACGACACCGGCCTGGTAGCCCTCGCCGCGGAACTGCTTGACGACGCCGACGCGCATGCCTTCGACGCTGCCGTTGCGGGCGGCCTCGACGACGGCCGGGACGGGCGCGTCGATGGAGGTGGAGTCGAGGGGGTCGTGCCCGGCGATGACCTCGTGGAGGAGGGCGGCGTCGAGGACCGTACGGGCGCAGGGCCCGCCCTGGTCGAGGGAGGACGAGAACGCGACCATGCCGTACCGCGAGACGGCGCCGTACGTCGGCTTCACGCCGACCGTGCCGGTGACCGAGGCGGGCTGCCGGATGGAGCCGCCGGTGTCCGTGCCGATGGCGAGGGGCGCCTGGTAGGAGGCGAGCGCGGCGGACGAACCGCCGCCGGAGCCGCCGGGGATCCTCGTCAGGTCCCAGGGGTTGCCGGTGGGCCCGTACGCGCTGTTCTCGGTGCTGGACCCCATGGCGAACTCGTCCATGTTGGTCTTGCCGAGAATGACGACGTCGGCCGCCTTCAGCCGCTTGGTGAGCGTCGCGTCGTACGGCGGGATCCAGCCTTCGAGGATCTTCGAGCCGACGGTCGTCGGGATGCCCTCGGTGGTGAAGATGTCCTTGAGCGCGAGAGGCACACCGGCGAGCGGGCCGAGCTTCTCCCCCCTCTCCCGCTTCGCATCGACGGCACGGGCCTGGGCGAGCGCCCCGTCCCGGTCGACGTGCAGGAAGGCGTGCACCTTCTCGTCGACGGCCTCGATGCGCGCGAGGTGCGCCTCGGTGACCTCGACGGCGGTGAGCTCGCCCGCGGCGATCCTGGAGGCGATCTCCGCGGCGGTGAGCTTGATGATGTTGACGTTGCTGTCCGTCATGGTGATTAGTCCTCCCCCAGGATCTGCGGCACCTTGAAACGCTGCTGCTCCTGGGCCGGGGCGCCGGAGAGCGCCTGCTCGGGGGTGAGCGACGGACGGACCTCGTCCGCGCGCATGACGTTCGTCAGCGGCAGCGGGTGGGAGGTCGGCGGTACGTCTTGGTCGGCGACCTCGCTGACGCGGGCGACCGCGCCGATGATGTCGTCGAGCTGGCCGGCGAAGTGGTCGAGCTCTTCGCCCTTCAGCTCCAGACGCGCCAGCCGGGCGAGGTGGGCGACCTCCTCGCGCGTGATGCCAGGCATGCAGCGATCCTCAGGGGTGAGTGAGTGTGGTTTGGCCCAATCCTATGGGTCACACGGAGATCCCCGTACATCGGTTTCCCGGGCACGGCTCGGTGGGGGACGCATGCGGGCGGTATGGGCCGTACGGGTGTCACGCGCCGCACGACGGCCCGGACCGCCGCAAGACGGCCGGACGGCGACCGACGGCGAGGACGCCCCACGGGAAACCTTCACGTCTCAGGTACCAGTAACGGGCGGTGCGGGCGGGAAACAAGGACCCGCCGACCCGCACCCGAAGAACTACTCCTCAGCTGCCGCAGGCAACGCCGCGGGCAAGGCCGCCTTGGGCCGCTGCCACCCCCGGGACCCCCGCGCGAGCAGCCAGGCCGTGGCCTCCTCCGGAGGCATCGCCGCCGCCACGAGCCACCCCTGAACCGCGTCGCACCCGAGATCCCGGAGCCGCTCCCACGTCTCGTCGTCCTCGACTCCCTCGGCGACGACCACCAGCCCGAGCGAGTGAGCGAGATCGATGGTGCACCGCACGATCTCGGCATCCTCGGTGTCCACGGCGAGCCGCGCCACGAACGACCGGTCGATCTTCAGCTCGCTCACGGGCAGCCGCCGCAGATGCACCAGCGACGAATACCCGGTCCCGAAGTCGTCGAGCGACATCTTCACGCCGTGCCCGGTCAACCCCGCCAGGGTGTCCGCGGCGCGCTGCGGGTCTTCGAGCAGCACGTGTTCCGTTATCTCCAGCTGAAGCGACCCCGCGGGAACTCCGTGCCGAGCGAGCCGCGCGGCGACCGACCCGGCGAACCCGGGCGTGTGCACGTCGCGCGGTGACACATTGACGGCGACCGGAACCCGCAGCCCCCGGGCCCGCCAGCTCGCCACCTGGGCGAGCGCCGTCTCCAGCACGTACTCGGTGAGATGCGGCATCAGCCCGGACGACTCGGCGATCGCTATGAACTCGTCCGGCGGTACCTTCCCGCGCTCGGGATGCACCCACCGCACGAGTGCCTCCAGGCCCGCCACCTGTCCGTCGAAGCGGACCTTGGGCTGGTAGTGCAGCTCGACGTCTCCCGCGTCGAGCGCCCGCCGCAGGTCCCCCAGCAGTCCGAGCCGGTCGGGGGTGTTGGAGTCCCGCTTGGACTCGTACACCTCCACACCCGTGCGGTCGCGCTTCGCCTGGTACATCGCGACGTCCGCCCGCCGCAGCAGCCCCTCCGCGTCCAGCGCGTGATCGGGGAAGACTGCGAGCCCGGCGCTGGCCTCCAGGACGAGCGTCAGCCCGTCGAGATCGAGCGGTGACCCGAGCGCGGTCACGAGATTGCGGGCGACCCGCGTCGCGGACGTCGTCGAGTCGACGATGGGCAGTAACACGGCGAACTCGTCACCGCCGAGCCGCGCGGCCTCCGCCCCGCGCGGCAGCGCCAGCCGCAGCCGGTCCGCTATCTGCAACAGCAGCCGGTCTCCGGCGAGGTGGCCGAGCGTGTCATTCACGGCCCTGAAGCGATCGAGATCGATCAGCATCAGAGCGGAACGTGCACCGATTCGTTCGGCGTCATCCAGCGCCCGCCAGGTCCGTTCGAGTAGCCACTGCCGGTTGGGCAGTCCGGTGAGGGGGTCACGCAGTTGCTCCTCGGCCCGCGCCCGCGCTATCCAGAGCGTTGAGTCGAGAGCGATGAGCGGGACCGAGAAGAGCGGCAGCAGGACGGGGAGGGCGATCGCGACGACGCAGATCAGCGGGGCGATGCCGAGCAGCGCGACGGCGACCAGCCCCTGTCTGACCAGGGCTGTTCGGGCCACGGTCGGCAGTCCGGCCGTACGCGGCGCATGGAGGTACCAGAGCAGCGCGCGGGAGACCACGAGATACGCCCCGGCCACCAACACCACCGAAGGAGCCGTGTAAACGGTCCAGGTCTCCGGTTTCCAGGGCGTCTCGACGGACGGCACCCGGCCGAACACGGCGAGCACCAGCGCCCCGGCACCGATGCCGAGGATGTCCACCGCGCCGTGCAGCACGCCCTGCCGCCAGCGATGCCGACGGGCTATGCCGACGAGGACGACGACCGTGAGGCTGACCATCCCGGCGGGCACCCAGCCGTACAGCAGCAGCACGGCGAGAGTGAGGGCCGCGCCGGAGCCCGTACCGCCCCACCAGCGGGAACGGCCGAGCGCGACCAGGTGGCCGACGATGATGCCGACCAGGACCGCGAGCGCCCAGCCGGTGGAGCCGGACGGAAAGAGCGCGTGGTTCCCGGTGAACGCCCGGTAGAAGCCCGCGCCCAGGACGAACGCGGCCGAGGTGATGACCGCCGCGGGCAGCGCGGGCCAGGACATCTGCTTCTCGGACTCGTGGCCCGGGATGTGGGACGGGGATCCGGGGACGGAGGTGAGGCGGCCCGGGCCGTTCCCGGCCGCCGAGCTGTACTGTCCGGCGGCGCGCACCTGCCCGCCCGGACGCCCCGTCGGCCGCGCGACCCTGAGGCCCGCTCCGAACTCCCGGCTTCGCTCCAGCAAGGGGTGCCCCCATCGCCGCACGCCGGTCACCCAGCGTGGGCGCAGCCGTGAGTCCGGGGCGGCGCTCTCGGTCGGTTCCATTCCCGTCCCTCTCACAGCCGGCGGTGCCCACGCCACGCGGCCCGATGCCCGACTAACCCTCAACGGCACCGCGTCTGATAACCCTTCCCCAGAGCTCCTGAAGAGCAGGGGATGCCCCAACCGCAGCTGGGCACGGCAGGCGCACATCTCAACAGTAGGCCGCAGAAGGCTTCCACGGGCAGCGGTCGTCGACGGTTGCCCGAATGCGACCCGGCCACCCGTATGCATCTGGTATGCGCCGAACGGGTGGTCTTCAACCGCTACTCCTCGATCGGAAGCGCGACTTCGGCCGCTGCCTCCGGTCCTTGTTCGAGCAGGACGGCGAAGCCCTCCTCGTTCAGAACCGGCACTTTGAGCTGCATTGCCTTGTCATACTTCGATCCGGGATTGTCACCCACGACAACAAAAGCCGTCTTCTTCGAAACAGAACCGGTCACTTTCGCTCCCCGGCTCTGGAGTGCCTCTTTCGCTCCGTCGCGGGTGTGATGTTCCAGGGTGCCGGTGACGACGACCGTGAGCCCTTCGAGCGGGCGGGGGCCTTCGTCCTCGCCTGAGCTCTCCTCCTCCATGCGGACGCCGGCGGCCTTCCACTTGCGGAGGATCTCCTGGTGCCAGTCCACCGTGAACCACTGCTTCAGGGACGCGGCGATGGTGGGCCCGACGCCCTCGACGGCGGCCAGTTCCTCCTCCGTGGCCTGCTGGATGCGGTCGATCGAGCGGAACTCACGGGCCAGGGCCTCGGCCGCGACCGGCCCCACGTGCCGGATGGACAGGCCGGTGATGATCCGGGCCAGCGGACGCTCCTTGGCGGCCGCGATGAAGTCCAGCATCGCGAGCGCGTTCTTCTTCGGAGCGCCCTCCTGGTTGGCGAAGACCGTGGCGATCTTCTCCTCGCCGGTCTTCGGGTCCCGCTTGGGCAGTCCGCTGTCCTGGTCGAGGACGTACGCCTTGATGGGCAGCAACTGCTCGATGGTGAGGTCGAAGAGGTCGCCCTCGTCCCTCAGGGGCGGCTCGGCCGGCTCCAGGGGCTTGGTGAGCGCGGCGGCGGCGACGTAACCGAAGTTCTCGATGTCCAGGGACTTGCGGCCGCCGAGGTAGAAGAGACGCTCGCGCAACTGGGCCGGGCAGGTCTGGCCGTTCGGGCAGCGGAGGTCGATGTCGCCCTCCTTGGCGGGCGCCAGCGGTGTGCCGCACTCGGGGCACTCGGCGGGCATCACGAACTCCCGCTCACTGCCGTCCCGCAGGTCGACGACCGGGCCGAGGATCTCCGGGATGACGTCTCCGGCCTTGCGGAGCACCACGGTGTCGCCGATGAGGACGCCCTTGGCCTTCACCACGTCCTGGTTGTGCAGCGTGGCGAACTCGACCTCGGAGCCGGCCACCGTGACGGGCTCGACCTGCGCGTACGGAGTGACGCGGCCCGTGCGGCCCACGCCCACGCGGATGTTGACCAGCTTGGTGTTGACCTCCTCCGGCGCGTACTTCCAGGCGATCGCCCAGCGGGGTGCGCGGGAGGTCGAGCCGAGGCGGCCCTGGAGGGGGATCTCGTCGAGCTTGACGACCACGCCGTCGATCTCGTGCTCCACGGAGTGGCGGTTCTCTCCGTAGTAGGCGATGAACTCCCGTACGCCGTCGAGGTCGTCGACCACCTTGCCGTAGCGGGTCGTCGGCAGGCCCCATGCGTGCAGCAGGTCGTACGCCTGTGAGAGGCGGCTCATGCCGTCGAAGCCCTCAAGGGCGCCGATGCCGTGGACGACCATGTGCAGCGGCCGGGTCGCGGTGATCCGGGGGTCCTTCTGGCGGAGTGAACCCGCCGCCGCGTTGCGCGGGTTGGCGAAGGGCTTGTCACCCGCCTCCACCAGACGGGCGTTGAGCTCCTCGAACTTCTCCATCGGGAAGTAGACCTCGCCGCGGATCTCCACGAGGTCCGGGATGCGGTCGCCGTGGAGACGGTCGGGGATCTCCGTGATCGTACGGACGTTGGGCGTGATGTCCTCGCCCGTGCGGCCGTCGCCGCGGGTCGCCGCGCGCGTGAGACGGCCGTGCTCGTACGTGAGGTTGACCGCGAGGCCGTCGACCTTCAGCTCGCACAGGAAGTGGTGGTCGGAGGTGCCGACCTCCTTGGCGACGCGGTCCGCCCAGCCGGCCAGCTCCTCGTCGTCGAAGGCGTTGTCGAGGGAGAGCATGCGCGAGCGGTGCTGGACGGCCGTGAACTCCGTCTCGTACGCCCCCGCGACCTTCTGGGTCGGTGAGTCGGGAGTGCGCAGCTCGGGATACTCGTCCTCCAACGCCTCCAGGGCGCGCAGGAGTTTGTCGAAGTCGGCGTCGCTGACGACCGGCGCGTCCTTCACGTAGTACCGGAAGCGGTGCTCCTCGATCTGCTCAGCGAGCTGCGCGTGCTTCTCCCGAGCCTCGGCGGGCACGGGCCCCGCAGCCGAGGCCAATTGTGCGTCCTTGTCGCCGGCCACCGTGTCGTCCTCCCGTTACTCTGGGTTGTCCGCGAGGGATCTCGCCGCCCGGGCGCAGTGGGCGAGTGCCCGGCGCGCGTACTCGGGGGAGGCGCCCGCGAGTCCGCACGACGGGGTGAGGGTGACCGCGTCCGTGAGAAGCCCCGGATTCAGCCCCAGCCTGCGCCACAGCGTCCTGACACCCATGACGCTACCGGCAGGGTCTGACAATGCGGCATCCGTCCCGGGGACGACACCGGCGAAGAGCTTGGTCCCCCCTTCCACCGCTTCCCCGATCGTGTCGTCGTCACGCTCGGTGAGGAGAGTGAAGTCGAAGGAGACGGCGGTCGCTCCGGCTCTGCGCAGCAGCGCGAACGGGACGTCGGGGGCGCACGAGTGCACGACGACCGGACCGCCGGCCTGCACTCCGACGACGTCCCGCAGCGTTGCCTCGACGAGTTGCCGGTCGACGGCCCGGTGGGTGCGGTAGCCGCTCGCGGACCTCACCCGACCGCTCAGTACGGCGAAGAGGGACGGCTCGTCGAGCTGCAGGACGACATCGGCGCCGGGCACGCGACGGCGTACCTCGGCGAGGTGTTCGCGCAGTCCCTCGGCGAGCGATCCGGCGAGGTCGCGGCAGGCGCCGGGGTCGGAGAGCGCCACCTCGCCGTTGCGCAGCTCCAGCGCGGCGGCGAGCGTCCAGGGACCCACCGCCTGGACCTTCAGCGGACCCTGGTAGCCCTGGGTGAACTCCTCCAGGGCGTCGAGGTCCTCGCCGAGCCAGGACCTGGCCCGCTTGGTGTCCCGCCCCGGCCGGTCCCCGAGCCGCCAGCCACTGGGCTCCACGCGCGCGTACAGCTCGGCGAGCATCCCGGCGGTCCGCCCGATCATGTCGGCGCCGGGGCCCCGCGCGGGCAGTTCCGCCAGGAACGGCATGCCCGTCTCGGGGCCCTCGAAGGTCCCGGCCACGGTCTTGGCGGCCTCCCGGGCGTCCCCGCCCGGCATCGACCCGACACCGGTCGCGGGGCCGGGCCTGAACTCGCTGTTTTCGCTCACCCGGGCAGCCTACGGAATGCCCGCGGGACGGGACGCCACAGTCCGTGTCCGGGCTCGGGTCCGGGCTCAGGCGCGGGTCCGGATTCGACTCCCCGTCAGCGGCCGGGGCGTACCGTCAGGTCGTTGATCTCCGCGTCCCTGGGCAGGTCGAGGGCCATGAGGATGCTCGTCGCGACGGACTCGGGGTCGATCCACTTCGAGGCGTCGTACTCCTTGCCCTCCTGCTGGTGGACCTTGGCCTGCATGGGGCTCGCGGTGCGGCCGGGATAGACGGTCGTGACGCGGACGCCGTTCGCGTGCTCCTCGTTGCGCAGGGAGTCGGCGAGGGCCTTCAGGCCGTGCTTGGAGGCGGCGTACGCCGACCAGCCGGCGGAGGCACTGAGTCCGGCGCCGGAGTTGACGAAGATCACATGCCCCTGGGTGACGCGGAGTTGGGGCAGGAAGTGGCGGGTCAGCTCGGCGGGCGCGATCAGGTTCACATCGAGCTGGTGACGCCATGTCTTGGGGGTCAGCTCGCCGACCGGGCCGAGGTCGACGACACCCGCGATGTGCATCAGCGAGTCGATCCGGTCGGGCAGCGTCTGGTGCGAGAACGCCCAGGAGAGCCGGTCCGGGTCCGCGAGGTCGCCGACGAGGGTCCGGGCCCCGGGGAACTCGGCGGCCAGCTCCTTCGCGCGGCCCGCGTCGCGCGCGTGCAGGACGAGTTCGTCCCCGCGCGCGTGGAGGCGGCGGGCGACGGCCGCGCCGATGCCGGAACCGGCCCCGGTGATCAGATGAGTAGGCATGCCCGCCATGCTCGCACGCGCGTGTCCCTCCCCCGCCGGGCCCTACAGCCGCTGCCCCCGGGCTCGCTGTACGCCCTGGCTGCTCACTGCGTGCCCTGGCTCTCCTCCAGGTAGGCCAGCGCACCGACGGGCTCCTCGGCGAAGAACACGAGCTCCGTGAGAGGCAGCGGCAGGAAGCCCTCGTCCTCCATACGGCGGAACTGCTCCTTCAGGCCGTCGTAGAAGCCCGCGGTGTTGAGCAGCACGACCGGCTTGTCGGTGTGCCCGTGCTTCTTCAGCTCCAGGATCTCCGTCGCCTCGTCGAGCGTGCCCGTGCCGCCGACCATGATCACGACGGCGTCGGCCTTCTCCAGGAGCAGCGCCTTACGCTCGGCGAGGTCGCCCGCGATGACCATCTCGTCGGCGCCCGTGCGCGCCTTGGCCGCCAGGAACTCCACGGAGACGCCCAGCAGCCGTCCTCCGGCCTCCTGCACACCGTCGGCGACGACCTTCATGAGCCCGACGTCCGAACCGCCCCACACCAGAGTGTGCCCGCCCTTGCCTAGCAGCTCGGCGAACTCGCGGGCGGGGCGGGTGTAGCGCTCGTCGAGGTCGGCGGCCGAGAGGAAGACGCAGATATTCATGGCTCCACGCTACGACCCGGCACTGACATCACGAGCCGGTTCCCACGTCACGGGCCCGGTCCCGGATCACGGGCCGGATCCGACATCGCCGTCACCCGCATCCTCGACTGACGGTGCGGCAGGGCCTCCCAGTCGTCCATGAAGCGGGCCGACAGGCCGTGGGTCGCGGCCAGTGCGACGAGGGTCTCCGTGCGGTAGTAGAAGTCCTCGCGGAGGACCTGGTGTTCCCTGCCCTCGGTCCGGTCGAAGGTGAAGTCGAAGAAGCCGCCGGGCGCGAGGATCCGGCCGACGTGCGCGAAGCACTCCTCGATGACGTGCGGCGGCGAGTGCGAGAACACGCTGTGCGCGTGCACCACGTCGAAGTGCGCGTCCGGCAGGAACGCGAACGTCAGGTCGTCGGTGAGCGTCAGATGCGGCAGCCGGTCCTGCAGACCCTCCCGTACGAGGGTGTCCTGGGCCGCGATGAGGATGTCCGGCGAGATGTCGATCCCGTAGTAGTGGCCGCTCTCCAGGTAGTCGATGAACAGCCGCCCGGCGCGCAGGTTCCCGCAGCCGATCTCCAGCATCCGGTGCTCCGGCTTCAGCCCGTGCCCCGTCAGGTAGTCGAACTGCATCCGGCCGATCTGGGTCCACCGGTCGCGTGACGGGTTGTGCCCCACCGCCGACTCGGCGCCGCGCGCGGTGTCCGAGGCCATCACGGCCCGGTAGTACGCGATGTGGTCATGGCCGTACCGCAGCCGCAGCCAGGCGTCACGCGTGGCCCTGCGCGCGTGCGCGGGGACCTTCTCGGGGTACCGCAGGGCGTATCGCACCTGGTGGGCCAGGGTCTTGCGGTTGCGGGTCAGGCGCGTGGCTCCCATGAGGACCTCCGCCGGAGAGCAGCCAGGAAAGGAACGGAAGAAACGGACGGAACAGGACAGCAGAAGGTGAGAAAAGTGGCCGGAAAGCCGGGGAAGAACACGACAGCAGCCTGCGCTGTAGAGGACGAGACCGCTACCCGAGGAGGCCGAAAAGCCGTGACCCAAGGCCACCGCATCACCATCGAGCAGGGCACCGAGCACGTCCGTGTGGTGCACGGCGGACAGGTGCTCGCCGAGAGCACACGCCCACTGCTGCTACGCGAGACGGGCCTGCCCGTGCGCTACTACCTCCCCGCGGAGGACGTACGCCTCGATCTGCTGACCCCGTCGGAGACCCGCACCCACTGCCCCTTCAAGGGTGACGCGTCCTACTGGTCGCTGCCGGACGCTCCCGACCTCGTCTGGAGCTACCCCGACCCCAAGCCAGAGGTCGCCGAGATCAAGGACCACCTGTGCTTCTACGAAGTAGAAGCCGTCTGACCGATGAGTTCCGGGCCGCCCGGCAGTCCTCACAGGCATGGAGAAGAAGACGATCTCGCGCGACGGCACGCCCATCGCGTACGAAGTCAGTGGTGAAGGCCCGGCGGTCGTCCTCGTGACCGGGGCCATGGCCACGGGCGCTTCCGACGCGCCCCTGGCCTCGCTCCTGTCGGACCGGTTCAGCGCGGTCGTGTACGACCGCAGGGGCCGCGGCGAGAGCGGTGACACGCAGCCCTTCGCGGTGGCCCGGGAAGTCGAGGACATCGCGGCTCTCATCGAGGCCACGGGCGACGGCAGCGCGGCCCTGTACGGCATGTCGTCGGGCGCCGCGCTGGTCCTGGAGGCGGCGGCGAGCGGGCTGCCGGTCGGCAAAGTGGCCGTCTACGAACCGCCGTTCGCCCTCTACGAAGGGGGCGAAAAACAGCGCGCGGAGTACACCGAGCGCCTCACCCGACTGCTGGCGCAGGGCAGGCGCGGAGACGCGGTGGAGCTGTTCATCGCCCTGACCGGGGCGCCCCCCGAGGTCATCAGGGGCATGCGGCACTCCGCGGTGTGGCCGGCCCTGGAGGCGGTCGCCCCGACCCTCGCGTACGACAACGCCGTGATGGGCGACGGACTGGTACCCCGCAAGCGCCTCGCCTCCGTCCCCGTGCCTGTGCTGGCCCTGGCGGGCGGCGCGAGCCCCGAGTGGATGCGCGAGTCCGCCCGGGCCACCGCGGAGGCGGCACCGGACGGGACGTACCGCGTGCTGGACGGCCAGACCCACATGGTGGACCCCGGGGTCCTGGCACCGGCGCTGGCGGAGTTCTTCGCCGCGTAGCCGTACAACCGCTGCACAGCCGTCGTACAGCGGGTTGTAGCCGTACCGCCGTGCAAGGGGGCGGTGTCGGCCGGTGCCGGGCCGTCTCAGGCCAGTGCGGTCGCCGCGCGCGTGGTCGTCGCGATCGTCGCCGAGCCCACCACGCGGGTGTCGTCGTAAAGGACGATCGCCTGGCCGGGGGCGACGCCGCGGACGGGCTCGGTGAAGCGCACCTGGAGCTCGCCGTCGACGAGTTCGGCGGTGACCGTCGTCTCGCCGCCGTGGGCGCGGAGCTGGGCGGTGTACGTGCCCGGGCCGGCCGGAGCGGCACCGCACCAGCGGGGCTTGACGGCCGTCAGGGCGGAGACGTCCAGGGCGGCCGCCGGGCCGACCGTCACGGTGTTGTCCACGGGCGAGATGTCCAGGACGTACCGCGGCTTGCCGTCGGGGGCCGGGGTGCCGATGCGCAGGCCCTTGCGCTGGCCGATCGTGAAACCGAACGCGCCCTCGTGGCTGCCGAGGACCGTGCCTGACTCGTCGACGATGTCGCCCTCCGCCTTGCCGAGACGGTTCGCGAGGAAGCCCTGGGTGTCGCCGTCGGCGATGAAGCAGATGTCGTGCGAGTCCGGCTTCTTGGCGACGGCGAGGCCCCGCTGCTCGGCCTCCGCGCGGATCTCGTCCTTCGTGGTGAGCGTGTCGCCGAGCGGGAAGAGCGCGTGCGCGAGCTGACGGTCGTCCAGCACACCGAGGACGTACGACTGGTCCTTGGCCATGTCCGAGGCGCGGTGCAGCTCGCGCGTGCCGTCGTCGTTCACGATCACCTTGGCGTAGTGGCCCGTGCAGACCGCGTCGAAGCCGAGGGCCAGGGCCTTGTCGAGCAGGGCCGCGAACTTGATCTTCTCGTTGCAGCGCAGACAGGGGTTCGGGGTGCGACCGGCCTCGTACTCCGCGACGAAGTCCTCGACCACGTCCTCGCGGAAGCGCTCGGCGAGGTCCCACACGTAGAACGGGATGCCGATGACGTCCGCGGCGCGGCGGGCGTCGCGCGAATCCTCGATGGTGCAACAGCCACGCGCGCCCGTGCGGAACGATTGCGGGTTCGCCGAGAGGGCGAGGTGGACACCGGTCACGTCATGCCCTGCTTCCGCGGCACGGGCGGCGGCGACGGCGGAGTCCACACCACCGGACATGGCGGCCAGTACGCGAAGGGGGCGCTGCGAGGTCTCAGTCATAACCCTTCAAGGGTACGGGTCCGTGGGAACCGGAGCCCACGAGTATCCGTTCGACTAGACATGCACGATCAGGGTGGGGACACGGCGAAGGACACGGACCGGCACATCGGGCGCCGTGCGCTGCTCATCGGCGGGGCCGTGGCCGCCGTGGGCACCGCCGTGCTGGCCCAGGACGATCTGAGACGCATG
This sequence comes from Streptomyces sp. NPDC033178, assembly GCF_055577685.1. Classification (NCBI taxonomy): domain Bacteria; kingdom Bacillati; phylum Actinomycetota; class Actinomycetes; order Kitasatosporales; family Streptomycetaceae; genus Streptomyces; species Streptomyces sp. NPDC033178. The sequence continues at coordinate 216,845 of NZ_JBVIPT010000016.1, forward strand.
TGGTGGCGGCTGCCGAGTGTGGAGAAGCCGCGCGAGGAGGGTGCGGTCGACTTCCGGGGCGCGCGCTGGGTGGCGGCGTCCTCGTCGAACTGGCGGATGGCCGACCGGCCCGACGACTTCGGCATAGACCGCGTGATCATCCATGTCACACAGGGCAGTTACGAGAGCGCGGTGAAGGTCTTCCAGAACCCCGCGCACGGCGCCGCCACGCACTACATCGTCCGCCAGGACGGCCGCGTCACGCAGATGATCCGCGAGCTGGACGTCGCCTTCCACGCGGGCAACCGCGATTTCAACGAGCGGAGCGTCGGCATCGAGCACGAGGGTTTCGTGGACCGCCCGAAGGACTTCACGGACGCGATGTACGAGGCCTCGGCCCGTCTGACGGCCCGTATCTGCGCCCGGTACGACATCCCGGTCGACCGGGAGCACATCATCGGCCACGTCGAGGTACCGGGCACGGACCACACGGACCCGGGCCCGCACTGGGACTGGAAGAGATACATACCCCTGGTGCGCGAGGCGGCCGAGCGGTCGGCCTCCCCGTCGGCGGAGCCGTCCACGCGCGGCGCGTAGGCGGACGCCCCTCCAGCGGAGCGTTCAGCTCAGCCCCGCCGTCCGGGCCCTCTCCACCGCCGGTCCGATCGCCTTCGCGACCGCCTCGACGTCCGTCTCCGTCGAGGTGTGGCCGAGGGAGAAGCGGAGCGTGCCGCGGGCGAGGTCGGGGTCGGTGCCCGTGGCGAGGAGTACGTGGCTCGGCTGGGCCACGCCCGCCGTGCACGCGGAGCCCGTGGAGCACTCGATGCCCTGCGCGTCGAGGAGCAGGAGCAGCGAGTCGCCCTCGCAGCCGGGGAACGTGAAGTGGGCGTTGGCCGGCAGCCGGCCCCCGCTCGCCGGGTCCCCGCCGAGGATCGCGTCCGGCACGGCCTGGCGGACGGCGTCGACCAGGTCGTCGCGCAGCCCGCCGATCTCGCGGACGAACCACTCGCGCTGCTCGGCGGCGGTCCGGCCCGCCACGGCGAACGCGGCGACGGCGGGCACGTCCAGGGTGCCGGAGCGTACGTGCCGCTCCTGGCCCCCGCCGTGCAGGACCGGTACGGGGCTGTACTCACGGCCCAGCAGCAGCGCTCCGATTCCGTACGGTCCGCCGATCTTGTGGCCCGAGACGGTCATCGCGGCGAGGCCCGAGGCGCCGAAGTCGACGGGCACCTGGCCGAAGGCCTGGACGGCGTCGGCGTGCAGCGGGACGTCGAACTCCCCTGCCACGTCGGCCAGTTCGCGGACCGGCATGACCGTGCCGATCTCGTTGTTCGCCCACATGACGGTCGCGAGGGCGACGTCGTCGGGGTTGCGCGCGATCGCCTCGCGGAGGGCGTCGGGGTGGACGCGGCCGTACCGGTCGACGGGGAGGTACTCGACCGTGGCGCCCTCGTGCTCACCGAGCCAGTGGACCGCGTCGAGGACCGCGTGGTGCTCCACGGGGCTCGCGAGGACCCGGGTGCGGGCCGGGTCGGCGTCGCGGCGGGACCAGTACAGGCCCTTCACGGCGAGGTTGTCGGCCTCGGTGCCGCCGGAGGTGAAGACCACCTCGCTCGGGCGGGCGCCCAGGGCGTCCGCGAGGGTTTCGCGGCCTTCCTCGACCGTGCGGCGGGCGCGGCGGCCGGCGGCGTGCAGGGAGGATGCGTTGCCGGTGACGGAGAACTGCGCGGTCATTGCCTCGACCGCCTCCGGGAGCATCGGGGTCGTCGCGGCGTGGTCGAGGTATGCCATGGTAGGCCCGATTCTAGGGCCCGCTGTCTGGTGGGCCTGTCGGGCGGGGGGTTTGCTGGGCCCAAGCCGGGGTGCGCCCACCGGCGCTGTTGCTCAGCCCCTCTTACCAGGCACCCGGCGCCAAGGGCTGTGCCCACCCGTTCCGCCCCGCGGAACGCCTGCCCACAGCAGTAGCAGCGGTCGTCGGTCGCGCCCCCCTGCAGCGAGGGGCACCCCCGGGGCCGGCGTCCGCCTCAGAAGCTCCACGACAGCGTGCTGTCGGCCGACATGAAGGCCAGTAGGACCAGGAGGTCGGCTATTCCCAGGCCGAGGCCGAGGAAGGCGCGGCCGCGGCGGGTGGTGCCGCGGTAGAGGGCTGCCGAGGCGAGGGCGATGGAGACGGGGCCGAGGAAGATGTTCAGGGCCAGCAGGCCGACGAGGCCGAGGATGAACGACGCGACGGCCATGCCGTCGGCGTCACGGACGGTGCTCCGGCGCCGCGGGGCGGCGGTGGTGAGTTCCATGTGTCTGCTCCCAACAGGCGGTCGAACAGTCGGACGAGTGTGGGCGGTTGAGGAGTTCGGGCGTTCAGCCCGACGTCCCGCGGCGCCGGCCGTGGCGCTCGCGGACCGCGAAGACGGCCAGCCACACGCCGATGACGGCGGCGGCGACGAGGGTGAAGGACAGCGGGGCGTGGGCCACGGTGCCGAGCATGAGGCCCAGCAGCAGGAGCGCTGCGACGAGGAACAGCATGAGATGCCTCTCGTGGAAGTCCGGCGAGCCGCCGTGTCCGCTCCGCACAGCTCCGTACGGTCCGGATGCCCCCGGATGTTTCCGGGACCCGACAACTCGGTGAACGCTTGTGGTTACAGTTGTTCACTGACTCCACAGTCTAGCGCGCTGTTCGACTTTCCCATTCCAGAGAACACTTGTTAACTACATGGCATGAGTCACACCCTCGGCATCCGGCAGGCCCAGAAGCAGAAGACCCGACAGGCGTTCCTGGACGCCGCGTTGAGCCTGCTGGAGGAGCAGAGCCTCAGCAGTCTGGGTCTGCGCGAGGTCACCCGCGCCGTCGGCGTCGCCCCGACCGCCTTCTACCGGCACTTCCACTCGACCGCGGATCTCGGAGTCGCCCTGGTCGAGGAGGCGTTGGGCAGCCTGCACCCGATGATCGCCGGTACGGTTTCGGCGTCCGGCGACAGCGACGCACGCATAGACCGTGCCGTCGCCCTGATCGCCCGTCATGTGCGGGAGCATCCCGCGCACATCCGGTTCATCGCCCGCGAACGCAACGGCGGCGTACAGAAGGTCCGGTCCTCGATCGCGGAGCAGATGGCCCGGTTCACCGACGAGGTGAAGGCCGAACTGGCCAAGCAGCCCGAGTCCGCCGGCTGGAGCGACGACGACCTGCTGATGCTCGCCGGCCTGTACGTCGACCAGATGCTGATGACCGCCAGTACGTTCCTGGAGGCGGCCCCCGAGGAACAGGACCAGGTGGCCCGGGTGGCCACCCGCCGGATGCGGCTGATCAGCATCGGCCGCCGCCACTGGCTGGGCTGACACCCCGCGACACGACTCGGCTCGCACGCGCGAAGGGCGCGTACGACAGCCTCGTACGCGCCCTTCGCGCCCTTCGCGCCCTTCACCACCGGCCGCGAGTGGATCAGCCCTGGGCCTGCTGCCCCTGCCCCTGCCCCTGCTGGCCACCGGTCCCACAGCCTCCGCCCGGGCCGCCGCCCTGCCCGCCGCCGGGACCGCCGCCCTGGCCGGGGCCGCCACTGGCCGCCCCCGACGGCATCCCGGAGGGCGCGCCCGACGGGGCCTTGGCCGTGGCCTCACCGGACGGCGCGCCCGAGGGTGCTCCTGAAGGCGCCCCGGACGGCGCCCCACTCGGCGCACCCGACGGAGCCCCGCTCGGCGCACCCGAGGGCGCCTGGCAACTCTGCTGCCCCGAGGTGCCGTTGCCGTTGCCCGAGGACGAGGAGTCGTCCGAGCCGGATCCACACGCCGTCAGGAGCAGCGGGGACAGCACCAACAGGGCGACGGCGGGGACATGGCGTACACGCTTCATGAGGACAACTCCCGGATTCTGAGCGGTTTCTGAGAGCTGCATGCAACCAACCGCCCATGTGCCTCGATTGGGTTCACGCTGTGCCCAGCCTGTGGCTCCGGCACAGACCGGCTCAATCACCCCGTGAGGGCGGCTCCTGGTACAGGTCCGTGACAGAAGCCGCCGCCCGGGCCAGTTCCTCGCGCACCTCGGGCGGCGAGAGGACCTCCAGCCGGTCGCCGAAGGCGAGCAACGGCCGTGCCTCGCCCACGACTCCGTACCCGAGCCGCGCGGTGACCCACGGGCTCGCCCCGTCGTCCTCGGGCGGCTCGGTGAGCGCGCCGCCGGGCAGGCGCAGGAACAGGTCGAAGCGGTCGCGCCGCACCCGTACCGTCACGTCGATCCCGCCCGGCCGTTCCTCGACCCGGCGTCGCAACACCTCCCAGACGTCGGCGAGTTCGACGCCGGGCCGACGCCGCACCGGCGCGTCCGTGGGGCGGGCGGAGCGCACCCGGTCGGCGCGGAAGAGCCGCGGCCTGCCGCGCCGGTCGGCGACGAGGTACCAGACGCCCGCCTTGGCGACGAGTCCGTACGGGTCCACGGTGCAGGTACGTGGCTCGGTGTCGCCGCCGTGCCGGTAGCGCAGCCGCAGCCTGCGGTCGGCGAACACCGCGTCCTGGAGCGCCGCGAGGTCGGCCAGGCCCTGTGGGCCGCCCTTCCAGCGGGTGGCGTCGACGAGGATGCGGCGGCTGGTCACCTCTGCGGCGGGCTGGTACGGCTCCGGCAGCGCGGCCATCACCTTGCGCAGCGCGGAGCCGTGGGCCGCGTCCAGACCGAGCGCCGCGTGCGCTCCCTGGGCGGCCAGGACGAACAGGGCGCGCGACTCGTCGACGGTCAGCCCCGTGACGTCCGTACGGAATCCGGCGAGCAGCTCGATCCCGCCGTGCCGTCCGCGCTCGGCGTAGACCGGGACACCGGAGGCCGACAGCGCCTCGACGTCCCGGTAGATCGTCCGCACCGACACCTCCAGCCGCTCGGCGAGTTCCCGCGCCGGCACCCGGCCGCGGGTCTGCAGCAGCAGGAGGATCGACAGCAGCCGGTCGGACTTCACGCCCTCAGCCTACGAAGTCGCTCCGATGGGTGCGGTGTTCGTCTGCGGGTGCGTTGTGGCTGGGCGCGCCCCGCGGCGGAGCCGCAAATGTCACAGCCTCGCGCCCCTTTGGGGCGCTCTCAGCCGAGCCGCACCCTCGCCAGCTGACGTGACTGCGCGACCAGCCGGTCCGCGCTGTCCCACACCTCGGCGTCCTCCTCCAGGAAGCCGCCGGCGAGGTTGCGGGTGGTGATGGAGACGCGGAGCGGGCCCGGAGCCGGACGGCAGCGCACGTGCACGGTCAGTTCGACGGTCGGCACCCAGCCGGAGAGGCCGAGTTCGAAGGCGGTCGGCGGCAGCGCGTCCACCGCGAGGAGCAGCGAGAGGGGGTCCGGGTCACGGCCGTCGGCGAGGCCGAACCAGGAGCGCATCTCGCCCTTGCCGGACGGCGATCCGAGGGCCCAGCCCAGGGTGGCGGGGTCGAGCTTGAGCATCAGCCGGTCGGCGATCGCGGAGCTGCCGGAGACGGGGGCGGGTCCGTCCTCGGGTCCGAAGCACTGGTCCATGGGCGGAATCGCGGGCGGCCGGGCCGTCGTACGGACGTCGTCGGGCAGGCCGTCGAGGTCCCCGTACGAGGCGAGCACGCGGATCCGCTCGACCTCGCGGCCCTGGTCGTCGTACTGGAACAGGGACGCCTGGCCGGTGGAGAGGGTCCGGCCGGTGCGTACGACGTCGGTGCGGACGACCGCCGGGCCCGGCTGGGACGCGGTGAGGTAGTGCGCGGAGATCGTGAACGGGTCGGCGTGCGGCAGGGCGTCGGCGAGCGCGCGGCCGAGGACCGCGAGCAGGTATCCGCCGTTGACGGCGCTGATGATCGTCCATCCGGCGGACAGGTCGATGTCGTAGACGCCGGGCGCGCGACGGGTGACCGCGGTGTCGCGGTCGAACTCGCTGTCGCCGATCCTGGCCCGTACCGCGTGCACGGAAGCTGCTTCTGACATGCCTGAACGGTACAACAAGTAATTACTAAGCAGTAGCTTTTCTTGTTTCGATCACGTGAAACACCCCGTGGTCCGGCTCACTCCGGGCCGCTCCGACACCTCGGCCTCACTCCGGCACCTCGACCGCCGTCGAGCGCCGGTGCCACGCCCGGGGCGCGCGCCAGTGGTACCGCATCGCGAGCAGTCGCAGCGTGAAGGCCGTGACGACGGCGAGCGCGGAGGTGAAGGTGTTCAGGGCGTCGTGGCGGATGCACAGGGCGACCATCGCGCTGCCGACGATGGCGGGCACGGCGTAGAGGTCGCGGTCCCAGCGCAGCAGCGAGGGGACCTCGTTGGCGAGGACGTCCCGCAGCACACCGCCGCCGACCGCGGTCGCGAGTCCGAGGGTGGCCGAGGCGGTGAGGCCGAGCCCGTACTCGTACGCCTTCGTCGTGCCCGCGACGCAGAAGAGGCCGAGTCCGGCGGCGTCGAAGATGTTCACCCCGAGCTGGATCCGCTCCACCTCGGGGTGGAGGAAGAAGACCAGCAGGGCGGCGAGCAGCGGGGTGAGGAAGTAGCCCAGATCCGTGAAGGCCGCGGGCGGCACGGCTCCGATGATCAGGTCGCGGAACAGCCCGCCGCCCAGCGCGGTGACCTCGGCGAGGACGGCGATGCCGAAGACGTCGAAGTTCTTGCGGACGGCCAGCAGGGCACCGGAGATCGCGAAGACGAAGATGCCGACCAGGTCGAGTGTGTGCTGGACGGACGGGGTGAAGAGTTCCTGAATCACCCGAACATTCTCGCCCAGCACAGAGCCCCTGCCTTCCATTGCAAGGCAGGGGCTCGGTGATACTTACTTCTCCTTGGCGGGAGTGTCACCCTCGGAGGCTTCGGCGGCCTCCGGGGCGGCCTCGGGAACAGCGTCCTTCGCCGGGGCCTCCTCGGAAGCCGGAGCCTCCTTGGAAACCGCCGGGGATTCCTTGGTGACCGGCGTCTCCGTGGCGGCCGCCACCTCGGCCGCGACCGCCGCCGACGTCTCCGCCGACTCCGCGAGCACCTCGTCGGCCACCAGCTCCGCCGCCTCCTTCGCGGCGGTCAGCAGCACGGTGTCCTGCGGGGCCTGGTCCTCGAAGTTCTCCGGGTGGTGGCAGGCCACCTGCTGACCGGGCTTCAGCTCCAGGAGCGGCGGCTCGGTGGTCGTGCAGATCTGCGTGGCCTTCCAGCACCGCGTGTGGAAGCGGCACCCGCTCGGCGGCGAGATCGGCGAGGGCACATCGCCCTTGAGCAGGATGCGCTCGCTCTTGGCCGACTTGCGCCGGGGGTCCGGGATCGGCACGGCCGACATCAGCGCCTTGGTGTACGGGTGCATCGGCGCCTTGTACAGCGACTCGCGGTCGGCCAGCTCGACGATCTTGCCGAGGTACATCACGGCGATACGGTCCGAGACATGGCGTACGACGGACAGGTCGTGCGCGATGATCACGTACGTGAGGCCCAGCTCCTGCTGGAGGTCGTCCAGCAGGTTCACCACCTGCGCCTGGATCGACACGTCGAGCGCGGAGACCGGCTCGTCCGCCACGACCATCTTCGGGTTGAGCGCGAGCGCGCGGGCGATGCCGATGCGCTGGCGCTGGCCGCCGGAGAACTCGTGCGGGTAGCGGTTGTAATGCTCGGGGTTGAGACCGACCACCGACAGCAGCCGCTGGACCTCCTTCTTGATGCCGCCCTCGGGCATGACGCCCTGGAGCTTGAAGGGGGCGCTGATGATCGTGCCGATGGTGTGGCGCGGGTTCAGCGACGAGTACGGGTCCTGGAAGATCATCTGGACGTCACGGCGCATCGGCCGCATGCCGGCGACGCTGAGGTGCGTGATGTCCTTGCCCTCGAACTCGACCTTGCCGGCCGTCGGTTCGAGCAGCCGCGTGATCAGCCGGCCCATCGTCGACTTGCCGCAGCCCGACTCGCCCACGACACCGAGCGTCTCGCCGGACCTGACCTCGAAGTCGATGCCGTCGACCGCCCGCACCGCGCCGACCTGCCGCTGGAGCAGGCCCTTGCGGATCGGGAAGTGCTTCTGCAGGCCGGTCACCTTCAGGAGCGTCTCGCCGGGGGCGGCGTCCTTGGTGAGGGTCGCCACGCCGTCGCTCTGCGCGGGGATGACCACGGGTTTGTCCTCTGCTTTGTCACTCACAGCTTCGGCGCAATCTCTTCGGTCCAGATCCGTTCCCGCTGCTCCTGCGTCATGTGGCAGGCGGCCCAGTGCTGGCTGCCGACCTCGGTCAGCTCGGGGCGGACCGTGCGGGTGACGTTGTCCTTGGGGACGTCCGCGTACGAGCAGCGCGGGTTGAAGGCGCAGCCCGACGGGATGTTGATCAGCGAGGGCGGGGAGCCCTTGACCGGGATCAGCCGCTCGGTCTGCTCACGGTCCAGGCGCGGCATGGAGCCGAGCAGGCCCCAGGTGTACGGGTGCCTGGGCTCGTAGAAGACCTTCTCGGCCGGGCCCCGCTCGATGCAGCGGCCGCCGTACATCACCAGGATGTCGTCGGAGAGCTCGGCGACGACGCCCAGGTCGTGGGTGATGATGATGACCGCGGAGCCGAACTCCTGCTGCAGGTCCCGGATGAGGTCGAGGATCTGCGCCTGGACGGTCACGTCCAGGGCGGTCGTCGGCTCGTCCGCGATCAGCAGCTCGGGGTTGTTGACCAGCGACATCGCGATCATCGCGCGCTGGCGCATACCGCCGGAGAACTCGTGCGGATAGCTGTCGACCCGCTTGTCCGGCTGGGGGATGCCGACCCGGTCGAGCATCTCGACGGCGCGCCTGCGCGCCACCTTCTTGTCGACCTTGTGGTGGATCCGGTAGGCCTCCACGATCTGCTGGCCGATCGTGTAGTACGGGTGCAGCGCCGACAGCGGGTCCTGGAAGATCATCGCCATCTCGCGGCCACGCAGCTTGCGCACGTAGTCCGGGTCGGCGGAGAGCAGTTCCGTGCCGTCGAGCCAGATCTCACCGGAGATCTGCGCCTTGCGCTTGCCGTACTGGCCCGCGGTGTGCAGGCCCATGATGCCGAGCGAGGTCACCGACTTGCCGGAGCCCGACTCGCCCACGATGCCGAGGGTCTTGCCCTTCTCCAGCGTGAAGCTGAGCCCGTCGACGGACTTGACCAGGCCGTCGTCGGTCGGGAAGTGCACCTTCAGGTCGCGGACTTCGAGGAAGGCGGAGGGGGCGGGCGAGTCCTTGACGGGCTCGCCCACCGCGGCTCCACTCTTGCTGAGTTCGGTCATGAGAGCCTCACGCGGGGGTCGATCACGGCGTACAGCAGGTCCACCAGGAGGTTCGCGATGATCACCGCGAGCGAGGTGATCAGCGTGACGCCCAGGATGACGGGCAGGTCCTTGTCGCTGATCGCCTTGAGAACCGCCTGCCCGAGGCCGGGAAGGCTGAACGTGGTCTCGGTGAGGATCGCGCCGCCGATCAGGGCGCCGAGGTCCATGCCGAGCATGGTGAGGATCGGCGTCATGGTGGAACGCATCGCGTGCTTGCCGATGACGACGGGTTCGCGCAGGCCCTTGGCTCGGGCCGTGCGGATGTAGTCCTCGCCCAGGACCTCCAGCATGGTGGCTCTGGTGATCCGGGCGTACATCGCCGCGTAGAGGAAGGCCAGCGTGACCCAGGGCAGGATCATGCCGCCGAACCAGCCGGTGAAGCTCTCCTCGATGGGCACGTACTGGGCGTCGATCCAGCCCAGTCCGTAGCTGAAGATCGCGAGCGACAGCAGGCCGGTGAAGTAGATGGGGAGCGAGACGCCGCCGAGGGCGACGATCATCGCGCCGCGGTCCCAGAGGGAACCGCGCTTGAGCGCGGAGAGCACGCCCGCCGCGACACCGAAGATCAGCCACAGGATGGCGGCACCGAGCGCGAGAGCCAGGGTCACTGGGAAGCGGTCGGTGAGCACCGGCCAGATGGCCTGCTCGTTGCGGAAGGAGTAGCCGAAGCAGGGGGCCGCGCAGTTCGTGACGTCGCCGCCGGCCGCGTAGGTGCGCCCGACGAAGAGGCCTTTGAAGAACTCCCAGACCTGGGCGAAGATCGGGTCGGCCAGACCGAGCTTCTGCCGCACGGCCTCGATCGCCGCGGGGTCGGCCTGCTTGCCCACGAACATCGTGGCCGGGTCCACGCCCGCCCAGCGGGGGACGAGGAAGAAGATGCCGAAGACCACCAGAATGATGACCACCAGCATCACTGCGGCGGCGAAGAGCCGCCTGATGAGGTATGCGAGCACTGCTCTCGGCCCGGCGGCGGTGCCGCGGGCCACCGGAGGTCTTCCGGTGGCCCGCGGGTCACGCCGCGCCGGCCTTCACCTGCCTTTCGTGCCGTATGGCGGGTGCGCCGGTCGGTGTTACTTCTTCAGGCCGAGGTTCACGAAGTCGTACTGACCGCTGTAGTTGTCGGTCGTGTAGACGTTCGCGAGACGGCTGGAGCGCCAGTTGATGAACTTCTCGAAGACGAAGGGCAGGTAGTACGCGCCCTCCGACACCTTGTGGTTGATCTCCGTGGAGATCTCGACCTTCTTCGCCTCGTCGAGCTCCTTGACGTAGTCGTCGAAGAGACCGTCGATCGACTTGTCCTTGATCAGGGCGAAGTTGTTGTTGCCGCTCTCGAGGATGTACTTGCTGTCCCACAGCGGCATGCCGTAGCCCTGGACGGTCGGGAAGTCCGGACCCCAGCCCATGATGATGATGCCGTAGCCCTTCTTCTTCACGTTCTCGGGGCTACCGATGATGCCGGTGGTCTGGGCACCGTCGAACTGGTCGATGTCGACGGTGATGCCGACCTTCTTCAGCGAGGCCTGGAGGGACTCGGCGGTGGCGACCTCGACCGGCTTGTTGTTACGGACCGCGATGGTGGTCTTGAAGCCGTTCGGCTGACCGCAGAGCTTGAGCTCTTCCTTGGCCTTGGCGACGTTGCCGTTCTTGTTCGTCGTGGCCGACTCGTACGGGTCGTACTTCTGGCCCTCGGAACCGGGGACGGACGGCGGCAGCATGTTGGTGCCGATGTCGCCACCGGCGACCGGGCCACCGCGAGCGGTCTGCAGCGACTCGTGGTCGGCGCCGTAGATCACGGCCTTGCGGCAGTGCACGTTGTCGAACGGCTTGACGCTCTGCGGGAAGACCGCGTAGCGGATGTAGCCGGAGACCGGGTTGTCCAGGTTGCCCTTGTGCTGCTTCAGGGCGGTGGTGCGGCCCTGCGGGGACAGACCGGTCTGGCCGATGTCCAGGTCGTAGTCGCCGTTGATCAGACGCTGGTCCATGTCATTGGCGTTGGTGAACAGCGTCAGCGAGATCTTGTCCGGGTACGCCTTGCGGATCGGGTCCGAGGACTGCTTCCAGTTCTCGTTGCGGACCAGGACCAGCTTCTTGTTCGGCGTGTACGACTGGAACTTGTACGGGCCGGAGGAGAAGGGCTTCAGGCCGTACTTCGACTTGGTGTCCTTGTCCTGACGGACCGGGGACGCCGAAGCCAGGCCGAGGATGTCCTCGAAGTCCGAGTTGGCCTCGGGCAGCTTGAAGATGACGGTCTTGTCGTCCGGCGTCTCGATCGCCTTCAGACCGAGCTTGTCCTTGGACTTGTCCTTGTACGGGCCCGGGTACTCGCCCTTGGGGTCGAGGACGTCCTTCAGGTAGACCGGACCGCCGGACAGGACGTCCTGCGCCCAGACGCGCTCGATGCCGTACTTGACGTCCTTGGAGGTGATGGGCTTGCCATCCTCCCAGGTGACCCCGTCACGCAGCGTGTACGTGTAGGTCTTGCCGTCGTCGGAGATCTTCGCCGTGCTGGTGGCGAGGTCCGGGGTGACCTCGGCGCCCTTGGCTCCGGGCTCCGCCTTGCCGGTCACCAGCGTGCGGCTGTAGTACCGCATGAAGTTCCAGGCGAAGCCGTAGTAGCCGCGCGTGGTGTCCCACGAGTCGGCGTCCTGGGCGCCCGCGAACTTCAGCTCGCCGCCCTTCTTGGCGAGGGAGGCCTGCGCGACCTTGTTGTTGGCTGCGTTGAAGCCGGCCGCGCCGTTCTTCGAGCCGCCGTCGTCGTCGTTGCCGCCGCCGCCGCACGCCGCCGTGGACAGCAGCGCAGCGACCACGGCTGCGGCGGCCGCGGCCTGCTTGCGCCGCCCTGTGGTGCGTTGGGTACTCACTCGGATCCTCCGATATGTAGCGGCCCGTCGACAGATGACGGGGCCCTGGGGGTACGGCAGTTCAGCGGGAACCCTTCGGGTCGAGCGCATCGCGTACGCCGTCGCCGAAGAGGTTGAAGGAGAGCACGGTGATGAAGATCGCCACACCCGGGATCACCATGTACATGGGGTCCGAGTCGTAGTAGTCGATCGCGGAGGAGAGCATCTGTCCCCAGGAGGCGGTGGGCGGCTTGACGCCCACGCCCAGGAAGCTGAGCGCCGCCTCGGTGAGGATGTTGGTCGGGATCATCATCGTCGTGTACACGATGATGGGCGCGACGAGGTTGGGCAGCAGCTCCTTGAACAGGATGTAGAACCGCCCGGCCCCGAGGCTGCGCGCGGCCTCCACGTACTCGCGCTCACGCAGGGACAGCGTCTGACCGCGCACCACGCGTCCCACATAGGGCCAGCCGAAGAATCCGATCACCAGGATCATGACGAACAGGCGCACGCCCGTACCCGTCAGGCCCAGCATCTCGTTCGGCATGACCGAGACCAGCGCGATGATGAAGAGCAGCTGCGGGAAGGCCAGCAGGCCGTCCATCACGCGGCTGACGAGGGCGTCGACCCAGCCGCCGAAGTAGCCGGCGAGGACGCCGAGCACGGTGCCGAGCACCACGGCCACCAGGGCCGAAAGGAAGCCGACTAGCAGCGAGATGCGGGCGCCGTAGACGATCCGGGCGAAGATGTCGCGGCCGCTGACCGGTTCGACGCCGAGAAGGTGGTCTCCGCTGATTCCACCGAAGGACCCGGTGGGGGTCGAGAAGAGCGGATCGATCAGGTCCTCGTGGTGGGACTCGGGGTCCTGCCCGACCAGGTTCGTGATCACGGGAGCGAGCAGCGCGATCGCGATCAGCACGAGAACGATGACGCCGCCCGTCAGGGCGAGCTTGTCCCGCTTCAGGCGCTCCCAGGCGATGCGGCCGAGGGAACGACCCTGTACCGCCTTCGCCTCGGCGGAGCCGGCTACGAGCGCCGCCTCCTCGGCCGCGCTCGGGGCGGCTTCGGCCGTCGGCTCGTGCAATGGTGCCGTCATCGTGGCAGGGACCCCTCTCAACCGGCGGTAGCCGGCCCACACTTGCCGCTGTAGCGGCGTGATCAGTCCGTCGTACACGGGGGATAAACCCCCTGGACCGGGAGTCTTCAACGCCTCGGCGATCTGTTGCCAGACCTGACGGTGAATGGATGCGCAAACGTGATGCTGTCAGGAGGGTTCCGTTATCCGAACGCCGGGTAACGGGGGTCGGACGCGGGAGTTTTGGTACGAAAGGGGCCTCGCAGCCCATTTACCCGCGTAGATCGGGACATACCACCCACGGATGATGCGGGAGTGGGAGCCGGTGCTCCACGGGTTGGACTCGACATGACCCGGATCGTCTCAGGTGCTTCGACCGGATCGTCTCAGACCCAACGAATCGTCTCAGCAGGCGCCCGGGTCATCTCAGTAGGTGCCCGGGAATCCGTATCCGCCGGCCGCCGGCGCCTGGGCGGGCGCCGCGTGGGCCTCACGATCGTAGAACGGCCGCGCGTTGATCCGCAGCCACAGGGCCACCGGGTCGTACTCGTCGGACATCGCGACCGTCGACACCGGCAGACCGTCCGGCACCGCACCGATGGACTGCTGCATCATCGCCCGCACCGAGTCCACGGCGGGCGGGCTGGTGTCGTACACATCGAGCCCGATGGCGAGGTACGGCGCCCCGAGCGCGGGCTGCACCCAGGCGCGGCGCAGCGATCTGACGGCGGTGGTCCGGTGCGCGTTCTGCGTGAGCAGGGCGTAGAACTGCGGGATCTCGATGCCCGGCTCGGACAGCCTGAGCGGGCCCGCGGGCTGCCGCTCCAGGCCGGTTGCGATACGACGCAGATCCAGCCAGGGGATGCCGACGCCGCCGCCCGGCGCGTGCGGGTTCAGCCACAGGCCGTAGTGGTCGGGGTAGAGCGTGCGGGCCACGTCGAGTCCGTCGACCACCTCGTACGAACGGTTCCAGCCGCTCGCCGAGAGCTCCTGGGCGGAGGTCACACAGGGCGCGTAGCCGAAGCCGTCGACCTCCATGTTCCCGTACTGGGCGTCGGGCGAGCCCGCCTGGCCGTGCCAGAGCAGCATCCAGACCTGGCCGGACGACGGGGTCGCGAGGGCACGCAGGAGCGCCTCGTAGGCGTCGTAACGCCCGGGCGTCACTTGGCGCAGCATGTGCTCGACCTGCCCGGCCGCGGCCGTGCCCGACGCGCTCACCTTCTACCGCCCCTTCGTGACATCCCTGACATACAGGTCCATTCGACGGGGCGCCGTGCTCGCTTGAGCATGGCACCACCCCGACCGAGCCATGAAACCAGCTTAAGTGGCGATCCCGACAGCACCGTTGCGCTCCGCTGGGAAAGCTGTTGAGAGCTCGGGATTTTCCGTGGGGCGGCGAAGGCTAGTGGGCCCGGGTGTAGAAGGGCCGCACCTGGGCCCGCAGCCAGTCGCCCACCGGGTCCTGGGCCACGTCCAGGAAGACGAGGTTCACCGGGTGCGGCACGGGGACCTGGCCGAGGGCGCGGCCCACGGCGTCCAGGGGGAGGGTGCGGGCGTCGTCGTGCCAGTGGGCCAGCTCGACGCCGATGAACATCACGGGGTCGGCGCCCTCGACGCTCGCCAGACAGCGGCGGGCGCTCAGGACGACACCGGTCGCGGCGAACTCCGCGGAGGCGGCGGCCAGGAAGTCCACCGGGTCGTGCTGCCAGTCCGGCTGGAAGAGCCGCACACGGCCGCCGCTCGACGGCCCGTCCAGCTCGCTGCGCCCGGCCCGGCACAGCTCGGCCACGGCGGGCGGCGGCAGCGGCACCCCGACCGTGCCGTCCGGGTTCACCACGATGCCCACCTGGGGCGGCAGACCGCGCGCGAACTCGACGGCGGGCGCCACCGTGTACGACAGGTGGTCTCCGACGACCTGGCGGAACTGCTGCTCCGAGCTGAAGACCGGCACGTACGCCTGTCCGCCGAGCTCCATCGTGGGCAGGTCGAGCGGGCCGCTGTGCGGGCCGCCGCCCTCGGGCAGCGGCACCCAGAGGAAGCTGCGGCCCATGACCTCCACGATCCGGGCCCCCGCGGAAGGCGACGCCGCACCGAGGGAGGCGGCCAGTACCGCCTCCAACTCGTTGCCGGGCCAGCCGACATGGGGGTGTGGGTGCGCTTGCACCGGAATGTCCTGTGCCGGGAAGTCCATCTCTCTACCGCCTGCTCGAACCGCCGTCTGCGGCTGTCGAGATTACGCGTACGCGCCCTCCCCCGCCGCAGTCCGTCCGGCTCACCGGGACCTCGGTCCGTCCGGTCACTGGGACCTCAGTCGCCGAAGTCCACCCGCCGCAGCACGTCCGCCGCCGCCCGGTCGATGAGCACCGCCGAACCGCAGCCGTCCGGCAGGTCGCCCTTCTCCACGGAACGCAAGAGCCGGCCGAACGCGCCGCGGTGCCGCGCGAACGCGTACCGCGAGACACCCCGGCCCCGCTCGCGCTGGCCGTCCAGGGCCGTGCCGGGGTCCACGTCGAGCAGCAGCAGGTGCAGGGTGCCGCCGCGCCGCCGGGCGTCCCGGGCCAGCCAGCTGCGCACCCAGGCCTGCGTCCCGCAGTCGTGCACCACGACCCCTTCGCCGGACCGCAGGGCCCGGCGCAGGCCCGCGTAGTGCGCGGCGCGGACCAGAGGCCGGTAGACCGCGTACGGCAGGAAGCGGGCGAGCCTGCCGTCCCAGCGGTCGCGGGTGTCCTGGGAGTCGATGCGGCGGCCTGTCACCGCCCGGCGCATCAGGGTCGACTTGCCGCTGCCGGGCAGGCCCGTGACCACCACCAGGTCGGACGTGCCGAAGCGGAGGCCGTGCGGGCTGTGTCCCGCGCGCTCCCGCAGATCGCGGACGACGGGCGCCGGAAGCGGGCCGCACGCCTCCCCGGCCGGGGCAGTGGGCTGCTTGGGCAGCGCGATGGCCGCGCTCGTGGCGTACGCCGTGGTCCTGTTCACCCTGATCGTCCTCCCCATGGGGTCGGGAGACCCATCCCCGTCGAGTGTAAAGAGAAGGTAATGCGCTGGTCCCCTCATTTCTGTTCTCGTCCTGCCACAGCCCCGTCACAGATCACTGTGGATGCCTGTGGATCCTGTGCGGACGCCATGCGGCCGGGCCAGGCGCCGCGCACCGCCCCCTCGCGAAGAGTCCCCTGCCGCGCCGCTCCGATGCGTGCAATGATGTGCCCGCCAACTGCATACCGGCCGCTTGAATCCGCGCGGGAGAGTTCCGGACACGTTTTTGCGTACGTGGTCCGGGCGCCGAAGGAGCAAGTCCCTCCCTTGAATCTCTCAGGCACCGTTACCGCGCGGGCGAGGCACATCTGAAAAGCGGGCCGTCCCCCTGTCACCAGGGCTTCGGCTCCACCCAAGGTGCAAGTCAGTGACCGTCCGGTCGACCGGTGGTCACGGCGAACCTCTCAGGTTCCGATGACAGATGGGGAGG
Organism: Streptomyces sp. NPDC033178; assembly: GCF_055577685.1. Lineage (NCBI taxonomy): Bacteria > Bacillati > Actinomycetota > Actinomycetes > Kitasatosporales > Streptomycetaceae > Streptomyces > Streptomyces sp. NPDC033178. The sequence continues at coordinate 233,422 of NZ_JBVIPT010000016.1, forward strand.
AACGACCTCGCCGTCATGCCTTGGGAGCCCCACCGTGAGCAGTAACGCCCCCGTTGAACCGCGCCACACCGCGCTCGACGCCCTGCATCGTTCGCTCGGCGCGACGATGACCGATTTCGCCGGCTGGGACATGCCCCTGCGGTACGGCTCCGAGCGCGACGAGCACCTCGCCGTACGGACGAAGGCCGGTCTCTTCGACCTCTCCCACATGGGCGAGATCACCGTCACCGGGCCCCAGGCCGCCGCGCTGCTCGACTTCGCCCTGGTCGGCAACATCGGGGGTGTGAAGCCCGGCCGGGCCCGCTACACCATGATCTGCCGGGCCGACGGCGGCATCCTCGACGACCTGATCGTCTACCGGCTCGCGGAGACCACGTACATGGTCGTCGCCAACGCCTCCAACGCGCAGACGGTCCTGGACGCGCTCGTGGAGCGGGCCGAGGGCTTCGACGCCGAGGTCCGAGACGACCGGGACGCCTACGCGCTGCTCGCCGTACAGGGCCCCGAGTCCCCCGGGATCCTCAAGTCCCTCACCGACGCCGACCTGGACGGCCTGAAGTACTACGCCGGCCTGCCGGGCACGGTCGCGGGCGTCCCTGCCCTGATCGCGCGCACCGGCTACACCGGCGAGGACGGCTTCGAGCTCTTCGTGGCACCGGCCGACGCCGAGAAGCTGTGGCAGGCGCTGACCGACGCGGGCACCCCCGTCGGGCTCGTCCCCTGCGGCCTCTCCTGCCGGGACACCCTGCGCCTGGAGGCGGGCATGCCGCTGTACGGGCATGAGCTGAGCACCTCACTCACGCCCTTCGACGCAGGGCTCGGCCGGGTCGTGAAGTTCGAGAAGGAGGGCGACTTCGTGGGGCGCGAGGCGCTGACCGAGGCCGCCGCCCGCGCCGAGTCGCAGCCCCCGCGCGTCCTCGTCGGCCTGATCGCCGAGGGCCGCCGCGTGCCGCGCGCCGGATACCCGGTCGTCGCCGACGGCAAGGTCGTCGGCGAGGTCACCTCCGGCGCGCCCTCACCGACCCTCGGCAAGCCGATCGCGATGGCGTACGTCGACGCCGCGCACTCCGCACCCGGCTCGCCCGGTGTCGGCGTGGACATCCGGGGCAGCCACGAGCCGTACGAGGTCGTGGCGCTGCCCTTCTACAAGCGCCAGAAGTAGATCCTGGTCCAGCGAGCGCCGGACAGTGAACCCTGGTCCGTGAGCGTCATGAAGTGACCCTGAGCACATCCGCCCAGGTCACCCCCAGTCCCCCTGCATCAGCACTCCCCCGCGTACAGGAGAATTCAGGCCATGAGCAACCCCCAGCAGCTGCGCTACAGCAAGGAGCACGAGTGGCTGTCGGGCGCCGAGGACGGCGTCTCGACGGTCGGCATCACGGAGCACGCGGCCAACGCGCTCGGCGATGTCGTGTACGTCCAGCTCCCGGAGGTGGGTTCCGCGGTGACCGCGGGCGAGACCTGCGGCGAGCTGGAGTCGACCAAGTCGGTGAGCGATCTGTACTCGCCCGTCTCCGGTGAGATCACCGAGATCAACCAGGACGTCGTGGACGACCCCGCGCTGGTGAACACCGCCCCGTTCGAGGGCGGCTGGCTGTTCAAGGTACGGGTCGCGGAGGAGCCGAAGGACCTGCTCTCCGCGGACGAGTACACCGAATTCTCCGGCAGCTAAGGACTCCTGACCGATGTCGCTTCTGAACCAGTCCCTCCACGAGCTCGACCCGGACGTCGCCGCCGCCGTCGACGCCGAGCTGAACCGTCAGCAGTCCACCCTCGAAATGATCGCCTCGGAGAACTTCGCCCCGGTCGCCGTCATGGAGGCCCAGGGCTCGGTCCTCACCAACAAGTACGCCGAGGGCTACCCGGGCCGCCGCTACTACGGCGGCTGCGAGCACGTCGATGTGGCCGAGCAGATCGCCATCGACCGGGTCAAGGAGCTGTTCGGCGCCGAGTACGCCAACGTGCAGCCGCACTCGGGCGCCTCCGCCAACCAGGCCGCGCTGTTCGCGCTGGCCCAGCCCGGCGACACCATCCTCGGCCTGGACCTGGCCCACGGCGGCCACCTGACCCACGGGATGCGGCTCAACTTCTCCGGCAAGCAGTTCAACGTGGTCGCGTACCACGTGGACGAGGCCGGCCTGGTCGACATGGCGGAGGTCGAGCGGCTCGCCAAGGAGCACCGCCCGAAGGTGATCATCGCTGGCTGGTCGGCGTACCCGCGGCAGCTGGACTTCGCCGAGTTCCGCCGTATCGCGGACGAGGTCGAGGCCTACCTGTGGGTCGACATGGCGCACTTCGCGGGTCTGGTCGCGGCCGGTCTCCACCCGAACCCGGTGGAGCACGCGGACGTGGTCACCTCCACCACCCACAAGACGCTGGGCGGCCCCCGCGGCGGGATCATCCTCGCCAAGAAGGCCTTCGCGAAGAAGCTCAACTCGTCCGTCTTCCCGGGCTTCCAGGGCGGCCCCCTGGAGCACGTGATCGCGGCCAAGGCCGTCTCCTTCAAGGTCGCCGCCTCGGAGGACTTCAAGGAGCGCCAGCGCCGTACGGTCGAGGGCGCCCGGATCCTCGCCGAGCGGCTGACGGCTCCCGACGCCCGCGCGGCCGGTGTGAACGTCCTGTCCGGCGGCACGGACGTCCACCTGATCCTGGTCGACCTGCGCGACTCGGAGCTGGACGGCCAGCAGGCCGAGGACCGCCTCCACGAGGTCGGCATCACGGTCAACCGCAACGCCGTCCCGAACGACCCGCGTCCGCCGATGGTCACCTCGGGCCTGCGGATCGGCACGCCCGCCCTCGCCACCCGCGGCTTCACCGCCGAGGACTTCGCCGAGGTCGCGGACGTCATCGCCGAGGCGCTGAAGGCCCCCGCGTCCTTCGGGGAGGCCGACGCGCAGGCGCTGAAGGCCCGGGTGTCCGCACTGGCGGAGAAGCACCCGCTGTACCCCGGTCTGGGCCGCTAGTCCCGTTTCACCGGGGCTCCGCGCACACTGGGAGGTGTGCGCGGAGCCCCGTCCGCCCGTCACCCACCACCACCGCCCTGGTCGCGGCGCTTCGCGCCTTTCGTTCTTCTGCACCACCCCCGCTTTGAGGAGTCCCCGTGGCCATCTCGGTCTTCGACCTGTTCTCGATCGGCATCGGCCCGTCCAGCTCCCACACGGTCGGCCCGATGCGTGCCGCGCGGATGTTCGCCCGCCGGCTGCGCACCGAGGACGTCCTGTCCTCGGTGACCTCGGTACGCGCCGAGCTCTACGGCTCACTGGGCGCGACCGGCCACGGCCACGGCACCCCCAAGGCGGTGCTGCTCGGCCTGGAGGGCGCCTCACCGCGCACGGTGGACGTGGAGGGGGCCGACGAACGGGTGGAGGGCATCAAGTCCTCGGGGCGGATCAACCTGCTCGACGAGCACGAGATCGGCTTCTCCTTCGACGACGACCTGGTCCTGCACCGCCGCAAGACGCTGCCGTACCACGCGAACGGCATGACGCTGTGGGCGTACGACGCCTCGGGCTCCGAACTGCTGTCGAAGACGTACTACTCGGTGGGCGGCGGGTTCGTCGTCGACGAGGACGCGGTGGGCGCGGACCGCATCAAGCTGGACGACACGGTCCTCAAGTACCCCTTCCGCACGGGCGACGAGTTGCTGCGGCTCACCCGCGAGACGGGCCTGTCGATCTCCGCCCTGATGCTGGAGAACGAGCGGGCCTGGCGCACCGAGGACGAGATCCGCGAGGGGCTGCTCGCGATCTGGCGGGTGATGCAGGCGTGCGTCTCGCGCGGCATGTCCCGCGAGGGCATCCTGCCCGGCGGCCTCAGGGTCCGCCGCCGCGCGGCCATGTCGGCCCGCCAACTGCGCGCCGAGGGCGACCCGTTGGCCCATGCGATGGAGTGGATCACGCTCTACGCGATGGCGGTGAACGAGGAGAACGCGGCGGGCGGCCGCGTCGTGACCGCCCCGACGAACGGCGCGGCCGGCATCATCCCGGCGGTCCTGCACTACTACATCAACTTCGTGCCCGGCGCGGACGAGGACGGCGTGGTCCGCTTCATGCTCGCGGCCGGCGCGATCGGCATGCTCTTCAAGGAGAACGCCTCCATCTCCGGCGCCGAGGTCGGCTGCCAGGGCGAGGTCGGCTCGGCCTGCTCGATGGCGGCGGGCGCCCTCGCCGAGGTGCTCGGCGGCTCTCCCGAACAGGTCGAGAACGCCGCGGAGATCGGCATGGAGCACAACCTCGGCCTCACCTGCGACCCGGTCGGCGGCCTCGTCCAGATCCCCTGCATCGAACGCAACGGCATGGCCGCGGTCAAGGCCGTCACGGCGGCCAGGATGGCCATGCGCGGCGACGGCTCCCACAAGGTGTCCCTCGACAAGGTCATCAAGACGATGAAGGAAACGGGCGCGGACATGAGCGTCAAGTACAAGGAGACGGCGCGGGGCGGGCTGGCGGTGAACATCATCGAGTGCTGAGGGTGGGACGGGCGAAGTGGGGGAAGAGCAAAGGAAGTTGCCCCCCACAGGCACCACCGGCACCCGTCCCCCCACCGCACGGAGGAACCACATGCTGCGCGGCATAGACGTCAGCGCCTACCAGTCGTCCTCGTACAGCACCGAAGGCGTGTCCTTCGTCTTCGTCAAGGCCACCGAGGGCCGCACGTACGTCAACCCGAAGCTGAGCGCGCAGACGAAGCGGGCGCGTGACGCCGGCTGCGTCGTCGGCTTCTACCACTTCCTCTGGCCGGGCAACCTCACGGCCCAGGCCGAGTACTTCGTCGGCAAGGCCCCCGAAAAGGCCGGCGACATCCTCGCCGTCGACTGGGAGACAACAGGCGACGGCACCCACGCGTCCAACGCCGAAAAGGACCGCTTCATCCGCAAGGTGAAGGAACTCCGGCCGAACAACCGGGTCGTGCTCTATTGCAACCGGAATTACTGGCTGAACGTCGACACGACCTCGTATGCCGGTGACGGTCTCTGGATCGCCGACTACGTGACCGCGGGCAAGCCTCGGATCCAGGCGAAGTGGCGCTTCCACCAGTACACGGACGACCCGCTGGACAAGAACGTGGCACAGTTCGGCACCCTCGCCGACCTGCGGGAATGGGCGACACCGTAGGCTGCCGGGCATGGGCGGGACAGTGACTGCGGTCAGCAGCAGCGGTAGGTATTCGTTCTCCAAGCCGAATCGGGACGGCATTACGTTGCTTGCCGGGCTCGGGGTGGAGGGGGACGTGCATGCCGGGGTGACGGTAAAGCATCGGTTCCGGATGGAGAAGGATCCTTCGCAGGTGAATCTGCGGCAGGTGCACCTCATTCACGAGGAGTTGTTCGACGAGGTGCGGGAGGCCGGGTTCGAGGTCGCGGCCGGGGAACTCGGGGAGAACGTCACCACCCGGGGGATCGATCTGCTGGGGCTGCCGACCGGGACACTGCTGCGGGTCGGGGACGAGGCCGTCGTGGAGGTCACCGGGCTGCGGAATCCCTGTGCGCAGATCGACGGCTTCCAGAAGGGGCTGATGAAGCAGGTCGTCGGGCGGGATCAGGACGGGACCGTCCGGTTCCGGGCCGGGATCATGAGTGTCGTCGTCACGGGTGGGGTGGTGCGACCCGGTGACCCGGTCGAGGTGGAGTTGCCGGACGGGCCGCGCCTGCCCCTGGAGATCGTCTGAGCGGGAAGCCGGAGCGCTGCCGCCGGAGCCCTATGCCCGGAAGTCCGCCGAGCGCTCCCGCGGCGCCTCCGCCAGGGCCTTCGTCACCGCGTCCACGCCTTCCTGGAGGCCGTAGACCGGGGTGCCGGGCTGCTGGCGCCAGGAGTCGTCGAGGGAGCCTGCGTCGACCGTGTCGAAGCCGAGTTCGTCGATGAGGTCGCGGACGACCTGCTTGGCGGACTCGTCGTCGGCGGCGACCGGGAGGGCGAGGCGGTCCGGGGCGCCGGCCGGGCGGTGCCGGTCGAGAAGGTCCTGGGCGTACGTGCCGTTGAAGGCCTTGACGACCGTGTGGCCGAGCTGCTGGGCCGTCCAGCGGCTCTCCGTCAGGCCCTCGTCCTCGATCCCGGCGATCCTGCCGTCCCGCTGCCGCGGGTAGTAGTTGCCGGTGTCGACGACGACCGCTCCGTCGGCTGCCTCATCGAAGAGGCCGGACGGCAGGTTCGGAACCGCCTTCAGAGGGACCGTGACGACGACCAGTTCGGCGCCGCGTGCCGCCTCCTCGACCGGGACGGGCGTCGCGCCGGTCTCCTCGGCCAGTGCAGTGAGGGTCCCCGGACCCCGGGAGTTGGCGACGGACACCTCGTGGCCGAGGGCGGTGAGCCGCCGGGTGAGGTTGCCGCCGATGTTGCCCGCTCCGATGATGCCGATCTTCATGACTCGCGCGTCCTTCCGGGGGTCGATGACTCCGATGTGGAGCACCAACCTCCGGGGCAAGCAGGCTATTCCGGGCATCACCGGAAAGGTCGCACAGCGTTTCGAACGTCCGGAAACCACTGTCCCGGCCATCGCGCGACCGGTCACGCGCCGCAACGGCAAAGGGGCGCCCCCGCCCGTCCGGCGGGAGCGCCCCTCGCGATCCTCGCGTTCGGCTACTTGTTCAGGTGGGACCAGAACTCGTCGAACGACAGCAGCTTGTCGCCGTTGAGGTCCTGGGAGCCGATCACGGCCTCGGCCACCGACTCGGTGACGTTCCAGTCGCCGCCCTGGGCCAGGGCCTTCTTGAACTCGGCGGCGGTGACGTAGCCGTCCCCGTCCACGTCGATGCGCTCGAACGCCTTGCGTGCTTCCTCGATGTCCGCCACCGGACCCGCCCCTTCTGATGTGCCGTACTTGCCGAGGTCAGATTAACTGGCCAGCTGAGCGCTGAGCGCGGCGACCACCCACGCGAACTCCTCCCGGTGCGTGGGCAGCGGCTCGGTCCCCCGTACGAGCGCCAGCAGTTCCCGGAAGCGGGCGAGCTCGGCATGGCTCGCCGACACCATGCGTTCCAGTACGGCAGCCCTGTCGGCGTCGCCGAGCAGCTCGGCCAGGACCGTGGCGGCCTCCGGGGCGTCCGGCACGAGCCCCCGCTGCCGTGCCTCGCCGGCCAGTTGCACCAGGCGGCTCATGAACCACAGGGACGTACCGGCCGGCACGTCGGGCCCCCGGTCCGCCGCGTTGAACTCGACCATCCTGCGCATCCGCGCGCGAAAGCCCGTGTCCTGGATCAGCTCGGCGAGCTCGACCCAGGCGTCCACCTGCTCGGTCGTGGGGTCGTCGGGCAGGTCGGGCACGCCGAAGCGCAGCCGGGTGCGGATGTCGGGGTCCGCGGTGTCGAGGCCGTCGAAGGTCTCCGCCATGAAGTCGTCGACGATGTGCTTGCGCTCCGCGGCCGACAGCCGCGCCAACTTGTTCATCAGGGTCGTCTCCTCCGCGGTCGAACCGCGTCGCGCCACGGTCGACAGCACCGCCCGGGTCACCCTCAGCGACCGGATCTGCGCGTCCAGGGCCGCCACATGCGTGGCCGCCACCTCCGCGACCGTCGTCTCGCCGCCCACCACCCTGCGTACGTCGTCCAGGCCGAGACCCAGCTCCCGCAGCGTACGGATGAGTTCGAGGCGGGCCACGGACCCGGCGTCGTACAGCCGGTAGCCGCCCCCGGAGCGGGTCACGGGCGGCAGGGCGCCCGCGTCCGACCAGTAACGGATGGTGCGCACCGGCAGTCCGGTCCTCCGGGAGAGCTGCCCGATGGTGAGCAGCCCGGTGCCGTCGTCGATCATGGGGTGAAGTCTGGGCCTTCCAGTGGGTGGAGACTCAAGGGACGGGCGAGGGAAGGGGCGGCGCGGTGGCCGGCACTCTGCGGGACATTCTCGACGCGGCGGCGCGAGGAGTCTTCCCGCCGCCTGACGGCGGTACGACAGTCGTGCCCCAGCACGCCCACCGGGACGCCGGGGTCATCGCCTTCACCGCGCACTCCGTCGTCTTCACCGACGAGGGGGAGGGATGGGTTCGCGAAACGCTGGCCGGGGCCGACTGCGATCCGCTCGCCGCGACCATGAACCCGCGGTTCCTTGCGGCGTTCATGGAACGTACGGGGCGTACGACGGACACGATCGACCTGCTGACGGTCGCCGCGCCGCTGTCCAGCCCGCCGCCGCTGAGGCTGACGGAACTCGAAGATCCCGGCCATCCCAGGGTCTCCCGGGCCCGCAAGCGGCGGGACGACGTGCGGGTGTGGGCCGCCGACGGGGGCGTACTCGTCCTGGGGCATGGGGTCGCGGGGCGGCTGGAGGCCGCGGTCGAGGTGGCCGAGGGGGTACGGCACCGGGGGCTGGGGCGCGCGCTCGCGGTGGCGGCGCGGCATCTGAGCGGGGGCGAGCCGGTCTGGGCGCAGCAGGCCGCCGGGAACGCCCGCAGCGTACGGGCCTTCCAGGCGGCCGGGTTCCGCCCGGTCGGGGCGGAGGCACTGCTCGTCGCCCGCTAGGCGGGAGCGGCGGGCCGGCTTCGGACGTCGGGCCGGAGGCCGGGGCTCAGTGCCAGGGATCAGCGCCGGGGCTCAGTACCGGAGCTCAGTGCCAGGGCTCGTAGTGCGGGTTGCTCTCGCAGTCGCTCATGATCTCGGTCTTGGTCTTCTTGTCGACCGGGCAGACGCCGATGATGTACTTCCGCTCGATACCGCCGGGGAAGGCGACCTCGACCTGGTCGGCCCACTTGTGGGTGTCGCCGATGGTCTTGTTGACGTCCACGCCGCCGGGGGCGTCGATGTAGTAGTTGTAGCCGCTCTTCCACCACGTCTTGTAGAGGTCGTGGTCGTACGTCGTGGAGACGTACGGGGAGGGCTGGTTGACCAGGACGTACTGCTCGATGTCGTACTGGCCGTTGATGACGTCCTTCGGGTGGAGGCCCTGCTCGAAGACGACCGAGGGGCCGCGGCCGTCGCTGCGGTAGAGCGTGCCGCAGGTCTTGCGCCAGACGGGCTCGGGCGTGATGCGGTCGACGTCCACGCGGCGGTCCGCGGCGGCGTGGACCGGGTCGGCGAACTGGGGACAGGTGGGCGCTGCGGCCTTGGCGGCGAAGGGCGCCTTTGCGGGACCGGAAGCGGAGGCGGGAGCTGGGACGGAAGCGGCCGGGAGCGTCGCGGCGGACGTCGCGAGGACGGCCGTCAGGGACAGGACGACGGCAGCGGCCCGCCGCCGCAGGCGAGTTGTGATCATGAGGAGCACCATCTCGGTTCTGCGGGGGCGGGCCGTGGATCTTCACTCGTACGGCGGCGTGCCGCCGACGGGCGTTGCCTCGGCCGTCTCAGCGGAAGATGCCCGTGTGGCCGAGGGAGTAGCGGCCCGGCTGGGGGTAGACCGCGAGACCGTGCGGGCCGTTGCCGACCGGGATGCGGGCGAGCTGGGCGCCGGTGCCGGTGTCGATGGCGTACACCTCGGAGTCGTAACGGCCGGACAGCCACAGGACCTTGCCGTCGGCCGAGACGCCGCCCATGTCGGGGCTGCCGCCGTCCGGGAGGTGCCACTTCTTGGTGAGCCGGGCCTGGGTGAAGTCGAAGACGGAGATGGTGCCCTCGCCTCGGTTGGAGACGAACATCTCCCGGGAGTCGCGGCTGACGTACAGGCCGTGGGTGCCCTTGCCGGTGGGCAGGAGCGTGGGCTGGTCGAACTTCTCGCCGTCCAGGACCCACATGCCGTGGGCCATCATGTCGGCGATGTAGAACTTCTTGCCGTCGGGCGAGATCTTCACGTCCTGCGGCATCGCGCCCTCGAAGGGGAGCTTCTGCTTCCCGACGACCTTCATCCTCTCCGTGTCGACCTTCAGCAGTTCGCCGCTGAACTCGCAGGAGACGATGAAGTACCGGCCGTCGAGGGAGAAGTCGGCGTGGTTGACGCCGTAGCAGCTCACCGGTTCGGTCTTCAGCCGCTTCATGGTGTGCGGGTCGCGGAAGACCAGTTCGCGGTCGAGGGAGGCCATGACGACGGCGTACTTGCCGTTCGGCGTGAAGTAGAGGTTGTACGGGTCGTGCACCTCGACCGGCTTGCCCGCCTTGCCCGTCTTCGGGTTGATGGGGGTGAGGGTGTGGCCGCGGTTGTTGTTGACCCAGAGGGTCTTGAGGTCCCAGGAGGGGACGACGTGCTGGGGCTGCACGCCGACCGGGATCGTCTCCACGACCTCGTACGTCTTCGGGTCGATGACGGTGACCGTGTCGGACTCGGTGTTGGGGACGTAGACGCGGGACGGGAAGTCCTTGACCACCGGGGAGAGTCTGTTCGGGCGGTCGGCGGCGTAGACGTCCGCCTTGTCGAGGACCGGCGGCATCCCGGGCAGGCCCTTGACGACCGGTTTCGCGGGCTCGGCGGGCTCTGCGGGATGGTCGGGCTCGGCGGGATGGGCGGGCTGGTCGGATCTGACCGCGCCCAGGGTTCTGTCCGCCTCGTCCTTGGGACCGGTGCCGCAGCCCGCCAGGACGAGGGCCGCGAGTACGGCGCCGGTGCCGAGGGCGCGCCTGGTGAGGTTGCGGTGTGTTCGGAGTGTCGTGCGGGGCGTCGTCATCAGGTCAGCAACTCCGTGGTGGTCACCGCGCGCAGGCCGCGGCGGTCCAGTTCGTCCAGAAGGGTGGGGAACGCAGCGACCGTGTCCGCGTATCCGAAGTGCAGGCTCACGACCGAGCCGTTGCGGATCCCGGTGGTGACGTTGCGGGTGACGGCGGGGGCGCCGGGCGAGGTGAAGTCGAGCGAGTCGACGTCGTACGAGAGGACGTGCGGGTAGCCGGCGCGGCGGGCCAGGGTTTCCACGAGGGGGGAGGCGCGGGCGGCTCGTGAGGGGCGGAACCAGGTGCCGATGGAGCCGGTCAGGCTGCGCAGACGGCGTGCGCACTCGGTGATCTCCGCGTATGCCCCCGCCTCGGGCATCGCGTTGATGTCCAGGTGGCGCTGGGTGTGGTTGCCGAGTTCGTGGCCGCCGTCCACGATGCGGCGGGCCAGGGCGGGGTTCGCGTCCAGCCAGCCGCCCACGGCGAGGACGGTGAGGCGGGCGCCGCGCTTCTCGGCTTCGCCGAGGAGGGCTCGGGCGGTGGCGGGGTCGCCCTGGCCGTGGAAGGTGAGGGCGATGCGGGGGTGGGTGCGGGGGCCGTGGGTGATCTGGGTGGGGTGGTGGGGGAAGGTTCGGGGGGTCTGCGGCGGGGTGGGGGTTGTGGAGGAGGGGCCCCTGGCGGGAGTGACTGTGGCGGCGGGCGGGCCTGGGAGCGTGCGGGGCGTTGAGCAGCCGGCGAGCGCGCCTGCGGCGGCCAGGCCGGCGGTCGTTCTGAGGGCGGCGCGACGATCGGACGTGGTCACGCGCACCATTTAAGGGCGACTTGTGGGGAAAAGTGGCGATTGGCTCCGCCGGTGGGTGGGGCGGGTCGCCCTTCGCGCGGATTATCGCCCCCGCCGCCCCTACCCATTCCCGTCCCTTTCGGGGGCCAGCCCCCGAACCCCCGCTCCTCAAACGCCGGAGGGGCTGAGAATTCGGACGCCGGAGGGGCTGAGAATTCGGACGCCGGAGGGGCTGAAGATTCGGATGGTGGAGGGGCTGAAGGTTTCGCAGCCCGGGCCGACACCTCCAGCCCGTCCGGCGTTTGAGGACGAGGCCGTTCAGGCCGAAGCGGGGGTCTGGGGGCGGCAGCCCCCAGGGGACGGGACGGGTAGGGGCGGCGGGGGCGAGGAAACCTAGCGGTCCGCCACCCTCATTTCGAACCAGGTTGTTTTGCCGCGAGGCAAGAGGTCGACGCCCCAGCGGTCGGAGAGTTTGTCGACGAGGAAGAGGCCTCGGCCGCTCACGTCCATTTCCTGGACCGGCATGAGGCAGGGGAGACCACGGGAAGGGTCCCGGACCTCGACCCGGATCCACCCCCGGCGGCGCCGCATACGGAGCCCGAACACCCGTGCCCCCGTATGCCGCACGGCATTGCCCACCAACTCCGAAACCAGTAAGACCGCATCCTCGGTCATCTTCGGCGAGAGCCCCCAGTGACGCAGAACCACGACCTGGGTCAGCCGACGCGCGGCGGCCGCGGACTCGGGCCGGGAGGGCAACGGCACCTCCCCCTCGGTCGGATTGCCGAACAACTCCAGCGCCTTGAGCGCGTGTTCGTCCTCGACCGCGGGCGACCAGCGCGCCGCGGTCGCACTCCCGTGCCGCCGCGGCTGTTCGATACCCTCCAGCCCCGCCATGCCCCCATCATGGCCGCCCAGAGGCCCCGTTGGGGGCGTTCCGGAGGAATACGCCCCCCGGAACCTCCCATTCCGCGCGATTCGACCGGCATATGCCAGCGGCAGTTCGGGCGCGACCGCAGCCCACCTGGCCTGCGAGAACAGCCTCGTTCGGGGCAATCGCCCGCCGCGCCCGACAAGGAAGCCTTAAGGTTGCCTTAAGGCTCGGATAAACCGCCCCTTCGAGGGACGCGGGTAAGACATCGCGTCAACTGCAAGTGGATCAGCGGAATTCGGCGGGTGACTTTCAAGTCACCCGCGACCCCTTGCCACCGGCCCTCTCCACAGACCCCGGTCAGAGGAACTTGGCCTTGCCCGGGCCCTCCTCCACGAAGCTCTTCATCCCCCGCTCCCGGTCCTCGGTGGCGAACAGCCCCGCGAACCAGTTGCGTTCGATCGCGAGCCCGGTCTCGATGTCCGTCTCCAGACCCGCGTCGATCGACTCCTTGGCGGCGCGCAGCGCGAGCGCCGGGCCCTGCGCCAGTTTCGCGGCCCACGCGTGCGCCTCGGCGTACACCTCGTCGGCCGGTACGACCCGGTCCACCAGGCCGAGCGACAGGGCCTCGTCGGCCTTGACCATGCGGCCGGTGAAGATGAGGTCCTTGGCCTTGGAGGGGCCGATCAGACGGGACAGGCGCTGGGTGCCGCCCGCACCCGGGATCAGCCCGAGCAGGATCTCCGGCTGGCCCAGCTTGGCGTTCTCCGCGGCGATACGGAAGTCGGCGCAGAGCGCCAACTCGCAGCCCCCGCCCAGCGCGTAACCCGTGACCGCCGCGACGACCGGCTTGGGGATGCGGGTCACGGCGGTGAAGGAGTCCTGCAGGGCACGGGACCGTACGACCATCGCCGCGTGGTCCATGGCCTGCATCTCCTTGATGTCCGCGCCCGCCGCGAACACCTTCTCGCCGCCGTAGAGGATCACCGCGCGTACGTCCTCGCGGCGCGCGGCCTCCTCGGCGAGTTCCTTGAGGCGGTCCTGCGTGGCGACGTCCAGCGCGTTCATGGGCGGGCGGTCGAGACGGATCGTGCCGACACCTTCGGCGACTTCGAGATGCACAGTCATGAAGGCACCGTATCGGGGGGTCTGGGGGGTCGTCCCCCGGGGCAAGTGCAGCACGGGGGCTAACGGCGACCGCCCCGGTGCGCTGCGTCACAGGCGTCGGCCGGTGTGGCCGCCACACGCAACGGCCCCGGTGCGCCGCGTCACAGAGGAGCAGCACACCGGGGCCGTACAAGCCGCGACAAGGCGGGCCGGGAGAAGCGCGGTCAGTGCCGCCCCCGCCCACGAAGGGTCACGCCTTCCACTTCTCCCACGACATGTTCCAGCCATTGAGCCCGTTGTCCGGGTCCACGATCCGGTCGTTGGAGTTCTTCACGACCACCACGTCACCGACGATCGAGCGGTCGAAGAACCACGCGGCAGGAGCACCGCGGTCGCCGCCGCCACGCTGGTCGCGCAGGCCTATGCAGCCGTGGCTGGCGTTGTAGTTGCCGAAGGCGTCGCCGCCCCAGTAGTTGCCGTGGATGAAGGTGCCCGACGTGGTCAGCCGCATCGCGTCCGGCACGTCCTTGATGTCGTACTCGCCGCCGTACCCGACGGTCTCGCCGTTCATCCGGGTCACCCGGAGGCGCTCGGTGATGACCATCTGGCCGTTCCAGGTCTCGTAGCCGGGCTTGCCCGTCGTGACCGGGATGGTCTTGATGACCTTGCCGTCGCGCTTGATGGTCATCTTCTTGGTCTTGACGTCGACGGTGGAGACCTGGCTGCGGCCTATCGTGAACTTCACGGTCTTGGCCTGCTCGCCGTAGACACCGGGCCGGCCCTCGACGCCGTCGAGGTTGAGCTTCACGGTGACCTTCGTACCGGGCTTCCAGTACTTCTCGGGGCGGAAGTCGAGGCGGTCGTTGCCGAACCAGTGACCCTCGACGTCGACCGCCGGCTCGGTCTTGATGTCTATCGCCTTCTCGACGTCCTCGGGGTGCGTGATCCCCCGCGTGAAGTTGACCGAGAAGGACATCCCGACGCCGACCTTCGAGCCGTCCTCCGGCGTGAAGATGCCGACGAACGTGTTCTTCGGGGTCAGCGTGGTGAACGCCGACTCCTCCGCGGCCTCACGGCCCTCGGAGTCCTTGGCCACCGCGTGGACCTTGTACTTGGTGGACGCGGCGAGGTGCGTGGCGGGCGTCCAGGTCGTACCCCCGTCGGTGATCTTCCCCTCGACCGGGTTGCCCTTGGTGTCCTCGACCTCGACCTCGGTCAGCTTGCCCTTGGCCGCCGTCACCTTGAGCGCGCCGCTGGTCTTCACTCCGTCGGCGCCGTCCTTCGGGGCCACGGTCACGACCGCCTGCGAGACCTTGGTGTCCGCCTGGCCGGAATCCTTGTCCCCGCCCTTCCCCGAGCCGGACCCGGAATCCGAGTCCCCTCCCCCGCCGCATGCGGTCACGACGAGCATCAGGCTCCCCAGCGCCAGCGCCAGGGCCCCCTTTCCACGCCGTGTCCGCGCGCCAACCGACGCCCCCGATATCGGTCGCCCGTTCAAGTTCGTTCTCCCCTCGCACGGCCTGATCAAGGCCCGCACTGCCCATCGTTGGTCGCCCCGTGACGCCTGGGCCCATGGCGGGAGCCCGCAGCTCACAGCCGCGTCCCACGCGTGTATCGCGCTAATTAATCACACCGCCAGGAGCGTTGACCTCCTGGGATTGTCACTGTTCCGTCCCAACTTCAACAGCCCGTGGTGCCACCGGCGTACGTCTTGTCCGTACCCGTATGTCCGGCTACTTCACCGCGGAGCCCGCTTTCCAGGCCTTCCATCCCATGTTCCACCCGCCGAGGCCGTTGTCAGGAGCGACCTTCTTGTCATTGCTGTTGACGACTTCGACGACGTCACCGATGAGGCTGCGGTCGAAGAACCAGCCCGCCGGGGTCGCGGAGCTGCCGCCCTTCACATCGCGCAGGCCCACGCAGCCGTGGCTGACATTGGCGGTGCCGAAGACGCCCTGCGCCCAGTAGTTGCCGTGCAGGAAGGTCCCGGAGGTGGTGAGGCGCAGCGCGTGCGGCACGTCGGGGATGTCGTACTCGCCCTTGCCGTCGGCGTCGGTGAAGCCGACCGTCGCGCCGTTCATCCGGGTCACCTCCAGCATCTCGGTGACCACCATCTTCCCGTTGTACGTCGTGCTCTTGGGGGCGCCCGCGGTGATCGGCACGGTGGCGAGGACCTCGCCGTCGCGGCGCACCTCCATGGTGTGGGCGGCGGCGTCGACGAGGCTGACCTGGCTGCGGCCGACCGTGAACGAGAAGGTCTTGTACTGCAGTCCGTACACGCCCGGGGCCGCCTCGACGTCGCGCAGCCGCAGCGCGACGGTGACCTTGGTGCCCGGCTTCCAGTACTCCTCGGGCCGGAAGTCCAGACGCTTCTCGCCGAACCAGTGCGGGGCGATCTCCACCTCCGGAACGGAGGTCACCCGGACGGCACGCTCGACCGCCGCGCGGTTCTCGATCACACGGTTGAAGTCCAGCGAAACGATCATTCCGGTGCCGACAGTGGAGCGGTTCTCGGGCATGACGTATCCGATGAAGCGCTCGTCGGGGACGTACGTCGTGAACGTCGCGTGCCGGGCCACCCGCCGGCCGTGGCCGTCGAGCGCGACCGCGTCGACCGAGTACTTGGCCGCCAGGGCCAGTCCGGGGTCGTCGGGGCTCCAGGTCATGCCGTCCTCGGCGATCCGGCCCGGCACCGGGAAGTCCTGCGCGTCCTGGGACCTGACGACCTTCACCGACTCCAGGCGCCCGGCCGGCACCCGTACCCGCAGGCTCTCCTCGGGGCGTACGGCCTTGCTGCCGTCGTCGGGCGAGACACGGATCGTGGTCTGGGGCGAACGGGGCTTGCCGAGCACCCTGTCCACGCCGTGCGAGGTGCATCCCGCGGCTCCGGACAGCAGCCCTGCCCATGTCAGTACGGCGGCCAGCGTGGCCCCTGCGCGCGCCGCGCGCGTCTGTGCGTGCATCACGTGGGGCCCAACGACCAAGCGGCCCCGGAGAAGTGGGGGCATGCCCCATCCGCCCGAGGCCGGTCAGCCCTCTCCTGGGGAAACGTGAGTGCGAGCCCGGCGCTGGGCAGAACAGTGGGAAGGACGACGCGACGGGGAGCCGTGGCCGGGACGCCATGGGCATCTCCGCGCGTCGCTCCCATCGAGCCGCAGGAGGCCGTGAGGTGTCGAGCGCAGCCGAGCAGGAGGCAGTGCAGGAGGGGCGCGCCCCGGATGTCGGGCTGCCCGCGCAGCCCGCTCCCGTGCTGAACGGCAGTCCGCGCGTCGCGCCGGCCGTCCCCGTGTGGCCCGGTGCGCCGACCCCGCTCGGGGCGCGTTTCCGGACCGGGCCCGACGGTGTCTCGGGCACCAACTTCGCGTTGTGGGCGGGCGGTGCCGAGTCCGTCGAGCTGTGCCTCTTCGACTACGACGGCGACTCCGGAGGCGACCCAGGAGGTGCGGGCGGCACTGACGGCACGAGCACCGAGATCCGGGTGCCCCTCACCGAGCTGACCCACGAGATCTGGCACGGCTTCGTGCCCGGCGTACGGCCCGGGCAGCGGTACGGCTTCCGGGTGCACGGCCGCTGGGACCCGTGGACCGGCGCCCGCTGGAACCCGGCGAAGCTGCTCCTCGATCCGTACGCCCGTGCCGTGGACGGCGACTTCACGCTGCCGCCGGAGGTGTACGGGCATGTGCGCGACTGGCCCCAGCAGCAGGTCGCGGACACCGTGCGCGACGACCGGGACTCCGCCGCGTACGTCCCCAAGGGTGTCGTCGTCCACGACGACGCGCCGGACGACGAATGGACGGACGACCGCCGCCCGAAGACACCCTGGGCGGACTCGGTCATCTACGAGCTGCACGTACGGGGCTTCACGAAGCTGCACCCGGACATCCCGGAGGAACTGCGGGGCACGTACGCGGGGTTGGCACATCCGGCGGCGATCGAGCACCTGACCAGGCTGGGTGTGACGGCGGTGGAGCTGCTGCCGGTGCACCAGTTCGCGCACGAGGACCATCTGCTGCGCCGGGGCATGAAGAACTACTGGGGCTACAACTCGATCGGCTACTTCGCGCCGCACGCCGGATACGCGGCCTCGGGGACGACCGGCCAGCAGGTCGGCGAGTTCAAGAGCATGGTGCGCGCGCTGCACGCCGCCGGTATCGAGGTCATCCTCGACGTGGTCTACAACCACACGGCGGAGGCGGGCGAGCTGGGCCCCACGCTGTCGCTGCGCGGTATCGACAACAGGGGCTACTACCGCCTGCAGAGCGACGCGCGCCGCTACACGGACTACACGGGCTGCGGAAACACGCTCCACGTGGTCCAGCCGCATGTCCTGCGCCTGATCACGGACTCGCTGCGCTACTGGGTGACGGAGATGGGGGTGGACGGCTTCAGGTTCGACCTGGCGGCCGCGCTGGCCCGTTCCATGCACGACGTCGACATGCTGTCCCCGTTCCTGGCGGTGATCGCGCAGGACCCGGTGCTGCGAAGGGTGAAGCTGATCGCGGAACCATGGGATGTCGGCACGGGCGGCTATCAGGTGGGCGCGTTCCCACCCCTGTGGACCGAGTGGAACGACCGCTACCGCAACGCCGTACGGGACTTCTGGCGGGGCGCGCTGCCGGACGTACGGGATCTCGGGTACCGGCTGTCGGGGTCGAGCGACCTGTACGCGTGGGGCGGGCGGCGGCCGTACGCCTCGGTGAACTTCGTGACGGCCCACGACGGTTTCACCCTGCGGGACCTGGTGTCGTACGAGCGCAAGCACAACGAGGCCAACGGCGAGGGCAACCGGGACGGCACGGACGACAACCGCGCCTGGAACTGCGGGACGGAGGGCGAGACGGAGGACGCCCGCGTACGGGGCCTGCGGCGCCGTCAGCTGCGCAACCTCCTCACCACCCTGCTGCTGTCCACGGGCGTGCCGATGCTGGTCGCGGGGGACGAACTCGGGCGGACCCAGGGCGGCAACAACAACGCGTACTGCCAGGACAACGAGATCAGCTGGATCGACTGGACCCTGCTCGACGATCCCGACTGGCGGGCCCTCTTCGACCTGACCGCCCGTCTGATCGCCCTCCGCCACGCCCATCCGGTGCTGCGGCGGCGAGCCTTCTTCTCCGGCCGCGCCCACTCTGCCGACGGGCTGCGCGACCTGGCGTGGTTCACGGCCCGCGGTGCGGAGATGACGGAACGGGACTGGTACGCACCTGCGGCGACGCTCGGTATGTACCTGTCCGGGCGGGACATCCCCGGCCGGGACGCCCGGGGCGTGCCCGTCACGGACGACAGCTTCCTGGCCGTCCTGCACGCGGGCGACCGGCCCACGAGCTTCGTCCTGCCCGGACCGCCGTGGGCGGAGGCGTACGAGGCCGTCGTCGACACGTCGCGGGAGGAGCAGGGGGAGGTGCCCGGGGTGGTGCACCGGGCAGGGGCTGCGATCACTGTGCCGGCGCGGGCGGTTCTGCTGCTGCGGGTGGCGGGGTAGGGCTTTTTTCGCCCCCGCCGCCCCTACCCATTCCCGTCCCTTACTCAGGGGCTCCGCCCCCGAACCCCCGCTCCTCAAACGCCGGAGGGGCTGATTCTCAGCCCGTCCGGCGTTTGAGGACGAGGCCGTTCAGGCCGAAGCGGGGGTCTGGGGGCGGCAGCCCCCAGGGACGGGACGGGTAGGGGCGGCGGGGGCGAAGAAAGCCCTACCCGAGGATCCCCCGCTCGTACGCCACCGCTACCGCCGCCGCCCGGTCCTTGACGCCCAACTTGGCGTACAGGTGGGTGAGGTGGGTCTTCACCGTCGCCTCGCTGATGAAGAGCTCGCGGGCGATCTCGCGGTTGGAGGTGCCTTTGGCGACCAAGGCCAGGACCTCGCGTTCGCGGGCGGAGAGGGGCTCGTTGCCGGGGGCCCGGGGGGCGCGGACCGCGGAGACCAGGCGGGAGGCCACGGCCGGGGAGAGGACCGTACGGCCCTGGGCGGCCGCCCGTACGGCGGTGAAAAGCTCGTCGCGGGGCGCGTCCTTGAGGAGGTAGCCCGTCGCGCCCGCCTCGATCGCGGGGATCGTGTCGGAGTCGGTGTCGTACGTCGTCAGGACGAGGACCTTGGCGCGGGCGCCCGCGCGGGTGAGGTGAGCGATCGCCTCGACACCGCCGCCGCCCGGCATGCGCAGGTCCATCAGGATCACGTCGGGGTCGAGCGCGGCGGCCTTCTCGACCGCCTCGACGCCGTTGGACGCCTCTCCCAGTACGCGGAACCCGGGCGCGGACTCGAACATGCCGCGCAGACCGTCCCGTACGACGGGGTGGTCGTCCACGACGAGGAGGGAGATCGTGCCCTCTTCCCTGCTCTCTTCCGTGCCGTCGTCTGTCGCGTCATCTGTCATGGCGTAGCAACGGTACGCGAGCCGAGAGGGCCGTGCCGTGGCCCGGCTCGGACTCGACCGTGAGGGAGCCCGTGACGCGTTCGGCGCGGGCGCGCATGCCGTCGAGGCCGAAGCCGGCGGCGGTGGAGCGGGCGGGGACGGCGAGCGGGTCGAAGCCGCGGCCGTCGTCGCGGATGTCCAGGATCACCTCGTCGCCGAGGAAGGTCAGGGTGAGGCCGAGGCGGGTGGCGTGGGCGTGCCGGGAGGCGTTGGACAGGGCCTCCTGGGCGATGCGCAGGAGGGTCGCCGAGATCTCCTCGTGGAGCTGCTCGGCGGTGCCGGTGACGGTGAACTCGGCGCGTACGCCCGTCCGTTCGCCCCATTCGGCGACCGTCTTCTTCAGGGCCTCGGGCAGTCCGTCGTTCTCCAGGGCCACGGGGGCGAGGTTCTGCACGGAGCGGCGGGCCTCGCCGAGGCTGTGGCGCGCGAGGGCGGAGGCGCGGTCGAGATGGGTGCGGGCCGTGGTCAGGTCGGGGGCGCTCCCGACGACCTGGAGCTGGGCGATGATGCCGGTCAGGCCCTGGGCGATGGTGTCGTGGATCTCGGCGGCGAGGCGTCGGCGTTCGTCGGCGATCCCGGCCTCCCTCGCCTGGACGAGGAGTTGGGCGTGCAGGGCGGCGTTCTCGTCGAGGGCCTGTTGCAACGCCGTGTTGGTGCGTTCGAGTTCGGAGATGGTGACGGCCCGGTCGCGGGAGCGTTGCTCCTCCTGCTCGGTGAGATGGCCGACCGCCATCAGCAGGGCGCTGTTCGCGACCAGCATCACGCCGAACAGCACCCACTGGACCGGGCTGTGGAACGGCAGCCCGCCGGCCTGCGCGCCCGCCACCACGACGACGGTGGCGAAGAGGCCGAGCCGCTGCCGGCGCGTTCCGGACATCAGTTCGTCGGTGTCGAAGTAGCCGGTGGACGCGTAGAAGGCGAAGAACGGGTTCAGCCAGGTGAGGGCGAAGGAGATCACCCAGCGCACGACGTAGTAGACGGCCCCGCCGCGGGACGGGGTCCGGCGGCCACGGCGGGGCCCGTGCCACAGCTGGAGCGCCACCGCGGCGACCACCAGCGCCCCGGCCGCGTACCACTCGGCGGGACCCTCCATGAGCTCGCCGGCGAGGAGCGAAAGGACGGTGGAGACAAGGAGCAGCCCATAGGGACCCCAGGTGTGGAGCTGGTCCCAACGGTGCTCGATCCGCTGGTCCGCCTCGGTCATCTCCCCAGTCTGCACGGGCCCTCTCTCCTACTCCCACCGGAACCAGCGCGAGGCACCGGCCGTCAGCAGCACCGTCCAGGCCGCGAGCACGCCCAGGTGGCCCCAGCCGGGCCAGTCTCCCGCCGCCGCCTGGTTGAGCGCCTCGGCGGCCGCGCCGAACGGCGTGTAGCCGACAACCCGGGCCAGTACGTCGGGCATGGTCTGCACCGGCATCCACACACCCGCGCAGAACATCGCCGGGAAGAACACGGCCGACCCGATGGCGCCCGCGATCTTCGTCGTCCGGGACAGCGCCGAGATCACCGCGCCCAGGGCGAGGGCCGCCAGCACCGCCAGGACCAGGGCCAGCGCGTATCCGAAGGGCTGCTCGGGCAGTCGTACGTCGAAGACGAGGCGGCCGACCGTGAGGGCGAGCAGGGACGACGCCAGGGCGGCCCCGCCGTACAGCAGCATCTGCGCGGACAGCAGGGCGGCGGGCCGGACCGGCGTGGTGGACATCCGGCGCAGGATGCCGCGCTCGCGGTAGCCGGTGAGGGTCTGCGGCATCGCCTGCAGACCGCCGACGGTCAGGCCGAGCAGCACGCTCACCGGGACGTAGGCGTCGACCGGGCGCAACCCGCCGAAGTCCGGGTCGGTGTCGCGGAAGGCGGGGATCGAGCCGAGGATCACCAGCAGCAGGGTCGGAAACCCGAGGATCCAGAAGAGGCTGCCGGGCTCCCTGCGGAAGAGGCGGACCTCGCTCTTCAGTACGGCGGGGTGGACGAGGGCGGTGGTGCCGAGGGCGGTGGTGCCGGGGGCCGTGCTCATGCCGCTGCCTCCTTCGTGGCGTCGTTGGCGGCGTCCTTCGTGGCGTCCTTGGTCGCGTCCGCCGTGAGGTCGAGGAACGCGTCGTCCAACGTGGCGTCGGTGACGCGGAGTTGGTGGGCCGTGACGTGGGTGCGGGCGAGGAGGGTGATGACGGCGTTGACCGTCTCGTCGGTGCCGGACAGGGTGACGCGGCCGTCCCTGTACTCGACCGACGCGAGCGCGGGGAGCGCGTTCAGGTCACGGTCGTCCAGCCGGGCGGACGGGGTGAAGCTGATGACGGTGGCGCCGGCCGAGCGGCGGATCAGACCGGCCGGGGTGTCGAGCGCGGCCACCCGGCCCTTGTCGATCACGGCGATCCGGTCGCAGAGCCGCTGCGCCTCCTCCATGAAGTGCGTGACGAGCAGGACGGTGACGCCGTTCGCGCGGATGTCCTCGATGAGCTCCCAGGTGTCGCGGCGGGCCCGCGGATCGAGACCGGTGGTCAGCTCGTCGAGGACGACGATCCGGGGGTTGCCGATGAGGGCGAGCGCGATGAACAGGCGCTGCTTCTGACCGCCGGAGAGCTTGGCGAAGCGGGTGGTGAGCTTGTCGGTGAGGCCGAGGCGTTCGGCGAGGGGCCGCCAGTCGAGCGGGCCGGTGTAGAAGGCGGCGTACAGCTCCAGGGCCTCTCGGACGGTGAGTTTGGCCTGCAGCTCGCTCTCCTGGAGCTGCGCGCCGAGCACCTGGCGGGTGGCCGCGTGCTCGGTGACGGGGTCGAGGCCGGTCACCCGGACACGGCCCGCGTCGGGTACGCGCAGGCCCTCGACGCATTCGACGGTGGTCGTCTTGCCCGCGCCGTTCGGGCCGAGGACGCCGAAGATCTCGCCCTCCTCGACGGTGAAGGAGACGCGGTCGACGGCGGGCCTGCCGCCGTAGGACTTGCGCAGATCGCTGACTTCGATCACGGGTGTGGATGCCATGCTCCGAGAGTCCCTCCGCGGCGGGGTCCGCCACATCGGCCGTCGCGCTCGAAGGCGCATCAACCGATCGGTTGATGCCGTCGTACGACCAGGCCTGCATCGTGCGTACGACGCGGCCGCCCCGCGCGTACCGCCCGCCCCGCGCGTACGACCCGCCCGCCGGCACGTACGACCCGTCGAACACGCAGGTCGTAGGACCAGCGGCGGATCCGGGACCGGCCAAAACTCGGTGGGCGTTGTCAGTGCCGATCCGTAGGCTCGCGTTGATGCCCACTACACCCGCGCCCGCCGACACCCCCGCCGAGGAAGCAGCCCTAGAAACCCGACCGGCCAGGAGCCGTTCCGCCGTACGAAGCCTGCTGCGCCTGTGGCCGTACGTGCGTCCCGTGCGTGCCCGGCTCTTCACGGCGGCCGTCGTCGCAGTCCTCGCCTCGTGTACGGGGCTGGTGATTCCGCTCGTTCTGAAGTGGATCGTGGACGGACCGGTGGCCGACCGCGACACGGGCGGGGTGTGGCTCGGCGCGCTGTACCTGCTGCTGCTCGGGCTCGCCGAGGCGGTGCTGTTCGGGCTGCGGCGGTGGCTGGTGGCCCGGCCGCTCGCCGGGGTCGAGGCGTCGATGCGGGCGGATCTGTACCGGCATCTGCAGCGGCTGCCGGTGGCCTTCCACGACCGCTGGCCCTCGGGGCAGTTGCTGTCGCGCGGCACGACGGATCTGATGCTGCTGCGCATGTTCCTCGCCTTCCCGCTGACGTTCCTGCTGGTCAACGGCGTGACGATTCTGGTGGGCTTCGTCATCATGCTGGCCCAGGAGTGGACGCTCGGGCTGGTGCTGCTCGCGCCCGCCGTGCCCGTGATGATCGTCTGCTGGCTCTTCGAGAAGCGGTACTCGAAGGTGGCGCGGCGGGCGCAGGACCAGGTCGGCGATCTGACGACGCTCGTCGAGGAGAGCGTGCTCGGCATCCGGATCATCAAGGGCTTCGGGCGCCACCGCAGCCAGGCCCTCGCCTTCCGGGACCTCTCCCGCACCCTGCGCGGCACGGAGCTCGCCAAGGCGCGCCTGCTCGCCTGGATCTTCGCCGCGATCACGATCCTGCCCGAACTCGCCATCGGCGCGGCGCTCGTGCTCGGGACGGTGCAGGTGGCCGACGGCGAGCTGTCCACCGGCACGCTGGTCGCCTTCCTGTCCACGGCTCTCGCGCTGCGCTGGCCCATCGAGTCGATCGGCTTCCTGCTGGCGATGAGCCAGGAGGCGGCCACGGCGACGGAGCGGTACTTCGAGGTGATGGACGCGGAACCGGAGTCCGGGTCCGGCCTGGCCGTCCCGCCTCGGCACGCCGTGGCCGCGAAGGCGAGGGCGGAGGCGGGGGCGAGGGCGGAGGCGAAGGCAGGGGCGGAGGCGAAGACGGGCGCGGCCGTGGGCACCGGCTCAGCCACGGGCACCGGCACTAGCTCAGCCACAGGCACCGGCACGGCCGCCGCCACCGCCACCGCCACCGCCACCGCCACCGCCACCGGCGGACTCCGTTTCCACGCCGTCCAGTTCCGTTACCCGGACGCCCCGGCCGGCTCCGCTCCCGTACTCGACCGCATCGACCTCCACATCCGCCCCGGCGAGACCATGGCCCTCGTCGGCGGGACCGGGACCGGGAAGACGACGCTCACCGCGCTCGTCCCCCGGCTGCACGAGGTCACGTCGGGCCGGATCACCCTGGACGGCGTGGACATCACGGAGATGCCCCGGGAAACGCTGCGCGCACTCGTGGCGGTCGCCTTCGAGGAGCCGACCCTCTTCTCCGCGAGCGTGGGGGAGAACGTCCTCATGGGCGCCGGGGCCCACGCCGGCGAGACCGAGCTGAACCGTGCCCTGGCCGTCGCGCAGGCGGACTTCGTCCACGCGCTCCCCCAGGACACGGACACGCAGGTCGGCGAGCAGGGCCTCAGCCTCTCCGGCGGACAGCGCCAGCGCCTCGCCCTGGCGCGGGCCGTGGTCGGCAGACCCCGCTTCCTCGTCCTGGACGACCCCCTGTCGGCCCTGGACGTGCACACGGAGGCCCTGGTCGAGGCGGCCCTGCGCCGCGTCCTCGCCGACACGACCGCCCTGGTCGTGGCCCACCGCCCGTCCACGGTCATGCTCGCCGACCGGGTGGCCCTGCTCTCCGACGGCCGCATCACCGCCGTCGGCACGCACCACGAACTGCTGCGTACGAGTGCGGAGTACGCCTGGCTGATGTCCGGGACGGCAGAGACGACAGAGACGACAGAGACGACGCAAGCGACGGCGACAGAGACGACGAAAAAGACGTTCGAGGGGGACAAGCGATGACGGCGCCCACGACCACCGCGCCGACCGACGAAGAGGACCGTCCGGCACCTCCGCCCAAGCACGGCGATCCCTTCGACCGCGACTCCCTCCCCGCTCCCCCGCGCGCGACGGCCGCCCTCCTGCGCTCCCTGCTCGCGCCGATGAAGGCCCGCGTCGTCCTCGCCGCGGTCCTGCTGCTCCTCCAGCAGGCCGCCGTGCAGGCGGGCCCGCTCCTCGTGGCGTACGCCATCGACCGTGCCGTACCGGCCTTCCGCGGCGACGACCACGGTCCGCTGATCGCCGTGGCGGTCGCCTACGTACTGGCGTCGGTGGCGGCCGGCACGCTCCAGTACGGCTTCGTCCGCACCTCCGCCCTCGTCAACCAGGACGTCCTGCTCGACCTGCGCGGCCGGATCTTCCGGCACGCGCAGGCGCTCAGCGTCGACTTCCATGAGCGCTACACCTCGGGCCGGCTCATCTCGCGCTCCACGACGGACGTCGAGTCGCTGCGCGAACTGCTCAGCGAGGGCCTCCAGGAGCTCATCACCGTCATCCTGTCGTTCGTCTACATCTCGGCGCTGCTGCTCTGGCTCGACCTGGGCCTCGGCTCGGTCGCCGTGGCCTCGTTCGTGCCGCTGTACCTCCTCATCCGGCTCTACCGTCGCCGCGCCGGACGGATCTACAGCGTCCGTTCGACCGCGATCGCCGCCGTCATCGTGAAGTTCGCGGAGACGATGAACGGCATCCGGCCGGTGCGCGCGTTCCGCCGCGAGGCCGTCAACGACGCGGACTTCCACGTACTCAACAGCCGCCACGAGCGCGTCAACGGCGACGCCATCCTGGAGATGGCCCGCTATGTCATCGGCTCCCGGCTCGTCGCCAACACGGCGGTCGCGGGGATCGTGCTGTGGGGCGCCTACCGGGTGGCGTCGGGCTCGCTGGCGCTGGGCGTGCTGGCCGCCGCGGTGCTGTACCTGCGACGGCTGTACGACCCGATAGACCGGCTCGGCATGTTCCTCAACTCGTACCAGTCGGCGGCCGCGTCCCTGGAGAAGATCGCGGGGCTGCTGGCCCAGGTCCCCTCGGTGCCGGAGCCCGCGCAGCCGCGTGAGCTGCCGGAGCTCGCCTCCGAACACCCGGGCCGCGAGGTCGACTTCGTCGACGTCCGCTTCGCGTACCGCACCGGCGGCGAGGTGCTCCCGTCCTTCTCGCTGACCCTCCCGGCGGGCCAGACCGTCGCCGTGGTCGGCTCCACGGGCGCGGGCAAGTCGACGCTCGCCAAGCTCCTGGCCCGCTTCTACGACCCCACGGACGGCCGGGTCCTGCTCGACGGCGTCGACCTGCGCGAGCTGTCGGTGCCCGAACTGCGCCGCGGGGTGGTGATGGTGACGCAGGAGGCCTTCCTCTTCTCCGGCACGGTCGCGGAGAACATCGCCATCGGCCGCCCCGACGCCTCCCGCGAGGACATCGAGCGGGCCGCGAAGGCCATCGGCGCCCACGACTTCATCACCGCGCTGCCGGACGGCTACGACACGGACGTACGCAAGAGGGGCGGCCGGATCTCGGCCGGTCAGCGTCAACTCGTGGCGTTCGCACGGGCGTTGCTCGCCGATCCGGCGGTCCTGATCCTGGACGAGGCCACCAGCTCGCTGGACGTGCCGGGCGAGCGGGCCGTCCAGCGCGCCATGGACACGGTTCTGCGCGGCCGGACGGCGGTCGTCATCGCCCACCGCCTGTCGACCGTCGAGATCGCCGACCGGGTGCTGGTCATGGAACACGGCCGCATCGTCGAGGACGGCAGCCCCGCCCAACTCGTCGCGGACACGGGCAGGTTCGCGGACCTGCACCAGGCGTGGCGGGACAGCCTGGTCTAGGTCCTGTCGGACACAGCGAGTGAGCCGAGGGCTCGGCACAGGCTTTGGCGCCCCGAAGGCGAACCGAGCCCAAAAAAAAGGGGGGGCGAATGGTCGACGCGTACGAGGATCCGGGTACTCCCGACTGTCGCGGTGGAGCGCGGTATCTCTGGTGGCTGGTCGCCAGGCAGCCGGGCCGGGCCGCGGCCGGAGCGCTGCTTGGCACCGTCTGGATGGCGCTCATGGCGCTGACGCCGTATCTGCTGTCCCGTGCGATCGACGACGGCCTGGAACCGGGCGACCAGTCGGCGCTGGCCGCCTGGTCCGCCGCGCTGCTGGGTGTCGGGGTTTTCAACTCCTGGGTGAGCATCATGCGGCACCGCACGATGACCAGGCTCCGGATGGACGCCAACTTCCGGTCGGTCAAGCTCGTGGTGGGGCAGGCGACCCGGCTGGGTGCCACACTGTCGCGCCGGACGGGAGCCGGGGAGGTCGTCACCATCGGCGTCGGTGACGTGCAGACGATCAGCCAGTCCCTGACGGTGGTCGGCCCCGGCGTGGGCGCGACCGTCGCCTACGCCGTCGTGGCCGGACTGCTGCTGTCGGTCTCGCTGCCGCTGGCCGCGGTGGTGCTGCTCGGGGTGCCGGTGATAGTCGTACTCGTCGGTCCGCTGATGGGGCGGCTGCGGGGCGCGGAGACGGAGTACCGCGAGCGGCAGGGTGTGCTGACGGCGCGGATCGGCGATCTCGCGGGCGGGCTGCGTGTCCTCAACGGCCTTGGTGGCAAAGGGCTGTTCGCCGACGCCTTCCGCCGTGACTCGCAGCGGCTGCGGGTGCAGGGGTACCGCGTCGGGTCGGTGACCAGCTGGATCCAGGCGCTCGGCGTCGGACTGCCGACGGTGTTCCTGGCCGTCGTGACATGGCTGGCGGCCCGGCTCGCCGCCCAAGGGTCCATCACGATCGGCGAGTTGGTGGCCGTGTACGGCTATGTGGCCGTCCTGGTGGCACCGGTGGCCTTCTTCGTCGAGTGCGGCTATCAGCTCAGCCGGGGTGTGGTGGCCGCCCGGCGCATCGTACGGTTCCTGTCCCTGGAGCCGATGGAGACGGGCCGCGCCTCCGTGGACGCGCCGGCCGAACCCTCCGTGCTGCACGATCCGCGGTCCGGTGTGCGGGTGGCGCCCGGCAGGCTGACCGCGCTGGTCGGCGCCCGTCCGGCGGAGTCCACCGCCGTGGTCGACCGGCTCGGCCGGTACACCGCGTCGGCGGCGACCTGGGGCGGTGTACGCCTCGACGCGATCGCCCTGCCACAGGTCCGGGCGCGCATTCTGGTCGCGGACAACGAGGCCGACCTGTTCGCGGGCACCCTGCGCGACCTGGTCTCGGGGCGCGGGGACCCCGACGAGGAGACCGTCGCCGGGGCGGTGCACGCGGCCGTGGCGGACGACGTCGTGCTCGGGCTGCCGGAGGGGCTCGACTCGGCCGTCGACGCGCAGGGCCGCAGCCTCTCCGGAGGCCAGCGACAGCGCGTACGCCTGGTGCGGGCACTGCTCGCCGACCCCGAGGTGCTGCTCGCGGTCGAGCCCACCTCGGCGCTGGACGCGCACACCGAGGCCGCCGTCGCCGCCCGGCTGCGGGCGGCGCGTTCGGGCCGTACGACCCTCGTGACCAGCACCTCGCCGCTCGTCCTCGACCAGGTGGACACCGTGTACTACCTGGTCGACGGCAAGGTCGCGGCCGTCGGCGGCCATCAGGAACTCCTCGACGGGGAGCCGGGATACCGCGCGCTGGTGGCCCGCGACGCGGACGACACGGATGACACGGACGGTGTGGGCGGCGTGGACCACACGGACGCCGACGAGTCGGACCTGGACACGGCATCGGGCCCGGCCCCGGCATCGGATCTGGACGCAGAGGAGGCCGTGCGATGACCGCGCAGCTGCCCGTCGCCGAACCGGCCGACGTACGCAGGGCCGCGGGCCGGCTGATCCGCGCGGACGGCCGCGCCTTCGCCGTCGTACTCGCCCTGAACGCGCTGGCCGCCGCTGCCGGTCTGGTCGGTCCGTGGCTGCTCGGCCGCATCATCGACGAGGTCCGGGCCGGTGGCGGCGTGGCCGTCGTGGACCGCCTCGCACTGGTCATCCTGGTGTGCGCGCTGGGGCAGTTGCTGCTGGCGCGGGGCGCCCGGTACGTGGGGTACCGGTTCGGGGAGCGGACGCTGGCGCGGGTGCGCGAGGAGTTCGTCGATCGGACGCTGACGCTGCCCGCCTCTGTCGTGGAGCGGGCGGGCACGGGCGATCTGACGGCCCGGGGCACCGCGGACGTCTCCGCGGTGGGTACGACCCTGCGCGACGCCGGTCCCGAGCTGCTGATCTCCTCGGTCCAGTGTCTGTTCCTCCTCGGCGCGGTCTTCGCGCTCGACCCGCTGCTCGGCGGCTGCGCGGTGCTCGCCCAGGCCGGCATCTGGCTCGCGCTGCGCTGGTATCTGCGCCGGGCGCGCACCGGCTATCTCGCCGAGGGGGCCGCCACGTCGGAGGTCGCCGAGATCCTCACGGCGACTGCGTCCGGCGGGCGCACGGTCGAGGCGTTCGGTCTCCAGCGGCGGCGGATCGCCGCGAGCCGGGACGCGCTGGAGACGTCCCGGCGCACCCGGCTGTACACGCTGTACCTGCGGACCGTGTTCTTCGTGACCGTGGAGATCTCGTTCGTACTCCCGGTGGCCGTCGCGCTGCTGGTCGGCGGAGCCCTACACGAGCGGGGGACGGTGAGCCTGGGCGCCGTCATCGCGGCGGCCCTGTATCTGCGGCAGCTGGAGTCGCCGCTCGACCAGGTCTTGATGCGGGTGGAGCAACTGCAGGCCAGCAGCGCCTCGTTCGCCCGTGTGGAGGGCCTCGGCCGGGCGCCGCGGGCCGTCCCGTCCGGTTCCCCGGCCCCGGCGGACGACCGGATCGACGTGACGGACGTGCGCTACTCGTACGACCGCGGGGGCGAGGTCCTGCGCGGCGTGGACCTGACCGTGCGGCCCGGTGAACGGCTGGCCGTGGTCGGGCCCTCCGGCGCCGGGAAGACCACCCTGAGCAGGCTGCTGGCGGGCATCGACGCGCCGCGCTCCGGTTCGGTGACGGTCGGCGGGGTGCCGATCGTCGACCTCGACCCGGAACAACTGCGGCGGCAGGTCGTCCTCGTCACCCAGGAGCACCACGTGTTCCTCGGCACGGTCCGCGACAACCTCCTCATCGCCGAACCGTCCGCCGGTGACGCCGAGTTGTGGGCGGCCCTCGCGGCGGTCGGCGCCGACGACTGGGTCCAGGAACTGCCGGACGGCCTCGACACCGGGCTCGGGCCCGACAGTGCCCACCGCGCGGACGGCTCCCGCGCCCAGCAACTGGCCCTGGCCCGGGTCGTGTTGGCCGACCCTCACACCCTGATCCTCGACGAGGCCACGGCCCTCCTGGACCCGGCGACCGCCCGCCACACCGAGCGCGCGCTCGCCGCCGTCCTCGAAGGCCGCACCGTCATCGCCATCGCCCACCGCCTGCACACCGCCCACGACGCGGACCGGGTCGCCGTGATGGAGGACGGCCGCCTGACCGAACTGGGCACCCACGACGGCCTGGTGGCCGCCGACGGTGCGTACGCGTCCCTGTGGCACTCGTGGCACGGGGAGCGGCCGGGGCTTCCCGAGCAACGGCCGTCATGAGCCTGGTCTTTCGTACGCCTGGTCCTGCGCAGGCCAGAGCCCGCGTGGGCCAGGCACCGGCAACGCACCCGTCGGCAACGAGTCCGTATACCGAACATGACCACCCGGACAACGAACTGTTTCCAGCCAACTTCTTGATGCGCACCTGACAGAGAGCGCAATCTGCTGCCACTCTTCCCACGACCACTCCACAGCAACCTCACAAGAACCGCTGTGCCGTGGTGGACCCCCACGCACGCCCGCACGTGCCCCATGCAAGTGGTTCCGCGTACTGCCTTGTTCTGCCCGGACGGATCCCAACCGTCCGGCCCCCCTTGGCCGCGCGATCCGCGATCCGCGGCCACGCAGAAGGAGTCCGTGTTGAGACGCACCTCCCACAGACGCACCTCCCACACCGCAGGCACTTCTCAGACCGTGGGTAACTCCCGTTCCTCGTTCGCCTCCCGCTCCACCCCGCGCAAGGCCGCCGCCGGCGCGCTCGTCGCCGTCGCCGCCCTGCTCGCCGCGGCCGTCCAGACGGGCGCGGCCACCGCCGACACGAAACCCGCCCCGGGCAAGCTCGACAAGGGCTCCCTGTCCGTCAAGCTCACCCCCGCCCAGCGCGCGGCACTGATCCGCGACGCCGACTCGGCGAAGGCGGACACGGCGAAGGAGCTCGGCCTTGGCGCCCAGGAGAAGCTCGTCGTCCGTGACGTCGTCAAGGACGCCGACGGTACGGTCCACACGCGCTACGAGCGCACGTACGCCGGACTCCCGGTCCTCGGCGGCGACCTGGTCGTCGACACCGCCAAGTCGGGGAAGACAGAAGGCGTTACGCGTGCGGTGAAGGCCCAGCTCAAGGGCATCACCACCAGCGCGGCGGTGAAGCCCGCGGTCGCCGAGAAGCAGGCCCTGAAGGCCGCCGCGGCGGAGGGCTCGAAGAAGACCGAGGCGGACGGCGCGCGCAAGGTGATCTGGGCGGCCGACGGCACGCCGAGCCTCGCGTACGAGACGGTCGTGGGCGGTCTGCAGCACGACGGCACCCCGAACGAGCTGCACGTCATCACGGACGCGGCGACCGGCAAGAAGCTCTTCGAGTACCAGGCCGTCGAGACCGGCACCGGCAACACCCAGTACAGCGGCTCGGTCACCCTCGGCAGCGCCCAGTCCGGGTCGACGTACAACCTCACGGACACGACCCGCGGCAACCACAGGACGAACAACCTGAACCGCGGTACGTCGGGCACGGGCACGCTCTTCTCGGGCGCCGACGACGTGTGGGGCAACGGAGCGGCGTCGAACCTGGAGACGGCGGGCGCGGACGCCCACTACGGGGCCGCGCTGACGTGGGACTACTACAAGAACGTGCAGGGCCGCAGCGGCATCCGCGGTGACGGGGTCGGCGCGTACTCCCGCGTCCACTACGGCAACAACTACGTCAACGCCTTCTGGCAGGACTCCTGCTTCTGCATGACGTACGGCGACGGCTCGGGCAACGCCAAGCCGCTCACGTCGATCGACGTGGCCGCGCACGAGATGACGCACGGCGTCACCTCCAACACCGCGGGCCTGGTCTACAGCGGCGAGTCGGGCGGCCTGAACGAGGCGACCTCCGACATCTTCGCGGCGGCCGTCGAGTTCTACGCCGCCAACTCGCAGGACGTCGGCGACTACCTGGTCGGCGAGAAGATCGACATCAACGGCAACGGGACGCCGCTGCGTTACATGGACAAGCCGAGCAAGGACGGGGCGTCCAAGGACAGTTGGTACTCGGGCATCGGCTCGATCGACGTCCACTACTCCTCGGGCCCGGCGAACCACTTCTTCTACCTCCTCTCGGAGGGCAGCGGCGCCAAGACCGTCAACGGCGTCTCGTACGACTCGCCGACCTCCGACGGTCTGCCGGTGACCGGGATCGGCCGCGAGAAGGCCGCGCTGATCTGGTTCAAGGCGCTCACCACGAAGTTCACCTCGACGACCAACTACGCGGCGGCCCGCACCGGCACGCTCGCGGTCGCGGGTGAGCTGTACGGCACCACGAGCGCCGAGTACACGGCGGTGCAGAACGCGTGGGCCGGCATCAACGTCGGCGCCCGGCCCGGCGGCGGGGGCGGCGGCACGTCGTTCGAGAGCACGACGGCCGTAGCGATTCCGGACAACGGAGCGGCGGTGACGTCATCGATCACGGTCACCGGCCAGGCCGGAAACGCTCCCACCAACCTGGTCGTCACCCCGAACATCACGCACACGTGGCGCGGTGACCTGGTCGTCGACCTGGTGGCGCCGGACGGCACGAGCTACCGCCTCAAGCCGTTCAGCTCCTCGGACTCGGCGGACAACGTCAACGAGCCGTACACGGTGAACGCGTCCTCCGAAGTCGCCAACGGCAACTGGCAGTTGAAGGTCCAGGACCAGGCGGCGCAGGACACCGGCAGGATCAATGGCTGGAAGATCACCTTCCCGCAGGTGTAACCGATCCGGGTGAGCCCCGGCCACTCGGGCTCGCTCAGGCTCACGCGCAGAGGGCGCCGCCCCGGGGATCCGACTCCCCGGGGCGGCGCCTTCTTTGCCGTGCCGTTGCCGCCGCCTTACGACACCCTTCCTCGCCCTTTGCCAGGCCTTTGCGGGCGATCAAGTCCGCAATCCGTACGCGGATCTTCGGGCAGCGGACGATTTCCGGCCAACCTTTATTCGCCCCACTGACATGTACAGGACTCAACTGGCAACGTTCACCCCGCATCACCGATCACGGCACACCCGCACCGCAACTTCACAACCGCCCGACCGGTCCCCCATGCCAGTCGGACACCCCCCACGAAGGAGCTTGTGTGACCCCCCTCTACGCGCGTCACAAGCGCACCACTCTGGCCATCGCCACCGCAGTCGCGGCCGGAGCACTTCTCACCACCGGTCTGACCACCGGTGCCTCCGCCCAGTCCCCGGCCGAGCAGTCCGGCGGGACGACCCTCGCCGCGGCGCCGGTCCAGCTGACCGCGGCAGCCCGTACGAGCCTCATCCAGAAGGCCGACGCCGCCACGGCGGAGACGGCCGACGAGATAGGTCTCGGCGTCAAGGAGAAGCTGGTCGTCAGAGACGTCGTCAAGGACGCCGACGGCACGACGCACACCCGGTACGAGCGCACGTACGACGGACTCCCGGTCCTCGGCGGCGACTTGGTGATCCACGAGACCAAGGCCGGCAAGACCGAGGGCGTGACGAAGGCGACGAAGGCGGCCATCAAGGTCTCCGACGTCACCCCGGACATCGCCAAGTCCACCGCCGAGAAGCAGGCGTTGAAGGCCGCGAAGGCCGAAGGCAGCACGAAGTCGGCGGCCGACAAGGCCCCCCGCAAGGTCGTCTGGGCGGCCGACGGCAAGCCGGCCCTGGCCTACGAGACGGTCGTCGGCGGCTTCCAGCACGACGGCACCCCGCAGCAGCTGCACGTCATCACCGACGCGCAGACGGGCAAGAAACTGTACGAGTGGGAGGCGATCCAGACCGGCACCGGCAACAGCCAGTACGCCGGCAAGGTCACCATCGGCACCTCGCTCTCGGGCTCGACGTACCAGCTGAACGACACCGGCCGCGGCGCCCACAAGACGTATAACCTCAACCGGGGTACGTCCGGCACCGGCACGCTCTTCACCGACGCGGACGACACCTGGGGCACGGGCGCGGCCTCGAACACCCAGACCGCCGCCGTGGACGCGCACTACGGCGCCCAGGTCACCTGGGACTTCTACAAGAACGTCCTCGGCCGCAACGGCATCAAGAACAACGGCGTCGCCGCCTACTCCCGCGTCCACTACGGGAACGCGTACGTCAACGCCTTCTGGAGCGACAGCTGCTTCTGCATGACGTACGGCGACGGCTCGGGCAACACCAAGCCGCTGACGTCGCTCGACGTGGCGGGCCACGAGATGACGCACGGCGTCACGTCCAACACGGCGGGCCTGGTCTACAGCGGTGAGTCGGGCGGTCTGAACGAGGCCACCTCCGACATCTTCGGCACGGCGGTGGAGTTCTACGCGGCCAACGCGTCCGACGTCGGCGACTACCTCATCGGCGAGAAGATCGACATCAGGGGCAACGGCACCCCGCTGCGCTACATGGACCAGCCGAGCAAGGACGGCTCGTCCAAGGACAGCTGGTCCTCCAGCCTGGGCGGCATCGACGTCCACTACTCCTCGGGCCCGGCGAACCACTTCTTCTACCTCCTCTCGGAGGGCAGCGGCGCCAAGACGATCAACGGCGTCAGCTACAACTCCCCGACCTCCAACGGCTCGACGCTCACCGGCATCGGCCGCGACAAGGCGGTCAAGATCTGGTACAAGGCGCTCACCGAGTACATGACGTCCACGACGAAGTACGCGGGCGCCCGTACGGCGACGCTGAGCGCGGCGTCGGCGCTGTACGGCGGCACGGCCAGCGCTGAGTACAAGGCGGTGGCGGCGGCCTGGTCCGCGGTGAACGTGGCCTGACCGCAGGACAGTCGAACCTGGCCTGACCGCAGGACAGTTGAGCGTGGGCGGTACCCGGAACGAAGGCATTCCCGGGTACCGCCCTACTCTTGGTTCCCATGCCCTACACGTACGAGGACGTGGGTGCGACCCGCGACGGCCGGTGCCCACCCGGCTTCCATCCCCTGCACGTCCGCAGCCGCATCGGCGAGGGCCAGGAGGTCTTCAAATCCGCGTCCCAGGCGGTCCTGACCTGGGACCTCCACAGAGCGGTGGGCGTCAAGATCACGACGGACGCCCCGCAGGCGGCCCCCGGCGTCGACGTGACGGTCGGCCTGGGCCTGCTCCAGGCCCCCTGCCGCATCGTCTGGACGATCGACGAACCCCGCCGAGCCGGCTGGGCCTACGGCACTCTCCCCGGCCACCCCGAATCCGGCGAGGAAGCCTTCGTCGTCGACCGCACGGGCGACGGCACGGTCTGGCTGACGATAACGGCCTTCAGCCGCCCGGCGAAGTGGTACGCGAAGGCGGGCGGGGCGGCGACTCGGGGGTTGCAGCATGCTTACGCACGACGGTGCGGGGTGGTGTTGCGGCGGATGTGCGAGGACCCGAAGGGCGACTTCCTGAGGTAGCGGGGTGCGACCGATTTCGCCGAAGCAGACTCACCGCGGATCACCAGATTCGCCCGCGGAAGAGCGCCCACCGAGAGTGGGTACGTCGACCGCAGGCGGCCCGTTGCAGTGCCGGGTTACCAGGCGCACCTGCGTCGGGAAGGCAGAACCCCTGCCAAACCAAACGTATTCCTATCTCATTCTCTGGGCTCGTGGTCCAGATTTGCAGCGGTTCACCAGGACTTGCGGTCCAGTCGGCCGAGCCCGTCGTTGGACTCCGAACTCGCTTGCCGAGCCGAGGCCGTCCAGTCCGGTCGCACGACACGCATCGGCATGAACGAAGTAGACATGGTCATCGCCATGACCGAGCGTGTCTCGGAACTGGATGACGAGTTCGGTGGTCGCCACGCACGCCCCATGGCGGCCTCGTTCATGGTCAACACCGTGGCCGCCTACCTACGCGCCTACGCCCCCGAGGACGTACGCAAGGCGATGCTGTCTGCCGCCTCGGACCTGCTCTACCTGACCGGCCACATGGCCGTGGCCGAAGGGCTTCACGGTCTCGCGAAGCGCTACTACGTCAAGGCCTGGAGCTGGCGGGCGCAGCCGAGGACCACCTGACGTACTGCACCACCCTGCGAGGGATGAGCGTCCAGGCGGTCGACCTCCACCACGGGGCGAAGGCCATGGAGCTGGCCGACGCCGCTGCCGCCGCACAGACCGGCGACCGTACGGGCGCGTTGCGCCACATCTGGGAGGCCGAGGGGGCCATGGACCGCGCCGAGTCACGCGGCAGAGCGTTCGGTTCGTACGACCCCTCCTCGCTCAACTACCACGTCAGCCAGGTACGTTACGAACTCGGTGACAAGACCGGAGCCGTCGAAGCCACGCAACAGGCCGACCGGCTCCGCCCCAGCGTGTACCAGCGCACACGAGTACACCGCCGCGGCCTGCTGGCCGAACGGCAGTTGGAACTCGGCCACCGGGAAGCGGCCTGCGCCACCTGGCACCAGGCCCTCGACGACTACCCCAAGGTGCAGTCCGGCCGCGCCGACGAGCGCGTCAAGACGATGTTCGGTCTCCTGCGCCCTCATCTGAAGAACGCGACGGCGCTCGACCTGTACGACCGAGCGCGGACAATCGCACCACCGTCAATGGTGGCCTGATGCCCGTCGCACCTTCAAGCTCAGCCGCAGAAATCCAGCCACCACGGCGGGTGCGCCGAGAGATCGCCTACAACGCATGTCTCAAGCAACCCCGCGGCCGACCTCAATCACACCTTTTCGTTCCGTCAGAGCATCCGCCCGGCTCTGGTCTGGCCGGTGGCAGTGGCTTGAGCTGCTGCCCAGTCCGCATCTTCGCGCGTGACCCGCATGGCAGAGACGATCGCGGCTTCCAACTGCGGCGGCATGACGTGACATTCGGCGAGTCGGCCTGGCGGCGCCGCTACGGAGCAGGGCAGCAAGGTGGATCTCTGGATGTTTCGGACCAGCAAACGTAACTCCCCTGAGCGGAAGAAAGCCGACCTCTGCAGTCATCGCCGCCCAAAAAGCACTCGCGCCGATCCGTGTAGGGCATCGCAGCAACCCGGCCGGCATGTCGCGTTCGTCCCCACAAGCGATCATCGCCGAGAAGACCACCTCGTGCCAGCAGCACCCATACCCGGCTGCTGACCAGCACGAGCGCATCAACGATCAAAGCCCGCAGTCGCCGCACCTGCCCCTTCATCTGGAGATTTGCAGCCCTGCCGTAGTCCGCTGGCCCCCAACTGGAGCATCAGATCTGCAAGGCGACCGGAAACTTCTCTGGGTTTCCGTAATTCAGTACCCTCCGAAGACCGATACGAAGGTTTTCAATATCACACCCGGGCGCGACTTCAAGAGTCATCTCTCCAGATGGAATTTCAAGCTCCTCAACTGCTTCAGGCCTGAAGCGAAAAGACAGTCTATCTGCCATCAAAGAGACCACTTCGACGCCCCCGTAGCTGACCCCCCCAACCTCGTTCAGGATGCAATAGCTATCCAGCCCCAGCTCCCGTTCCTGATCACCGGGCACTTCTAGGCCACATTGGAAAGTAAGATATCTCCCCTCGCCATATTCATCTTCTGCAAGCCCAACCGTGAAGCAGGAATCAGGAACATTTTCTTCAACTACCACGACTCTGACGAGCCACTCAGAACGACCCACCACGTTGTTCACCCCGCACTACTCCAACGCTTGTCGCCCCAAACGTACACGAAAGCTGCCCCTGTTTCAGCGGCCGCCCGCCTCATGGATCCCTGACACTGGGTACAGGGCGGCTTGGTGCCAGTAATCGTCACAGTTTCACCACGGTTCACGGGAGCCAGGTTCGCATAGCCATCCCCAGGAATGCGAACCGTTGGAGTCGCCCCCGACATACGCCCCACGCGAGCCTCCGTATGACTGGCTTGCGCATTGTTGGGATATTTTAGCGCACGCTCTTCAGGCGTTTGACTTCCGCTTCGCAGACTGTACGCGTTGACCAAGGCCCCCTCAGCGTTTCGCACCTCCACTCCTGCCCAGTGAGTTTTCTTTCCTGTCGAGCCGACGATAGATCCCCCGAAGGGCTTATTCCTCGCCCCGTATACAGGCCTGTGGGCAAAGATGGCGGCGAGGGCGCTCGGCACCTGATAAGCGTCGCTAGAGGTGTCGTAACCATGACTGGCCACCCAGGCATCGAAATTCGCTCCATAGTCACAGCCGGGAGCCCCGGGCCCACCGTCTCCCCGGCAGTCGCCATCGACGAGCCACCCCGCGTACTCCGCCATACGAGGAACGTTTCCTACCACGCCGTAAAAAGTTTCGCCGACGCTCGAACAGGCCCCGGAGAGGAATCCCCAAGAACCGCACCCCGACTCGGAGTCACCGGGTCCCTGGCGTACACCGCCACCACCGCCACCACCACGGGTGTTCCCGGAACTGCTGGTGTAGGAAGTACCGCCGCTGCCGACCCCACACGGATTGGTGAGCACGTAGTAACACGTGCCGCCACCGCCGCTTCCGCCACCCCCACCTGGTTGCGTGGTGACGCCTCCACACGGGTCGGGCATCACGAAGTAACACCCAGAGCCGTTGTGGCCGCCGCTGCCGCCCTGATCGGCGGGGTACTGCAGGCCCGTCGGGTCCGAGCTGGTGACCGGCGTGTTGCCGGCGTAGCTGTAGCCGTTCAGGGACTGGTGCTGTGTGAGGGAGAGGATCGGGTCGACGCTGATGAACTGGCCGATTCCCGGGTCGTATTCACGCGCACCGACATGCGTCAGGCCCGTACCCTCATCAGCCGGTTTGCCCAGAAACGCCTTGTCGTCCGGCCAGTTCGCAGCCTTCTCGCCCCGCGGCGCTCCGAACGGCATCGTGTACCGCTTCGTCACCGCGTACGTCGTCGCGTCCATCGCGATGCTCGACGTGCCGTGGTGGTCGGCGGCCAGGAAGCTGAGCTTTGTGCCCGAGACCCCCGACGTCGCCGTGCGGACCGCGATCGTCTGGCCGGCGGCCGAGTAGTAGCGGCTGCCGGAGAGGGTTTTCGTTGTGCCCTTCGTCGTCAGGCGGACCTCGGTGCCGCCGAGGTAGAGGATCGTGTCGCCGTCACCCGTGGCGCGGCGGATCAGGAGTTCGCCACTCGCGTCGTACAGGTAACTGGTCTGCTCGCCCTTCGGGTTGGTCGTCGTGGCGAGCTTGCCCTCGCTGTTCCAGGTGTGCTGCTGGGAGCCGGACGTGACGGGCTCGGAGC
The DNA here is from genome assembly GCF_055577685.1 of Streptomyces sp. NPDC033178. Classification (NCBI taxonomy): domain Bacteria; kingdom Bacillati; phylum Actinomycetota; class Actinomycetes; order Kitasatosporales; family Streptomycetaceae; genus Streptomyces; species Streptomyces sp. NPDC033178. Next base: position 272,707 of record NZ_JBVIPT010000016.1, read on the forward strand.
CCATCCAGGTCCCCGCGCTCCACTGCGGTTCCCAGTTCTTGTTGTAGACGATGAAGACCCCGGTGTCCTGGAGCGTGGCGAAGTACCCCGAGCCCCAGGTCTTCGAGTCCCACAGGGGCTTGTTGTCCTTGTCGTAGACGACGAGATTGCCGTCTTCCTGCATGGTGGCCCAAGCACCCGCGTGACCACCGGTGTTGGTGTGCCAGGCGACCTCGCCGGTCTTACGGTCGTAGAGGGCCAGGTCGCCGTCTTCCCGCATGACCAGGCGGGCGCGTTGGGCGCGGACCTCCTCCCCCGACGTGAGCTTCCAGCCGGCGCGGAAGTACTGGTGGGAGGTCGTGGTGGTGCGCTTGGTGGTGTTACCGCTCTTGTCGTAGTCGAAGTTCTCGCTGCGCGAGCCGTCGCCGGTCGTGGAGACCTCGTCCAAGGCGTGTGGCTGGGCCTCCCCCGACGCGGGGTAGGAGTACCTGCGCTCCGTGTTCTGGCCCTGACGGATGCCGACGCCGTGCTCGGTCTCCGTCTTGCGCTGGCCCGCGTCGTTGTAGGTGTACGACATCCAGTACGGAGCGGCGCCATCGATGTTGGCCGCGGCACGCCCCGACGTGGCGCAGTCGGCCGTCTTGGGGGTCCAGGACTCCGTCAGGCGGCTGTATCCGTCGTAGGAGAAGCACTGGTGGTCGGCCTTGGTCGTGCCTCCCTGGGTCGCGCCGTCGAAGATCGAGGTGACGTTGCCCGCGTCGTCCTGGGTGAACTGCAGGTCTTGCGGCATGTAGCCGTGGACGTCGTCGGTGACGAAGGAGCGGGTGAGGCGGCGGGTGCCGGCCTGGTATTCGTAGTTGAGGTACGCCTTCTTCGCCGAGTCGCCGCCGTCCATGCCCAGGGCGAGCTGTCTCAGGTCACCCTGCGGCGAGTACACCGCGCCGTGCAGATAGCCGGTCGTGCCCCCCGCGGCGATCTGCTGTCCGGTCGCGTTGTACTCGAACCCCACCATCTCCGAAGCCAGACCACCCCCGGCCGGCTGCGACGCCTGACTGACCGTGCCGTCGGGTCGATAACCAGTGAGGAAGTTGAACGTCTTGGGCACGCCCGCAGCGACCAGAGAGTCGTTCTCCGGCAGAGTCAGCTGACTGTCCGTGACCTGATAGAGGTTGCTGTACGAGTTGACCTTCTGGGTGTAGGCCTTGCCGTTCGCCCCGCCGTCGTAGCGCACAGCGGTGTCCTGCTGTCCCTTGGCCAGGCTGTCGAAGGTCCAGGCCGCGAGCTTGTTGCCGTCCGTCTTGCCGCCCTGCCACATGCCCGTCCTGCGGCTCAGCTCGTCGTACTCGTACAGCAGCTTCTTGGTCGTGTCGCCGTTCGCAGTCGTGTTCGTGACGCGGTCGAGGCTGTCGTACTCGGTGACGCTCGTTCCCTTGTCAGGGTCGCTGGTGTCGATCTGGCGGCCGAACAGGTCATAGCCATAGGACCACTTGGCCTGGTCCGGGCCAGTGATGGTCTTCTGCTGTCCGGCAGGCGTGTAGGTGTGGGCGGTCTTGGTGAAGTCCGTCCCGGTCGGCCTGGGGCCGCCGTATTCGCGCCGTTCGATCGTCTGCCCGAGGGCGTTGGTGACGACCGTCGTGGCCTGGCCGCCCGTAGGAGCGGAGGTGGCGACCGTGTCACCCGTGTAACTCGTGTCGATGGTCCATCGGGTGACGCCGTGGTTCTTCGTCACCGTCTTGATCGCCCGGCCCACGCCGTCGTACGTAGTGTCGTTCTGGACCGGTGCCTGGGCACCCTCGGTCTGCACCGGCGTAGTGGACGGACCGGACCTGTCGTCCCAGATGTCACCCTGGGTGCTGATGGCCAGGCCACGGTCGTCGTAGAGGGTTAGGGAGATCAGGCGGCCGCCTGCGGGGCTCGGGGTCTGGACCTGACGGCTGCGCAACAGGGAGTCGTAGAACTCGTACGTGGTGTTGTAGCCGGAGCCGGTTCCCTTGAGGGCCCCCGTCGACACCCACGACATGGCTGAGCTGGTCACCTTGTATTCGTAGACGTAGTTGGGCGACTGGTTCAGCGACTGGAGGCGATTGGGTAGCCACACTTTGGTGACGCGGCCAAGACTGTCGTACTCGGACACCGTGATCTTGTCGTTGGGGTCCTTGACCTTGAGCGCAGCGCCGGTCGCGAAGTCCACGTCGGTGGTGGTCCCGTACGACTTGGCGTTGGTGACGGTGGTCGCGGTCAGCGGTCCCGCCGCGACCGGCGTGTAGGCCGTACTGGCGGCGGTCAGTCCGTTGGTGTCCTTCACGACCAACGGGCGGCCGAGTGTGTCGTACGTGGTCGTCGCGACCTTCTGCCAGGACGGAGCGTCGTCGCCGCCGTAGGACTTGGCACGGCCGGACCATACGGCCTCGCCCTTGGTCGGCTTCTGTGACGCGGACCAGGCTGTGGCACCGGTGTCGTCGAAGACCACGGCGGTATCGGATATGACGTCTCCCGGGCGCGAGGAGTCGGCCGGCAGGTCCAGGCTCGCGTCCGTGGTCGCACAGGTCCGTGCGACCGTACGCGTGCGGGAGGTCAGGGCGTTGATGCCCTTGTCGTCGTTACGGGCGTACCAGGTACGGGTGCAGGTCTCGTCGCCCGTGACGGCGTCGTCGCCGCCGTCCTGGACGGTCGCGGCCATGCCGTAGTCGTCGTACGTGGTCGTGGTGGTGCGCACCCTGTCATGAGGGGTGATGCCGCTGGTGATGTTGGTGCGGGCGTGGGTGGCCTCCGTGCGGACGTAGTACGCCTCGGTGTCGGCGTACGACTTGTGCTGGGTGGCCGTCTTCTTGGACCAGGGGTCGTTGACGGTGCCGGAGACCTCGGTGTCGCCGTTGTAGGTGACCGATTCGCGGGTGAAGCCCGCGTACCGGTCGGAGTCGGTGATCTTCGCGGCCTTGATGCCGGTCACCTCGGCTGTCTTGCGCGCGTCGGCGTCGGGGGTCTTGCCGTCCGAGCCGAGAACGCGGTCACCGTTCATTCCGCGCATGTAGACCGTGGTCGACTTCAGCTGCCTGCTGTCGCTGTCACCGGTGAGGTGGGTGACTCGGCCGAAGCCCCGCCAGATCGACCAGGTGCGTTCCTTGGCCGGGGTCATCGGGTCTTCGTTGTAGTGCCAGGCACCGCCGCCCGAGTACTGGTACGTGTGCAGGACGGCTTCCGAACCACCATGTGGGGCCGTGGTGGACACGGCGGTGACCGGGTACTTCTGGAACCAGTCGAGCTTCGGGGTCTTCTCGCCGTTGGGCGACCAGTAGACGGGATAGCAGAGCTTCGTGTTCTCGTCGACCTTGGGCATGGTCTGCCCGTAGACGCAGTCGGCCTCCTTGTAGGAGACGATCGTCGCGGCGCCGGTCTCCGAAGTCACCGTCCGCAGGCGCGGCTTGTCCAGCGAGAGGATGTCGTCCGACGGGCCGTCGACACGGTTCGGCAGGAAGACGTGTGTGAACTTCACCGGGTCCAGGGCTAGGTCCGTGCCACGCTTGCCGGTGTGCTTGATCTCGTCCAGCCACAGCGACTGGTCGGTGGAATCGCCGGTGTCTCCCGGGTCCAGGTACTGCTGCTTGAACGACCAACTGTCCACAGCCGCGTGGGCCGGCGTAGCGGCGGCCGTGTTCCACGCGTAGGTGGTGACGCCCGTCAGGCGCTTACGGGTGAAGAAGGCCGGCCCGGTGTTGCCGGTGCACTTGTCGCCGTCCTTGCAGACCGCGTCGAACGGGACGTCCGGCCAGTTGTCACGGGTGTCCTCGGTCAACGAGTCGCAGTTGGTCGCGAGACAGCGCTCGTCGTAGCTGAAGGTGACCTTGTTGGAGGCTGCGGGAGTGGCGGAGAACAGGGCGCCCGCGCGCTGACCGTAGCGGATCTCCTTGAGGTAGCCGCCTCGGGTGTAGTCGGTCCCGGTGGTGTCGTCGCCGAGCTTGTCGTAGTTGTTGTGCTCGGCCGCGTACCAGTAGCTCATGGCGTTGCTGTGGGTGTCCTCGACGTAGTCGAGGTTCCAGCGCCAGGCCTGCTTCTTGTCCCGGCCGGAGAAGCCTGTGCCGTCGGCGTACCCGGGCTCGCCCTCGTCGTCGCCGAAGACCGGAACCGTCCACACCGAGTCGGTACGGTCGGCGGCCCCCGCGCCGTCGAGCTTGTTCATCCCGAAGGTGTAGGTGGTGCCGTTGCCTGTCGTGACGGTCCAGTACTCGCCGTTGTCGTCGCCGTTGTCCGCCCCGGTGCGGCGGGTGACGGTGGATGCGTCGTCGTTCTTCAGCCGCCAGGTGCCGGTGGTGTCGTCCTTGACCAACTCGGTCGCCTTGCCATTGAGGACCAGCGAGGCGTTGTCGTACTTCCAGCACAGGTCGTACTTGTCGCTCTGGCCGTCGTCGTCGCACGAGCCGTACTTGCGCTCGATGTACGAGGAGGTCAGGTCGAAGCCCTCGCCGATCTGGCTGCCCTGGTTGTTGGTCGAGGCGGTACGGCCGTCCACGCCGCCGGAGTCGTAGGAGATGTTGAGGCCCGGTGCCGGGCCCGCCGCGGCCGGAGGTGTGCGCAGCGGGTAGGACCACGTGAAGGTGCCGGAGGAGCCGCCCGCTTCCCAGGTGGAGGAAGCCGCGAGAGGCGTGGCCTTGTAGTCGCCGCTGCCGGACTGCGTGCCCGCGGCCACGGCCAGGACCATCGTCTCGGCTTCCTGCGAGCCGGATGAAGCAGCGGAGGAGCTGGTGGAAGGGGCGCTGAACGCGAGCGTCGTCGAGAGGCGTTCGGCGCCGCGGTCATTGCTCGATTCGAGCGTCTCGGACGTACGGCACTTGGCTTCGGCGCCCTCGTTCAACAGGCATGCGGGGAACTTGAGGACCCGCAGTCGTCCGGCCCAGTCGCCTCCGAAGGCCGTGGCAAAGGCGCCGTAGTCGATACCCAGGCGTGCCTGAGCTCCGTCCTTCGGCCCGGTGACGGCCAGCACCACACCCTTGATGCCAAGCTTCTTGGTGGCCTTCTGGTCCAGGACCTGGATCTCCACCGCATCCGTGGTCTGCGGCGCCTTCTTTCCCTTGGCGCTCTTGGCGGCGGAGAGAGTCACCGGCAAGGCACCCGGAGCGGCCTCGGCAGTCCCGGACCCGGACAGTTGCAGAGTCGCTGTGCCGCCCTTGGGCCAGGTGACACTTCGGCTCTGATCGTCTCGGGCCCGGTCGGCCGCGGTCCTGTCCGCCGCGGCGGACTGCGCCAGGGCGGCGGCAGTCTTCTTGTTCACCTCGTCTGTGAACGGAGTGACCTTCGCCGACCTGGGCGCCTTCAGGTCCGGCTTCCCCAGCGGTTCCACGTCCGCCGCGAAGGTGACCGGCGTCAGCAGGCCCGGCACCATGGCGAGCCCTGCCACCGAAGCGACGCGGCGCAGCCAAAGGCGTCTGCCTCGGGCGGTTTTCCCTGTCCTGGGCAGGCCAGAGGCGAACTGGGTCATGACATGTCTCCTCGCGGCGGCCGCTGTCGGTGGAGCGGCCGCACGCCGTTGAAGGCCGGAAGAAGAAAGTGGGAGATGCCCTGCGGGGTTGCCGCTGCACGGGCTACGTGGATGGCTCCGCGATCTGGCTGTGAACCTGTTCCTTCGTCATCGCGCCGGTCCATGCCCGGACCTTCGCCAGGTCGCCCGGAAGGTAGTGCCCGGTCGTGCCGTTGGCCGAGCCGCGTCCGACGGCGAGTTCGCCTGCGCCCTGCTGGGCGACCGCCAGGCCGGCATCCTCCTCGCCCTGTTGGACGAAGGAACCGACATACAGCTGAGCCACCCCGAACCGCTGGGTTCCGTCACCATCCGTGAAGTCCTTCGTGACGTCGAAGACTCCGGTCACGTCGACCCACGTGTCGAACTCCTTGTCACCGACCGCGTCCTGTGCCGGTGCGAGAGCGGTGTCGAGCACCTTTCCCGTGGAGTCGACAGCCGTGCGCCCGAACTTCCACTGGTAGAGGCCGTCCGCGACCTTCTCCACCCAGAGAGCCCAGGAGGACTCCTTGCCCACCGGGGTCGCCTGGCCGGCGACCAGACCTCGGTATCCGACCGGTTTCGAAGCCAGGAGCGCCTTGTTGAGCCGCACCCGGGCGGACACGGTGAAGGATCCGGTCTCATCGACCACCGGCCTCGCCCCCGACGCGTATCCGCTGGTGCCGTTGAGTACCAGGGCCGTGGTGTCGTCGCCGGTGAGCCCGGCACCGGAGGGCGACAGGGCGAGAGCGCCGCGTTTGTAGGCGAACGAGGTACTGGCCGGGTCGTCCGGGTCCTCCGGGCTCTCGGCCACCTGTGTGCCGGACGAGATCGTGGCGTCCCAGTGTGCGACGAGTTCGTTGGTCGGCAAGCCGTCCTTGGTCAGGCGGTGTTCGTCGCGGATCTGGTCGGGCTGGTGCGCGTCCTGCCACACAGCGACCTCGTCGACCCGGCCGCGGAAGTACTCCCCGTAGGACCCGCCCACCTTCGAGCGGCCGATCATCAGGTTCTCGTGCCCCACCCAGGGTTCGTACGTCGATGCCGCCTGCGCCGCCACGACCGGGGCACCCTGCGGCTGCCCGTTGACGAACAACTGGATGGTGTCATTGCTCTTGTCGGTGTCCCTCTTGGTGTCGAAGACACCGATCAGGTGGGTCCAGGTCCTCAGCGGTGGATCTGCGTCGTTCGCCAGCGAACGGATGTAGACAGCGCCGCTCTCCTTGTCCTGGGCGGTGCGGTTGAACACCCACTTCTTGTACGCCGACGAGTAGTACAGCGTGAACGCCGACCCGTACTCGCCGGGCGCGGACAGCACGACCCGGTTCGCGGACATCTCCGTCGGATACACCCACGCGGACACGGTGAAGGAGTCCTGCGTGTTGACCGCCACTCCGTTGGTCGCCGCGTATCCCGCCTGCTTGGTCGTGTCGGAGGTGTCGTTCAGCCACAGCGAGCGGTCACCGGCTCCGCGGCGGGCCATCGTCGACCAGCCGGCCCCGTCCCGCAGTACGGCATCGTGTCGCACACCGACCTCACCGGTGTCCTTGGCCACGGTCGCGGCAGATCCGGGAATGGAGTCGTCGAACCGCCAGCGGCCTGTCGGGCCGGGAGCGAGACCGACCTTGAAGACGAAGTCCGCCGGTGGGCCCCAGCGCACACGACCGTCCTTGTCCAGCTTCAGGTCGCTGGCCTCCACGGACAGCGTCTGCGTACCCGACAGACCCGGCGTCACGTCCTTGACCGTGACGGGAGCGTTGGTGGTGGCGGCGTTGGTCTGCCTGGTGGCATCGGCGTCGCTGGTGAGCAGGCGCCAGCGATACGCCTTCACATCGCCGTCGGCCGTATTCGGCTTGAAGGTGAACGTGCCGGGTATCCCGGGATTCCCGCCGGCCGCACAGTCGTTGGTGAGGCACTCGGTGTACGGGCCACCGGAGGTGACAGTAGGCACCTTGGGGGCGGTGGAGTCGATCCTCAGGTAACACCAGGAGGAATACGGCGAGAAGAGGTCACCGGACTTACCGCTGTAACTCCAGTGCGACTGAGTGCGGGCTCGGAACCGGTACAGGCCTCCGTCGGCCCGATTGGTCGTCGTGGTCTCCTCAAGGGTCCCGTCCGGATGCCAACCGGAGTCCGGTTTGTAATCACTCCACACTTGGGACCACGTACCTGACGTGGTGTCGGTGCTGGAGCGCTGCATGACGAACTCCGCCTGCAGACTGCCCTTTTCCTCGCCCGCACCAGGCTGGACCAGTGTCTGCACCCGCGCTTGGACAGTCGGCGTGATCACCGTCACGGTCAGCGGATTCGAAGCCGGACGGCACACAGCCGTGTTGCCCGTCCCGGGAATCGCTCCCACGGAGGTCGGCACACCGGGCTTGTGCACGTACCAGACCTTGAGTTCCGCGTTGGAGTCGAAACGCTTCCACGCCCGCGGCTCGCCCTCGTCCTTGGCGCGCAGCATCAGCGTCAGCCGGGAGATCTTGCCATCGGCGAAGGCCCGTACGGTGGAGGTCAGGTTCTCGTCCGACTCGTCAGGGTTGTCATTGAACTCGACCCAGGCATTGGGCTGGTCGGGACTGCACAGGTCGCCGCGGCCCGCGGACACGTACCGGTCGCCCATCTGGTCGAGTTGCTTGGGCCCTGGCCAGCGAGTGCCCTCGCCGATGTTGTCGGTGCGCTCCAGATCGACCCAGTAGGGCGTGCAGTTGAACGACCAGGTCTCGTACGCCCGGAAGGTCGCGTCCAGCACCTGCTCACCGGCCAGTTTCCCGGCGCCGAACTCGAAGTACATCCGGTCGGTGTAGCCGCCCGTGCTGCAGGCGAATCCGTCCGCGACACCACAACGGCCCACACCCTTGGGCTCGCTGAACTTCCAGAACTTGTCGCCGTCCGACGACAGCTTGGTCCACTCGGAGGCACCCAGGCCGACGGAAGGATCGATGAAGACCGGGTACACCGTCTTCTGTCCGCGCAGCAGATCCAGGTCCGGCTTCACCGAGACCGTGCCCTCGCCCACCGAGACCGGCAGCTCCGCGGTGGCATCGCCCTCGCCAGGATGCGCCGGATCGGCGGCAACGCCTTCCTCCGCTTGCGCCTCCACGCTCCGAGCCGACCTCAACTGCGTCTGTACATCAGTGGGCTCGTCCCCCGCCGAGTCCCACATCTGCCCAGCTGGGCCGCGGAACACGGCATTGCCGTCCGCATCCACCGCACGCAGACCACCCCCAGCCCCCGGCACCAGGCTCAGCCCCTCACCGATGGCAGTGAGCTTCACCTGCTCCAGCTCCGAACTGGCCGCGGCGTCGGCTGTCTTGACCACCAGCACCTCGCGGTAGCCCTCAGCCGTCGCGGTGAGTTGGAGATCCACGCCGCTGATGGGTACGTCGGCATAAGTAGCCGTTGCCCCGTCGAGGGTCGGCACGGGTAGTGAAGTGGGCCAACCCAGCTTCACCCCCTGCCCGTCATGACCGAGCCGCAGCATGCCCGAGCCGCTGCCGCCGCCCGAGAACGCCAGATCCACCACGGCGGACTTCGGTCCGACCGTGCCGTTCGAACGCCTCTCCAGCGTGACATCGATGTCCTGCCACGAACCGTCTTCAGCCCTGGCTCGCTGTGGCTCCGTCGACTGAGTGAGGGTGAACGTTCCGTCAGGGTTCGCGACGGTCGTTGTGTACTCGGTCCGTGCCGACGTCACCTCGACCGGTTCGCCGGACGCGGCCGCCTGCTCCGAGGCCGACTGCTCGTTCACTTCCGCTCGTTGTGGCGCAGCATGAGCGTCGGTCGACGCCGCGAACGTCACCATCGGCAGCAGGGACAACAGCGTTGCCGCTGCCACCACTCCGCCGATTACACGGCGTGACCGATCCCGCGCATGGCCATACCGACTCCCCCGCCCCAACCCCACAGTCCCCACCCCAGAGTCACAGAATCTTCAAAGGTGGAGTGAGTTAACGCGGCAGCAGTTCCTTACGTCAAGGCGTATTTGACAATAAAATTCGATGACCGCGACACCCTGACCTGCGAAAATGACACAGCATGTCCGATGTGCGCGAAGTCCGCCCCTCTGAGAAAAAATCACACTCCGTAGCGGACTAAAGAGAATGCATCGCATGGATTTCGCCACTCTCCGCACATGGCACTATCCAATGTTTAAGGAGTAACAGCCGTGGCGAGCGGACGTGGCCAGGAGCAACCTCCTGGCCACAAACAAGTCCGCCGCTCTGAGCGATCGCGGTGGCACCCAACAGGATCAGGCAGTCAGACCAGACAGATTCCGCCAATCTCAGACGGAACCGACCACCCTCTGGTCACTTACCGCACCCAAACCATCGCACCCTGAAGCACAGGCACCAGCAGACCCACCCGCCGCACACCTCACCGCATCAAAACCCCCGCTCCCTCCCCCAACCCCTCCGAAGGAACCACCACCAACCCCAACTCCGCACTCGACGCCAGCAGTCGATGCGTGGGCAGGATGCGGACCGTGTAGCCGAAGGGGCCGGTGCGGTCCAGGGAGAGGGGGCCCTCGTAGAGCCAGCGGCCCTCCAGGTCGGGGCCGCCCGCCGGTTTGAGGGGGGTGGTGGTGCCGTCCGTGATGCCGTCCTCCGAGTCCACGCGGCCGGAGACCGCCTGGACCTCGACGTCGTCCGGGGCCAGGTCGCCCAGGCCGACGCGGACGCGCAGGGAGAGCGTCGTGCCGAGTTCGGCCGTCGGAGTCCCGGCCGAGGTCTCCACGTGGTCGACCGTGACGTGCGGCCAGGCCGCGCGGACGCGGGACTTCCACACGGCCAACTCCCTCGCGGCGGAAGGGGACATGGCGCGGTGGGCGTGGGCCGCCGGGGTGTAGAGGCGTTCCACGTACTCGCGGACCATGCGGCCGGCCAGGACCTTCGGGCCCAGGTGGGTCAGGGTCTGGCGGACCATCTCGATCCAGCGGTCGGGCAGGCCGGCCTGGCCCCGTTCGTAGAAGCGCGGGGCCACCCGCTGTTCCAGGAGCTCGTAGAGCGCCGACGCCTCCAGCTCGTCCCGGCGGTCGTCGTCCACCGCCGTGCCGTCCGCCGTGGGGATCGCCCAGCCGAAGTCCGGCTGGAACCACTCGTCCCACCAGCCGTCCAGGACCGAGAGGTTGAGGCAGCCGTTCAGCGCTGCCTTCATCCCGCTCGTGCCACACGCCTCCAGGGGACGGAGAGGGTTGTTGAGCCAGATGTCGCAGCCCGGGTACAGCTTCTGCGCCATCGCCATGCCGTAGTCGGGGAGGAATACGATCCGGTGGCGTACGCGCGGGTCGTCGGCGAAGCGGACCAGTTCCTGGACCAGGCGTTTGCCGCCGTCGTCCGCCGGGTGCGCCTTGCCCGCCACCACGATCTGGATCGGCCGCTCGGAGTGCAGGAGCAGATCCATCAGCCGGTCCCGGTCCCTCAGCATCAGCGTCAGGCGCTTGTAGGAAGGGACTCGGCGCGCGAAGCCGATCGTCAGGACGTCCGGGTCCAGCACGCCGTCGATCCAGCCCAGTTCGGCCGTGCCCGCGCCGCGCTGCCGCCAGGACGCGCGCATCCGCTCCCGTACCTCCGTCACCAGCTGCTCGCGCAGCACGCGGCGCAGGTCCCAGATGTCCAGGTCGGGAATCTCGGCCACGGCGTCCCAGCGGTCCGAGGCGCCGACCGTCATCGCGTCCTCCGTGCGCTGCGCCCCGATCTGGCGGGCGCCGAGACGGAAGACCTCGGGGGCCACCCAGGTCGGCGCGTGCACTCCGTTCGTGACGGAGGTGATCGGGACCTCGTCCGGGTCGAAGCCCGGCCAGAGCCCGGAGAACATCTCCCGGCTGACCTGTCCGTGCAGCAATGACACCCCGTTGGCGCGTTGGCCCAGCCTCAGGCCCATCACCGCCATGTTGAAGAGGTTCGGTTCGCCGCCCGGATAGGTCTCCATTCCCAGTTGCAGAATGCGTTCGACGTCGATGCGCGGGAGTTCCGCGTCCGGGCCGAAGTGCCGGGCCACCAGTTCCCGGTCGAAGCGGTCGATTCCGGCGGGCACGGGGGTGTGGGTCGTGAAGACCGTGCCGGCCCGGACCGCTTCAAGGGCGGCATCGAAGTCCAGGTCCTCATAAGACAGTTCGTGAATTCGTTCCAGGCCAAGAAATCCCGCGTGCCCCTCGTTCGTATGGAACACCTCGGGCTGCGCGTGCCCGGTCAGCCGGCAGTACGTACGCACGGCACGCACCCCGCCGATGCCGAGCAGCATCTCCTGGAGCAGGCGGTGCTCGCTGCCGCCGCCGTAGAGCCGGTCCGTCACGCCCCGCTCGCCGAGGTCGTTCTCCTCTATGTCCGAGTCGAGCATCAGCAACGGAACCCGGCCGACCTGGGCCAGCCAGACACGGGCGTGGAGGGATTTCCCGCCGGGGAGGGCCAGGGACACCTGGGAGGGGGTGCCGTCGGGCTCGCGCAGCAGGGAGACGGGCAGTTCGTTCGGGTCCAGGACCGGATAGTGCTCCTGCTGCCAGCCGTCCCGCGAGAGCGACTGCCGGAAGTAGCCGTGCCGGTAGAGGAGTCCGACACCGATCAGGGGTACGCCGAGGTCGCTGGCCGCCTTGAGATGGTCCCCGGCGAGGATGCCGAGGCCGCCGGAGTACTGCGGCAGCGCGGCCGTGATGCCGAACTCGGGTGAGAAGTAGGCGATGGCGGCGGGGAGTCCGGAGGTCTGGGACTGGTACCAGCGGTCCCCGCTCACGTAGTCCTTGAGGTCGTCGGCGGCCGCGGCGAGCCGCCGCAGGAAGCGCCGGTCCTCCGCCAGTTCGGCCAGCCGTGCGGGCGAGACGCTCCCGAGGAGGCGTACGGGATCGCATTCGGAGGCGGCCCAGTGCTCGGGGTCCACGGACTGGAAGAGGTCACGGGTCTCGGCGTGCCAGGACCAGCGCAGGTTGCGCGCCAGGTCACTGAGGGGGTGAAGGGCTTCGGGGAGTACGGGACGCACGGTGAATCTGCGGATGGCCTTCACGAGCTTCCACCTTCACGGAGGACGTACCAGGACGGCGTATCGGCGTTGCGGTGACTGGGCGTATCGGCGTTGCGATGGCTGGGCGATTCGATGGCTCGACTTGATCACGGCGCCCCAACGCATCAGGGCGACCCGGTGGACGCACGTCGCTGTGCGCACTTTGTCACCCATGACGGTAGCGGCGAGGGTGCCTCCGCAACTACGGCGCGAAGTGCTCAGCGGGATGTGCGGTACTGCGACCGGGGGCCGGTTGTCACTGATCACGCCCGCGCGGTGGCGCCTCCGGCGGCAGGGCCCCGCGCCCCCTCGGAAGGGCCGGAAATCGCCGCAACCTTTACATGTCCGCCACGGGCGATATGGCCGATTCCGCCCCGTCGGGCGACCTTGTGGCGCTTCACACCGCACGAGAGGCTGCCAAGTGGCGATCCGGCCACGGCCCCGCAGGACCCGTACAGGGACTTGCCGGGCCTGCCAGAGCCCCAGCGGGCCCGCGCGCACCACCGGCCGGAGCACGCCGGGTTGAGGAGGGGAACTCACACCATGGCAGTGACGCGCGAGCGGCGGCTGCACTGGGCGGGAGGCCTGACCGCGGCCATGACGGCCGCGGTGCTTTCGGCCATCACCCTGCCCGCACACGCCGCCCCCGAAGGGCAGATATCCGGCGCGGGCGGAGCGGGTTCCGTCAGCGGCAGCTACATAGTGACGCTCAAGGGGGGAACGAAGGCTCCGTCGAAGGCGGGCAAGGCCGTCGCCACCAAGTACGGAGCGAAAATAAGCCACACGTACAGCACGGCGCTCAACGGCTATGCGGTGAAGGTCGACGAGAGGCAGGCCAAGCGCCTGGCCGCCGACTCCCGCGTGGCCTCGGTCTCGCGGGACGCCGCCGTGGCCGTCGAGCACCGGCAGTCGGACCCGCCGTGGGGCCTGGACCGCATCGACCAGCAGGACCTGCCGCTGGACAGCAGCTACACCTGGCCGGAGTCCGCGGGCCGGGGCGTGACGGCGTACGTCATCGACACCGGCGTACGCATCACCCACAAGGACTTCGGCGGCCGGGCAAGCAACGGCTGGGACTTCGTCGACAACGACGCCACCGCCCAGGACGGCCAGGGCCACGGCACGCACGTGGCGGGCACGATCGCGAGCACGACGTACGGCGTCGCGAAACAGGCGAAGGTCGTCGCCGTCCGTGTGCTCGACGACAGCGGGGCCGGCACGCTCTCCCAGGTCATCGCGGGCATCGACTGGGTGACCAAGAACGCTCAGAAGCCCGCGGTCGCCAATATGAGCCTGGGAGGGCTCGCGGATCCGCAACTGGACGCCGCGGTCCGCAACTCCATCGCCTCCGGCGTCACCTACACGGTCGCGGCGGGCAACGACGGCCTCCCGGCGAGCCTCTACTCACCGGCCCGTGTCAAGGAGGCGATCACGGTCGGCGCGAGCGACAAGAAGGACGCGAGGGCGGACTTCTCCAACTGGGGCGCGCGACTCGACCTGTTCGCCCCCGGCGTGGACGTCACCTCGGCCTCCAACGCGAGCGACACGGGCAGGGCGACCTTCTCCGGTACGTCGATGGCGTCGCCCCACGCGGCAGGTGCGGCCGCGCTCTACCTGGCCGACCACGCGTGGGCGACACCCGCCGATGTCAGCAAGGCTCTTGTCGGGCGGGCCGCCTCCGGGAAGATGTCCAACACCGGGCTCGGCTCACCGAACAAGCTCCTGCAAGTCGCCAACCCCTAAGTATTTGCGCATTCACCGACCGGCCTCGTCCCGCGAATCCCCAACCGATCCTTTACGGATCCTTGGCGGATTCTCATCGGACGAGGCCGGTCTTGTGTGTAGACATACGCGCGAGTAGTTAACAAAGTGCCGGATTGCCCACCCGAAAAGAGTGGGAAGGCTCCACCGGTACGCCCAGCAGGACCAACTCCCCACACCCTCATCCGCCCACCCACGTTGACGCGGACAGGAGCGGTCATGCCCGCCATGCACCACCAGCCGTCACCACCCCCGACGCCCAGCACCACCGAACCCCCCGACCAGGGAGAGAAGGCCGACCGGCCACAGCCGCCTAAGGCGAGGACCGCCAAGCCGGCCAAGACGCCCAAGCCGCCGCAGTCGGCGAAACCCGCCGAGCCGGCACAACAGGAGGAGTCGGCGAAACCGGCGGAATCAGTGCAATCTGCAGAATCAGTGCGCCCTGCGGAATCGGTGCGCCCTGCGGAATCCGCGCGAGCCGCAGAGTCCGCGGCGAAACCCTCCAAGTCGTCCAAGCCCTCGCGGCCGTCGGCAACCACCCCCAAGAGCGCCACCCGCCTCACGCCCGCCCGCACCCCCGCCCCGGGAAGCGGCCCTCTGATCGGGCGCATCCCGGTCCTGGACGTACGCCCCCTCGTGCAGGGTGGGCGCCGCCCCGCGAAGGCCGTGGTGGGCGAGCCCTTCGAGATCTCCGCGACGGTCTTCCGCGAGGGTCACGACGCGGTCGCCGCGAACGTCGTCCTGCGCGATCCGGACGGCCGCTCGGGCCCCTGGACCCCGATGCGCGAACTGGCCCCTGGCACCGACCGCTGGGGCGCCACCGTCTCCGTACCGACGCCGGGCCGCTGGACCTACACCGTAGAGGCCTGGGGCGACCCGATCACCACCTGGCGCCACCACGCGCAGATCAAGATCCCGGCGGGCATGGACACCGAGCTGGTCCTGGAGGAGGGCGCGCTGCTGTACGAGCGTGCCGCGACCGGCGTACCGAAGAGCAAGGGCCGCCGTGACGCGATCCTCGCGGCCGCGGAGGCCCTGCGCGACACCGACCGCCCCGCCGCGGCCCGCCTCGCCGCCGCGCTCACGCCGGACGTGGACCACGTCCTCGCGCGCCACCCCCTGCGCGAACTGGTCTCGTCGGCCGAGCGGCTGACCCTGCTGGTGGAGCGGGAACGGGCGTTGTACGGCTCCTGGTACGAGTTCTTCCCGCGCTCGGAGGGCGCGGTGGTCGAGGACGGCAGGCCGCCGGTCACCGGCACGTTCCGGACCGCGGCGCGACGGTTGCCGGCGATCGCGGAGATGGGCTTCGACGTGGTGTACCTGCCACCGATCCACCCCATCGGCACGACCTTCCGCAAGGGCCCCAACAACACGCTCGACGCGGCCCCGCACGACGTCGGGGTCCCCTGGGCGATCGGCTCACCGGAGGGCGGGCACGACGCCGTCCACCCCGACCTGGGCACGATCGACGACTTCGACGCCTTCGTACGCCGGGCCGAGAGCCTGGGCATGGAGATCGCCCTGGACTTCGCACTCCAGTGCTCGCCGGACCACCCCTGGGTGGAGAAACACCCGGAGTGGTTCCACCACCGCCCCGACGGCACCATCGCGTACGCGGAGAACCCGCCGAAGAAGTACCAGGACATCTATCCGATCGCCTTCGACAAGGACATGCCGGGCCTGATCCAGGAGACGCTCAGGGTTCTGCGGTTCTGGATGAGTCACGGGGTGCGGATCTTCCGTGTGGACAACCCCCATACAAAACCGGTCATCTTCTGGGAGCAGGTGATCGAGGACATCAACCGCACCGACCCCGATGTCATCTTCCTGGCCGAGGCGTTCACCCGCCCAGCGATGATGCACACGCTCGGCGCGATCGGTTTCCAGCAGTCGTACACGTATTTCACCTGGCGCAACACCAAGGAAGAACTGACCGACTACCTCACCGAGTTGTCGGGCGAGGCGGCCGCCTATATGCGGCCCAACTTCTTCGCCAACACCCCCGACATCCTGCACGAGTTCCTCCAGCAGGGCGGCCGGCCCGCCTTCGAACTGCGGGCCGTGCTCGCCGCGACACTGTCGCCGGCCTGGGGTGTCTACAGCGGATTCGAGCTGTGCGAGAACGTCCCGGTGCGGGACGGGAGCGAAGAATACCTGGACTCGGAGAAGTACCAACTACGTCCGCGGGACTGGGAGTCGGCGGAGCGCGAGGGTCGTAGCATCGCCCCTCTGATTGCCGAACTCAACGCGGTCAGGCGCCGGAGTCCGGCCCTGAGGCAACTGCGCGACCTGCACTTCCACCAGGCGGACAAAGAGGCGGTGATCGCGTACTCGAAACGGAGCGGATCGAACACGGTTCTGGTGGTCGTGAACCTCGACCCTCACCACACCCAGGAGGCCACGGTCTCGTTGGACATGCCACGACTCGGCCTCGACTGGCACGAG
>NZ_JBVIPT010000017.1:0-280192 GCF_055577685.1 Streptomyces sp. NPDC033178
CGTGACGGCCGGAGACGGGGTATCAACATATCTGGCGTTGATTTTTGGCACGCTGTTGAGTTCTCAAGGAACGGACGCTTCCTTCGTACTCACCCTCTCGGGCTTTCCTCCGGGCGCTTCCCTTCGGTCTTGCGTTTCCGACTCTATCAGACCGTTTTCCGATCCGATTTCCTCGGTGCTTTCCAGGTTTCCACTTTCGCGTTTCCCTTTCCGGCGGTTCCGACTCTATCAGATCCTTTCGGGCCTGATTCCCGGTCAGAGCGGGTTGCCTTCGCGGTTGTTGGGCCGTTCCGGCGAGTGAGACTTTAGCGGAATCCTGGCCCCCGAGCTAATCGGGGTCGCGTCCTTTCGAACGCGGATTCCTCATTTCGCAAACGCGCATGAAAACGGCCCGACGACGGATCGTCGATCGCTGTGTGCTTGTTACGGAATGGCTGTCCGGGGACCAACCGGAGTCGGCGCTCACGTCGGACAACTCGGAGAACACTACGTAGGGGTCAAGGGCGTGTCAACTTGACGCCGGGAGCCGCCCTGGAGGCGTACTCTCGGGGGCATGACTACGCACGCGTGCACCCAACTGTGGTGGGCCGCCTGACGGCGGCCGTACATACGCGTGTACTCAACGGCCGCCGCCTCGGCGGCCGTTCTCGTTTCTCCCTCCTGGAGCGCCGGCCGGCGGTGGTGGCGTCGACCAGGAGGTAGAGGAATGAAGCGGGTCTTCAGCGGGGTCAAGCCGACCGGGCATCTGACGTTGGGGAACTACCTGGGGGCGATGCGGCGCTGGAGTGCGGTCGATCAGCACGAGGCCGACGCGCTGTTCTGCATCGTCGACCTGCACGCGCTGACCGTGGACCACGATCCCGGCCGGGTGCGCAGGCTCAGTAGGCAGGCGGCCACGCTCCTGCTGGCCGCTGGGCTCGATCCGAAGCTGTGCACCGTCTTCGCGCAGAGCCATGTGGATGAGCACGCGCGACTGTCGTACCTGCTGGAGTGCGTGGCCACGGACGGCGAGATGCGGCGGATGATCCAGTACAAGGAGAAGGCCGCGGCCGAGCGGGCGCGGGGCGGGAGTGTGCGGCTGTCGCTGCTGACGTATCCCGTGCTGATGGCGGCGGACATCCTGGCGTACGGGACCGACGAGGTGCCGGTGGGCGACGACCAGTCGCAGCATGTGGAGCTGACCCGGGATCTGGCGGTGCGCTTCAACCAGCGGTACGGGCACACGTTCGTGGTGCCGCGGGCCACCCATCCCGAGGTGGCGGCCCGGGTCATGAACCTGCAGGAGCCGACGTCGAAGATGGGGAAGTCCGCCGACGTGGGGCCCGGGATCGTCTATCTGCTCGACGAGCCCGAGGTGATCCGGAAGAAGGTCATGCGGGCCGTGACCGACAGCGGGCGGGACGTGTCGTACGACCGGGAGGCCCGGCCGGGGGTCTCGAATCTGCTGGAGATCCTCGCGGCGTGTGGAAGTGGGAACCCGGAAGCCTTGGCCGGTGTATATGAGTCGTACGGATCTTTGAAGAAGGACACCGCCGAGGCCGTGGTGGAGCTCCTCAGGCCCGTACAGCAGAGGCACAAGGAGTTGTGCGCGGATCCTGCGTACGTGGAGGGGGTGTTGCGGGAGGGTGCGGCGAAGGCCAGGGAGATGGCGAGGCCGAGGGTGGACGCGGCGTACCGGGCGATCGGGCTGTTGCCGGCGATGTGACGAGGAGCGGCGGGGCCGGAGGCGGGCCCGGCCCCGGGGCTCCTAGCTGTTGCCGGTGGCCAGTTCGCGGCTGCGGTCGCGGGCAGCTTCCAGGGCGGCGATGAGGGCTGCTCGTACGCCGTGGTTCTCGAGTTCGCGGATGGCGTTGATCGTGGTGCCCGCGGGAGACGTGACGTTCTCGCGGAGCTTCACGGGGTGCTCGCCGCTGTCGCGGAGCATCACGGCGGCGCCGATCGCGGACTGGACGATGAGGTCGTGCGCCTTGTCGCGGGGCAGGCCGAGCAGGATGCCGGCGTCGGTCATGGCCTCGACCAGGTAGAAGAAGTACGCCGGGCCTGAGCCGGAGAGTGCAGTGCAGGCGTCCTGCTGCGACTCGGGGACGCGGAGGGTCTTGCCGACCGCGCCGAAGATCTCCTCGGCGTGGGCGAGGTGCTCGGCGGTGGCGTGGCTGCCGGCGGAGATGACGGACATGGCCTCGTCGACGAGGGCGGGGGTGTTCGTCATGACACGGACGACGGGGGTGTTCTGGGCGAGGCGCTCCTCGAAGAAGGAGGTGGGGATGCCCGCGGCACCGCTGATGACCAGGCGGTCGGCGGGGACGTGCGGGGCGAGTTCGTCGAGGAGGGTGCCCATGTCCTGGGGCTTGACCGTGAGGATCAGGGTGTCGGCGCTCTTGGCCGCCTCGGCGTTGGTGACCGGGGTGACGCCGTGGCGCTCCTGGAGTTCCTTGGCTCGTTCGGGGCGGCGGGCCGTGACCAGGAGGTCGGCGGGGGCCCAGCCGGCTCGGATCATTCCGCTGAGCAGGGCCTCGCCGATCTTGCCGGTGCCGAGCACTGCGACTTTCTGGGTCATGTTCGGTTGCCCTCCGGGGGTGCGTCGTCCGAGGCCCATCCTCGCACCGGGGGCGTGGGGGTGGGCCGCGTTGTCCGGTGGGCGGGACGCGGCCGTCCGGGGCGGGGGTGGTGCTCGGTGTTACGCGGTGCGGCGGCGGAGGGTTGCCGCGCCGAGGCTCAGGACGAGGAGGGCGCAGGCCGCGACGATCAGGGCGTCGCGGATGAAGTTGGCGGTGACGTCTGTGTGCTTGAGGACTTCGTTCATGCCGTCGACGGCGTAGGACATGGGGAGGACGTTGGAGATGCCTTCGAGTACGGGGTGCATGTCGGGGCGCGGGGTGAACAGGCCGCAGAGGAGGAGCTGGGGGAAGATCACGGCCGGCATGAACTGGACGGCCTGGAATTCGGAGGACGCGAAGGCCGAGACGAAGAGGCCGAGGGCCGTGCCGAGCAGGGCGTCGAGAAGAGCCACCAGAAGGAGTAGCCAGGTCGAGCCCGTGACGTCGAGCCCGAGGGCCCAGACGGCGAGACCGGTGGCGAGGGCCGACTGGATGACGGCGAGCGCGCCGAAGGCGAGGGCGTAACCGACGATCAGGTCGGCCTTGCCGAGGGGCATGGCGAGGAGGCGTTCCAGGGTGCCGGAGGTGCGTTCGCGGAGGGTGGCGATGGAGGTCACCAGGAACATCGTGATGAGGGGGAAGATGCCGAGCAGTGAGGCGCCGATGGAGTCGAAGGTGCGCGGGCTGCCGTCGAAGACGTAGCGGAGCAGCAGGAGCATCACGCACGGGATCAGGATCATCAGCGCGATCGAGCGCGGGTCGTGGCGGAGCTGGCGCAGGACCCGGGCCGCGGTGGCGGTGGTGCGGGAGAAGCTGATCGCGCTCGGCCTCGGGGACTCGGGCGTGCCCGTACGCGTGGTGATGGTCGTGGTCGGGGTGCTCATCGGACGGACTCCTTGCGGGACTGGTTGCCGGCCGCGATCGCCTCGTCGACCAGGTGGAGGAAGGCGGCCTCGACGGTGTCGGTGCCGGTCTGGGTGCGCAGGGCGTCCGGGGTGTCGTCGGCGAGGATCTCGCCCTCGCGCATCAGGAGCAGGCGGTGGCAGCGCTCGGCCTCGTCCATGACGTGGGAGGAGACGAGGAGGGTGGCGTCCCGGTCGGCGGCGATGGTGTGGAAGAGCTGCCACAGGTCGCGGCGGAGTACGGGGTCGAGGCCGACCGTGGGTTCGTCCAGGACGAGGAGTTCGGGGGTGCCGAGGAGAGCGACGGCGAGGGAGACGCGGCTGCGCTGGCCGCCGGAGAGGTTGCCCGCGAGGGCGTCGGCGTGGGAGGTGAGGTCCACGTCGGCGATGGCGTGGGTGACGTTCTCGTGGCGGCGCTCTGCGGCAGCGCGGCCGGGGTCGAGGATCGCGGCGAAGTAGTCCAGGTTCTGGCGGACGGTCAGGTCGTCGTAGACGGAGGGGGCTTGGGTGACGTAACCGATCCGGGAGCGGAGTGTGGCGTGGCCCGCGGGGAGGCCGAGGACGTCCAGGGTGCCGGTGACCTTGGCCTGGGTTCCGACGATCGACCTCATCAGAGTGGACTTGCCGCATCCCGAGGGGCCGAGCAGGCCGGTGATCTGGCCGCGGGGGACCTCGAAGTCGAGTCCGCGGAGAACTTGGCGGATGCCTCGGACGACGGTGAGCGCGGCGGCGTGGACCGCTGGGGCCGTGGGGTGCTCCTGCGGGGTGGCCGGTGGGCCGGGCGAGTAATTCATCATGTGATGAATAATGCTCCTGCGGGGTGGAGGCGTCAAGCCTGGGCGGGGGCATGGCTGGGCTGAGGCGCGGGGCTGGGGCTCGTGCGCTGCGTGGGGCGCCGGGTGGTGGGTGGCGGGTGTTCGGTGGTGGGCGTTCGGTGGTGGGTGGTGGGCGCCCGGTCGTGGGTGGAGGGGTCAGGGGCGGAGTGCGACGAGGAGGTCGACGTCGTAGGTCTCCTCGACGATGCCGTCCGGGAACACCTCCAGGAGGTGCTCGCGCTCCTCGGCGAGGAAGGACGCCGTTCCCTCCTCGCCGAGGACGAGGAAGATCGAGTGGCTGCCTATGTTGGCGAGGTGCGTGTCGAGGGGGACGCTGCGGGTCCAGCGGACCTGGTGGTGCGTGATGTCCGGGACGGTGATCGCGCCGGCGAAGGCGGTCTCGGCGCGGGCGGAGGTGCCGCCCTTCTTGCCGACGGCGTCGCCGCCGAAGTACCGCTCGACGCGTTGCTCCTGGGCGGCGATCCACGGGATGTCCAGGGCGTCCATGTTCCACCAGAGGGCGAGGGCGCCGCCCGGGCGCAGGACGCGCATCGCCTCCGGGGCGGCCCGGGCGGGCTCCGTCCAGTGCCAGGCCTGGGCGTAGGTCACGAAGTCGGCGGAGGCGTCGGTGAAGGGGAGGGCGTTGCCGTCGCCGCGTACGAGGGGGACGTCCGGGAGGGTTCGGCGGAACTGGCGGGCCATGCCGGCGCCGGGTTCGACCGCTACGACGTTCGCTCCGCGGGCGTGCAGGAGGGTGGTCGCGATGCCTGTGCCTGCGCCCACGTCGATGGCTCGGGCGCCTGCCAGGGGGTGGCCTGCGGCGTTCTCCATCGTGTCGAAGAGGGTGGGTGGGTAGGAGGGGCGGTTTGCGGCGTACTGGGCTGCGGCGGCGTTGAAGGAGTGGGCTCGGGTGTGGTGGTGGGCGCGGGAGGAGGCGGTCATGCCGCCATGGTGGCCTTGGGTGGGGGTGGGGGACAGGGGGCTTCGGTAAGAGGTTGGGGTGAGGGTGAGGCGGCTTTCGCCCCCGCCGCCCCTACCCATTCCCGTCCCTTCCTCAGGGGCTCCGCCCCCGAACCCCCAAAAGACTGCGCAGTTCCCCGCGCCCCTAAAAAGGGGCGCGGGGAACTGCGCGGCCAGCCACAACGCACCCGCACCCGCACCCGCACCCGACAACCCACCCCACGAGGCCTGGGGCGGAGTCCCTAGCGGCGGCGCTTTCGGGACGGGTTTCCCGTTCGGCGGGAGGCTCGGCGGGTGTGTTCGGTGCGGGCCGCCTCGTACTCCTGGCGGTGGAGTTTCTCGCCCGGGGCCTCGGTGAGGGAGCGGAAGAAGTAGGCCAGCAGGGCGCCTACGAAGCCGATCGCCAGGAGGCCGCGGAGGGATGCCTGGGTGTCGGGGTCGGGGCGGGCGGTGAAGCCCTCCCAGGTGCGGCGGAAGGCGATCGCGCTGCAGATCGCGAACATCACGACGACGAGGAGGGTGACGAAGCCGCCCACGGCCGCGATCGCCAAGCCCTCGTAGGCGAAGCGGAGGATCAGGCAGCTCGCCACGGCGGCCGCCAGCGAACCGGCGGCCACGGCCGCGCGGCGTCCCGCGTAGCCGCCGTCGTGGTCCACCCAGGTCGTTCCGAAGAAACGGATCGGTTCGGGGCGGGGGCCTGCGGGGGTGCCGGTTTCGTCGCTCACGGCTCGATTATCGCCCCGCGCGGCGGAGTGCCGAAGTGTCGGAGTCCCTCGGAGTCCCTCAAAGTCCCTCGGAGTGCCGACGGGCCGGTGCGGGTGGTGAGGGTCAGCTGAAGGTGCGTGAGGGAGCGGCCCGGCTCGCCGGTCTGCGGAACCGCTAGTCCAGCGAGCCGAGCCGCTCCTGCTTCGTCAGCTGCAGCGCGGTGCCACGTAGCCGTCGCTGCCCGTTTTCACGAAGGCGTCGGAGACGTACTCCCCGACCTTGATGTTGTCCCAGATGTTCGTCGTGCCGTAGGGACCGCTGATCGTCTCGCCCGGGCGCTGGCAGAAGATCGGGACCTTGGAGCCCACCGCCAGGGTGCGGACCAGGCGGTACTGGGTGCCGGGGCCGCTGCGGACGTTCACGGTGTAGCCGGGTGCGATCGAATAGAGCTTCTGGGCCGCGGTGACGGTCGCCTCCGCCCTCGCGCCCGTACTCTCCTCCGCGCTCTCCATCTCTTCAACAGCCATATGGGCCTCCCCCGTTGGATGCGTTTGGACGCACTGTCTTGATCGTCGCGAACGCGTTGGCTTGAAACACTTTCTTTTCTTTGTGCACGCGGAGGCTAGCAAGCCGCGTGGGTCTCGTACGAACCATCGACTAGGCTCCGTGCGTCGCGCGTGCGTACGTAATTCACGGGGGTGGACCATGCCGCCACGACGCAGCGCCGGATCCGGTGCCGAAGCGGAACTTCCCGAATACGCCGGGCAGTACCGCCTTGAGTCACGCCTCGGCTCGGGCGGTATGGGTGTCGTCCATCTGGCGCGATCGGCCTCGGGGCTGCGGCTCGCGGTGAAGGTCGTGCATGCCGAGTTCGCCAAGGACCCCGAGTTCAGGGGACGGTTCCGGCAGGAGGTCGCGGCCGCGCGGCGGGTCAGCGGTGCCTTCACGGCACCGGTCGTGGACGCCGACCCCGAGGCGGAGCGGCCCTGGATGGCCACCCTGTTCATACCGGGGCTGACGCTGGCCGAGCACGTGAAGCGGAACGGCTCGTTGTCGTCCGCGCAGCTGCGTCAGGTCATGGCCGGCCTCGCCGAGGGGCTGCGCGACATCCACCGTGCCGGTGTCGTGCACCGCGATCTCAAGCCGAGCAACGTCCTGCTCGCCGACGACGGTCCCAAGGTCATCGACTTCGGCATCTCCCGGCCATCGGACAGTGAGCTGCGCACGGAGACCGGCAAGCTGATCGGCACCCCGCCCTTCATGGCCCCCGAGCAGTTCCGCCGCCCCCGCGAGGTGGGCCCGGCCGCCGACATCTTCGCCCTCGGGTCGGTCCTGGTGCACGCGGCCACGGGGCGCGGGCCCTTCGACTCCGACAGTCCTTACATCGTCGCGTATCAAGTGGTGCACGACGAGCCGGACTTGACGGGTGTCCCCGATGATCTGGCCCAGCTCGTCGGCCGTTGCCTCGCCAAGGAGCCGGACGAACGGCCCACGCCTGACGAGCTCATGGCGGAACTGCGGCTCGTCTCCTCGCTCTACGACACTCAGGCGTTCATCCCCGCGCAGCGCACATCGGATCCTGGGGCCGAGACCGAAGCCGAAACCCAGGCCGCATCCGAGGCCGTGGCCGAAGCCGTGGCCGCATCCGAGGCCGAAGTCGAAGTCGTGTCCGGGAACGAGCCCGCGCCCCGCCCCGGAGACGGTCCGACTCATGTGCGCGGCAAGCGCCGTACGGCTTCCGGGGCTTCCGGGGCTTCCGGGCCGGATCCGTCCGTCGGTTCCAGTGACCCCTCGCCGCGCACCCGCCGTCGCCGTGTCCGTGTCTCCGTCGCCGCCGGTGTCGTATCCGTACTGGCGGTGGGCGGTGCGCTTCTCTTCGGTGTGCCGAGCGTCGACGGTGACTCCGGCGGCAGACCGGATCCGGGGACCGAACGCCGGGCCGCCGCCGACTCGTTCCGCCCGTGGGTCACGAAGGTGGGTACCGGGAAGAGCGGCATGCCCCAGTGCACCTACGGCGCCGGAGCCCTGCGGTGCGCCGCCCCCGGTGTGCTCGCCGCCTCCGTCGACCCGCTGAACGGCAAGGTGCGGTGGACGCGGAAGACCGGAACCGCGGGAGTCGGCAGCGTGGTCGCACCCGTCCTGTCGGGTGGACTGGTGCACGCCGTCACCCCGGACCAGAAGCAGCTCCTCGCGCTCGACCCCGACACGGGCAGGACCCGCTGGACGCTGGACGTCACGGCGAACGAGGGCAACGTGCAGCAGAACGCGGGCGATACGGTTCTGCTGAGTTCGCCCGACGGCATGGTCACCGGTGTCGACGGCAGGACCGGGGACCGGCTGTGGCGTCATCGCGTGGCCGGCCGGGCCCAGCCCTCCTTCGCGTACTTCGGCGGTGGGCTCGCGTATGCGACGACACTGGGCGCCGACAACACGAGCACGCAGGTGACCGCGGTGGATCTGCGGACCGGGGACGTGCGGTGGCGCCACAGCCTCGACGGACTGCTCGTCCCCGTCGGGGCCGCGAAGGGCACGCTCTGGTTCACCGGGGAGAACTCGTACCAGGAGACCGTGAGCGTCGTCGGCTACACGCCCGACTCGGGCCGCGTACGGCGGATCCCTCTCGGCCTTCCGCTCCCGTCCGCCACAGCCGGCCTGCACGGCGAGTCGGTCTACTTCCTGGCCACGGGTGGGGCGCTGGTCGCGGTGGACCTCGGGACCGGCAAGCAGCGGTGGCGGCTGGAGACATCGGTCAGCAGGGGTTCGGCGCCGACCGTCGACGACCGGCAGGTGTACGTCACCTCCCCCGACGGCCGGCTGCTCGCGGCCGACGCGCGCACCGGCAAGCTCCTGGGCCAGACCCGTCCCCGGCTCAGCGGCGGCGGGACCGAGGGGGTCGTCGCGGAATCACCCGTGCCCCTGGTCGTGGGCGACCGGGTCTACGGAAGCGCGCCGGACGGCAGTGTCGTCGCGGTGGACAGGAACAGGCCCGGCGGCTGGTGAGCACGCCGCCGGGCAGCCCGTAGGCCCGGACCCCGAAAGGGCCCGTAGGCCGCTGGGAAGACCCCGCGACGGGAGACGACGGGGGAGCCCATCGAAGGGGGAAGGCCCCGCGAACGGCGAACCCGCCCGGTGGTGAGGACCGGGCGGGCCCACGTGGTGGGGTGGTGCGGGGCTAGCCGAGTTTGGAGACGTCCCGGACTGCGCCCTTGTCGGCGCTGGTCGCCATCGCCGCGTAGGCGCGGAGGGCGGCGGAGACCTTCCGCTCACGGCCGGCCGGGGCGTAGACGCCGCCCAGGGCCTCGCGGCGAGTGGCCAGCTCCTCGTCGGAGACCAGGAGCTCGATGCCGCGGTTCGGGATGTCGATGCGGATGCGGTCGCCGTCCCGGACGAGGGCGATCGTGCCGCCGGAGGCCGCCTCCGGGGAGGCGTGGCCGATGGACAGGCCGGACGTGCCGCCGGAGAAGCGGCCGTCGGTGATCAGGGCGCAGGTCTTGCCGAGGCCGCGGCCCTTCAGGAAGGACGTCGGATAGAGCATCTCCTGCATGCCGGGGCCGCCCTTGGGGCCCTCGTAGCGGATGACGACCACGTCGCCGTGCGTGATCTCCTTCTTGAGGATCTTGTCGACGGCCTCCTCCTGCGACTCGCAGACGACCGCCGGGCCCTCGAAGGTCCAGATCGACTCATCCACGCCTGCCGTCTTCACGACACAGCCGTCGACGGCGAGGTTGCCCTTCAGGACCGCCAGTCCGCCGTCCTTCGAGTACGCGTGCTCCGCCGAGCGGATGCAGCCGCCCTCCGCGTCCTCGTCGAGGGCCTCCCAGCGCTCGGACTGGGAGAAGGCCTCGGCGGAACGGACACAGCCGGGTGCCGCGTGCCACAGCTCCAGCGCCTCGGGGGACGGGGAGCCGGCGCGGACGTCCCAGGTCTTCAGCCAGTCGGAGAGGGACGGGCTGTGCACCGAGTGCACGTCCTCGTTCAGGTGGCCGCCGCGGTGCAGTTCGCCGAGCAGAGCGGGGATACCTCCGGCCCGATGCACGTCCTCCATGTAGTACGTCCGGTCCTTGGCCACGTTCGGGGCGACCTTGGCGAGGCAGGGCACGCGGCGCGAGACGTCGTTGATCTCGTCGAGACCGAACGGGACGCCCGCCTCCTGGGCGGCGGCCAGCAGGTGCAGGATCGTGTTGGTCGAGCCGCCCATGGCGATGTCGAGCGCCATGGCGTTCTCGAAGGCCGCGATCGTGGCGATGTTGCGCGGCAGGACCGTCTCGTCGTCCTGCTCGTAGTAGCGGCGGGTGATGTCCATCACCGTGCGCCCCGCGTCCTCGTACAGCGCCTTGCGGGCGGTGTGCGTGGCGAGGACCGAGCCGTTGCCGGGGAGCGAGAGGCCGATGGCCTCCGTCAGGCAGTTCATGGAGTTGGCCGTGAACATGCCGGAGCAGGAGCCGCAGGTCGGACAGGCGTTCTCCTCGATACGGAGGATGTCCTCGTCCGAGATCTTGTCGTTCACGGCGTCGGAGATCGCGTCGACCAGGTCGAGCGTACGGACCGTGCCGTCGACCAGGGTCGCGCGGCCGGACTCCATGGGGCCGCCGGAGACGAAGACCGTCGGGATGTTCAGACGCAGGGCCGCCATCAGCATGCCGGGCGTGATCTTGTCGCAGTTCGAGATGCAGATCAGGGCGTCGGCGCAGTGGGCCTCCACCATGTACTCGACGCTGTCCGCGATCAGGTCGCGGGACGGCAGTGAGTACAGCATTCCGCCGTGGCCCATCGCGATGCCGTCGTCGACCGCGATCGTGTTGAACTCTCGCGGGATGCCTCCCGCGGCCGTGATGGCCTCGCTCACGATCCGGCCGACCGGCTGGAGGTGGGTGTGGCCGGGCACGAACTCGGTGAAGCTGTTGGCCACCGCGATGATCGGCTTGCGGCCGATGTCCGCGCCCGGTACACCGGAGGCGCGCATAAGGGCGCGTGCGCCCGCCATGTTGCGGCCGTGGGTGACTGTGCGGGACCTCAGCTCGGGCATCGTCGCTCGCTCCTTCGGAGAGTAATGACTCACGTCGAGCGTACGCCGGTCATCCAGGGATTGGACATGGCGTCCGGAATGCGGGATCGCTGTCTCGGTGGTCGGCTGGGCGTTGCGTGTGGTCGGCTGCGGGATGTGCGTGGCGGGTCGTGGGTTGCGGATTGCGTGTGGCCGGTCGTGGGTTGCGGAGCGGAAGCGGCGGAAGCGTGCGTGTCGCAGTCCCGCGCCCCTGACGGCTCAAGGGGTCGTCAGGTGGGCCTGAATCACCGGAGCCACCCTTGCGATGATCTGTTCCGGGTTCGCCGAGGCCAGGGGTTCCACCTTGATCACGTACCGCAGCATCGCGATGCCCACGAGCTGGGCCGCCGCCAGCTCGGCACGCAGTTCGGCGTCCGGCGTGTCCAGCTGGGCGGCGACTCGGCGCAGCAGCTGGGCCGAGATGAGGCGGCGGAAGACCGAGGCCGCGACCTCGTTGTTCACGGCGGAGCGGATGATCGCGAGCAGCGCCTTGCGGGTGGCCGGGTTCTCCCAGACCCCGAAGAAGAAGCGGGCCAGCCGCTCGCCGACGCCGTCGAGGGGGCCTTCCGCGATCGAACCCGGGGCGCTCAGGAGGGGCCCGAAGGCGACCTCGATGGACGCCTCGAAGACCTGCTCCTTGGTGCCGAAGTAGTGGTGCACGAGCGCCGAGTCCACACCCGCGGCCTTGGCGATGCCGCGTACGGACGTCTTCTCGTAGCCCCGCTCGGAGAACTCCTCGCGGGCCGCCGCCAGGATGCGGTCGCGGGCGGGGGTGTCCGCGGAGTCCGCGTGGGAGGGGCGTCCGCGGCGGCGCGGGGCGGCGCTGGTCACGAGCGCGGGATCCGTACGGCCGACGCCAGGTGGAGCCGGGTGAAGGCGAGGGCCTCCGCCAGGTCGGCCTCGCGTTCGGCGCTGGACATGGCCCGGCGGGTGTTGACCTCGATGACGACGTGACCGTCGAAGCCGGACAGGGCGAGGCGTTCCAGCAGCTCGGCGCAGGGTTGTGTGCCGCGGCCTGGGACGAGGTGCTCGTCCTTGTTGGAGCCGTTGCCGTCGGCGAGGTGGACGTGGCCGAGGCGGTCGCTCATGCGGTCGATCATCTGGAGCGCGTCCGTGCGGGCGGTCGCCGTGTGGCTGAGATCGATCGTGAAGTGGCGGTAGTCGTCCTTCGTGACGTCCCAGTCGGGGGCGTAGGCGAGCATCTCGCGGTCGCGGTAGCGCCAGGGGTACATGTTTTCGACGGCGAACCGTACGTCCGTCTCGTTCGCCATGCGCCAGATACCGGTGACGAAGTCGCGCGCGTACTGGCGCTGCCAGCGGAAAGGGGGGTGTACGACGACCGTGCTCGCGCCGAGTTTCTCGGCTGCCGACTGGGCGCGCTGGAGTTTGGTCCACGGGTCGGTGGACCAGACGCGCTGGGTGATGAGCAGGCAAGGGGCGTGGATCGCGAGGATCGGGACCTGGTGGTAGTCGCTGAGGCGGCGGAGGGCCTCGATGTCCTGGCTGACCGGGTCGGTCCAGACCATGACCTCGACGCCGTCGTAGCCGAGGCGTGCGGCGATCTCGAAGGCCGTCGCCGTCGACTCCGGGTACACGGAGGCCGTGGACAGTGCGACCTTCGCATCCGGGATGCGCACGACTGGTTCTGCCACGGGGACAGGTTACGGGGTGGCTCTGGTGGTTGTGTTCGGGTGGGGGGCTTTGGCCGGGGGGTGACGGGTCGCGGCGACTGGTCGGCGTTGGGGATTCGGTGCGTGGGTGGGTGGGTGCGGGTCGGGTGTGGCTTGTTGCGCCGTTCCCCGCGCCCCCACAAGACTGCGCAGTTCCCCGCGCCCCTAGAAGATCGCGCCGTTCCTCGCACGCCTAAAAGATTGCGCAGTTCCCCGCGCCCCTGAGAGGTTGCGCCACTCCCCGCGACCCCAAGAGGTTGCGCAGTTCCCCGCGCCCCCAAGAGGTTGCGCCGCTCCCCGCGACCCCCAAGAGACTGTGCCGTTCCTCGCGCCCCTCGTGGGGTGCGAGGTGCTACGGGGTGGCCATCTGGTCCAAGGTTCGGAGGATTACGCCTTCCCGTAGGGCCCAGGGGCAGATTTCCAGGGTTTCTACGCCGAAGAGGTCCATGGCGCCGGCGGCGACGATGGCGCCGGCGAGGAGTTGGTTGGCGCGGCCCTCGGAGACGCCGGGGAGTTCGGCGCGTTCGGCGGTGGTCATGGCGGCGAGGCGGGGGACCCAGTCCTCCAGGGAGCGGCGCTTGAGCTCGCGCTGGACGTACAGGCCGTCGGCCGAGCGGGCGGCGCCCGCGATGCGGGCCAGCTGCCGGAAGGTCTTGGAGGTCGCGACCACGTGGTCGGGGGCGCCGAAGCGGCTGAATTCCCCGACCGTACGGGCGATCTGGGCCCGTACATGGCGGCGCAGGGCCTTGATGTCCGCCGGGTCCGCCGGGTCGTTCGGCAGCCAGCCGGCGGTCAGCCGCCCCGCACCCAGCGGCAGCGAGGCCGCCGCGTCCGGCTCCTCGTCTATGCCGTACGCGATCTCCAGCGAGCCGCCGCCGATGTCGAGGACGAGCAGCTTCCCCGCCGACCAGCCGAACCAGCGGCGGGCAGCGAGGAACGTGAGCCGCGCCTCCTCCGCCCCGGTGAGGACCTGGAGCTCGACGCCGGTCTCGGCGCGCACCCGGGCCAGTACGTCGTCGGCGTTGCTGGCCTCCCGCACGGCGGACGTCGCGAACGGCAGCAGGTCCTCGACGCCCTTGTCCTCGGCGGCCTCCAGCGCCTCCTGGACAACGGCGATCAGTTTGTCGACTCCTACGGAATCGATCGCGCCGCTCTCGTCGAGGAGTTGGGCGAGCCGCAGCTCCGCCTTGTGCGAATGCGCGGGCAGCGGGCGCGCGCCGGGGTGTGCATCCACCACCAGCAGATGCACCGTGTTCGAACCCACGTCGAGGACACCGAGTCTCATGTACGGAACGCTACTGCGCGCGGAACGCCCAGCCGTCCCCGGATGGCTTCCCGGCCACTTACCCTGGACCTGTGCCAAAGACGAAAAAGGCAAAGGCCGACAAGTCGGCAGCGTCCGCCAAGTCCACCAAGGGGGCGTCCAGGTCCAAGAAGTCCCCGGGCCTCCCGAAGCAGGGCGACGAGAAGGGGCTCGACTTCGCGCGTGCGTGGGTGGAGTTCCCGGATCCGGCCGACGACGAGCAGATCTTCCGCTGCGACCTGACATGGCTGACCTCTCGCTGGAACTGCATCTTCGGAAGCGGCTGCCAGGGAATCCAGGCGGGCCGCGCGGACGACGGGTGCTGCACGCTGGGCGCCCACTTCTCGGACGAGGACGACGAGAAGCGCGTCGCCGGTCATGTGGCGAGACTCACGCCGGAGATGTGGCAGAACCACGAGGTGGGGACGGAGACCGGCTGGGTCTCGAAGGACGAGGACGGCGACCGGCAGACCCGGCCGTACCAGGGCTCGTGCATCTTCCAGAACCGGCCGGGCTTCGCGGGCGGCGCGGGCTGCTCGCTGCACATCCTGGCCGTCAAGGAGGGCCGCGAGCCCCTGGAGACCAAGCCGGACGTCTGCTGGCAGCTGCCGGTCCGGCGTACGTACGAGTGGATCGACCGGCCCGACGACACCCGGGTGCTCCAGGTCTCGATCGGCGAGTACGACCGCCGCGGCTGGGGACCGGGCGGGCACGACCTGCACTGGTGGTGCACGTCGGCGACCTCGGCGCACGGCGCGGGCGACCCGGTGTACGTCTCGTACCGGCCGGAACTGATCGAACTGATGGGCAAGGCCGGCTACGACCGCCTGGTGGAGCTGTGCGAGGAGCGCCTGGCGTCGCAACTACCACTGGTGGCCCCCCACCCGGCGGACCCGGCCCGCAGCACCCCGTAAGCAGGGGGCGCCCTACAAGGGGCGCGGGGAACTGCGCGACCGGCCCACGGCGACCCGCGGACGACGAACCCACCCGCGGGAGCGTTCAACCCTCCGACGGACTCGGTGCACCACTGTCACCGGGGCTGCCACCGGGCGGCGTAGAACCTCCGGAGGACTCCGGCGGGGGTTCCGGCTCCGGGTCCGACGGGGCCGTGTCGCTGGGTGTGGGCTCGGGATCGGGGCTGGACGGCGGCGGATCGCTCGGCGTCGGCTCCGGGTCGGGCCCCGGCCCGGTCGGACCGGGATCGGTCGGTGCCGACGTCGACGGGTCCGGGCGGGGCCCGGGATGCGTCGGGCTCGGGCCCGCCGTCCCGTAGCCGTCGATCGTGACCACCGCGCCCGCGGGTGCGACCGACACGCTCGCGCTCCAGGGCCCGATCGGCTCGCGCAGATGATCGACGTACACCTTGATCGTCAAGGACTCGCCCGGTTCCAGCGTGCCGGACGAACGGCTGAGGTAGAGCCAGGACACCCCGGTGTGCGCGGACCAGTGGACCGGTGAACTCCCGGTCGCCCTGAGGGTGATCAACGTCGTGTCGCCGCTGGAACCGGCCTCTACGGAGAGGCCGGTTTTCTGTTGTCCCGAGGCCACGCCGATGACTTCCACGGAGACGTCGGGCGATTCGCTGCCCGGGGTGAAGCGGGGGTCGGGCCTGGTGCTGGCGTTGCCGGCGTTCTCGTATCCGGGTGCCTCGCCGCCGAGTCCGTCGGGGCCGTGCGCCTCGTTCGCGGCGACCGGACGGCCGTCCGTTCCCTCGCCGGTGAGGGGTGCGCCGCGGTAGGCCGCCCACAGGGCGAGTACCGGGGCCGCCACGACGGTCGCGACGACGGTGGTGGTGACGGCACGCGCGCGGAGGCGGTCACGGCGGGCCGCGCGGTCCTTGGGGTCCATCGGGAAACCGCGCCGGTCGAAGCGCGGACCGCCGCCCCGCGCGCGTGGGACGTGCGTCATCGCCCTGTGGAGGGCCGCGCGCGGGGCTTCGAGTACGGGCAGCGCGGCGGGCGTGACGCTGGTGCCGGGCCAGGAGCCGGGGACCGCGCGCTCGGCGGTACGGCGGCAGCGCGGGCAGTCGTCGACGTGCCGGACCAGTTCGCGGCGCAGGGCCGTGCTGAGGACGAGGTGGTTGTCGCCGGTGAGCCGGGTGACTCCCGGACAGGTGCCGGTCTCGACGACGGCGAGGGCCGCGCGCGTGCGCTCGACCTCGCAGGCGGCCGTCGCGAGGAGTTCGCGGGCGGCGGCCAGGTCCATGCCGAGGACGGCGGCGACCTCGTGCGCGGCGAGCTGGTGCCGTACGGCCAGTTCGAGCGCCTCACGCTGTTCGGGCGTCGTACCGGCGGCCTCCGGCCAGGCCAGCAGGGCGAGTTCACGACGGCGACGGTCCTCCTCCGCGGCGGCGAGGAGGTCGGCGGTCGGGTCGACGGTCCGGTTCGGGGCCCGGTCCGAGGTCCGATCGGCCGCGCGGTCGGCCGACCGATCGGCTGTCCGGTCGGCTGTCCGGTCGCCGGGGCGGTCGCCGGGGCGGTCGGCGACCGCGGCGGCGGCACGGTGGACGCCTGCGTACGCGCCCTGGGGGCGGCCGGGGGCGTGCGCGCCCTCGGAACGTCCCAGCGCATGGGCGCCATGACGTTTCTGCTTGGCCTCGGCGAGCTTGCGCAGGCACGACCAGCGGGCGAGGGCGTACAGCCAGGCCCTGCGGTCGTCGGGCGCCTCCGGGCCGCGCTGGCCTCGGCGCTCGGCGAGCGCGAGAACGTCTCCCAGGGCGGCGGTCGCCGTGTCGTGGTCGCACAGCACGGACAGGCAGTAGGTGAACAGACCGTCCAGGTACGGCTCGTAGCGCGGAGGCGGGCACTGTGCCAGCGTGCGCGCCGCCGCCCGGTCGCGCGCCTCGCGGTGCGCCCGGTGTGCGCTGGTGGTGCGGGTCGAGGTCTCGGGACTGCGGCTCATCACCCGTGCGACCGTAGGGGCCGGGCGGTGGCCCCTTCTTCCTGCTTGCGCACATTTAATCCGTACGGGTGAAACGATCCCTCATAAGGGGACAGGAGCCCTGAATTCCGTGGCGTGTTCCTGACGAGTCGTGGCCGGTTTGCGAAGGGTGCCCGGTTATCGGCAGCGGGCGCGGAACGGACCGGCATCGCGCTGTCAGTGGAGGCGGTTACGGTTCGTGTCATGGCTGCCCGTACGAAGACCGCGAGGGACCGGCCGTCCTACCGCTGCACCGAGTGCGGCTGGCAGGCGGCCAAGTGGCTCGGCCGCTGCCCCGAATGCCAGGCATGGGGGACGATCGACGAGTACGGCACGCCCGCGGTACGGACGACGGCCCCCGGCCGGGTCACCACGTCCGCGCTGCCCATCGGCCAGGTCGACGGCCGGCAGGCGACCGCCCGCCCGACCGGTGTGCCCGAGCTGGACCGGGTGCTCGGCGGCGGTCTCGTACCGGGCGCGGTCGTGCTCGTGGCGGGCGAGCCGGGTGTCGGCAAGTCCACGCTGCTGCTGGACGTGGCGGCGAAGGCGGCCAGTGACGAGCACCGCACGCTCTACATCACGGGTGAGGAGTCGGCGAGCCAGGTCCGGCTGCGCGCCGACCGCATCAAGGCGATCGACGACCATCTGTTTCTGGCGGCGGAGACCGATCTGGCCGCGGTCCTCGGCCACTTGGACGCGGTGAAGCCGTCCCTGCTCATCGTCGACTCCGTGCAGACGGTGGCCTCTCCGGAGATCGACGGTGCCCCCGGAGGTATGTCCCAGGTCCGTGAGGTGGCCGGGGCCCTGATCCGTGCCTCCAAGGAGCGCGGCATGGCCACCCTGCTGGTGGGCCATGTCACCAAGGACGGCGCCATCGCGGGACCACGGCTCCTGGAGCACCTCGTGGACGTCGTCCTGAGCTTCGAGGGCGACCGGCACGCACGCCTTCGGCTCGTACGAGGCGTCAAGAACCGTTACGGGACGACGGACGAGGTCGGCTGCTTCGAGCTGCACGACGAGGGCATCACGGGCCTGACCGACCCCAGCGGCCTGTTCCTGACCCGGCGTGCCGAGCCCGTCCCCGGCACCTGTCTGACCGTCACCCTCGAAGGCCGCCGCCCCCTGGTGGCCGAGGTCCAGGCGCTCACCGTGGACACCCAGATCCCCACTCCCAGGCGTACGACCTCCGGTCTTGAGACCTCCCGGGTCCAGATGATGCTCGCCGTCCTGGAGCAGCGGGGCCGGATCAGTGCCATCGGGAAGCGGGACATCTACACCGCGACGGTCGGCGGTGTGAAGCTCACCGAGCCCGCCGCGGACCTCGCGATCGCGCTCGCGCTGGCCAGCGCCGCGAGCGACACCCCGCTGCCCAAGAACCTCGTCGCGATCGGCGAAGTGGGCCTCGCGGGCGAGGTCAGACGGGTCACGGGCGTCCAGCGCAGACTCGCCGAAGCCCATCGTCTGGGCTTCACCCATGCCCTCGTTCCGGGCGATCCGGGCAAGATCCCTGCCGGCATGAAGGTCCTGGAAGTCGCCGACATGGGAGACGCGCTGAGGGTCCTCCCGAGGTCGCGTCGGCGAGAGGCCCCACGGGACGAGGAAGAGCGCCGGTAGACTTTGCCCAGGTCTCGCCCGTCCGTACGAACTCAGGGCGCCCCCAGACACCTGCGACCGGAGGAGTGCAGTGGCAGCCAACGACCGGGCAGCAGTTCCCGGCAAGTCCGCCGGGAGTTCCGGTGCCGATGGCCTGATGCGCACCTCACTCAGCGCCGTGGCACCCGGAACCGGGCTGCGTGACGGCCTGGAGCGAATTCTCCGCGGCAACACCGGCGGGCTCATCGTGCTCGGCTGGGACAAGACCGTCGAGGCGATGTGCAGCGGCGGTTTCGTGCTGGACGTCGAGTTCACGGCGACCCGGCTGCGCGAGCTGTGCAAGCTCGACGGCGGCATCATCGTCGACAAGGACATCACCAAGATCCTGCGGGCCGGTGTGCAGCTGGTGCCCGACCCCACCATCCCGACGGAGGAGACCGGCACCCGTCACCGCACGGCGGACCGGGTGAGCAAGCAGGTCGGCTTCCCCGTCGTCTCCGTCTCCCAGTCCATGCGGCTGATCGCGCTGTACGTGGACGGGCAGCGGCGGGTCCTGGAGGACTCGGCCGCGATCCTCTCCCGCGCGAACCAGGCCCTGGCCACGCTGGAGCGGTACAAGCTCCGCCTGGACGAGGTCGCCGGCACGTTGTCGGCCCTGGAGATCGAGGACCTGGTCACCGTCCGGGACGTCTCGGCGGTGGCCCAGCGGCTGGAGATGGTGCGCCGGATCGCCACGGAGATCGCCGAGTACGTGGTCGAGCTGGGCACCGACGGGCGGTTGCTCGCGCTTCAGCTGGACGAGCTGATCGCCGGGGTCGAGCCCGAGCGGGAGCTTGTCGTGCGGGACTATGTGCCCGAGCCGACGGCCAAGCGGTCGCGGACCGTCGACGAGGCGTTGTTCGAGCTCGACGCGCTCACCCATGCGGAGCTTCTCGAACTGCCCACGGTGGCTCGGGCGTTGGGTTACACGGGGTCGCCCGAGGCGCTCGACTCCGCCGTTTCGCCCCGCGGGTTCCGGTTGCTGGCGAAGGTGCCGCGGTTGCCGGGCGCCATTATCGACCGGCTTGTCGAGCACTTCGGTGGGCTGCAGAAGCTTCTCGCTGCCAGCGTGGATGATCTGCAGACCGTGGACGGGGTGGGGGAGGCTCGGGCCCGCAGTGTGCGGGAGGGGCTGTCCCGGCTGGCTGAGTCCTCGATCCTCGAGCGGTACGTGTAGCCCTCCGGCGGTTTGGCGGGGGCGCACCATGTCACAGCCTCGCGCCCCTGAAAGGTTGCGCCGTTCCCCGCGCCCCTGGGCAGTGGGGCCCGGCGTTGTGATGTGCGTGCCGCGCCGTGAGGGCTGAGTGCGCGGTTCCCCGCGCCCCTAGAAAACTGCGCCGCTTCCCGCGCCCCTTGTGGGGCGGGGGCTTCTCAGTCCTTCTTCAGGACGAATGATGTCTGGGACTTTGTGAAGCCCGGGGCCTTGGCTTCCACCAAGTAGGTTCCGGGGGTTGCCGCGATGGCCGGTGGGGTGGCGCACTCGGGGGCGCTCGACTTGCGGTTCCACTGGACGGTGTGGGTGACGCGGTCGTTGGCCGGGATACGGAAGAGGATGGAGGCCGCCCCCGTCGGGCAGTCGGCCGAGGACCAGATCTCGTCGTCGCTGTCCGCCTGGGTGATGGTCAGGACCGCGCTCTTCGGGCCGAGATCGAGCTTGCAGTCGCTGCCGGAGGAGTTCCTGGCGATCAGTTCGAAGGTGGGCTTCTCGCCGGGCGCGTACGCGTTGTTGACGCTGCGCAGCGTCAACTTCACGGCACCGGCGGTGCAGTTGGGCAGGCTGGAACCGGCCGGGAGCGTGTCGCCGGAGCCACCACCGCCCGCGCCGTCGTCCACGCTGCCACCGCCCGAGGCGGATCCCCCGGACCCCCCGGCGGTCGAACCGTCCGAATCCCCGGAGCCCGCCGAACCATCGGAGTCCCCGGAACCGCCGTCACCTTCGTCGCCCGACTCGTCGCGCCCGCCCGGGGCTTGGCTGATCGCGGGATCGGAGCCGGAGGGGCCCGGTGTGATCGAGGCGGTGGGGTTCTTGTCGTTGGACCCGTCGGCGTCGTTCTTGCCGCCGCCTCCGCCCCCCGAGGTCACCACCCACGTGACCAGCAGCGCCAACACCGCGACCACGGACACGAGAACGGCCCTCCGTCGCCAGTAGATGGAGGAGGGAAGCGGCCCGACCGGATTGCGCATAGATCCCACGGCGCAAACTGTACGAGAGATCCGGGAGTTCACTGTCCCCACCCGCCGCTCACACCATCATCTTTTACAGATCATCGTCCCGGAGGTGCCCTGTAAGGGGCGCGGGGCTGTGACATTGTGCGGCTCCGCCGCGTGGGCGCGACCAGCCCCCGCCCACCCGCACCCACAACACGACGCAACCCCCGACCAAACCGTCGGAGACGCCACCGCATGGGAGGATCGGACCTGCCATGACTGCGCCCACGAAACCCACATCCCACGCCCAGGCCGACGGACAAGAAACCGTCGGCGACGACCTGCACGCCCCTGTCATCGACTGGTTCGAGGACAACGCGCGCGACCTGCCATGGCGGCGGGCCGACGCGGGACCGTGGGGAGTGATGGTCAGCGAGTTCATGCTGCAGCAGACGCCGGTGAGCCGGGTGCTGCCGGTCTACGAGCAGTGGCTCGCCCGCTGGCCGCGCCCCGCCGACCTCGCCGAGGACGCGCCGGGCGAGGCCGTCCGCGCCTGGGGCCGCCTCGGCTACCCGCGCCGCGCGCTGCGACTGCACGGCGCGGCGGTCGCCATAACGGAGCGCCACGGCGGCGACGTACCCACGGAGCACGCCCAGTTGCTCGCGCTGCCCGGCATCGGCGAGTACACGGCGGCCGCGGTGGCGTCCTTCGCGTACGGGCAGCGGCACGCCGTGCTCGACACGAACGTGCGGCGCGTGTTCGCGCGGGCCGTCACCGGTGTCCAGTACCCGCCGAACGCCACGACCGCCGCCGAACGCAAGCTCGCCCGCGCCCTGTTGCCCGACGACGAGCGCACGGCCTCGCTCTGGGCCGCCGCGTCCATGGAGCTCGGCGCGCTCGTCTGCACGGCGAAGAACGAGAGTTGTGTGCGGTGCCCGATCGCGGCCCAGTGCGCGTGGCGGCTCGGAGGCAAGCCCGCGCACGAGGGGCCGCCGCGGCGCGGGCAGACGTACGCGGGCACGGACCGGCAGGTGCGCGGCCGGCTGCTCGCCGTGCTGCGCGAGGCGGTCGCGCCGGTCCCGCAGTCTGTCCTGGACCGGG
Organism: Streptomyces sp. NPDC033178; assembly: GCF_055577685.1. Lineage (NCBI taxonomy): Bacteria > Bacillati > Actinomycetota > Actinomycetes > Kitasatosporales > Streptomycetaceae > Streptomyces > Streptomyces sp. NPDC033178. Next base: position 21,797 of record NZ_JBVIPT010000017.1, read on the forward strand.
TGTGGGACGAGCCGGTCCAGCGCGCCCGGGCCCTGGACGGGCTGGTCGCCGACGGACTCGTCGAGCCCCTCGCGGGCGGTCTGTACCGGCTCCCGCTGAGCTGACTCACAGGTTCCACCGGGGTCAGTGACAGTTCGTCTTGACAACTCCCGGTGGGCAAAACACCCCATACCCACCCCAGTCGTCACCTCGCTTTACCCATCCCCTACTTCCGTTACACAACCGACGGACAGCCGAGCGCTTCCCGCAGGCTCGTTCGGACAGCCCCGTGACAACCGCTCCGTAACTTCAGTGCCGTACCGCGGACCAGCGGTACGGCAGGCAACGGACAACCGGCAGCAAGCAGGTCGGAAAACGGGGACGGAGGCGGTTGGAATGGCGCATGGCGAGGTGCTCGAGTTCGAAGAGTACGTACGCACCCGGCAGGACGCGCTGCTGCGCAGCGCACGCCGCCTGGTACCCGACCCTGTCGATGCCCAGGACCTCCTGCAGACCGCGCTGGTCCGCACGTACGGCCGCTGGGACGGCATCGCCGACAAGCGTCTCGCCGACGCCTATCTGCGCCGCGTCATGATCAACACACGTACGGAGTGGTGGCGGGCCCGCAAGCTGGAGGAGGTCCCCACCGAGCAGCTGCCGGACGCGAGCGTGGACGACTCCACCGAGCAGCACGCCGACCGCGCGCTCCTGATGGACATCATGAAGGTGCTCGCTCCGAAGCAACGCAGTGTCGTCGTGCTGCGACACTGGGAGCAGATGTCCACGGAGGAGACCGCCGCCGCCCTCGGTATGTCGGCCGGCACGGTCAAGAGCACACTGCACCGGGCGCTCGCCCGGCTCCGCGAGGAGCTGGAGCGCCGGGCGTCCGACGAACACGACGGGTTCGGCGCGGGTGTGCCGGAGCGTGAGGAGCGGGAGCGTTGCGCGGCGTAGGCACGACGGTTCCACGGCCCGGCGGGCCCTTGAAGGCGGTGATCACGGCGGTGGCCGTGCTCGCCGCCCTCGGCCTTTTGGTGTCCGCCTGCGGCACGGGCGGCACCGGCGCCCGGGACGAGGGCCCCGCCTCGGACTCGGTGTCCGCGGGCGCCGTTGAGGCCGGCACCCCCTCCGCCTCGCCGACCAGGGCACGCGCGGACGCGATCAGGCTCGTCCGGGCCGACCCGGGTGTCAGCGCGGCGGTCAAGCGCGACCTGAAACCCTGCTTCGGCGACGAGTACCCGGTCGACGTGTCGTACGGAAACCTCACCGGCGGGACCGCGGACGACGTCCTGGTCAATGTGATGACCTGCGGCGACGCGGTCGGCGTCGGCTCGTACGTGTATCGCGAGGACGGTGACGCGTACAAGAATGTCTTCCGGGCCGAGGAGCCTCCGGTCTACGCGGAGATCGACCGGGGCGACCTGGTGGTCACCCAGCAGGTGTACGGGAAGGGCGACTCGCTGGAGTATCCGTCCGGCGAGGAGGTCATCACGTACCGCTGGACGGCGAACCGCTTCGCGGAGCGGGCCCGGACGACGAACGACTACAGCAAGGTGGTGGGCGGCGAGACGCCGGCCCCGACCGAGAACTAGACCGGCCGCCTCCGCAGCCGACCCGACCGACCGAGAAACTGAGAGCACCGGATGGCAGAGCAGACCCACGTCCTGTTCGTCGAGGACGACGACGTCATCCGCGAGGCCACCCAACTCGCGCTGGAGCGCGACGGCTTCGTGGTCACCGCGATGCCCGACGGCCTGTCGGGGCTGGAGGCGTTCCGCACCGACCAGCCCGACATCGCGCTCCTCGACGTGATGGTCCCGGGGCTCGACGGTGTGTCGCTGTGCCGTCGGATCCGGGACGAGTCGACCGTGCCGGTCATCATGCTGTCGGCCCGCGCCGACTCGATCGACGTCGTCCTGGGCCTGGAGGCGGGCGCCGACGACTATGTGACGAAGCCCTTCGACGGGGCCGTCCTGGTCGCGCGGATCCGTGCGGTGCTGCGGCGCTTCGGGCACGCGAGCGGGCCGCGGTCCGCCGGCGAGTCCGAGGGCGCCTCCTCCGTCCCGGCCGGTGGCGTGCTGTCCTTCGGTGACGGTGACGGCGAACTGGAGATCGACACCGTGGGCATGGAGGTGCGCAGGGGCGGTGCGCCGGTGGCACTGACGCCCACCGAGATGCGGCTGCTCCTGGAGTTCTCGTCGGCGCCGGGTACGGTCCTGTCGCGCGACAAGCTCCTGGAGCGGGTGTGGGACTACGGCTGGGGCGGCGACACCCGCGTCGTCGACGTCCATGTGCAGCGGCTGCGTACGAAGGTCGGCCAGGACCGGATCGAGACGGTCCGCGGCTTCGGCTACAAGCTCAAGGGATGAGGCTCCCGGTGCTGCCCAGAGGGCTGCGGATCGGGCTGCGCTGGAAGCTGAGTGCGGCGATCGCGCTGGTCAGCGCGCTGGTGGCGCTGGTGCTCAGCATCGTCGTGCACAACGCCGCCTGGGTCACCATGCTGGACAACGCCCGTGATGTGCAGGACGAGCGGCTGCAGATCGCGGCGCGGTACTACGACACCTCCAGCGGGGCGGCCCGGCTGGGCACCAGGGTGGACGATCCGGACATACCCCAGGAGCTGCTGCGCAAGGTCGAGGCCGGACGGCGGGCCACCTTCGTGCAGGACAACGCCGACGGGGTGCCCGACATCTGGGCGGCCATGCCAATGCGGGACGGCCGGACCCTGTCGCTGCACACCCGTTTCACGGACCGCAGCGCCAACGTCATGGCGGACCTCGACCAGGCCCTGCTCATCGGTTCGATCGCGGTCATCTTCGGCGGCTGCGCCCTCGGCGTGCTGGTCGGCGGCCAGCTCTCGGGCCGCCTCCGCAAGGCGGCCAGCGCCGCGAACCTGGTCGCGCAGCGGCAGAGCGACGTGCGGGTGCGGGACGCCATCGGCGGTGTCGTACGGGACGAGACCGACGACCTCGCGCACGCGGTGGACGCCATGGCGGACGCGCTGAAGCAGCGGTACGAGGCCGAGCGGCGGGTCACCGCGGACATCGCGCACGAGTTGCGCACGCCGGTGACCGGGCTGCTCACCGCGGCCGAACTGCTGCCGCCGGGGCGGCCGTCCGAGCTGGTCAGGGACCGGGCCCAGGCGATGCGCACGCTCGTCGAGGACGTGCTGGAGGTGGCTCGGCTCGACGGGGCGTCCGAGCGGGCCGAGTTGCAGGACATCAACCTCGGCGAGTTCATCAGCCGGCGGGTCGCCTCGACGCATCCGGACATCGCGGTGCGGGTGGTGCACGAGTCGGAGGTCACCACGGATCCGCGTCGTCTGGAGCGGGTTGTCGGCAACCTCATCGCCAATGCCGCCAAGCACGGCAAGCCGCCCATCGAGATCTCCGTCGAGGGGCGGGTCATCCGGGTCCGCGATCACGGGCCCGGCTTCCCGGCGGACCTGCTCGCCGAGGGGCCGAGCCGCTTCCGTACGGGCAGCAGCGACCGGGCGGGGCACGGTCACGGGCTCGGCCTCACCATCGCGGCGGGGCAGGCGCGGGTCCTCGGTGCCCGGCTGACCTTCCGCAACGTGGGTCTCGGCGTGGGCTCGGGGCCGGTCGAGGGGGCGGTCGCCGTGCTGTGGCTGCCGGAACACGCCCCGACGAACACGGGAAGCTTCCCGATGCTCCCGTAGCACCCGCGGGTCGTGTGCGGCCGGCCCGAACGAACCCGCAACCAACGGACGGCCCGCGGCGAAATCGCCGCGGGCCGTCCGAACGCTCAGACCGTCTCGGTCGCCTTCGGCGCCGAACCGCCCCGCAGCGGGACCTCCTTCACGAACACCGCCGCGACCAGGGCGACGACCGCGACCACGGCTCCGAGGAGGAACGCCGAGTGCGTACCGGCGGACACCGCGTGCTGGTACGCCTCCCGCGCGGCCACCGGCAGCTTCGCGAGGCTCGCCGCGTCCAGCTGGGCCGACTGCTCGGTGACCTTCGAGCCCAGCGCTCCGGCCCGCTCGGCCATCACGTCCTGGACCCGGCTGTTGAAGAGCGCGCCCATGATCGCGACCCCGAAGGACGACCCGAGCGTACGGAACAGCGTGGTGGTGGACGACGCGACGCCCATGTCCTTCATCTCGACACTGTTCTGCGACACCAGCATGGTGATCTGCATCAGGCAGCCCATCCCCGCACCGACCACGGCCATGTACACCCCGGACGTCAGTCGCGACGTATCCGTGTCCATGAGCGACAGCAGGTACAGCCCGACGGCCATCAGCGCGCTGCCCACGATCGGGAAGGCCTTGTAGTGCCCGGTGTTGGTGGTGACCCGCCCGGCGACCATCGAGGTGACGAGCATCGCGCCGAGCATCGGCAGCAGCAGCAATCCGGAGTTGGTCGCGGACGCGCCCTGCACGGACTGCTGGTAGAGCGGCAGGAACAGCACCGCGCCGAACATCACGAACCCGGCGATGAAGCCGATGACGGACATCAGCGAGAAGTTGCCGCTCCGGAAGATGTGCAGCGGCACGACCGGCGCGGCGGCCTTGGTCTGCCAGAACAGGAACCCGACGAGCGACGCGACCCCGATCCCTATCAGCTCCATGATCATGGCGGAGCCCCAGGCGTACTCGGTCCCGCCCCAGGTGGTGACCAGCACGATCGCGGTGATGCCCACGGTGAGCAGCCCGGCCCCGAGGTAGTCGATCCGCGCCTGCGCCCGCTTCCTGGGCAGATGCAGTACGGCACTGATGGCGATCAGCGCGACGACACCGAGCGGCAGGTTGATGTAGAAGGACCAGCGCCAGCCCCAGTGGTCGGTGATGGTGCCGCCGACCAGCGGTCCGCCGATCATGGCGAGGGCCATCACGCCGGCCATCATGCCCTGGTACTTGCCGCGTTCCCGCGGCGGAATCAGGTCACCGATGATCGCCATGACGCCGACCATCAGACCGCCGGCGCCGAGTCCCTGGATCGCCCGGAACCCGATGAGCTGACCCATGTCCTGGGCCATGCCGCTCAGCGCCGACCCGATCAGGAAGAGCACGATCGAGGTCATGAAGACGCCCTTGCGCCCGTACATGTCGCCGAGCTTGCCCCAGATCGGGGTGGAGGCGGCCGTCGCGAGCGTGTAGGCCGTGACGACCCACGACAGGTGTTCGAGCCCGCCCAGTTCCCCCACGATCGTCGGCATGGCAGTGCCGACGATCATGTTGTCGAGCATCGCGAGGAGCATCGCGATCATCAGCGCGAGCAAGACGACCCGTACGCTCCTGGGCTGCTTGCCCTCGGCCTCGGCCGCCCCCTGTTCCGCTCCCGGTCCCGCCCCCTCTTCTGCCACTGCCTCGGCTGCGTCAGCCGCCTTGGTGTCCGCCACTGTCCCCACTCCCCTGGGTACTGCACTGCTGCTTACTTGCACTTACTTGCCGACCGGCTAGTTGACTACACTGAGGGAAAGTAGACCCGTAACTAGCCGGGCGTCAAGTAAGTTTTTCTTTACCTTACGGCGAGCACCTACGACACGTAGGGACGACAAGGACGAGGAGCAGCCACGATGGACGGCAGCAGGCAGCGGCGGCGCGGGGACACCCGTCAGCGCATCCAGGACGTGGCCGTCGAACTCTTCGCCGAGCAGGGGTACGAGAAGACGTCACTGCGGGAGATCGCCGAACGGCTGGACGTCACGAAGGCGGCGCTCTACTACCACTTCAAGACCAAGGAAGACATCCTCATCAGCCTCTTCCAGGATCTGACGAGGCCGATGGACGAGCTGATCGAGTGGGGCAAGGGGCAGCCGCACACCCTGGAGACCAAGCAGGAACTGCTGAGCCGCTACAGCGAGGCGCTCACCAACGCGGCCCCCCTCTTCCGCTTCATGCAGGAGAACCAGGCGACGATCCGCGAGCTGAGCATCGGCGAGTCCTTCAAGGACCGCATGCTCGGGATGCTGGACATCATCAAGGAGCCGGACGCCGCGCTGACGGACCAGGTCCGGTGCGTGAGCGCCCTCTTCACGATGCACGCCGGGATGTTCGCCCTCAAGGACATGGAAGGCGACCCCGAGGACAAGCGGAAGGCCGTCCTGGAGGTCGCCATCGATCTGGTCACGCGGGCGCACGCGGGCGCGCACGAGTCACTCTGAGGCCAGGACCCAGGACCCAGGGCCCAGGCTGGCCTGGGCTGGGCTGGGCTGGGCTGGGCTCTTGAGCCTTGGGCCCCGAGCCCCTGAGGCCTCTTAGAGGCTCACGCCCTTCGAGCGCAGGAAGGCGACCGGGTCGACCGCCGAGCCGTAGCTCGCCTTCGTGCGGATCTCGAAGTGCAGGTGCGGCCCGCTGGAGTTGCCGGTGTTGCCGGACAGGGCGATGCGCTGGCCGGTCTTCACTATCTGGCCGGGCTTCACGTCCACGCGGGACAGGTGCGCGTACTGCGAGTACGTACCGTTGCCGTGCTTGATCACGACGGCGTTGCCGTACGCGGGTCCGTCACCGGCGCCGTTGCCGCCGGCCTTCACCACGGTGCCGCCGTGTGCGGCGACGACCTGCGTGCCGGAGGCGACGGCGAAGTCCTGGCCGGAGTGGGTGGACGACCAGAGGTTGCCAGCCTGGGCGAACTTCGCGGAGAGCTTGTACTTCTTGACGGGGTCGACCCAGGAGGCGGCCTTCTTGGCCGCGACGGGCTTGGCGGCTGCCTTCTTGGCGGCCGTCTTGCTCTTGGCCTTCGTCTGAGCAGCGGCCTTGGCCTGCGCGGCGGCCTGCTGCTGCACGGAGACGGCGGCGGAGCCCGGCAGCGCGACGGCGCTCGCCTTGGTGTCTGCGGCGACCGCGACCCCCGCTCCGAGCGCGGCCGAGGCGCCCAGGCCGAGAGCCATGGCGGCCGCCCGGACACGGAGCTTCGGCGTGCCGGGAAGGTGGGACGTAATGCGCTGCGACATGGGGACTACCTCCAGGGGGACGGACATCAACACACCCGGCGCGCTGTCGGCGCACCGGGCGAGGCATCCCTTGGTAACCCGCGCCCCCGTCATCCCACAAAGGCCCCATCTACGACCTCAAGTCGTACTTGACGCTGAAACTTCCGACTCCTTGACAAGAAGCACGTCTGGGACGAAATCCTCCGTCTTTTCTACGGGAAGTCTGGTTTACGCCCACTTCAGGGCCGTTCGCCCCGGCCCCTGAGCCACGGGTCCGGGCCCGCGTCGCACGACCTCCGACCCCGTCATCACCCCCGGGTCAAAGGTCCTTTTTGCCCGTTTCCACTCCACCACTACTCGCCCTAGTACCGGACAAATCGCCTGTGCGTCATGTCACCGGAGGGCATGATCCAGGGGCCGGGGAATGTGGCGGGGGCTACACAAGGGCCCAGGTGGTTCGCCTACGCTCGGTGCATGGTCGACGCCGGAGTGCTCGGGGCCCGTATCGCGTCCAGCGCGGTCGCACCGCTCGTGAAGAAGCTCTTCGTGAAGGACCAGCCGGGGGCCGGGCTGGTGAGCAGACCGGTACGGATATCGGCGCTGGTGTCGTTCGGGCGGGAGAAGCGGAGCGTCACGCCGAAGGACGTCGAGAAGGTCGCGGCGGAACTGGTCCGCAGGGCCCTGAAGACGGCCGGGCCGGGGGAACAGCCGGTGACGGCCGAGGAGGCCACGGCGGTCACCCACGCCCTCGCGCACTCACTCGCCTCCCTCGGGACCCTCACGATCGAGGACTACGAGGCCGTCGACCTCGGACCCGAGGAGTTCGCGCGCACACTCCGTTCCCACGCGGCCGTCATCTCGTACGGACTCAGCGGGGACGGGGAGCTCTTCTACGAGCAGCTGCTCCACACGGCCGCGCTGCACATCCTGAACTTCTTCACCCAGCGCTCCACCTACATCGCCCGCCAGCAGACCGCGCAGAGCCGGCAGCTGGCCCGGCTGGTGCGGGCCGTGGACGTCCTGCTGGGGCGTCTGCCGTCCCAGTCGGCCGAGGACGCGGGGTTCGAGGCGCGGTACGCGGAGCACATCACCGGGCGGTACGGAACGCTGACCATCTACGGCCTGGACACCGGGACGAGCGAGTGGTCGCTCGACACCGCGTACCTCAGCCTGGAGGCGACCCGGGAGCGCGACGGACAGGACGGCGGACTCCAGATCCCCGCCGAGCAGGTCCTCGCCCAGCACGACCAGGTGCTGCTGCGCGGAGTCGCGGGCTCCGGGAAGACGACCCTCGTCCAGTGGCTCGCGGTGACGACGGCCGGCCGTACGTACGACCATGGCCTGACGCACCTCATCGGGAGGGTGCCGTTCGTCCTGCCGATGCGCAGGATCGTGCGCCCGGGGACGGAGTTCCCCATCCCGGGGGACTTCCTGAAGGCCGTCGGCTGCCCGGTCGCCGGGGAGCAGCCGACCGGCTGGGCGGAGCGGGTGCTCCGGGCCGGGCGGGGTGTGCTGCTGGTCGACGGGATAGACGAGATCGCCGGTGACCGCAGGGACGCGGCCCGGCGCTGGCTGCGCGAACTGACCCGGACCTTCCCGGGAAACCTGTGGCTCGTCACCTCCCGCCCGTCCGCCGTCCCCGAGCGATGGCTGGAAGCGGCGGACTTCCACGAACTCACGCTGTCCCCGATGGCACGCGACGACGTCGCCACGTTCGTACGACGCTGGCACCGCGCCGCCGGAGCGGACGAGGCCGAGGGGATGTCACTGCTCCAGGCCGTGCGGACCACGTCCGAGCTGAACCGGCTGGCCACCAACCCGCTGATGTGCGGCATGCTCTGCGCACTCCACCGCGACCGGCGCGGCTTCCTCCCGCAGGACAGGAAGTCCCTGTACGAGGCCGCCCTCACCATGCTCCTCGAACGGCGGGACCGGGAACGGGAGTTGGACCATCCCGACGGACTGCGCATCCCGTACGCGACACAGGTCCAGCTGCTCCAGAAGCTGGCGTGGTGGCTGATCCGCAACAGCCGCGCGGAGATGGACCGTTCGGACGCGCTGCACATCATCGGGCAGGCGGTGCCCGCGGTGAACCTCGACGGGACCGCCGAGGACGTCTACCGGTCGCTGTTACTGCGGTCGGGGCTGCTGCGGGAGCCGGCGGAGGGTCGGGTGGACTTCCTCCACCGGACCTTTCAGGACTATCTGGGGTCCCGGCTGGCCGTGCAGGAGCTGGACTTCGACCTGTTGGTGAACAACGCGGAGAAGGACGACTGGGAGGACGTCATCCTGCTGGCCGTCGCGCATGCCCGGCCGAAGGAGGCGGAGCAGATGCTGCGGCGGCTGGTGGGGCTGGACACCTCGCGCGGGAAGCTGCTGGCCGCGGCGGGGCTGCGGTATGTGGCGGAGGTCGAGCCTGCGGTGAGGCAGCTGGTGGAGGAGGGGGTGGGGTCGCTGGTGCCTCCGCGCGAGCGCTCGGAGGCCGAGCAACTGGCACGCGCCGGAGGCGATCTGGTGCTGGCCCTTCTGCCGGGTCCGGAGCGCATCGACAACGAGACCGCATACCTGGTGGCGTGGGCGGCCGCTCAGCTGGGCAGCGACGCCGCGCTGCACTTCCTGACTCGCTTCCGGGAACACCGCGATGAACAGGTCCAGTATGTCCTGGCCAGCTCCTGGCACCACTTCGACCAGGAGCTCTACGCGCGCGAGATCCTCGCGCACATGGTCCGGCAGAGCACGGTGACCGTCCGCAGCACCAAGGACCTCCGCATGCTCCGCTCCATCGGCGGCTGGGCGCACATCAAGGTCGCCGGTGCCTACCGGGTCGAGGAGCTCACGGAACTCATCGTGCCCGAGCAACTGACCGTTCTCCTGGTGGAAGCACCCCATCCGGTCGAAGGGCTGGCCTGGCTCTCGGCCTTCCCCAACCTGGAGGACGTGCACGTGGGGACAGAGGTGAGTGTGACCGTGGCACAGCAGGTACCCGCCCGGACCACACTCATCACCCCCTGATCCAGCCCGAGTTGACCTACCCTTGACTCCCACAACAGCCCCACTGCACAGGGACCTCGATGCCCATGGAGCCCGTTGTCCGCATCCCCTCCCCCCACGCCGCGCCCCTCGCACAACGGCTCTTCCGAACACCAGGACCCCAGCCTTCCCGCGCGACCCCGGACGACGTGCACCGGGTCGCCGCCGAGTTCATCCAGCTGGCCGCAGAGAAGCACACGACCCCCACGTCCGAACTGCCCGCAGTGGTGGACGTCCTGGCCCGTACGCTGCTCGCGGTCGGGGAACTCGACCTCACCGACGTGGACGCCGTACGACTGGGGCCGCAGGACTACGCGCGCCGGCTGCGCGGGGCCGTGCCGGGCGCGGACCGGGGACTGTCGCCCGACGCCGCGTGGTTCCACGACGCGCTGCTCGTGAACGTGTGTCTGCACGTGCTGCACCACTTCATCGGGCGCTCGCCCCACATCCAGCAGCACATGCCCGAGCGTGCCAGCCGCATCCGTCAGCTCGTCGATCTCAACGACACCGAGGCGGCGGCCCGTAGGCCCGAACGCTCCCAGCAGGACGCGGACTTCGAGGCCCGCTACGCCGAGGAGGTCGTACGCCAGCACGGCTGGCTGACCATCGTCGGCGTGGACTTCCCGAACGCGCCGGACCGCTGGCTGCTTGAGGACACGTATCTGAGCCTGGAGGCCGAGGAGAGCACCGGCGACGGGAGCGGGGCCGGGCAGCGGACCGTGCTGCTCGCGGACCGGGCGCTGGAGGGGCACGAGCGGGTGCTGCTGCGCGGGGTGGCGGGTTCCGGGAAGACGACCCTCGTCCAGTGGCTCGCCGTGGCGACCGCCCGCGAGGGTGCGCGGGTGCCGTTCGTCCTGCCCGTACGCCGGTTCGCCCGCGAGGGCTTTCCCGCCCCGGACGACTTCCTGCGCGCGGTCCGCCATCCGCTCGCCGACCAGGCGCCGGAGGGCTGGGTCGTACGGACGCTGCTCGCGAGCCGTGCCCTGCTGCTGGTCGACGGGATCGACGAGGCCCCGGAGTCGACGCGCGGCGAGCTGCGCGACCAGCTCCGCCGTCTGCTGCGCGTGTTCTCCGGGAACGGCTGCCTGGTCACCTCGCGCCCCTCCGCCGTGGCGGACGGCTGGCTCGCGGAGGAACGTCTCGCGGAGGAGGGCTTCGCGGAGCTGTCGCTCGCGCCGATGTCCCGGGACCAGGTGACGCGGTTCGTCCGGGACTGGCACACGGCCGCGATGGGCGACGAGAACTGCCGCGAGCAGCGCGACCGGGACGAGCTGAAGGAGTACGAGCAACGGCTGCTCCACTCCGTACGGATCTACCGGGAGCTGCGCCAGCTCGCCACCAACCCCCTGATGTGCGGCCTGATCTGCGCGCTGAACCGGGACCGCTCCGGCTCCCTCCCGCACGGCCGCAAGGAGTTGTACGAGGCTGCCCTGGAGATGCTCCTGCAACGCCGTGACCCCGAGCGGGACGTGCTGTACGCGGACGACGTGCGCCTTCAACAGGAGCCGCGGGAACGGCTGTTGCAGAAACTCGCGCACGCCATGCTGGAGGACGGCGTCTCGGAGCTGCCGCGTGGACGGGCCGTCGCCATCCTGGAGGGCGCGCTTCCCGCGATCCCCGCCGCACGCGCGGCGGGTGACGGCGAGAAGATCTTCGGCCATCTGCTGCACCGCACCGGGCTGCTGCGCGAACAGGCGGGCCTCTCGGTGGACTTCGTGCACCGCACCTTCCAGGACTATCTGGCCGCCAAGGAGATCGTGGCGCGCGGCCGGCTGCGCGACCTGGTCGACCACGCCCACCAGCCCGAGTGGGAGGAGGTCATCCGGATGGCCGCCGCCCACGCCCGCCCCGAGGAGTGCGGCGACTTCCTCGAACGCCTGCTGTCCGCCGCGCCCGCGCTGCGCAGACCCCAGGTCAACCACCGCCGTCTGATGGCCGCGGCCTGCCTGGACCATGTCACCGAGCTGGACCCGTCGGTCCGGCGGCTCGTCCACGACCGTACGAAGAACCTCGTGCGCCCCACGAGCGAACTCGGCGCCCGCAGTCTGGGCTGGGTGGGGCCCATCGTCCTGGAGCTTCTGCCCGACCCCGAGCAGGTGCCGAGCGACCAGCAGGCGCTGCTTCTCGCCCTCACGGCGACCCGGGTCGAGGACGACGCCGCCATCGACTACCTGGCCCGTCTGCGGGGGCGTTCCTCGCTCGCGGTACGGACCGAACTCGCCCGGCCCTGGCGGCACTTCGACACCGAGCGGTACGCGCGCGAGATCATCGCCCACCTGGATCCCGACGGCGTGTACTTCCCGGTCTCCGACACCGCCGAACTCGCGGCCCTGCGTCACCTAGGCGGTCGACCCCGGGTCCAGGTGGCCGGCGTCATCCCCACCTCCGACCTCATGGACGGCCTCGACCGCGACCGGCTCACCCATCTCTGGCTCAACGCCGAGCCCACCGACCCGGACATGTCCTGGCTGTCCCTCTTCCCCAACCTCCAGGTCCTGCGCGTCAATCCACGCCTGCCACGCGTACGGAACGTGCCGGAGGGGGTGACGATCACGGCGTAGGGCCCAACCCTCCTTTCCCACAGGGCTGTTGTCCTACCCTCGAACCATGGTCGATCCGGGAACGGTCGGGGTCCGTGTCGCGTCCGGCATCATCGCGCCTTTGGTGCGGAAGCTGTTCGTCAAGGAGGGCCCCGGGGCTGGTCTGGTGGAGCGTCCGGTGCGGCTCTCCGCCCTGGTGTCGTTCAAGGGCGAGAAGCGCACGCTCAGCGAGAAGGACCTCCGCAAGCTCGTCGAGGAGCTGGTGCAGCGCGCGGCCGGGGAGACACTCGATCGGGCTTCGGACCAATCCGAGCTGGAGGCCGTCACTGACACCCTGGAACTCACCCTGCACACCCTGGGCGATCTGGGACTCGACGATGTCGAGGCCGTGCGGCTGGGACATGAGTCACTGGCCGCCAAGATGTACGACCGGGCCGGCGGCGCTCAGCTCGTACGGTTCCTCAGCCAGGACTCGGTGTCCCTGTACTCCCATCTGCTGGAGAACGCCTGCCTGCACATCCTGCACTTCCTGACGCAGCGCTCGACCTTCGTGGCCCGCAGCCTCGTCGACCAGAGCCGGCAGTTGAGCGAACTGATCGCCCGTACAGACATCCTCATCCAGCGCCTGCCCTCCCAGTCCGCCGAGGACGCGGAATTCGAGGAACGCTACGCGACCCACATCGCCAAGAAGCACAGCCTTCTCACCATCTACGGCGTCGACCTCAACGAGTGCCGGGAATGGCCCCTGGACACGGCCTATCTGAGCCTGGAGGCGTCCCGCAGCGCCGAGCACCAGCCGGTTGCCGACCGTGCGTTCGCCGCGCATGCCGAACAGGGCCGGGGTGTGGTCACGTCGGCCGAAGGCTGGATGCCCGCGCTGCCACAACCCGTCGAGAGGGCACTGGCGGGAAGCCAACGGGTCCTGCTGCGCGGCAGCGCCGGATCGGGCAAGACCACTCTGGTGCAGTGGCTCGCGGTCACCACCGCCCGCCAGGACCGGCTGACCGGCGAACTGGCCCACCTCATAGGGCGCGTACCCTTCGTCCTCCCCCTCCGCACGCTCACTCGCGGAGGCGCCGTCCTGCCCGCGCCGATGGACTTCCTGACCGCCGTGGGCTGCCCGCTCACCGGCTCCCAGCCCTCCGGCTGGACGGACCGTGTGCTGTCGGCCGGGCGCGGGCTCCTCCTGATCGACGGTATCGACGAGGTCCCCGAGCAGGAACGCGAACGCACCCGTCGCTGGCTGTCGGACCTCCTCTCCGCCTTCCCCGGCAACCTCTGGCTGGTCACCTCCCGCCCCTCCGCCGTACGGGACGACTGGCTGGGCAGCGAGGACTTCACCGATCTCGCGCTCTCCCAAATGAGCCGCGACAACATCGCGGTCTTCATCCGCCGCTGGCACGAAGCGGCGGGAGCGGAGCCCACGCTCGGCAAGACCCTGCTGAACGCCGTCCGCACCAAACAGGACCTGGGTCGACTGGCCACCAACCCCCTGATGTGCGCGCTGGTCTGCGCCCTGCACCGCGAACGCCGGGGCTTCCTCCCCCGCGGACGCAAGGCCCTGTACGACGCGGCCCTCTCCATGCTCCTGGAACGCCGCGACCGTGAGCGCGACATGCAGGGCATGACCGGTGAGCTGGACGAGGAGTCCCAGGTCGAGCTCCTGCAGAAGCTCGCGTACTGGCTCATCCGCAACGGCCGGGCCGAGATGGACCGCGCGGACGCCGTGAGCCAGTTGGAGCGGCTCCTGCCGTCGATGCCCCATGTCGCCGAGCAGGGATCGGCCGAGGAGATCCTGCGCTTCCTGCTCGTACGGTCGGGTCTCCTGCGCGAGCCGGCAAAGGGAGCCGTGGACTTCGTACACCGGACCTTTCAGGACTACCTGGGAGCACGGGCCGCGGTGGAGGAGCGCGACTTCGATCTGCTGGTCCGGCACGCGCACCTCGACCAGTGGGAGGACGTCGTCCGGATGGCCGTCGCCCATGCCCGGCCGGACGAACGGGCAAGACTGTTGCGGGGGCTCCTGAGACGCGGGGACGCTGAGCCGCCTCACCGGACGCGGCTGCATCTGCTGGCGATGGCCTGCCTGGAGCATGCGGCGAAGCTCGCTCCGGAGGTGCGGAGGGAGGTGGAGAAGCGAGCGGGGGAGCTGATTCCGCCGCGCAGCAACGAAGAAGCGCAGGAACTTGCCGACATCGGCGCGATCGTTCTTGAGTTGCTGCCCGGGCCTGAGGACATGGAAGACGAGGCAGACGCGGCCCGGGTCGTCCAGACGGCATGCCTCATCGGCGGAGACGCGGCACTGCCCTATCTCGTGAGGTATCGGAACCACGAGAGCTCTGGGGTCCGTCATCAGCTCGGCTTCCACTGGTACCGGTTCGACACCGAGACCTATGCGAGGGAGATCATCGATCACTTGCGTGAGAAGCCCGAGACGGTCATCTCCGTGCGTTCCTCCGAAGAGCTCGCCGCGCTGCACCGGTTGGGAGGCCACAACCAAGTCCGATGCATGGGGGACTTCACCGGTGCCGAGATCTCGGGGGCTTTTGGTGACCATCAGTTGGAGAAACTCGTGATCATCGACAACAGCGTGGTCGACAGCCTCGAATTCGTTGCCCGCTTCGAGGCGCTGCGCGGTCTCAACTTGGTGAGCTGCCCGAGCGTCGCATCGCTGGCGCCACTGACGGGACTTCCTCTGGAGGAACTGATTCTCTCCGATCTTCCCCTGCTTGAAGATCTGAGCCCACTGCGAGAACTCACCCGGCTCGACATGCTCAGCCTCCGGACCAAGACCCCGTGGCCAGGGCTCGACGTCATCGCCCGTGAAGCACCTCTGCAGTGCGTCTTCCTTCCCGGCAACGCGTCCGGCCTCTCGGCACTCGGAGAGTTCCCGTCACTACGTCAGCTCGGGCTGGACCTGGACACTTCGCCTGCCCCTGAGGACTGGCAGGCGATCGGTGGCCTGGAGAAGCTGACCATCCTGAGCCTGAATCCAGCCGAGCTGGCGAGCCTGGCGGCCACCGGAACAGTGCTGAACCGCATCTCCAGGGTGTTCCTCATGCTCAACCGCAAGCAGCTGGATCTTCGGCAGGCGGTAACGGCGTTCCCGTCGATGCAGTACATCAGCGTGTACGAGCCGGATGCGCTCGACCTCGCCCCCCTGGCATCGCACCCCACCCTCCAGACCGTGTTGGTCCAATCGGCCCGTCACATCCACAACGCCGACACATTGGCCGACTCCGTGAAGCTGGTGGTCCACCCCCGCCGGTGACGGCATAGCTCAGGCCGCGTGGTGACAGGACCGCGACATGTGGCGACAGAACAGTGACAAAAGAGGCCACAACCAACCCCCGGGCCTCCTGGTCTCACCTGGTGTGGGGCGGACGGCAGCTGACCGGCCGGACGCACCGCACGACGTGGATCCGCGGCCAGATGGATCCACGACCACATCACAGGGGGAACAGAAATGAAGCTCGTCCGTCACGCAGTCGCCGTCGCCGTCGTCGTCACCGGTGGTGCCCTCGCCCTCGCGGCGCCCGCCTCGGCGTCGGCGCCCGTCTCAGCGCCAACGGCGGCCAAGGCGGCCCCAGTCGCGGCCGCGTCGGAGGCCCCGGTCGCGAAGTACAACGGCGCCTGCGGCACCGGTCACAAGGTGATCGACTCCGCCAACATGGAGAACCTTGGCACCACCTTCCTCACCTACAACAAGACGACCGGCGAGAACTGCGTGGTCACCGTGCGCACCAAGCCCGGGGCCGCGGTGAACATGTTCGCCAGGCTCAGCTCCGAGACGGGTGGTACGGCCACCGACCGCGGCCAGTTCACCACGTACGCCGGGCCCGTCCACATTGAGGCCCGCGGCGAGTGCGTCACGTGGGAGGGCGGCATCACCACCTACTCCACGAAGGGGACCGGCCACTGCGGCTGATCCACGAGCGGGCGTCCGGCCGAGTCCGACCACCTCCGGCCGGTCGCCACCCGAAAAGGAGCCGCACACTTCGGTGTGCTGCTCCTTCGGCATCTCCGACCCTGCCCGACACCGTACGCGTCAATCAGCAGCGATTGAGCTGAAACCACACCCCTTTGCCCTGCTCCGTCGGCGTCACCCCGCACACGTCCGACAGCGCGGTGACGAGGAACAGGCCCCGCCCGCCGTCGTCCCCGGCCGATGCCCGGTGGGGCGAGGGCAGCCGTGTGCTCCCGTCGTACACGGCAACCCGCACATGTGTCGGGTCAATGGCGGCTCTGAGGTGCACGTCGCCCTCCGCGTACCGGTGCACGTTCGTCACCAGCTCGGAGGTGCAGAGCGCAGCCGTGTCGGCGAGTTCGCCGAGCCCCAGTGTCTCCAGCATCGAGCGCACGAAGTCCCGGCAGACCTTGGGTGAGGTCGCGACGGCAGGGGTGAACAGGGTGTAGCTGAGCGGAAGTTCCATGGGTGACGCCTCCAGGGCGCTGAACGCGGGATGCGGATCTCGGAAGACTTCGGAATGTCTACGCCTCGTCGACGAACGCCGGTCGCGGTGGCTCTACCGCCCCCATGGGCACGGGCCCACCCGGAATGGGCCCGAGAATCCGGCGGTGCTCTTCCACGACACGGCGCGCATGCGCATACGTCGACAGGGAGGCTTCCTGCATCACTGCGTGAGCGTCGCCTCACTCAAGGTAGCTTTTAACTCCACAGAACTGCAACCTACTTCGGCTACTGAGTGGACCAGGCCTCGGCACGGCGGCACACTGTGGCTCAAGCGAGCAGGGAAGGCGACACGTGGCACTGCGAATCAACATCAGCGAGCGCCAGCGACGGGTCGGGGCCGAGCTACGCAAGTTGCGTCAACAGGCAGGACTCTCCGTCACCGAGGGCAGTCGCCTGATCGACATGGGCGGCCCGCACCTCACACACATCGAGGCAGGCCGTACCGGCATCCCCTCGCGGCGCCTCCGTGACCTCGCCAAGGGATACGGATGCAGTAATGAGGAGTACCTCGACGCCCTGGTGAGCCTGGCCGAGAGCAAGGGCAAGGGCTGGTGGACCGAGTATCGCAAGGCGCTACCCCAACGCAGCCTGGACCTTGCCGAGTTGGAGTCGCTGGCCACCGGAATCCAGAGCTACGAAACCCTGCTGATCCCCGGCCTGCTCCAGACCGAGGCATACATGCGAGCTCTGTTCCTCAGTTCGCGCCCCGGTGCCTCTCCGGCCGAGATCGAGACTCTGGTCAGCTACCGCCGGGCACGCCAACAGATCCTCTCGGAGGACTCCCCCACCAAAGCCCACGCCGTCATCCACGAGGCCGCCCTACGCATCACCGTCGGCGGCGCGGAGGTGATGCGCGGCCAGCTGACCCACCTCCTCCGGGCCGCCCAACGCCCAGGAACCACCGTCCAGATCCTGCCGTTCGACGCCGGAGCCCGCGCCTGGTTCGGCACGCCACTCCTGGTTCTCGACTCAACGGCCCACGGACTGGAGACGGTCATCCTTGAACACCCGGCCGAACCCCTCCGCCTGGGCGACGCCGAGTCCATCGCCCGCTACAAAGGCACCTTCGACACCCTCAGCCGTAACGCCCTCTCACCGGTGACGGCAGACGGCCCTCCCGGCAGTCACGACCACCGGGACTCCTGGGGGCTCATCCACCACATCCTCTACACGTATTAGGGAGCGCGCCATGTCGGAACTCACCTGGCAAAAGTCCTCCTTCAGTGACGGCGCCGGCGACAACTGCCTCTACATAGCCGCGTCTACCCCCACCGGAGCCATCCACCTCCGCGAAAGCGACACCCCCGCCGTCAGCCTCACCACAACACCCGCCACGCTCGCGGCCCTCATGCGAACACTCACCGCAAACCCACACGTTCGGATGACCTGACCCCATTCGCCCGCGCACAAAGATCACCATGCGCAAGCCTCACCCCATGCACAAGAACACCGAGGCCGAAGCCACCATCCCCGCCCAGCTCGGCGCCCTGCCCTCCTGGTACGGGGACCTCCTCGGCGAGGTCAAGGAAACCGTCGCGGGCGCCCGCCTCCGCGCGCAGCGAGCCGTCAACACCGAGCTCGTCCAGATGTACTGGCAGATCGGCAAACTCATCCTGGCCCGTCAGCAGCAGGAGGGTTGGGGCACCAAGGTCGTGGGGCGACTCGCCGCGGACCTGAAGGCGGCGTTCCCGAACCAGCGGGGCTTCTCCCGAAGCAACCTGATGTACATGCACAAGATGGCCCGAACCTGGCCTGAGCCAATTGTCCAACAGCCTGTTGGACAATTGCCGTGGGGCCACGTCACGGTTCTCATGGACAAACTCGACACCCGCCCCGACCTGGACTTCTACGCCACAGAAGCCGTCCGCAACGGCTGGTCCCGGGACCTCCTCAGCCGTTTCATCCACCAGGACCTGCACCTCACCCAGGGCTCCGCCGCCACCAACTTCGAGGTGACCGTCCCGGAGGGCTCGGCCGCGCTCAAGGACTTGGCCCGAGACCCGTACCGCCTCGACTTCCTCGGCCTCGACAAGCACCACGCCGAGCACGAGCTCGAAGAGGCGATCGTCGCCAACATGGTCCGCTTCCTCACGGAACTCGGCGTAGGTTTCGCCTTCGTGGGTCGCCAGTACCCCGTGCTCATCGGCGGCGAGGAGTACCGCATCGACCTGCTCTTCTACCACCTCAAGCTGCACCGCTACTTCGTCTTCGAGCTCAAGACCAGGGACGTACGCCCCGAGCACGTCGGCAAGCTCAACTTCTATGTGAGCGTGGTCGACAAGATGGTCCGCGACGAGGAGCGCGACGACGCGACGATCGGCTTCCTCATCGGGACACGGCACAACAAGGCGGCTGTTCAGCTCGCTCTCGACGCCAGCAACAACCCGCTCGCCGTGACGAACTACTCGACGCTGTCCCCCGCCGACCGCGAACTCGTCCCTACGGAGGAGGACTTGAGCCGAGTGGTCCAGGACGCCATCGACACCGTACAGCCCGGAACGTAAGCGCGCGTGCGGGGCGCACGCGTTCGCTATCACCCCAGCAGCGGCAGCGCCCCGAACACATGCTCGCGCCAGAGCCCCCGCGACACCTCCTCCGGGTACGGGGCCACCGAGGGCCTCGCGTCGAAGAGCCGCACCGACCGCTGCTCGACGTCGTACGCGGACCACCCCGGGCCATCCCCCGCCGCGAACCCCGTCCAGGCGGCCCGGACGAACCGCGACAACTCCGCGGCCTCGGCGGGCGGTTCCTCCCCGAGCAGCAGCGCCGGCAGACCCTCGCCGAGGTTGCCGAACACCAGCGGCACATCGAGCCCGTGGCAGGCGCCCAGCATCCCGCCCATGCCCGGCGCCTCCCAGACCAGCTCGTAGACGTGTGCGCTACCGCCGCCCGCGATCTGTGCCTCGGCCAGCTGGAGCGAGGGCATACGGAACAGCCAGTCGGACTGGACGAGTTCGTAGAGCTCCTCGTCGCTCGCGGCGGGGAAGGCGGCACGGTAGGCGTCACCGCTCGCCGCCCCGCCAGCAGCACCGCCCGGCCCGAACGTCCGGAGTGCGACGGCGGCCTGATCCTCCGTCACCTCGCCGGTCAGTCCGCGGAGCAGCATCATCAGCCGGAACTCGTCACGGGTGTGGCCGACGATGAGTTCGACGTCCCGTCCCGCGCCGGAGGCCAGCGCCTCCCAGGGGGCGGCCGGCAGCACCTCGCCGTCGACGACGGGCGCGACCGGGATAAGCGCGTGGGCCGTCGGCCCCCACCGCTCCGCGAACTCCCCGCACTTCGCGCCGACCGCGTCCGCCACCGCGGGCAGCCGTCGCGGCGCCACCGCGCCCAGGACCTCCACCGTCGGCCGCACGCCCAGCTCCGCGGCGAACTCCCGGGCGATGTCGGCGGCCAGCTCGGGGGAGAAGAACGTACCGGGCACGCTCTGTGCGACGGCCCGGCCGAAGAGCCCTGCCGCGCGTGGCATCGCGAGCAGCGCGGCCAGCGAACCCGCGCCCGCCGACTGGCCGACGACCGTGACACGGCCCGGATCGCCGCCGAAGGCGCGGATGTTGTCCCGCACCCACTCCAGCGCGGCCACCTGGTCGAGCAGCCCCCGGTTGGCGGGCGCTCCCTCGATGTGCGCGAACCCCTCGATGCCGACGCGGTAGTTGAGCGTCACCACGACGACGGCGCCCTCCCGCGCCAGCCGGCCGCCGTCGTACTCGGGCAGGCCCGACATCCCGATGACGTACGCGCCGCCGTGCATCCACACGATCACCGGTAGCGCCGCGCCGGGGTCCGGGTCGGGCGTCCACACGTTGAGGGTCAGCCAGTCGCCCTCGTCCACCGCGTCGCCGGACACCAGCGCGTCCATGCCGAACGCGGCGGACTGCGGGGGCGGTGTCCCGTACGCGACCGTCTTCCGTACGCCGTCCCAGCTCCGCACGGGCACCGGTGCCCCGAACCGCAGTGCGCCGACGGGTGGTTCGGCGAACGGGATCCCCTTGAACACCGCCGATCCCGACGCCTCTCCGGCTCCCCGCACCACACCTGCCGTCGTACGGACTTCGGGTTCGTCGGCGCCCATCACGGCTCCCTCTGCAGACAGTTCGGTCATCGCGGATGATCCTGCCGAACCGGACGCCGGTGCCAACGGTTTTCCCGCCCCAAGATCCACAGACAGGGCCGGCCCCGACCACTAGGCTGGTTCGGCCGCGCCCCTCAGGGGCGCGGGGCCGTGACATGTGCGGTTCCGCCGCGGGGCGCGATCAACCACGACGGACCCGCAGCCGAATCGCGAGGCCTCCAGCGGAGCGTCCACGCCAACCACCCACCATGCCCTCGGGGGAGCGCCATGGAACCAGCGACCGTCGGAGTCCGGCTGGCATCCAGCGTGGCCACACCGCTGATCAGGAAGCTCTTCACGCCGGAGGGGCCGGGCGCGGGGCTGGTCGACAGGCCCGTACGCATCTCGTCCCGCGTCTCATTCAAGGGCGAGCAGCGCACGCTCGGCGAGAAGGACGTCACCCGGCTCGCCTCCGAGCTGGTCAGGCGGGCCCTGAAGGACTCCGACGAACGCCCCATCGCCCCCGACGAGGCACAACCCGTCGTCCACGCCCTGGCCGACACCCTCCGCGCCCTCGGCGACATCACCATGACCGACGCCCAGGCGGTGGCTCTCGGCCACTCGGGCCTCGCGCTCCATCTCCGGCATGCCGCCGGAAGCCCCGACCTGGACCTCGATTTCGACGCGACGCTCTTCTACGAGCGGCTGCTCGACACGGCCTGTCTGCACATCCTGCACTTCTTCACCCAGCGCTCGACGTTCGTCGCCCGAACCCTCGTCGAGCAGACCCGGCGCCAGTCCGAACTCATCGCCAAGGTCGACGAGTTGATCGCCCGCACCCCACGCCCCGGCGACGGGGACGGGGCGTTCGAGCGGCGGTATCTCGCGTACGCGGCGACGAAGCACAGCCAACTCACCATCTACGGCATCGACCTGGCCAACACCCCGGACCGCTGGCCCCTGGACGCCGCCTACCTCACCCTTCAGGCCCTGCGCCCCGCCACGAGCGACGAGGACGGCCGGTACATCGCCTCGCCCGGCACCCCGCTCCCCGCCGACAAGGCGCTGGCCGAGCAGGATCTGGTGCTGTTGCGGGGCGTGGCCGGCTCGGGCAAGACGACGCTGGTGCAGTGGCTCGCCGTCACGGCGGCGCGGGGTGAGCGAGGGGACCGCATCCCGTTCGTACTGCCGCTGCGGACGCTCGTACGCCGCCCCGAAGGACTGCCGGCGCCCGCCGGTTTCCTCGCCGCCGTCCGCGTCCCGTTCCACGACGCCGCCCCGGACGCCTGGCCGGACCGGGTACTCACAGCGGGCCGCGGTCTGCTGCTCGTCGACGGCATCGACGAGATCCCGGAGTCCGACCGCGAGCGCACCCGCCGCTGGCTGCGCGACCTGATCGACGCCTACCCCGGCAACCAGTGGCTGGTCACCTCCCGCCCCTCGGCCGTACGCGAGGACTGGCTCGCCGCGGACGGCTTCACCGAGCTGGCGCTCTCACCGATGAGCCGCGAGGACGTCACCGCGTTCGTCGAGCGCTGGCACAGGGCGGCCCGGATCGGCGCCCCGGACACGGAACGCCTCACCGCGTACGAGACATCGCTCCTCGACGCCGTCCGCACGAAGCCCGATCTCGGCCGCCTCGCCACCAACCCCCTGATGTGCGGCCTCATCTGCGCCCTGCACCGCGACCGGCGCGGCTATCTCCCGCACGGACGACAGGAGTTGTACGACGCCGCCCTCTCCATGCTCCTCTCGCGGCGCGACCAGGAGCGGGACATGCTCCCGCACGACGACATCCGGCTCACGGAACTCCCGCAGATCCAGCTGCTCCAGCGCCTGGCCTACTGGCTGATCCGCAACAACCAGGCGGAGATGGACCGCGAGCGCGCCGAGCGGCTCATCGCCGACGCGCTGCCGTCCCTGCCCGCCGCCGCGAGCCAGGGCGACGCGACCGCGATCCACCGCCATCTCCTCGTACGCAGCGGACTGCTGCGCGAACCCACCCTGGGAACCGTGGAGTTCGTGCACCGCACCTTCCAGGACTACCTGGGCGCGAAGGCGGCGGTGGAGGACGGCGACTTCGGGCTGCTCGTCCGCAACGCCGCCGACCACCAGTGGTCCGACGTGATCCGGATGGCCGTCGCCCACGCCCGCCCGCGCGAACGGGCCGATTTCCTCCGCGACCTGCTCGCCGCCGCCTCCGCCGAACGCACCGACCCCGCCGCGAGCACCCGTATCCGCCTCCTCGCCCTGGCCGGCCTGGAACACGCCACGGAGCTCGACCCGAAGGTCCGGGCGGCCGTGGAGGAGCAGGCGGCGATGCTCATTCCGCCGCGCACGGTGGAGGAGGCCAAGGAACTGGCCTCGGTCGGCCCGCTCGTCCTGGAGTTGCTGCCTGGTCCTGAGGGCCTGTCCGACGCGGAGGCGAGGGCTGTTGTCGTCACCGCGTCCCTCATCGGCACGGACGAGTCCGTCCCGGTCCTGGCCCGCTTCCGCGGCCACCCCGCCATGTCGGTCCGCACTCAGCTCACCTGGACCTGGCACCGCTTCGACACCGAGCGGTACGCGGCCGAGGTCATCGCCCACCTGCCCCAGGAAGACCTCTACTTCGCCGTCCACTCGGCGGCCCATCTGCGCGCACTGCACTCACTCGGCGGACGCCCACAGCTCCAGCTCGTCGGGGACATCGAGGCCGCGGCGCTGAGGAACCACCTCCCGCCCGACACGACCCGCCTGCTCGTCGTGCGGAACAACCACTCACTGCACGATCTGGACTGTCTTTCGCCGCTCCACCGGCTCTGGCATCTGGACCTCAGCGACGGTCCGCACGTCGAAGACCTCACGCCCTTGGCCGCGCTGCCGTTGAAATGGCTGTCCCTGGACCAGATGAAGGGTCTTGAAAAGCCGCACGCCCTGGCGCCGCTCTCGACCTCGGCAACCCTGCACGAACTCGACACCGGTGTACCGCTTCAGGCCGATTCCCTCGACGCCGCACTCCCTCGGGGCCTGGCACTGACGTATCTGCGATTCACCAGGAATGCCCTCCGATTCACCGGGCTGCGCGGCTTGCGCCATATGCGCTCGGTGAAGACGCTGAGTCTGGCGAACCTCCTCGAACCGCTCACCCCCGAGGACTACGAAGAGGTCGCCCTCCTCCCCGAACTCCGGGAATTGCGCCTCAACTGGACCGCCGTTCCCTGGACCGCGGGCCCTGTCCTGCCGGGCATTGAGCGACTCCACTTCAACAAATTCACCGGAAACGAAGACCTATCAGCGGTACCGGCTCTGTTTCCCGGGTTGAGGTCGGTGACATTCGCACTCGACCCGGACACGACCGAGGTACCCGCAGAGGTCCTCGAACTCTTCCCCGGCACGCACGCCGTCATGAAGACGCACACGGTTCTCTAGGTCCGAGGTCTGTCCCAACCCCACCCAGGCACCCTACAGTTACCGACCAGTAATCCCTTCGCTTCCCTGTGGCCTCACACGCACATGAGCATGCACCACGACCCACGTCCGCAGCGCTCCGACGCGAGAGGAACCCCCCATCCCATGTCAGGAAGAAGCTGGCAGCGCCTCATAGGCGTGACCGCCGCCGCCACCGCTGTCACCGCGGCCCTGGCGATCCCTGCCACCGCCGCGACCCCGGCCGCCGCCCCCGCCGCGGCCACCACCGTCGCGACCGCCGCCTCTGCCGCCGCCGCGGAGGACGTGGACTACGACACCTGGCAGAAGGACTGCCGGGCCGTCATGGCCGACGCGCTGCCCCACCTGAAGGAACGTATCGCCGACGCGTCATCCGGCGAGAAGCAGGCCATCGTCTTCGACATCGACAACACCACGCTGGAGACCGACTTCGGCTTCAGCTACCCGTCGCCGGCCAACGCGCCCGTCCTGGAGGCCGCCAAGTACGCCCAGGACCGCGGCGTCGCCCTGTTCTTCGTCACGGCCCGCCCGGACATCATCAAGTCGGTGACGGAGTACAACCTCAAGCACGTCGGCTACCAGGTCTCGGGCCTGTACGTACGCAACTTCATCGACCTGTTCAGGGACGTCGCCGAGTACAAGACGGCCCAGCGCACGGCCATCGAGGCCAAGGGCTACACGATCATCGCGAACATCGGCAACAGCACCACCGACCTGTCGGGCGGGCACGCCGAGCAGACGTACAAGCTGCCGGACTACGACGGCCAGCTGTCGTAACCACGGCCGGGCGCGACGACACCGCCGGGCACGACGAAGGGGCCGGTGCCTTGTCGGCACCGGCCCCTTCGGCCGTTCTCAGGCGGAACCCCGGGGGGTCACGCCTCCTTGCTCAGGTTGGGACCGGCGCCGCCGGCCGCCTGCTCGATCGGCGGGACGTCCGGCAGCGCGGACTTCTCCTCGCCGCGGAAGGTGAAGGTCTTGGCCTCGCCCTCGCCCTCCGTGTCGACGACCACGATGTGGCCGGGACGCAGCTCGCCGAAGAGGATCTTCTCCGACAGGGAGTCCTCGACCTCGCGCTGGATCGTGCGCCGCAGCGGACGCGCGCCGAGCACCGGGTCGTAACCCTTCTTGGCCAGCAGCTCCTTCGCGGACTGGGAGAGCTCGATGCCCATGTCCCGGTCCTTGAGACGCTCGTCGACCTTGCCGATCATCAGGTCGACGATCGTGAGGATGTCCTCCTGCGTCAGCTGCGGGAAGACGACCACGTCGTCGACGCGGTTGAGGAACTCGGGCCGGAAGTGCTGCTTCAGCTCGTCCGAGACCTTGTTCTTCATGCGCTCGTAGTTGGTCTTCTTGTCGCCCGAGGCCGCGAAGCCCAGGTTGAAGCCCTTGGAGATGTCCCGGGTGCCGAGGTTGGTCGTCATGATGATGACCGTGTTCTTGAAGTCCACGACCCGGCCCTGGGAGTCGGTCAGGCGACCGTCCTCCAGGATCTGCAGCAGCGAGTTGAAGATGTCCGGGTGCGCCTTCTCGACCTCGTCGAAGAGGACGACGGAGAACGGCTTGCGGCGGACCTTCTCGGTCAGCTGGCCGCCCTCTTCGTAGCCCACGTAACCGGGGGGCGAACCGAAGAGACGCGAGACCGTGTGCTTCTCGCTGAACTCCGACATGTCGAGGGAGATCAGCGCGTCCTCGTCACCGAAGAGGAACTCGGCGAGCGCCTTGGACAGCTCGGTCTTACCGACACCGGACGGACCGGCGAAGATGAACGAACCACCGGGACGCTTCGGGTCCTTCAGACCGGCGCGCGTACGACGGATCGCCTTGGAGAGCGCCTTGACGGCGTCCACCTGGCCGATGACCCGCTTGTGGAGCTCGTCCTCCATGCGCAGCAGGCGCGAGGACTCCTCCTCGGTCAGCTTGAAGACCGGGATGCCGGTGGCGGTCGCGAGGACCTCGGCGATCAGCTCGCCGTCGACCTCGGCGACGACGTCCATGTCGCCGGCCTTCCACTCCTTCTCCCGCTTGGCCTTCGCGGCGAGGAGCTGCTTCTCCTTGTCGCGCAGGGAGGCGGCCTTCTCGAAGTCCTGCGAGTCGATCGCGGACTCCTTGTCGCGACGGACTCCGGCGATCTTCTCGTCGAACTCGCGGAGGTCCGGCGGCGCGGTCATCCGGCGGATGCGCATCCGGGAACCGGCCTCGTCGATCAGGTCGATCGCCTTGTCCGGCAGGAAGCGGTCCGAGATGTACCGGTCGGCGAGCGTCGCCGCCTGCACCAGGGCCTCGTCCGTGATGGACACGCGGTGGTGCGCCTCGTAGCGGTCGCGCAGACCCTTGAGGATCTCGATGGTGTGCGGCAGCGACGGCTCCGCGACCTGGATGGGCTGGAAGCGGCGCTCCAGCGCGGCGTCCTTCTCCAGGTGCTTGCGGTACTCGTCGAGTGTCGTCGCACCGATCGTCTGCAGCTCGCCACGGGCCAGCATCGGCTTCAGGATGCTCGCGGCGTCGATGGCGCCCTCGGCGGCACCCGCACCGACCAGGGTGTGCAGCTCGTCGATGAACAGGATGATGTCGCCGCGGGTGCGGATCTCCTTGAGGACCTTCTTCAGGCGCTCCTCGAAGTCACCGCGGTAGCGGGAGCCGGCGACCAGGGCGCCGAGGTCCAGGGTGTAGAGGTGCTTGTCCTTGAGGGTCTCGGGCACCTCGCCCTTGACGATGGCCTGGGCGAGACCTTCGACGACGGCGGTCTTGCCGACACCGGGCTCACCGATCAGGACCGGGTTGTTCTTCGTACGCCGGGACAGCACCTGCATGACCCGCTCGATCTCCTTCTCGCGCCCGATGACCGGGTCGAGCTTGGACTCACGAGCGGCCTGGGTGAGGTTCCGGCCGAACTGGTCGAGGACCAGGGACGTCGAGGGCGTGCCCTCGGCAGGACCGCCACTGGCGCCGGCGGTCTCCTTGCCCTGGTAACCGGAGAGCAGCTGGATGACCTGCTGCCGCACCCGGTTGAGATCTGCGCCCAGCTTGACGAGGACCTGGGCGGCGACACCCTCGCCCTCGCGGATCAGGCCGAGCAGGATGTGCTCCGTGCCGATGTAGTTGTGGCCCAGCTGAAGGGCCTCGCGGAGCGACAGCTCCAGGACCTTCTTGGCACGGGGGGTGAAGGGAATGTGCCCGGACGGGGCCTGCTGGCCCTGCCCGATGATCTCCTCCACCTGCTGGCGGACCGCCTCGAGCGAAATCCCGAGGCTCTCCAGGGCCTTAGCGGCGACACCCTCACCCTCGTGGATCAGGCCCAGGAGGATGTGCTCGGTGCCGATGTAGTTGTGGTTGAGCATCCGGGCTTCTTCCTGAGCCAGGACGACAACCCGCCGCGCGCGGTCGGTGAACCTCTCGAACATCGTTAATCGCTCCTCAGAGCGGTCAGGCAGTAAGGGGACGCTCCCCTCCCTGTCCTTCCGCAGCTTAGTCCCGCAAGCGGGGACCGCTCATTCCAACTGCCGACACCGTCCTTGGCCTCCTGACCCCGAACGCCGACATCTGCTCCAACCTGATGGTGCGAGACGATGTTCCCGCAGGCCAGGCAGATACCCCCACCATCTGTACGCCGATGGCGAACGTGAGATGCCCGAACCTTGCGTGTCGCCCCTCCCACTAGGGATGTCTTACCCGTACGCACTGACACTCCATGCCGAACGCACCGGTTCCCTCCGCTATGGGCGAACATCCTTGCGCCGCGGACCGCTTCGGAGCGCCCACTTTTCGGACACGCTGCGCACATACGAAGCCACCCAGCGTAACTTGGACGCGGCTGTGACGGTTGGCCTTGCATGGTCCCCACGGTCCCTTCTCCCCGCCGGTCCCTCGACCCGAGCCACCCGAGCCGCATGAGTGACTCGGGCCACCCGAGCCGCACGAGTCGCGCGGTCCGGCATTGGTACGAGAACGAACTGGGCTGGCCGACCGTGCCCGGCACTCCCGTGGACCTGCCGACGGGGCTGCGTTTCGACGTACTGGACGCACCGGTGGAGGCGGGGTACGCGGCGCTGCGGCATCTGGGGCCGGGCTCTCCGGTGGCCGTGCGGACGGACCGGATGCGGATTCTGGTGGCGGCGGGCAGCGCGGACGAGCTGCCGGGGCTGCTCGACTGGCTGGAGTGGGGGGCTCTCGCGCTGGATCTCAGGGCGATCGGCGAGGGCGGGCGCATCGAGGCACCGCTGCCGCCCGGCACACCGACGTCCGGCACTCCGCGACTTGCGGGGACCCCCGTACACATCCCTGCGCATACGTCGCGCACACCGCACACATCTGTGGAAACCGCTGTGGATACCACCGCGGACAGCTCGCAGGGGGCCGCCGTCTGGCTGCGACCCCCTGAGCCTGGCTGCGAGGTGGAGCCGTCGCTGCCGACGCTGTCGGCGCTCGGTGGGGGCGTTGGGGGCGCCCCCGATCTCGTACGACTCGTGGACACGATGGCGACAGAATGCCATCGCATCCGGCTGCGCCGTTCCTGTGCTCAGCCTTTGGCCATGTCGTAGGCCTCCGCTCAGCCGTTGGCCTTCTCGTAAGCCTCACGAATGGACGCAGGAACGCGACCGCGGTCATTGACCTCGTAGCCGTTCTCCTTCGCCCACGCGCGGATCTGAGCGGTGTCCTGGCTGCCACCGGAAGCGGCGCGCGCCTTTCCACGGCTCCCCGAGGCGCGGCCTCCGGTACGACGACCGCCCTTGACGTACGGCTCGAGAAGTCCACGGAGCTTGTCCGCATTGGCAGTCGTGAGATCGATCTCGTACGTCTTGCCGTCCAACGCGAACGTCACGGTCTCGTCCGCCTCGCCACCGTCGAGGTCGTCGACAAGAAGGACCTGAACCTTCTGTGCCACCGGATTTCCTTTCATCGATATCTTCAGGGACGGGGGTCCGCGGCGGCCGCCGCTGTTTCACGTCCCTGTTATATGCACTACTGCAGTACGTCGGAAAGCAAACCGCTTTTGCTGGAAAAACACAAACCCCTGGCAGAGACCGACGGACCCGGGAAGACCGGAAACGTGCGCGTTTCGGACATAGGGCCCGCGGGCAAGGGCCGTCGGGCTAGTGGCAGGGGTATGCCACGGGTATTACGGGGTGGCGATCACAGATGCAGAAGCATCCGGCTGTTGCCCAAGGTGTTCGGTTTCACTCGTTCGAGACCGAGGAACTCGGCCACGCCCTCGTCATAGGAACGCAACAGCTCGGCGTAGACATCGGTGTCCACAGGTGTCTCACCGATCTCCACGAAGCCGTGCTTCGCGAAGAAGTCGACTTCGAAGGTCAGGCAGAATACGCGGCGAACACCGAGCCAGCGGGCGGTGTCCAGCAACTTCCCCAGCAACTGATGTCCGACGCCGGCGCCCTTCATCGAGCCGTCCACGGCGAGAGTGCGGACTTCCGCGAGGTCTTCCCACATGACGTGCAGAGCGCCGCAGCCCACGACCTCCGTAGTTGAACCGGTGTCGCGTTCCGCGACCCAGAACTCCTGGATGTCCTCGTAAAGCGTCACCGTCGCTTTGTCGAGCAGGATGCCGCCGCGGACGTAGGCGTCGAGGAGGCGGCGAACCGCCGGGACATCGCTGGTCCTGGCCCGGCGGACGGTGAGGGCTTTAGTGGCGGCTTCGGGCTGCTCTACTGGCATGAGCGGACGTTATCGCCCGGTCTCGCCCCCAGCGGCGGCGGGGTTCTCGCCGACGGGGTTCTCCACAGCCGGGTTCTCCACAGACTGCTTCTCGACTGCCGGGTTCTCGGTTGCCGGGTTCTCGGTTGCCGGGTTCTCCGCCGTCGGGTTCTGTGGCGCGGGGGTTTCCTCCGGCCCTTGGACCATACGCACGGCATCGCGGAGTGCTTCGCGCTGTTCCGGGGACATCATGCCGAAGAAGGCGACGAGAGCGGCGGCCGGGTTGTCGCTCTGGGTCCAGGCTTCGTTCATCAGTGCCGCCGCGTAGGCGGCCCGGGTGGAGACCGCCTCATATCGATAGGCCCGGCCTTCGGCTTCGCGGCGTACCCAGCCCTTCTGATGGAGATTGTCCAAAACGGTCATCACCGTCGTGTACGCGATGGACCGTTCCTGCTGAAGGTCTTCCAGGACTTCCCGAACGGTCACCGGGCGGTTCCACTTCCACACCCGCGTCATGACCGCGTCTTCGAGTTCTCCCAATGGGCGAGGCACAGCTCAGAACAATAGGGGGAGATGTCGCCAATCACGTGGTGGACGTGGCTTTGGATGACAAACAGCAACAAAAAGGGCGTACGACTCGAAAAGCTGATGAGTCGTACGCCACGGGGTGGACGTCGTTCGGCTCCCGGGTGAAGCTCAGGCGCCGGTGTCGCGTGAGGCCTGACGGGCGCCCTCGGCGCGGGCGAGGGCCGCGTCGACGACCGCGTCCTCCTTGGCCTTGTTGGCGCCGCCCTGGGTCTTCACGATCGTCACGATCAGACCGGTGAAGAACACGGCCATCACTACCGGGGGCACGAGCGCGGAGACGTAGTCCATGCCGTCCAGAGTAGCCAGGGGCCGCGGGGCGGGTGCGGGGTGGGGGTCGAGTGCATCGCCGTCGGCGCGACTAGACCGCGGCGAGCTGCTGCGGTGCTTTCGCGGGTGGGGCGGCCGGTTTGCGCCTCGGGGGGAAGACCTCGCCGGGGGTCGGGATGGGGCGGTCGCGGCGCGGGGACTGCGGCTTGGGCTGGGGGGAGGCCGGCTTCTCGGCGGGCTTTTCCGCGGGCTTCCTGCCGGGTTCCTCCGTGGCGGCGGCGAGGCCGCCCGGGAGGGCCGTCAGACGGGTCCGCGCACGACTGCGGGAGGCCGGGACCGTACGGAGGGCGAGACGCATGCGTACGTCCTGCTCCGCGAGGTCGTGGCAGCGGTCGAGGAGAGCGGCCGCGACGGGGTTGCCGCGCAGGGCGCGCAGCCCGGCGAGGTCGTCGGGGCCCGGGCGGTAGCCGACCACGAGGGCCTCCTCAAGGAGCGTCAGGTAGCCGGCCGCCGTGCCGGGGAGCGCGGCGCGGTAGCGGGCGAGGTCGGCCAGCAGGAAGGCGCGCAGCCGGGCGCCCTCGCGGGCCGCCTCGTCGACTGCCTCCGCCAGGCGGAGGCAGTCCTGGACGTCCTCGGCCGAAGCGGGGCGGGGGTGCAGGGCGAGAGCGAGCGCACGTCGGAGCACACGCAGCTCCTCCGCACCGAACGCCATGCCGCCGCGGGATCCATAGGGCGTGGGCATGCTCGCGACGATACGCGCTAATCAGACAAAATCCGTAGATCGGGTGCCGTGTGGCGTGGCTTCGCCATGCTGACGGGGGTGCCACCGGGGGTGTGTGGATGCGTGCGGGCGCGTGGGGCCGGTCGCGCCCACGCGGCCGAGCCGCGGATCGGCCGCAGTCCCGCGCCCCTTTGGGCGCCTATGTGCGGGACACGTTTCTTTCGTAGACCAGGCGGAGGCCGATCAGGGTCAGCCAGGGTTCGTGTTCGTCGATCACCGAGGCCTCGCCCAGGACCATCGGGGCCAGGCCTCCCGTCGCGATCACCGTGACGTCGTCGGGGTCCTCGGAGAGTTCGCGGGCCATGCGGTTGACGACGCCGTCGACCTGGCCCGCGAAGCCGTAGATGATGCCCGACTGCATGGCCTCGACGGTGTTCTTGCCGATGACCGTGCGGGGGCGGGCGATCTCGATCTTGCGGAGCTGGGCGCCGCGGACGCCGAGTGCCTCGACGGAGATCTCGATGCCGGGGGCGATGACGCCGCCGGCATACTCCCCGCGCGCGGAGACCGCGTCGAACGTCGTCGCCGTGCCGAAGTCGACGACGATGGCCGGTCCGCCGTAGAGCTCGACGGCCGCGACCGCGTTGATGATGCGGTCGGCGCCGACCTCCTTGGGGTTGTCCATCAGGATCGGGACGCCGGTCTTGATGCCCGGTTCGACGAGGACGGCGGGTACGTCGCCGTAGTAGCGACGGGTCACCTCGCGCAGCTCGTGCAGGACCGAGGGGACGGTCGAGCAGATGGCGATGCCGTCGATGCCGTCACCCAGCTCGTCACCGAGGAGCGGGTGCATGCCCATCAGGCCCTGGAGGAGAACGGCCAGCTCGTCCGCGGTGCGGCGCGCGTCCGTGGAGATGCGCCAGTGCTCGACGATGTCCTCGCCGTCGAAGAGGCCGAGGACGGTGTGCGTGTTGCCTACGTCGATCGTGAGCAGCATGCCTACTCAGCCTCGCTCGTCGTCGACGCGTCAAAGGCCTCGGACGTGTCGGCGGCCTCGCGCAGGTCGAGGCCGATGTCGAGGATGGGCGAGGAGTGCGTGAGGGCGCCCACCGCGAGGAAGTCGACGCCCGTCTTCGCGTACGTCGGGGCGGTGTCCAGGGTGAGGCGGCCCGAGGCCTCCAGGAGTGCGCGGCCGTCCACGATGGCCACGGCCTCCTCGCACTCGCCGGGCGTGAAGTTGTCGAGGAGGATCAGGTCGGCGCCCGCGTCCACGACCTCGCGGAGCTGGTGCAGGGTGTCGACCTCGACCTCGATCGGCACGTCCGGGAAGGTCTCCCGTACGGCCTTGAAGGCCTGGGTGACGCCGCCCGCGGCGACCACGTGGTTGTCCTTGACGAGGGCCGCGTCCGAGAGGGACATGCGGTGGTTGACGCCGCCGCCCATGCGGACCGCGAACTTCTCCAGGGAGCGCAGTCCCGGCGTCGTCTTGCGGGTGTCGCGCACGCGCGTGCCGGTGCCCTCCAGAACGTCGGCCCACGCGCGCGTGGCCGTCGCGATGCCGGACAGACGGCACAGGAGGTTCAGGGCGCTGCGCTCGGCCGTCAGCAGGTCGCGGGTGCGGGTCGTGACGCTCAGGAGCTTCTGGCCGGCCTCGACGCGGTCGCCGTCGTCGACGTGCCGCTCGACCTCGAACTCGTCCGTGCAGACCACGGAGACGACGGCCTCGGCGACCCTGAGGCCCGCGACGACACCGGCCTCGCGGGCGGTGAAGTCGGCGGTGGAGACGGCCTCTTCGGGGATGGTCGCGACGGTGGTCACGTCCACGCCGTGGTCGAGGTCCTCCTCGATGGCCAGATGGGCGATGTCCTCGATCTCCACGGGGTCGAGTCCGGCGTCGGCGAGGAGCTGCGCGAGGGCGGGGTCGAGCCCGCACTCGGCGTACTCCAGGGGATCGACGTCGTACTCCCCTGCGGCGCCGCAGCCGCAGCCGTCGCCGCAGCCACCGCCGGTGAGGAGGGGAAGGTCGGGGGTGCTCACTTCTGTCACTGCTCCTGGGGACGGGACTGCTGTGTCGGGGGGAAGTCTGGGGTGTCGGTGGTGTGTACGGCGAGTGTCCGGTCGGGATTCAGCCGCACGACGATGTGGCGCCGCCAGTTCGTGTCGTCCCGTTCACCTTTGTCCTCGCGCCAGTGGCAGCCGCGGGTCTCCTCGCGCAGCAGGGCGGCGGAGACGAGGACGCGGGCCACGCACAGGAGGTTGGTGGCCTCCCAGGTGTCGACGCCGGGCTCGGCCGTCTTGCCGTTCACGTCGAGGGCGTCGCGGGCGTCGGTGTGCAGCTGCTGGATGCGCTCGGCCGCGGTCTCCAGGGAGACGGCCGAGCGCAGTACCCCGGCGCCGTCGGTCATGATCCGCTGGATCGCGAACCGTGCCTCGGGGGCGAGCAGCGGATGGGCGGGCTTCTCCGGCCTCTCCGGCCTCTCCGGGTGGGCGACCGGCGCGGGCACGCGCACGTGGAGGCTGTTCTCCTCGTGGCCACCCACGATGTCGGCCGCGATGCGCTCCGCGTAGACCAGGCCCTCCAGGAGGGAGTTGGAGGCGAGCCGGTTGGCGCCGTGGACGCCGGTGCAGGCGACCTCGCCGCACGCGTACAGGCCGGAGACGGTCGTACGGCCCCGAGAGTCCGTGCGGACGCCTCCGGAGGCGTAGTGGGCGGCCGGGGCGACGGGGATGGGCTCGTGGACCGGGTCGATGCCGTGGGCGCGGCAGGCGGCGAGGATCGTCGGGAAGCGGTGCTCCCACATGTGGGCGCCGAAGTGCCGGGCGTCCAGGTACATGTGCTCAGCGTCCTGCTCCTGCATGCGCCGCATGATGCCCTTGGCGACGATGTCGCGGGGGGCGAGCTCGGCCAGTTCGTGCTGGCCCAGCATGAAGCGCTTGCCGTGGGCGTCGACCAGGTGGGCGCCCTCGCCGCGGACCGCCTCGGAGACCAGCGGCTGCTGGCCCTCGGCGTCCGCGCCGAGGAACAGCACGGTCGGGTGGAACTGCACGAATTCGAGGTCGCTGACCTCGGCGCCGGCGCGCAGCGCGAGCGCCACGCCGTCGCCGGTGGAGACGGAGGGGTTGGTGGTCGCCGAGAAGACCTGGCCCATGCCGCCCGTCGCGAGGACCACGGCGGGCGCGTGGACGGCTCCCACGCCGTCGTGCTGGCCCTCTCCCATGACGTGCAGGGTCACACCCGCGGTGCGTCCGTCGGCGTCCGTGAGGAGGTCCAGGACGAGCGCGTTCTCGACCGTGCGCATGCCACGCGCGCGGACCGCCTCGACGAGAGCGCGCGAGATCTCGGCGCCGGTCGCGTCGCCGCCCGCGTGGGCGATGCGGCGGCGGTGGTGGCCGCCCTCGCGGGTCAGCTCCAGGACGCCCCCTTCGGACTCGTCGAAGTGGGCGCCGGTCTCGATGAGGCGGCGTACGGCGTCGGGTCCCTCGGTGACGAGGATGCGGACGGCGTCCTCGTCGCACAGGCCCGCGCCCGCCACCAGCGTGTCGTCGAGGTGCTGCTCGGGGGTGTCGCCCTCGCCCAGGGCCGCCGCTATGCCGCCTTGGGCCCAGCGGGTGGAGCCGTCGTCGAGGCGGGCCTTGGTGACGACGACGGTGCGCAGACCGGCGGCGTCGCAGCGCAGGGCCGCGGTGAGTCCGGCGACTCCGGAGCCGACGACCACGACGTCGGCGGTGACGGACCAGCCGGGTGCGGGCGCGTGCAATCGAGGGAGGCGAGCGCGAAGCGCTCTCGGTTGAGGGTGGTGGTGGGCGACGGGCGGGCGTATGCCTGTGCTGGTCACGAGGCGGCTCCGAAGGTCAGAGGAATGTTGTCGATCAGCCGGGTCGTCCCGACCCGGGCGGCGACGGCGAGGACCGCCTCGCCGGTGTGGTCGTCCGGGATCTCGGTGAAGTCGGACGGATCGACCAGCGCCAGGTAGTCCAGCGCGAGCGGCGGCTTGAGGCGGGCCGCGTCATCCAGGACCAGGCGGGCGGCGGCGCGGACCGCGGCGGGGCCGCCGGGGGCCGCCTTGGCGACGGCGTGCGTGTCGGCCGCGGCGCGGGACTCGCCGATGGCGCTGAGGGCCGCGGCACGCGCGTGCGTGGCGGGCACCTCACGGGCACGCGCGCGCAGCGCCTCCTGGGCGGCGTGCCGGTCGCTGCCCGCGAACAGGGCCTGGGACAGGGCGAGCGCGGTACGGCGCTCGGTGGCCGACAGATAGCGGTTGCGGCTGGACAGGGCCAGGCCGCCCGCCTCGCGCACCGTCGGGACGCCGACGATCTCCATGCCGAAGTTCAGGTCGCGCACCATGCGGCGGATCAGGGCGAGCTGCTGGGCGTCCTTCTGCCCGAACAGCGCCACATCGGGGCGGGTGAGGTGCAGCAGCTTGGCGACGACGGTGAGCATGCCGTCGAAGTGCCCGGGACGGGCCGAACCCTCCAGGCGCTCGCCCATGGGGCCCGCGCTGATGCGGACCTGGGGTTCACCGCCCGGGTAGACCTCGTCCACGGAGGGGGCGAACACGACGTCCGCGCCCGCCAGTCCGGCGATCTTGACGTCGGCGTCCAGGGTGCGCGGGTAGCGGTCGAGGTCCTCGCCCGCGCCGAACTGGAGGGGGTTCACGAAGACAGTGACGACGACCTCGCCGTCGCCCGCGATCCCACGGGCGGTGCGGATCAGCGTCGCGTGACCCTCGTGCAGGGCGCCCATGGTCATCACGACGGCACGGCGGCCGGTGCGCACGCGTGCGTGGAGCTCGTCGGCGGTGCGCAGCACGGTGGTGGTCATCGGGTGGCTCCGTTCTCGGCACCTGCGCGCGTCATCGGGCGTCTCCCTCGGTCCCGTCGGGTCCGTCGGTTCCGTTCGTTCCGTCGGGACCGTTCGGTCCGCCCGGCCCGGCGGTCCCGGCCGTCCCGTTGGCGAGTACTCCGAGGAGGTCCTCGGCGAGTTCCGGCTTGAGCAGGCCATGGGCGAGGGCCCGGTCGGCGGTCGCGCGGGCCATCGCCAGATAGCCGGCGACGGTCTGGGGCGCGTGCCTGCGCAACTCGGCGACGTGCGCGGCTACCGTGCCCGCGTCACCGCGCGCCACCGGTCCCGTGAGGGCCGCGTCGCCCGACCTCAGAGCGTTGTCCAGAGCCGCGCCCAGCAGCGGGCCGAGCATCCGGTCCGGGGCCTCGACGCCCGCCGCGCGCAGCAGCTCCATGGACTCGGCGACCAGCGTCACCAGGTGGTTGGCGCCGAGCGCGAGGGCCGCGTGGTAGAGCGGCCGGGAGGCCTCGGCGATCCACTCGGGCTCGCCACCCATCTCGATGACCAGTGCCTCGGCGGCCAGGCGCAGCTCCTCGGGCGCGGTGACCCCGAAGGAGCAGCCGGCGAGGCGCTGCACGTCCACCGGGGTGCCGGTGAACGTCATCGCGGGGTGCAGCGCGAGCGGCAGCGCACCGGCGCGCAGCATGGGGTCCAGGACCCTCGTGCCGTACCGCCCGGAGGTGTGCACGATGAGCTGCCCCGGCCGTACGGCACCGGTCTCGGCGAGGCCCTCCGCCAGTCCCGGCAGGGCGTCGTCAGGGACGGTCAGGAGCACCAGGTCGGCCCGCTGCAGGACCTGCTCGGGGGTCACCAGCGGCACGTCGGGCAGCAGCTGTGCCGCTCGTCGCCGGGAGGCGTCGGAGACCCCGGAGGCGGCCACCGGGCGGTGTCCGGCGAGCTGCAGCGACGCGGCCAGGGCAGGGCCCACGCGACCGGCGCCGACGACACCGACGGTGAGCCGTGCGGGGCGGTCCTTGGGGTCTGGCTGGGGGAATGTACTCACTCGACGGCGGCCTTCCGTTCCAGTCCGCTCGGGGTACCGGACGATTTCTCGTCATGTTAACGCGATTGGTCCGAGGGCCGTTTTCTTGTCCACAGGCTGTGGGGAATTCATATGACCGGCCGCCGTGGTGTCCTGCATGATCCGGGCATGGGCGATACGACGGGGCGCGCGGTGGAACAGGCGGCGGAGCAGGCCGCGGACCAGGCGGTGGACCAGGCGGTGGACGGTTCGGCGGGGCAGGCCTCGGACGAGACGGCCGAGCAGCGGCGCGAGCGGCGCAGGGTCGCCTGGAGAGGGGCGCGGCGGGTGCTGTGGCGACCCGGTTTCCGCTCCACGGTCGGTGAGCTGTTGGCCCGGCTGACGGACGCGGCACCTGACGTGTACGACCTGGACGAGCCGGTGGACATGTACGGCGACGGGATCGTCGAGACCCTGGAGGAGCGGGTCGCCGGTCTGCTCGGCAAGGAGGCCGCCGCCTTCTTCCCCTCGGGCACCATGGCCCAGCAAGTCGCGCTGCGCTGCTGGGCGGGCCGTACGGGCAATACAACGGTGGCGATGCATCCCCTCTCCCACCCGGAGGTCCACGAACGGCACTCCCTGAGCACGGTCAGCAATCTGCGGACAGTCCATCCGACACGCGAGCCGCGGATGCCCTCCGCCGAGGAGGTACACGACCTGGAGGAGCCCTTCGGGACGCTGTTCCTCGAACTGCCCCTCAGGGAGGCCGGTTTCGTCCTGCCCTCCTGGGAGGAACTGGTCGCCGTCACGGACGCGGCGCGCGAACGCGACGCCGTGGTGCACATCGACGGGGCCCGCCTGTGGGAGTGCACCACCCGTCTCGGCCACTGTCTGGACGAGATCGCGGACCTCGCGGACAGCGTCTACGTGTCC
The DNA here is from genome assembly GCF_055577685.1 of Streptomyces sp. NPDC033178. Lineage (NCBI taxonomy): Bacteria > Bacillati > Actinomycetota > Actinomycetes > Kitasatosporales > Streptomycetaceae > Streptomyces > Streptomyces sp. NPDC033178. The sequence goes on from NZ_JBVIPT010000017.1 coordinate 60,159, forward strand.
TTCTACAAGTCGCTCGACGGATTCGGCGGCGCCGCCCTCGCGGGCCCGAAGACGCTCGTCGACGAGGCGAAGGCCTGGCGCCACCGCTACGGCGGGCAGATCCTCCAGCAGTTCCCCACCGCCCTGTCCGCGCTGATCGGCCTGGAGAAGGAGCTGCCCCGGCTCCCGGAGTACGTGGCCCACGCGCGCGTGGTCGCCGCGGCGCTGCGCGAGGGGTTCGCCGGGGCGGGGGTGCCCTGGGCCCGGGTCCACCCCGAGGAGCCGCACACCCACCAGTTCCAGGTCTGGCTGCCGTACGACGCCGACGTCCTCACCGACGCGGGGACGCTGCAGGCCGAGGAGACGAGGACCGGCCTGTTCCCGCAGGTCTGGCAGCGGGGTGGACCCGGTCTGGCGTTCACCGAGGTCACGGTGGCCGCACCGGGGCTGGAGTGGACCGCGGAAGACGTCCGCGAGGCGGTCGCCGACTTCGTGGCGCGGCTTCCGCGCTGAGGGGCCGATCTCGTGGCATGACTTCCGCGCTGAGGGGCTGGGCGTCCGGTGCCTGAAAGTCGGCCCCTCAGTGCCCCCCAGTGCGTCTCATCGCGGCCTCAGTGCCCGAGCAGCCGGCTCAGCGCCGCCCGGATCCGGCCCCGCTCCGGACGGCCGGTCAGGGCCGCGCGGAACCGGCGGTGGTCGGCCAGTTCGCGCATGGCCTGCCAGTCGTGGGTGCCGGGGGCCGGCGGGGTCGGGTCGCCGTGCTGCCGGGCGCGGTAGGTGTCGAGGAGGTACTGCTGGGTGATGCTCATGGCGGATCGCCTCTTCGGGACTGGGTACGGACGTGAACTCCGTGGGCCCCGCGGTTGCCCCGGTCTGTGGTCCCAGCTTGCGCGCGCCCGGCCGGTGCGTCGCGTCGATTGACCGCGGTCGTCAATCGACGGCCGCGTTGTCAGTGGCGGGGTGCACCATGAGGTCATGAGCGTGACCATCGACATTTCCGGGCTCCGCAGGGAGCGGGTGGCCGTCGTGCCCTCGCCCCTGGCCGAGCTCTGCATGGCGCTGCACGCACTGGCCGAGCCGGGGCACCACCCCGGGCTGCAGGGCTGGGCGACCGGGGTGACCGCGCGGCTCGACCCGCATCTGGCGGACCGGATGTGCGAGGCCGACTTCCTGTGGCGGACGACCTTCTCGGACCTGTTCCTGCCGTATGCGGGGGTGGGCGGCGGCACCGCGCTCCCCGGCGCCACCCTGGCCGAGGACCTGGACCTGCTGGACAAACTGACGGACGACCAGTTCGTGGACGCGGCCCTCGAATTCACCTGCGCACTGCCGTACGACGCACAGGGCGCGGGTGCGCTCACCGACGCCGGGGCCCGGCGGCGCGCGCTGGAGCTGGCCGCCGCGCGCGGACCCCGGCCGGCGGAGTTCACCGCGCGACTTCTGGAGGACCCGCCCAGGATCCGCGCCTGGCTGCGGCAGTTCCTTGAGGACTGCGACGAGGCCTTCTTCGCCGAGACCTGGTCCCGGCTGCGCCACCAGCTCGCCGCGGACGCCCGCCACAAGACGGACCTGCTCAGACGCAGGGGCCTGGCCGAGGCGCTGGCCTCGGTGTCGCCCGCGGTGACGCTCGACGAGGCGGCCGGGCGCGTCACCGTGGACAAGCTGGGCAGCGGCCACACCACGGTCCGGGACAGCAGCCTGCTGCTGGTGCCGACGAGCCTCGGCTGGCCCCACCTCATGGTGCTGCACCGGTACGGCTGGCAGCCGGTGCTGCACTACCCGGTCGGCTCCCCCGAGTTGGCGGCCCCGCCCTCCGTCGAGCAGCTGACCCTGCGGATGACGGCCCTGTCCCACCCGGTGCGGATGCGCCTGTGCCGCAGTCTGGCCCGCAGCGCCTTCACCACGAGCGAGCTGGCCCAGACGCACGGTATGACGCCGCCCGAGATATCCAGGCACCTGAGTGTCCTGAAGAAGGCGGGCCTGCTCACCACCCGCCGCCGCGGACGGTACGTCCTGCACCAGCTGGACGTCACGATGGTGGCCCGGCTGGGCAGCGACTTCCTGGAGGGCATCCTGCGCTGAGCCGACCCGCGCTGCGGCTGCGGCGGCTCAGTCGGAGCGGATGTGCTTGGCCAGGCCCGCGAGGACGGCGATGCGGTCGGCGGTCCTGGCGACCGTGGTGTGGTCGGTCCACAGACGCTCGGCGAACTCCGGTTCACGCAGCCGCTCCAGGACGGCGAGGGCTGGTGGTCGCCGATCACACCCCGGTCACGCGCGCCCCGGCCCCCGGACGGTGGTCGCCCTGTCCCCGGACGGTGGTCGCCCTGTCCCCTGGCGGTGGTCAGCCCTGGCCCCCACCCCCGGCCCGCACGAGCCCCGTCTCGTACGCGAGGACGACGACCTGGACGCGGTCGCGCAGGCCCAGCTTCGTGAGGATGCGGCCCACATGGGTCTTGACCGTCGCCTCGGAGAGGACGAGCCGGGCCGCGATCTCGCCGTTCGACAGGCCCTGCGCGACCAGGATCATCACCTCGCGCTCGCGCCCGGTGAGCCGCTCCAGCTCCTTGTGCTGGGGCTCCTTGCCGGCGTTGGGCAGCATCGGCGCGAACCGGTCGAGCAGGCGCCGGGTGGTGGAGGGCGCGACCACCGCGTCCCCACTGTGCACGGAGCGGATCGCGGCGAGGAGTTCGCCCGGCGGCACGTCCTTGAGCATGAAGCCGGAGGCGCCGGCCTTGAGTCCCGAGAAGGCGTACTCGTCGAGGTCGAAGGTGGTCAGGATCAGCACCTTCGGCGGGTTCGCGTCCTGACAGATGCGGCGGGTGGTCTCCACGCCGTCCAGCTTCGGCATACGTACGTCCATGAGCACCACGTCGACCTCGGTCGCGCGCAGCACCTGGAGGGCCTCGACGCCGTCGCCCGCCTCCGCCACGACCTCCATGTCCGGCTGGGCGGCGAGCACCATCCGGAACCCGGTGCGCAGCAGCACCTGGTCGTCGACGAGCATCACGCGGATCGGCATGGGAAGGTCCTCCGGTCGGTTCGTGGAGCTGAAGCGTGCACGTGTCAGTGGGCCGGCTTGAGCGGAAGCAGGGCGCTGATGCGAAAACCGCCGCCGGGCCGCGGCCCGGCGTCCAGGGTGCCGCCGACCATACCGACGCGCTCGCGCATCCCGATCAGGCCGTGGCCCCGGCCGTCGGCGCCGCCCTCCTCGTACAACTCGTGCGGGGCGCCCTTGCCGTCGTCCTCGACGAGCAGGCCGAGGCCGTCGTCGAAGTAGACCAGGCGCACACTCGCCCCCGTGTTCGGCCCCCCGTGCTTGCGGGTGTTGGTGAGGGCCTCCTGCACGATGCGGTACGCCGTGAGCTCCACGCCGCTGGGCAGGGGGCGCGGGGTCCCCTCGATCTTGAAGTCGACGGGGAGGCCCGAGCTGCGGCACTGCTCCACGAGGTCGTCGAGCTGCTCCACGTCGGGCTGCGGCACGTACTCGCCGGACTCCTGGTGTTCGCCGGTGCGCAGTACGCCGAGGAGGCGGCGCATCTCGGCGAGGGCCTGCCGGCCCGTCCCGGAGATGGTCTCCAGGGCCTTCTTGGCCTGGTCGGGAGCGGAGTCGAGGACGTACGCCGCGCCGTCGGCCTGGACCACCATCACCGAGACGTTGTGCGCGACCACGTCGTGCAGCTCGCGGGCGATCCGGGCGCGCTCGGCGGCGACGGCGACCTTGGCCTGCGCCTCGCGCTCCTTCTCCAGACGGGCGGCCCGCTCCTCCAGCTGCGCGAAGTAGGCGCGGCGGGTGCGCAGGGAGTCGCCGAGCACCCAGGCGAGGGCGAACGGGACCATCTGGAAGACCACTATCGCGACGTGGCCCGCGCCGCTCGTGTTCTCGTCCGGCCAGCGCAGCTGCGAGAGGGGCGCCGCGAACAGACCGGCGGTCAGGGCGAGCCGGGAGGCCCAGCGCGTGCCGTTCGACGCGACGGTGTAGCTGATCACCAGCAGCGCGAAGTCGGCAGGCACCACCGCCATGTCCAGTGCCAGCTGTGCCACGCCGACGCCGACGGCCAGCAGCAGCATCTTCTCGGGCATGCGCCTGCGCAGCGCGATCACCAGGCAGAGGAGCAGGGTGACCGGGATGACGACGACCGGGAGGTCGGTCCCGGTGGCCTCCTGGTTCGCGGTTCCGCCCACGACAGAGATCCCGAGCAGGAAGACGGCCCAGAAGCCGTCGACCCACATCGGGTGCCTGCGGAGAAAGTCATAGAGGCGCTGCACGTAACCCAGCGTAGGGAAGCGTGCTGTGTGCAGGGGTCAACCGGAGGGTCGATCCGTAACCGGTGCTCGTACTCCCCAAGGTGGAGGCCCCACTCGACTTGGCGCTTAACCTGACGCGGTGGAAGCGGTCGGGAGCAGTGGTGAGCGCAGTGAGGTGTGACACGGCGGACGGGCTGCGCGGGTGGCGCCGGGCGACCGAGGAGGCGCTGTACGGGCCCTCCGGTTTCTATCGCCGCCCCGAGGGGCCCGCGGGCCATTTCCGCACCTCGGTGCACGCGTCACCGCTGTTCGCGGGGGCCGTGGCCCGGCTCCTGTGCCGCGTCGACGAGGCGCTGGCCCACCCCGCCGAACTCGCCTTCGTCGACATGGGCGCGGGCCGCGGCGAGCTGGTGACCGGCGTACTGAAGGCCCTCCCCTCCGAAGTGGCCTCCCGCGCGCGTGGGTACGCCGTGGAACGGGCCGCCCGCCCCGCCGGAGTCGATCACCGGATCGAGTGGCTCCCGGAGCCCCCGCCGGGCGTCACGGGCCTCCTGTTCGCCAACGAGTGGCTCGACAACGTGCCCCTGGACGTGGCCGAGGTGGACGCGGAGGGCACGGCACGGCTCGTTCTCGTACGGGAGGACGGGACGGAGTCCCTCGGGGAACCGGTGGCCGGGGCCGAGGCGGAGTGGCTGGCGAGGTGGTGGCCGCTCACGGGCCCTCCGGACGGCCGACTCCTGCTCCCCGACGCTCCAGACGGCCCGCTGCCGCTCCCTGAAGCTCCCGGCGGCCCGTTCCCGGCCGAGGACGTCCGCCCGCCCGCAGAGGGCCTCCAGGGCCCTGGCGAGGGCGGCCAGGTCCCCGCCGAAGGCCTCCGTGCCGAGGTCGGGCTCCCCAGGGACGCCGCATGGGCCGCTGCCGTGGCCTCCGTCGGCCGGGGTCTCGCCGTGGCCGTGGACTACGCGCATTTCGCGGGGGCACGCCCGCCCTTCGGGACGCTGACCGGGTTCAGGGAGGGCAGGGAGACCGCACCCGTGCCCGACGGCTCCTGTGACATCACCGCGCATGTGGCACTGGACGCGTGCGCCCTGCCCGGGGCGCGGCTGCTGAGCCAGCGGGAGGCGCTGGGCGCGCTCGGCGTCAGCGGGGAGCGGCCGTCCCTGGGCCTGGCCTCCACGGACCCGTCGGCATACGTACGGGCCCTCGCGGGCGCGGGTGAGGCCGCCGAGCTGACCGCCCGGGGCGGGCTCGGCGACTTCGGGTGGCTTTTGCAGCCGGTTGGAATTCCGGACCCGCTCCCCGGCGGAGAACAGCCCTCTACGTAGAGCGCGGTTTTCCTACTTGTCGATGTCCCCGACCACGAAGAACAGCGACCCCAGGATCGCCACCATGTCCGCGACCAGCGTGCCCGGGAGCAGCTCCACCAGCGCCTGGATGTTGTTGTACGAGGCCGAGCGGAGCTTCAGCCGGTACGGGGTCTTCTCGCCCTTGCTGACGAGGTAGTAGCCGTTGATGCCGAGAGGGTTCTCGGTCCAGGCGTACGTGTGGCCCTCGGGGGCCTTGAGGACCTTCGGGAGCCGCTGGTTGATGGGACCCGGGGGCAGCTCCGCGAGCCGGTCCAGACAGGCGTCGGCGAGGTCGAGCGCGACGTGGGTCTGCTCCAGGAGGCACTCGAAGCGGGCCAGACAGTCGCCCTCCTGGCGTGTGACGACCCTCAGGGTGTCCTGGAGCTCCCCGTACGCGAGATACGGCTCGTCCCGGCGCAGGTCGAAGTCGACGCCGGAGGCGCGGGCGATGGGACCGCTCACCCCGTAGGCGTGCACGGCCTCCGGGGAGAGGACGCCCACATCCCTCGTACGACCGCGGAAGATCTCGTTGCCGAGGACCAGGTCGTCGAAGCGGTCCATGCGGGAGCGCACGCCGGAAACGGACGCACGCGCGCGCGTGGTCCATCCGGCGGGCATGTCCTCCTTGAGACCGCCGACCCGGTTGAACATGTAGTGCATGCGCCCGCCGGAGATCTCCTCCATGACGTGCTGGAGTTCCTCGCGCTCGGTGAAGGCGTAGAAGATCGGCGTGATCCCGCCCAGCTCCAGGGGGTACGAACCCAGGAACATCAGGTGGTTCAGGACCCGGTTCAGCTCCGCGAGCAGCGTGCGCGTCCACACCGCGCGCTCGGGGACCTCCATGCCGAGCATCCGCTCCACACCGAGGACCACGCCCAGCTCGTTCGAGAAGGCGGAGAGCCAGTCGTGGCGATTGGCCAGCATGATGATCTGGCGGTAGTCGCGCGCCTCGAAGAGCTTCTCCGCGCCGCGGTGCATATAGCCGATCACCGGCTCCGCGTGCTGGATCCGCTCGCCGTCGAGGACGAGCCGCAGCCGCAGCACACCATGTGTGGACGGGTGCTGGGGCCCGATGTTGAGCACCATGTCGGTGCTCTCCGCGGCGCCGCCGATGCCGACCATGGTCTCCGTGGGACCCGTCGTAGGAGTCATGGGAACAGTGTCGCGTACGTACGCTTGCGGCATGGAGACGGGGACCTCGGAAAACGCGGGGCAGACGGCGGGGCAGGCGGCGGGCGAGCCGGTGTGGATCGGACTCCCGCCGGGGCTGCTGAGAATGCGACGGCTGTTGCTGGTGGTGTGGCTGGGGCTGCTGACCGTCGGTACGGGCCTGCTGCTCGGCCTGCTCGCGGGGCCCGGCTGGGCGGCCTTCGCCCTGCTGCCGCTCGCGGTGCTGCTGTGGGGCTGGCCGATGCTGGGCCGCAACTGGCGGTCCTGGCGGTACGCCGAGCGCGCGGACGACCTGCTGATCAGCCGGGGTGTGCTGTGGCAAGAGGAGACCGTCGTGCCGTACGGGCGCATGCAGTTGGTCGAGGTCACCTCCGGCCCCGTCGAGCGGCACTTCGGGCTGGCGAGTGTGCAGCTGCACACGGCCGCCGCGGCGACGGACGCCCGCATTCCGGGGCTGGACCCGGCCGAGGCGGAACGATTGCGCGACCGGCTCACGGAGCTGGGCGAAGCCCGATCGGCGGGGCTGTGACGACTCCGGGCGCCTCCAAGGACGTACGCGACGAGGCCAGGCCCGTACCGGAAGAGGCATCCGTACCGGAGGCGGCGCCCGTACCGGAGGCGGCGCCCGTACCGGAGGAGCCGGCCGAGGACGGGCGGAAGGACGCGGCCGGGCCGCCCGAGCGGCGGCTGCACCCCGTGACGCCGCTGCGGCGTGCGTGGGCGCCCGTCGCGGTGATCGCCGGCTGGGCCGTGCACGACCCCGACCAGGCACAGCGGCAGCTCACGCGGCTCACGACGATGACGCTGCTGGCCGTCCTGGTCGCAGCCGTTCTGGGGGCTGCCCTCTACGGCTTTCTGAGCTGGTGGTTCACACACTTCGCGGTGACCGACACCGAACTGCGCATCCGTACGGGCCTGGTGTTCCGGCGCACCGCGCACATCCGGCTCGAACGGCTCCAGGCGGTCGACGTCACCCAGCCGCTGCTGGCCCGCGTGGCCGGTGTCGCCAAACTCAAACTCGACGTCGTCGGGACCGACAAGAAGGACGAGCTGGCCTATCTGGGCCAGGAGGAGGCCCGGATACTGCGGGCCGAACTGCTCGCGCGGGCCGCCGGATTCGCACCTGAAACGGCACACGAGGTGGGCGAGGCGCCGGTCCAGCGGCTGCTCCACGTGCCGGCCGGTGTCCTCGCCGTGTCGCTCGTCCTGACCGGCGCCACCTGGGGAACGCTGGCCGCCGCACTCGTCGTACCGCCGCTGCTGTGGTTCGCCACCCACAGCGTGTGGACGGTCCTCGCGACGGCGCTTCCGCTGCTCGGCGCCGCGGGCGCGAGCAGTGTGGGACGGTTCGTCGGCGAGTACGACTGGACCGTGGGCGAGTCCCCCGACGGGCTCCGCATCGACCACGGGCTGCTGGACCGTACGCACGAGACCGTGCCGCCCGGGCGCGTCCAGACCGTACGCATCGTCGAGCCGCTGCTCTGGCGGCGGCGCGGGTGGGTCCGGGTCGAACTGGACGTGGCGGGGTCGTCCAACTCCGTGCTCGTGCCGGTCGCTCCGCGCGAGGTCGCCGACGCGGTCATCGCGCGGGTGCTGCCGGGGGTGACCGTGCCCACCTCACTGTCGCGTCCGCCGCGCCGGGCGGGCTGGTGCGTGCCGTTCTGGTGGCGGGGCCACGGGCTCGCCGTGACCGACACCGTCTTCGTGGCCCGGCACGGGTTGCTGCGCCGCAGCATCGCGCTCGTGCCGCACGCCAAGGTGCAGAGCGTGCGCCTGGAGCAGGGGCCGTGGCAGCGCCGCAAGGGGCTGGCCGACGTCCGCGTGGACACCGGCGCCAACAAGACCGTGACGGCCCGGCTGCGGGACACCTCCGAGGCGGCGGAGCTGCTGTACGGACAGGCGGACCGGTCACGCACGGGGCGGCGGGAGGCCCGGCCGGACCGGTGGATGGCCTGAGCGCCGCGAACGGCTCGTGAGGAACCGTCAGGACCGTGAAGAGCCTCAAGAGCGAACGGCGTGAGGGCAGTGGCGGGTTGCCACTGCCCTCATCACGTACGCCATCGGTCGGGGCCCAGGTTGGTCCGAACGGCTTACCAGTGTTACGAAACCGCGCTCCGCAGTTCCGCCAGGTCGATCTGCTCCGTCTCGTCGTGCGCGGTCAGGTCGATGACCTGGCCGACACCGCGGGACTCCTCGCTCACAGGCTTGAACTCGGATTCGGACTCGGCCTTGTGGAGCGCGAGCGCCTCCTGGCCCACCACGTCGGCGAGGTCCTCGTTCTGTACGGCCTCCAGCGCCTCCGCGCCCTTCTGCGTACCGAAGAAGTCGAACCCGCCCTCCACTGAGGGGCGTCGCGCGGGCGAGGTCGGCGCGACCGCGACGGCCGTGGGCACGGTGAAGTGCCCGGCGGGCCGTGCGGCGGGGGTGAGGGCGGCCGCACTCGTCGGGGAGTGGGTCGTCGCTCCGGTCTCGGGCCGCCGCTGCACACGGGCCACCGCGGACGGGGTGGGCCGCGCGAGGGCGGTGCCTGGCGACGGCGACGGCTCGGGGGCGGGCGCCGTGCGGGTCGCCGTGGACTGCAGGGGCGTCACGTCGATCGCCGTGGACCGCTTGGGTGCCGTGGTCGTGTCGGTCGCCGTGGACCGCCGGGGGGTCACGTCGGTCGCGGTGGCCTGCGCGTGCGGCCGTACGGTCTCCGCGGGCTGCGCGGCCTGCGGGGGCCTCGCGGATATCGGTGCGGTCGCGGCGGCCGTGCGCTCATGGCCGCCGACCGCCTCGGACTTCCCCCGCGTCTCGCCCTCCTGCCCGGCGTCACCCTTGGCGGGGGCACCCGTCACGGTGCTGCCGGCCGCGGAGGCGCCCTTGGCGGAGCCGTTCGGGGAACCGTTCGGCCGGGGCGCCCGCTTGCCGGGGCCGCCCGGCGAGGGTGAGCCCTTGGGGCCACCGCCCTTCGTGGTGGCCCGCTTGACCGGGCCGCCCTTCGGGGAGGGGCTCGGGGCCGGAGTGTCCTGGACGGGGCCGTCCGTCGCCGTGTCGCCCTGAGCCGAACCGTCCTCGACGGAAGCAGAATCGGAGGCGGAATCGGCCGCCTCGGGGGCGGTGTCCTCGGCCGTGATCGCGGCCTCGATCGCGGCCTCAGCCCCGGCTTCGGTCTCGGTCTCAGAGGAGTCGTCCGTCGCCGAATCCCTCATGGAGCCGGCCGTCGTGGAGTCGTCCGTCGCCGAACCGTCCTCCGCCGTCACGTCCTCGGCAGGCGCGCCGTCCTCGGACACGTCCTCCGCGGAGTCGCCCGCAGAACCCGCGCCCTTGGCCGCATCGCTCGCATCGCTCGCATCGCTCGCATCGGCTGCATCGGCGACCGCGGCCTTCGCGAGCCGGTCCAGCGCCGCGTTGGCCTTCACGTAGAGGACCGAGGCCGCCGCGGACACCGCGAGGGCGGCCTGGACCGTCGCCGCGGTCGCCTCCGGAACGGCGTCCTGGGCGGATCCGGCAGCGGTGGATGCCGTCTCCTCGGATCCCGGCGGTACGGACGCCGCGGGCAATGCCACCCGGGCCGGAGCCGTCGCCTCTATCTCAAGGAGCCGGCGGCCCTCCAGCGCGGTGGCACGCTCGGTCTCCGCCGTGGCGTATCGCCGCAGCAGCGCGGCGTGTTCGTTGCGCAGCCCCTGCAGCTCGGCCCGCTTCGAACGGAGCCGCTGCTCCAGCTTGGTGCGCAGCTCTCGCGACTCGTCGAGATCTGTCTCCAGTTCGGCGGCCCGCTCCTCGTGACGCCACTCGTCGCTCGCACGCGCACGCGTGAGGTCCGCGACCCGTTTGCCCGCCGCCGCGTCCCAGCGGCGCATGACGACCGCGCCCGCGACAGCCGTCGCCGCGGCACCCGCGGCCAGCCCTCGGAGCACCAGCGTTTCGGAGAACAGCCATGGCCCCGCGGCGCAGACGGCGGAGACGCCTGCGATCGCCGAGGGGGGCAACAGCCGGTGCAGAGGTGGGGAATGGCGGTGACGTCCTCGTGGCATGGCCAGAAACTTACCGCGCGTAGGCGAATCGTGGTGCCCCGCGGGGCAAAAACACAGCCACACCGAGACCTTCTCACCGCACCATCACCGGGCAATCTCCGCACCGGCCGCTCAACGACCACGACTTCGGTCCCTCATCTGCCGCCCCAACTGCCACTGCGCGGCCGCTGTTTCTTGATCGCCTCTTCTCCCGAATCGACCCTTCTCCTGCGGATTGCGGAATTCCGAGTGAGGTTCTTGAAGCTTTCTTCCGGTGGCCGGCATCGGCGTCCGGCATCCGGCATCCCGCGGCCGACGTCCGGGAAAGAACATCGGCCGGGAAAAGACCGTCCGTGGGCGCTCAGTGGTCGCTCAGGCGTCCGCTGATCCACTGCAGGGTCGCCGGGATCTCGCGCCGCCAGGTGTTGAAGTTGTGCCCTCCGCTGTCGAGGATGATCGACGAGATCCGGGTCGGCTTCTTCGCCTGCACCAGGTCGATGAACCGCAGCGTCTCCTGGTAGTTGCTCTCGCCGTTCCTGCTGCTGCTGACGAGCAGTGAGGTGTCGGGCGCGGGCCTGTGCTTCAGGTACCACATCAGGTCGGCGCGGTTCTTCAACTCCTCGTCCCCGTGGAAGAGATCGCCCGTCGTGGGATCGCTCGGCGCCCTGTAGTAAGGGGAAAGGCCCGCCGCGGCGGCGTATGTCTCCGGGTGGTGGATCGCGAGCTTCAGTGCGCAGTATCCGCCCGTGGAATCGCCGACGATTCCCCAGCTCCCGGGCTTTTTGCCCACCCTGTAGTGGTGCGATACCGCGTCGGGCAGGTCCTTGGCGAAGAACGACTCGGTCTTCGGGCCGCCGGGAACGTCCACGCATTCCGTGTCGCGCGGCGGCGCGACGGTCGGCCGCATCATGACCAGGATCATCGGCTGCATCGTGCCGTTCTTCGCCAGCCGGTGGGCGGTCTGCGGATAGTGCAGGCCCTTGATGAGCGCCTCGGCGGTGCCCGGATAGCCGGTCAGTACGACAGTCGCCGGGAACGTACGGGTGCGGTACTGGGGTTGGAAGTACTCCGGCGGCAGATAGACGTACGCGGGAGACGCGATATGGGTCCGCCGGCCCACGATGTCGACCTTCTGGATCTGCCCGCCGATCTGTGGCCGCGTTCCGCCGGAGACGTTCACCTGTCGTGTGTCGACCACCTGGAGCGGGCCGTTCGCGCCTCCGGGGTCATGGTCGACGACGATGCCCTGGCCCGACTCCCGGCCGAGGAGATCGGCCCAGCTGGCGTAGAACCCGAAAGCCTGGTTGGCGCCGAGGCCGACCGACGCGAAGATCGCGACCTGGGTGGCCAGCAGGAGGCCGATCCGCCCGGACACGGCACGCCAGTTGGGGCGCGCGAGCCGCGGCCACCACCACACCGTGCCGACGAACAGCAGCACCGCGAAGAGGACCGCGAATGCCAGCATCTTGTTGCTCGTGAGACCCATGGGCTGTTCCTGCCTGCGCTTTCCGGCCGGTGACGGGCGCCGCTTCCTTCACAGCGCCTTGCCCCGGTCTTTCCTTGCCCTTTGAAACGGTTTTCCGATGGGGAGTGAACCTGTCCCCCCAAGACACCGTCCTAGAGGGCGCAATGTCGCCGGATGCCGGATTGGCACCGGATTCAAGGTCTCTCGCAGAACCACGGGATGCGATGTCTGTCAGGATAGATGGGGAAATGTCGGGTGAGGTTCCGGCTCGAACGGGCCGACTGCGGGGCGTACTCCGCGGTCCGCGCCCCGAGGCCGTTCCCGCCCTGGTCGCCAGGGCCTGCACGCTCGTTGGGCTTCTGGACATCGCGGCGGGTGTCTTCCCGCGCTTCCGCAACAGCCGTATGCACACGCTCGCCGAGGTGCTGCCGGGTGCGTTCGGTCCGTTCGCGGCCGCCCTGTCCCTCAGCGCGGGCGTCCTGCTGCTGCTCCTCGCCCACGGTCTGCGCCGGCGCAAGCGGCGAGCGTGGCGGGCGGCCGTTGTACTGCTCCCGCTGGGCGCCCTCGCCCAGTTCACCTACCGGCACTCGCTCATCGGGGTCCTCATCTCGCTGGCGCTGCTCGCCCCGCTGCTGCGCCACCGGAGTGAGTTCGAGGCGCTGCCCGACCCGCGCAGCCGCTGGCGGGCCCTCGCCAACTTCGTCCTCATGGGCGCGGGTTCACTCCTGCTCGGCCTGGTCATCGTCAGCGTCCACCCCAACCGGATGGTCGGAAACCCGAGCCTCGCGGACCGCATCAGCCATGTGCTGTACGGCCTGTTCGGCTTCGAGGGGCCGGTCGACTACCAGGGCAACACGTCCTGGACGGTGGCCTTCTCCCTCGGCGCGCTCGGCCTGCTGACCGCCGTGACCACCATCTACCTGGCCTTCCGCCCCGAACACCCGGCCGCACGCCTGACGGAGGACGACGAGACACGGCTGCGCGCACTCCTGGAGAAGCACGGCGGCCGCGACTCGCTCGGCCACTTCGCGCTCCGCCGCGACAAGGCGGTCGTCTTCTCGCCGAGCGGCAAGGCGGCGGTGACGTACCGCGTCGTCTCCGGGGTGATGCTCGCCAGCGGCGACCCGATCGGCGACGTCGAGGCCTGGCCCGGCGCGATCGAACGCTTCATGGACGAGGCGAAGGCCCACTCCTGGACGCCCGCCGTCATGGGCTGCTCCGAGACGGGCGGCGAGGTCTGGACCCGCGAGACTGGCCTCGACGCCCTCGAACTGGGCGACGAGGCGGTGGTGAAGGTCGCGGATTTCTCCCTGGCCGGACGCGCGATGCGGAACGTACGCCAGATGGTGAAGCGCATCGAGCGAGCCGGTTACGAGACCCGCGTACGGCGCATCCGTGACCTGAGCGAGGGCGAGCTGGACCGGATCCGGCGCGCCGCGGAGGCCTGGCGTGGCACCGACACCGAGCGCGGCTTCTCCATGGCGCTGGGCCGCATCGGCGACCCGGAGGACGGCGACTGTCTCATCGCGACGGCCCACAAGGAAGACACCGATCCGGGCCCGTACGGCGATCTGAAGGCCGTGCTCCACTTCGTCCCCTGGGGCACGGACGGGGTCTCCCTCGACCTCATGCGCCGCGACCGCTCGGCGGACCCCGGCATGAACGAACTCCTCATCGTGGCGGCCCTCCAGGCTGCCCCCCGCCTGGGCGTCGCCCGTGTCTCCCTGAACTTCGCGATGTTCCGTTCGGCCCTGGCCCGCGGCGAGAAGATCGGCGCCGGCCCCGTCCTGCGGGCCTGGCGCGGGCTGCTGGTGTTCCTCTCCCGCTGGTTCCAGATCGAGTCGCTGTACAAGTTCAACGCGAAGTTCCGCCCCTACTGGGAGCCCCGTTTCGTCGTCTACCGCTCCTCCCGCGACCTCCCCCGCATCGGCTTCGCCGCCATGCAGGCCGAGGGCTTCGTGAACCTCGCCCTCCCCCGCCTCCTGCGCCGCCGCGCCCCGGCCCCGCGCCCCTGCGCACACGCCGTGACGGAACGAGACGTACGAGCGGCGTAACCGCCTCCGCACCCCCGTTCCCGTCCCGTCCCCGCCTCGGACCCCGACCGCCACGCGACGCACACCCCCGCGCCGCGCGGCGGTCGGTTGCTTTCTGGGCTCGTCGGGGGCGGAGGCGTTGAACCCGAACCTTGAAGCCCGATTCACCGGTGGGTGGGCGGGAAACAAGCCGCGAAGCGGCAAAGGCCGCAGCCACCGACAACGACCAGCCGCCGAACAAGACGAACCCCCCACCACCAAGGGCGACCAACCGCTCACCGCCGGGGGCCTAGGCTGGGCACATGAGCAAAAGGAGCGGGCGCAGCCAAGTCGCGGGCCTCCCGGAATGGGACCGCTGCGCGGTCATGGGCGTCGTGAACGTGACCCCCGATTCCTTCTCGGACGGCGGCCACTGGTTCGACACGACCGCCGCCGTCAAGCACGGCCTCGACCTGGTCGCGGAAGGCGCGGACCTGGTCGACGTGGGCGGCGAGTCCACCCGCCCCGGCGCCGCCCGCGTCGACGAGGCGGAGGAGCTCAAGCGCGTCATCCCGGTCGTCCGCGGCCTCGCCTCGGAGGGCGTCACCGTCTCGGTCGACACGATGCGGGCCTCCGTGGCCGAGCGCTCGCTCGCCGCGGGCGCGGTCCTCGTCAACGACGTGAGCGGCGGCCTCGCCGACCCGGCGATGATCCCGGCCGTCGCCGCCGCGGGCGCCCCCTTCGTGGTCATGCACTGGCGCGGCTTCCTCCAGGGCAGCACCGTACGGGGGTCGTACGTGGACGTCGTCTCCGAAGTCGTCGCCGAGCTCCACGCGCGCGTGGAGGCCGTTCTGGCGGGCGGTGTCGCCGCGGACCGCATAGTCGTCGACCCGGGCCTCGGTTTCTCCAAGGAGGCCGAGCACGACCTGATCCTCCTCGCCCACCTCGACCGCCTTCGGGAGCTCGGGCACCCTGTGCTGGTGGCCGCCTCCCGCAAGCGGTTCCTGGGCCGCGTACTGGCCGGTCCCCAGGGCGCCCCGCCGCCCGCCCGGGAGCGGGACGCCGCCACCGCGGCCGTCTCCGCGCTCGCAGCCCACCAGGGCGCGTGGGCCGTCCGCGTCCACGAGGTACGGGCCACCGCCGACGCCGTCCGGGTCGCCCGGGCCGTGGAGGGCGCCCGGACGGCAGAGGGAGACCGGTGAGCGCCCCCCACACGGACGTCGAGCAGGTCGAACTCGCCAACACCGCCTTCTACGAGGCGATGGAGCGGGGCGACTTCGAGGTGCTGTCGTCGATCTGGCTGACCCCGTCCGACCTGGGCCACGACGAGGAGTACCACGACCCCGCACAGGCGGGTGAGGTCTCCTGCGTCCACCCCGGCTGGCCGGTGCTCAACGGCCGCGGCGAGGTCCTGAGGTCGTACGCGCTGATCATGGCGAACACCGAGTACATCCAGTTCTTCCTGACCGATGTGCACGTTTCGGTCACCGGCGACACCGCCCTGGTGACCTGTACGGAGAACATCCTCAGCGGCGGCCCGTCCCCCGAGGACAGCGACGAACTCGGCCCCCTCGTGGGCCAGCTCGTCGTCGCCACGAATGTGTTCCGCCGCACACCCGAGGGCTGGAAACTCTGGTCGCACCACGCCTCTCCCGTACTGGCCGAATCCGGCGAGGAAGAAGAGGACGAGTCGCCCGCTTGAGTGGGTAGGGGCCAAGCAGAGATTGAGATCACCGGCCCCGGGGTAGGGGCGGCTACCAGCCCGTGAGCCGCCCGCACGCCCCCAAAGAAAACACTCGATGAACCCTTGTTGCCCCCGGGCGGGGCGAGCCCCCTGTGGGCGAGCGCTGTCAGTGCTCGCAGGTAGATTCGGATGAGGCCGGTGTTGCCGACCGCACTCGGGAGAGCCCGCCGTTACCGACGATTGCAGGAGTGATTCGCGTGGATCGTGTCGCGCTGCGCGGCCTCAGGGCCCGTGGGCACCACGGTGTCTTTCCCAGGGAACGCGAAGAGGGCCAGACCTTCATCGTGGACCTCACGATCGGCCTGGACACCCGGCCTGCCGCGGCCGACGACGACCTCACGAAGACCGTGCACTACGGCATCGTGGCGGAGGAGGTCGTGGCCGTCGTCGAGGGCGAGCCGGTGAACCTCATCGAGACGCTCGCCGAGCGCATCGCGCAGACGTGCCTCAAGCACGAGGGGGTCCAGGAGATCGAGGTGTGCGTCCACAAGCCGGACGCCCCGATCACGGTCCCCTTCGACGACGTGACCGTCACCATCACCCGGAGCCGAGCATGACCGCGTTCACCGAGGGCCAGAGCGACCCGACCGTCCAGCCGGTGCCCGCCTCCGTGGTGGAGCGCGTGGACGCCGCCGACACGACCCTGCAGAACCCCAGGCGCGCCGTGCTCTCCCTCGGCTCGAACCTCGGCAACCGTCTGGAGACCCTCCAGGGCGCCATCGACGCCCTGGAGGACACCCCGGGCGTCCGCATCAAAGCGGTCTCTCCGGTGTACGAGACGGAGCCGTGGGGCGTGGCCCCGGGCAGCCAGCCGACGTACTTCAACGCGGTGATCGTGCTGAAGACGACCCTCCCGCCCTCCTCGCTCCTGGAGCGCGCCCACGCGGTCGAGGAGGCCTTCCACCGCGTCCGGGACGAGCGCTGGGGCCCCCGCACGATCGACGTGGACATCGTGGCGTACGCGGACGTGGTCTCCGACGACCCGGTCCTGACCCTCCCCCACCCCCGGGCCCACGAGCGCGCCTTCGTCCTCGCGCCCTGGTACGACGTGGAGCCCGAGGCCCAGCTCCCCGGCCGCGGCCCCGTGGCGCACCTCCTCGCCGACGTCCCCCGGGAAGGTGTCGCGCCCCGCGCCGACCTGGAACTCCAGCTGCCCGAGTAGTCGTTAAGGTCGAGACGCACACCGGCGGGTCGATCGAAGGGGCAATGTGAAAGAGCTGCGCATCAGGACGCTGGCCGCGGTGTTCTTCGTCGCCGGGTTGCTGTCCTGGGCGGGTGCCCGCCTGTGGAACTCGGTCGGGACACTCCCCCGGGTTCCGCTGGCCGCCCCCATCGTCCTCGCTCTGATCGCCGTCGTGCTCCTGGCCACGGCGCTCTCCCTGAGGGCCCGTCTCAAGGCCCAGCGCGAGCGCCGCCCGGACGCGAAGGGCGTCGACCCCATGATGGCGGCCCGAGCGGTCGTTTTCGGCCAGGCCAGCGCCCTCGTGGCCGCCCTCGTCGCCGGTATGTACGGCGGCACGGGCGTCTTCCTCCTGGAGTCCCTCGACATCCCCGCCCGCCGGGACCAGGCCATCTACGCCGGCTTCTCCGTCCTCGCCGGCATCGCCGTCATAGCGGCCGCCTTCTTCCTGGAGCGCGTCTGCAAGCTCCCGGAGGACGACGACACGAACGGCGGCACGGCCCGCGCGACGTAAGCACCGCCCCGCGCCAGAAGGGGCGCGGGGAAACTGCGCGCCCAGCCGCAGCGAACCCGCACGTACCGCGAAGCACTCCCGCGAGGGAGAACGCCTCCCGCGAGGCAACCCGCCGCGCTCAGCGAGCCATGATCAGGCTCATGGCCTCGTTACGGGTCGCGGCATCCCGCAGCTGCCCCCGAACGGCCGACGTTATGGTCTTGGCGCCCGGCTTGCGAATCCCGCGCATGGACATGCACATGTGCTCGCACTCGACCACCACGATCACGCCACGCGGCTCCAGGATCTCCATCAGCGATTCGGCGATCTGCGTGGTGAGCCGTTCCTGCACCTGCGGCCGCCGGGCGTAGACGTCCACGAGCCGCGCCAGCTTGGACAGCCCCGTGATCTTGCCGTTCGTGCTCGGGATGTACCCGACGTGAGCGACGCCCCTGAACGGCACCAGGTGGTGCTCACACGTCGAGAACACCTCGATGTCCTTCACCAGGATCATCTCGTCGTGGCCGAGATCGAACGTCGTCGTCAGGACGTCCTCGGGCGTCTGCCACAACCCCGCGAAGATCTCCCTGTACGCCCGGGCCACCCGCCCCGGCGTCTCCCGCAGCCCCTCGCGGTCCGGGTCCTCACCGACCGCGATCAGCAGCTCTCGTACGGCGTTCTCGGCGCGCTTCTCGTCGAATTCGCCGATCGTGCCCTCGCCGTCCAGCGTCACGGGATCGGTCATCTCGTGCCTCGTTCCTGAGCCTGCGACGCGTACGGATCTCGCGTCTCATGTTCGGGCATACAACGATGCCGCGCCCCCCAGGCTAAGACCTGGGGGGCGCGGCATTCGTTCCGGACCTGGTGAGGTGTATCGCACCCGAGTCTGGATCAGCTCTCGGAACGGTCCTCGGGCGCCGACTCGGTCACCGGGAGCGCCTCGGTGGAGGCACTGGTGCTCGCGGTGATCGCGGGGCTGGCGCCGTTCGTCCCGTTCGTCAGTGACAGCTCCCTGGGGGAGAGCACCGGCGGGCGGGTGGACGGCGTGCGCCGGGAGGAACCGGTCCACGCGGGGCGGGCCGGACGCTTGACGAGGGGAGCGAAGACCTCGGCGATCTGCTCCTTGCTCAGCGTCTCCTTCTCCAGCAGCTGGAGGACCAGCGCATCGAGGACGTCGCGGTTCTCGACCAGGATCTCCCAGGCCTCGTTGTGCGCGTTCTCGATGAGCTTCTTGACCTCTTCGTCGACGAGCGCGGCGACCTCTTCCGAGTAGTCGCGCGGGTGCGACATCTCCCGGCCCAGGAAGGGCTCGGTGTTGTCGCCGCCGAACTTGATCGCGCCGAGACGCTCGGTCATGCCGTACTGCGTGACCATCGCGCGGGCCGTGGCGGTGGCCTTCTCGATGTCGTTCGCGGCACCCGTGGTCGGGTCGTGGAAGACGAGCTCCTCGGCCGCGCGCCCGCCCAGCATGTATGCCAGCTGGTCGAGCATCTCGTTGCGGGTCGTGGAGTACTTGTCCTCGTCCGGCAGAACCATCGTGTAGCCGAGAGCACGGCCTCTGGAGAGGATCGTGATCTTGTGGACCGGGTCGGAGTTCGGAGACGCCGCCGCGACCAGGGCGTGTCCGCCCTCGTGGTACGCGGTGATCTTCTTCTCCTTGTCCGACATGATCCGGGTCCGCTTCTGCGGGCCCGCGACCACACGGTCGATCGCCTCGTCGAGCATGTTGTTGTCGATGAGCTTCAGGTTGCTGCGTGCGGTGAGCAGCGCGGCTTCGTTCAGCACGTTCGACAGGTCCGCGCCCGTGAAGCCGGGCGTGCGCCGGGCAACCGCGCCCAGGTCGACGTCCGGAGCGACCGGCTTGCCCTTCTGGTGGACCTTGAGGATCTCCAGACGGCCCTGCATGTCCGGGCGGTCGACCGCGATCTGGCGGTCGAACCGGCCGGGCCGCAGGAGGGCCGGGTCGAGGATGTCAGGACGGTTCGTGGCGGCGATGAGAATCACACCGCCCTTGACGTCGAAGCCGTCCATCTCGACGAGCAGCTGGTTCAGCGTCTGCTCGCGCTCGTCGTGACCGCCTCCGAGGCCGGCGCCGCGATGGCGGCCGACCGCGTCGATCTCGTCGACGAAGACGATCGCCGGGGCGTTCGCCTTGGCCTGCTCGAACAGGTCACGGACCCGGGAGGCACCGACACCGACGAACATCTCGACGAAGTCGGAACCGGAGATCGAGTAGAACGGAACGCCCGCCTCACCCGCGACAGCACGCGCGAGCAGCGTCTTGCCCGTACCGGGAGGCCCGTAGAGGAGCACGCCCTTGGGGATCTTCGCCCCGACGGCCTGGAACTTCGCCGGCTCCTGGAGGAACTCCTTGATCTCGTGGAGCTCCTCGACCGCCTCGTCCGAGCCCGCCACATCGGCGAACGTCGTCTTCGGGGTGTCCTTGGTGATGAGCTTCGCCTTGGACTTCCCGAAGTTCATGACCCGGGAGCCGCCGCCCTGCATCTGATTCATCAGGAACAGGAAGACAACGACGATGAGGACGAAGGGGAGCAGGGACAGCAGGATGCCGACGAAAGCGTTCTGCTTGGTCGGCGAGACCGTGTAGCCGTCCGGAATCTGCTTGTTCTGGTACTTGTCCTGGAGGGTGGTGGCCAGGGCCACGCCCTGGTCGCCGATGTAGCTCGCCTGGATCTTCGAGCTGCCCTCGACCTTTGTACCGTCCTTGAGCTCGATCTTGATGACCTGCTCGTCGCCGGTGGTGAGCTTGGCCTGCTGGACCTTGTTGTCATTGATCGCCTGGACGACCTGGCCTGTGTCCACCGTCTTGTAGCCACCGGACGAGCCGACGACCTGCATCAACACGACCACGGCAAGGACGGCCAGCACGATCCACATGACCGGCCCACGGAAGTATCGCTTCACGTCCATCCATACGGAGCGGTGCCGCCCCGTCCCTCCTGCCATAGTGAGTTTGATAAGACTGTTCTTCGGACGGTACCTCAGCATTGTCACCCGAAGCTGCGCGGTCCGGCTGACAAACCCGTCTACGCATGCTCCAACGGCGCGAAACCCGCTGGGGTTCCCGGACGTCCTACAGGGGTTGGACCCCCGTCAGTGGGACGCCGTCCCTCCAGGGTGCCTCAACCGCCGTAGACGTGAGGCGCGAGCGTACCGACGAACGGCAGGTTCCGGTACTTCTCCGCGTAGTCGAGGCCGTACCCGATGACGAACTCGTTGGGAATGTCGAAGCCGACCCACTCCACGTCGATCGCGACCTTCGCGGCCTCCGGCTTGCGCAGCAGCGTGCACACCTTGAGGGACGCGGGCTCGCGGGAGCCGAGGTTGGAGATCAGCCAGGAGAGTGTGAGCCCGGAGTCGATGATGTCCTCGACGATCAGGACGTGCTTGCCCTTGATGTCCGTGTCGAGGTCCTTGAGGATCCGCACCACTCCGGAGGACTGGGTGCCCGCCCCGTACGAGGACACCGCCATCCAGTCCATGGTGACGGGGGTGGACAGGGCCCGGGCCAGGTCCGCCATGACCATCACGGCGCCCTTGAGGACACCGACGATCAGCAGGTCCTTGCCCGCGTACTCCGCGTCGATCTTCGCGGCCAGCTCGCCCAGCTTCGCGTCGATCTCTTCCTTGGTGATGAGCACCGACTTGAGGTCGGTGCCCAGGTCTTTCGCGTCCACCCGCATCACTTTCGGTCGTCCCACCGGCTGCTTCCCGGCCCTCCCCGAAGAGGAGCCGCTCCCCGAAGGGGTTGCCCTCCGGGGCGGGTCGCTCCCCGAAGGGGAACCCTTTTTCAGCCTTGCCGAATCACCAGTCTGCCACCCTGCCGCTGGGCGACGACTTTGCCCGGGAGGTTGATGGCTCCCTGACCGCGCCAGCCGGTGATCAGCCGGTCGACCTCTTCGATGTGCCGGGCGAACAGCGAACCGGCGGGCGCCCCGGCCTCGATGGCGGCGCGGCGCAGGATGCGGCGGCGCACGGCGGGCGGCAGAGCGTACAGCTTGGCGCACTCCAGGAGGCCCGTGGCGTCGCGCACGGAGGCCTCGGCCTGGCCCGCCCACGCGTCGAGCGCGTCGGCGTCGTCACGGGACAACTGGGCCGTACGGGCGAGCGCCTCGACGACGCCCTTGCCGAGCGCCTTCTCCAGGGCGGGCAGTCCCTCGTGGCGCAGCCGGGAACGGGTGTACGCCGGATCCGCGTTGTGGGGGTCGTCCCACACGGGCAGGGACTGGACCATGCAGGCCTTGCGGGCGGTCTGCCGGTCGAGGTGCAGGAAGGGGCGGCGGTAGCGGCGGGCGGCTCCCGGCCCTCCGGAGACGGCGGCCATTCCGGACAGGGAACGGATGCCGGAGCCGCGGGCCAGGCCGAGCAGGACGGTTTCGGCTTGGTCGTCACGGGTGTGGCCGAGCAGGACCGCGGCGGCGCCGTGGCGCTCGGCGGCGGCGTCCAGGGCGCCGTAGCGGGCGTCGCGGGCCGCGGCCTCGGGCCCGCCGTCCCGGCCGACGCTGACGGCCACGGACTCGACCGGGTCCAGGCCGAGTTCGTTGAGGCGCAGCACCACCTCCGCGGCGCGCAGGTCGGAGCCGGGCTGCAGACCGTGGTCCACGGTGACACCGCCGGCGCGGATGCCGAGTTTGGGGGCTTCGAAGGCGAGGGCGGAGGCGAGCGCCATGGAGTCGGCGCCGCCGGAGCACGCGACGAGCACGAGCGGCGGGGGCGGCTGCTCGTGCGAAGTGCCGGGGGAGGCGGCTGGGGCGGAGGTGGCGTCAGGGGAGGGCGTGTGGTCGGTGAGGACGTCATGGAGCACGCGGCGGACCGCCAGGCGTATCGCCGCGACCGCAGGATGGGGACCCATGTCCGGTTCCCTTCATGAAATTGTCGGGGGGTGAGCCCGGGGTCGGTCACTCAGAGTGTGTAGATGGTGACAGAACCGGGCCGTTCCCCGAGCATTGCACGCCTACCCATCGCTCACGGTCCCTCGGACGGGTGATTGGAGGGGCGTTCACCTGCCGTCGGCCGGATTCAATTCACGACTCTGCCTTACGGTGCACCCGCGCGACCCAGTCCGCCGGTTTGGCGATCTCCGACTTGGTCGGGAGCGTGTTCGGCGAGGTCCACACCCGGTTGAAGCCGTCCATGCCGACCTCGTCCACGACCGCGCGTACGAATCGCTCCCCGTCGCGGTACTGGCGCAGTTTGGCGTCGAGGCCGAGGAGCTTGCGCAGGGCCAGGTCGAGGCGGGAGGCGCCGCGGGCGCGTCGCTGCTGGAATTTCTCGCGGATCTCGGCGACGGACGGGACGACGGCGGGGCCGACGCCGTCCATCACGAAGTCGGCATGGCCCTCCAGGAGGGACATCACGGCGGTCAGCCGACCGAGGATCTCGCGCTGGGCAGGGGTCTGCACGATCTCGACGATGGAGCGCTGGTCGTCGCCCTCCTCGCCCTCGGGGCGGCCGCCCGCGAGCGACTGGGCGGCCTCGCGGATGCGCTCCAGGACGGTCACGGGGTCGACCTCGGTCTCCCCCAAGAAAGACTGGATTTCGCCCTCGAGGTGGTCGCGCAGCCAGGGCACGGCCGTGAACTGCGTGCGGTGCGTCTCCTCGTGCAGGCAGACCCAGAGCCGGAAGTCGTGGGGCTGGACGTCGAGTTCGCGCTCCACGTGCACGATGTTCGGCGCGACCAGGAGGAGCCTGCCCCCTCCGTTCTCGCCGGCCGGGAGTTCGCGGGTGGCCGGGGCGAAGGTCTCGTACTGGCCGAGGACCCGGGAGGAGAGGAAGGACAGCAGCATGCCCAGCTCGACACCGGTGACCTTGCCGCCGACGGCGCCCAGGACGGCTCCGCCCGGGGTGCTGCCGCGACGTTCCTGCATCTTGTCGAGCAGCGGTTTGAGCAGTTCCCGGAACCCGGCGACGTTCGCCCGGACCCAGCCCGGGCGGTCGACGACGAGGATGGGAGTGTCGTGGAGGTCGTCGCCACCCATCCGCGTGAAGCCGCGGACGTGCTCCTCCGATGCCTTTGCGTGCCGGCGCAGCTCCGCGACGACGGCCCGGGCCTCGTCGCGGCTCACTTCTGGGCCCGGCCTTACGAGCCGGGTCGCGGTCGCCACCGCGAGATTCCAGTCGACCATCTCCGCACCACCGATGCTCGTCATGCAGTCAACCGTACGTGAGCGCTGCCGCTTGGGGCAGGGAGTGGGACGGTGGGGCTGTAGGCAGTACCTCGGCTGCGGGTCGGCTGTGGCTGAGCGCGCCCACGCGGCGGAGCCGCATATCGACACACCCCGCGCCCCTGTCGGCTGCCCCTGCGGGGCTCGCCGACAGAGGCGCTCTCAGTTGCAGCCGCAGGTCGCCAGCGTCGATGCCAGGGCGTCCAGGCCCTTCTGGGTGGCCGTCGGCTCCGTGGGCGGGTCGGAGGCCGTCAGGAAGGCGAAGGCCAGGAGGTGGCCGTCCGTGTCCACGACGGTGCCCGCCAGGGTGTGTACGCCGGTCAGGGTGCCCGTCTTGGCGCGTACGAGGCCGGTGCCGGGCTGGCCGGCGTAGCGCGTGCTGAGGGTGCCGGTGAAACCGGCCACGGGGAGGCCCGTGAGGGCGGCGCGCAGCTCCGGGTGGGCGGGGTCGGCGGCCTTGGCCAGCAGGGCGGTGAGCAGGTCCGCGGTGAGCTTGTCGGCACGGTCCAGGCCGCTGCCGTCGGCGAACTGCGCGCCCTTGAGAGGCAGTCCGAGCTTCTTCAGCTGCTTGCGGACGGCGGTGCCGCCGCCCTTGAAGCTCGCCGGTTCGTCCGCGGCGACGGCCGTCTGGCGGGCCAGTGCCTCGGCGATGTCGTTGTCGCTGTTGGTCAGCATGCGTTCGACCAGGGCGGACAGGGGCGGGGACGTCACCGTGGCGAGGGCCTTGGCTCGGTCGGTCGCCTTGGAGGGGCCGGGGACCGTGGTCTTGATGCCTCGGTCCTTCAGCAGGTCCGCGAACTTCTTCGCCGCGTCGGCCGCCGGGTCCTCGCTGCGCTTCGCGGTGCCGCTGGAGGTGTCGTCGAGCCGCCCCTCGTCGGCCATCAGGGCGGTGACCCGGGCGACGTTGGTGTTGTCCAGCCCGATGGGGTGCACGTCGGGGCCCTCGTACAGCGAGGTGTCGTACGAGAGGGTCACCTCGTCGGTCTTGCGGTCCTTGAGGGCGCGGGCGGTTTCGTCGGCGAGGGTGCGCAGGCTCGCGTTACCCTCCGCGTCCTTGCGGGCCGTCAGCGTGGGATCGCCGCCGCCGACGAGGACGACCTCCTTGGTGTCCGGTTCCAGGACCGTACGGGTCGCGATGCGGTGGTCGGCGCCCGCCGCGGTGAGGGCCGCGACGGCCGTGGCGATCTTCGTGGTGGACGCCGGGGTCAGCGCGTCGTCCGCGCCCTTGCCGTACAGGCGCTTTCCGGTGGCCAGGTCGACGACGGCGGCCGCGCGTTCGGAGCCCAGCGCGGCGTTGTCCAGGAGCGGGCCGAGGACGTCGGCCAGGGCCTTCTCCGTGGGGGACGGCCCGGCGCCGACGGAGCCGCCGAGTCCGGTGAGCACGGACGCGGCGCTGGGGGCGGGCGCCGGCGCCTTTCCGGACGTACCGGACACATGACCGTGATCTGCGCCACCTGCGCGCCCCTGCGATGCGGCCCAGTCGCGCTCCGCCGTACGCTGACCGGTGGAGTCCCAGGGCCCGGCCGCAGTGACCACGGTGGCCGCCACGACGAGTCCGAGGGTGGCGGCGCCCGCCGTGAACTGCACGGTCGACGGCTGCGTGACCAGCGGCTTCACGGCTCCTGCGGCCCGGACGAGCGGTGGCTTCACTGCTCCCACGGCCCGTACGAGTTGCGGTCTCACGGACCGCGCGACCCGCACCACATGCGGTCTCGCGGCCCGCCAAGCCTTCAGCTCTGGCACGACCACCAGCCCCTTTCGCGATCACACACCTGCGTGAGGGACACTTAACCACCAGAACTATGTGCTGATCATGGAGGAGCCACCGGTGGAGTTCGACGTCACGATCGAGATTCCGAAGGGTTCACGGAACAAGTACGAGGTGGACCACGAGACCGGTCGGATCCGTCTGGACCGTCGCCTCTTCACCTCGACCAGTTACCCGGCCGACTACGGATTCGTCGAGAACACCCTCGGCGAGGACGGCGACCCGCTGGACGCGCTGGTCATCCTGGACGAGCCGACCTTCCCCGGCTGTCTCATCCAGTGCCGCACGATCGGCATGTTCCGTATGACGGACGAGGCCGGCGGCGACGACAAGCTGCTGTGCGTGCCCGCGCACGACCCTCGCGTGGAGCACCTGCGGGACATCCACCACGTGTCGGAGTTCGACCGTCTGGAGATCCAGCACTTCTTCGAGGTCTACAAGGACCTGGAGCCGGGCAAGTCCGTCGAGGGCGCCAACTGGGTGGGCCGTACGGACGCCGAGGCCGAGATCGAGCGGTCCTACAAGCGGTTCAAGGAGACGGGCGGTCACTGACCCCTGTGGCCTGAGGGCCGCGTGACCCCCACGGGGTCGCGCGGCCCCTTTGTCTGTCAGTGCGCATACTGAGGCGTACTGGATGTGCGATTCAGGAGTCGTGGGTGACCGAGCCGGAGGCGGAAGACCGTAAACCGCAGTCGGACGAGGCGAGGAGCGCGTTCGTCCCGCCCGCCGGTGTGGTGGCGCAGCCCGCGCCGGTCGAGGAGGAGTCCTCGACGACGTCGGAGTTCGCGCTTCCCAAGGGGATGGGCGTCCCGCAGGTGCCCGCCACCGACTCGGAGGGGTCGGCGTTCAGCACGCCGAGGACGTACAGCGCGAAGCACGCGCCGCCCGCCTTCACCCCGCCCGCCGGCATACCGCGCGTCGACCTCACCAAGGACGTCCCCTGGCAGGACCGGATGCGCACGATGCTGCGCATGCCCGTCGCCGAGCGGCCCGTCCCCGAGACCGTGCAGAAGGCGGAGGACGAGGGCCCGGCCGTCCCGCGCGTCCTCGACCTGACCCTGCGTATCGGCGAGTTGCTGCTCGCGGGCGGCGAGGGCGCCGAGGACGTGGAGGCGGCGATGTTCGCCGTCTGCCGCTCGTACGGCCTCGACCGCTGCGAGCCGGGCGTCACCTTCACGCTGCTGTCCATCTCGTACCAGCCGTCGCTGGTCGAGGATCCGGTGACCGCGTCGCGGACCGTGCGGCGCCGGGGCACCGACTACACGCGTCTGGCGGCCGTCTACCAGCTCGTCGACGACATCAGCGACGACCAGACCGAGGTCTCCCTGGAGGAGTCCTACCGGCGGCTCGCGGAGATCCGCCGCAACCGGCACCCGTACAGCGGCTGGCTGCTGACCATGGCCACCGGGGGCCTCGCGGGCGCGGCCTCCGTACTCGTCGGCGGTGACGCGATCGTGTTCGTCGCGGCCGCCATCGGCGCGATGCTCGGCGACCGGCTGGCGTGGCTGTGTGCGGGGCGCGGGTTGCCGGAGTTCTACCAGTTCACGGTGGCCGCGATGCCGGCCGCCGCGATGGGGGCAGCGCTCACGATCGCGCACGTCGACGTGCGTGCTTCCGCGGTCATCACCGGTGGGCTGTTCGCGCTGCTGCCCGGGCGGGCGCTGGTGGCGGGCGTGCAGGACGGGCTGACCGGCTACTACATCACGGCGGCGGCCCGGCTGCTGGAAGTCATGTACTTCTACGTCGGCATCGTCATCGGCGTCCTCGTGATCCTGTACTTCGGCGTGAAGCTGGGCGCCGAGCTCAATCCGGACGCGGCCCTGCAGTCCTCCAACCGGCCGGGGTGGCAGATCGCCGCGTCGATGCTCCTGACGCTCTGCTTCGCGGTGCTGCTCCAGCAGGAACGTTCCACCGTGCTGATCGTGACGCTCAACGGGGGCGTGGCATGGAGCGTGTACGGGGCCATGCACTACGTGGGTGAGATCTCTCCCGTCGCCTCCACGGCCGCGGCGGCCGGGCTCGTGGGGCTGTTCGGGCAGTTGCTGTCGCGGTATCGGTTCGCTTCGGCGTTGCCCTACACCACCGCGGCGATCGGGCCCCTGTTGCCGGGGTCGGCCACGTATTTCGGGCTGCTGGCGATTGCTCAGAACGATGTCGACGAGGGGCTGGTGTCGCTGACGAAGGCGGCTGCCCTTGCGATGGCCATCGCCATCGGGGTGAATCTGGGGTCCGAGATCTCTCGGCTGTTCCTGCGTCTACCCGGGGCTTCCGCCGGGGCGCGGAGGGCGGCGAAGAGGACCCGTGGGTTCTGAGGTGCGGGTCCGTTGTGGCTGGTCGCGCCGTTCCCCGCGCCCCTGGAGGGGCGCGGGTCAGATGGCCTCAGTCGGTCAGTTCTGCGGGTAGTTCTGGCCGTACGGGTGGCCCTGGTCCTGGGGGTACTGCTGACCCTGGGGGTACTGCTGACCCTGGTTCTGGTCCTGGGGGTACGGGGCCTGGGGGTACTGCTGCTGGTTCTGGGGCGGGTAGTTCTGGGGGTACTGCTGGGCGTACTGGTCCTGGGGGTAGCCGCCGTAGTTCTGGTCGTAGCCCTGGTCCGGGGTGTAGGGCTGCTGTTGGTACTGCTGGTTCTGGCCGTTGTTCTGGCCGCCGTTGCCGTAGTAGTCGTCCTGGCCGTTCTCGTGGGCCGGGGGGATGCGGCGGAGCTGGGTCGTCCGGTCGTCCATGGCGGGGGCCGCCGGGGGCATGTGGGCCGCCGGGGGCTGCTGCGGGTTCTTCTTGGACTTACTGCGGGCCCGCATGAACTCGATGATGATCGGGACCACCGAGATGAAGACGATCAGCAGCAGGATCGGCTCGATGTTCTTCTTCACGAAGTCGATCTGGCCGAGCCAGGAGCCGAGCAGTGTGACGCCCGCGCCCCAGAGGATGCCGCCGATCACGTTGAAGATCAGGAACGAGCGGTACTTCATGCCGCTGACGCCGGCGATGATCGGCGTGAACGTACGCACGATGGGCACGAAGCGGGCCAGGACCAGGGACTTGGGGCCGTACTTCTCGAAGAACTCGTGGGCCTTGACCACGTTCTCCTGTTTGAAGAGGCGCGAGTCCGGCCGGGTGAAGAGCGACGGGCCGACCTTCTTGCCGAACATGTAACCCGCCTGGTCGCCGAGGATCGCGGCGATGCAGATCAGGATGATGGCGGCCCACAGCGGGAAGTCCAGCTGGTTCGACGTGATCAGCAGACCCGCCGTGAACAACAGGGAGTCACCCGGCAGGAAGAAGCCGATGAGCAGGCCGGACTCGGCGAAGACGATCAGGAGCAGGCCCCAGATGCCGAACGAGTCGAGAAGGTAGTCCGGATCCAACCAGCTTGGGCCGAGGGCAAGCGTCGTCGTCACGATTCCGGACTCCTGAAGGGTGGTGGATATGCGGCAGCCGAGGATGTGGCCGACCAAAGTTATCAACGCAGCATGACGTGACCAGGTTCCACCGACTCCTACAGGATGCACTGTGCCCCGACTGGGACAAAGCTGTGAGCCATGGGAATCGAAGAATACGGCGGCGGTCAGGGACCCCAGCCCGACGTACTGGTCGTGACGACGAACGACGTGCCCGGCTACCGGGTCGAGCAGGTCGTCGGTGAGGTCTTCGGGCTGACCGTGCGCTCCAGGCATCTGGGCAGCCAGATCGGCGCGGGTCTGAAGTCGATGATCGGCGGCGAGCTCAAGGGCCTCACCAAGACGCTGGTGGAGACCCGAAACCAGGCGATGGAACGGCTCGTCGAGCAGGCACGCGCGCGGGGCGCCAACGGCGTGTTGGCGTTCCGCTTCGACGTGACCGAGGCGTCGGACGTCGGGACGGAGGTGTGCGCGTACGGCACGGCTGTGGTGATGGTCAAGGAATAGGGCGACGGCGGTACGGGGGTAAGGGGCACCCGCCACTGCGAACGCCCCTTACCGCCCTCCGTCGGCAGGCAGCCGCCGATCGCCTCGGACCTCTTGCCGCCCGCGCCGTCAGGTCCCGTGCCGTGCCGCGTTCGCCGTGATCGCGTCCCTCAGGTGTTCGGCGAGCCCCGGACGCATGGAGTCGTAGAACTCCTTGAACCGCTCGTCCGACATGTACATCTCGCCGAGGCCCCGGTGGATCTCGTACGAGCAGTCGTAGAACCACTGGCTGATGTGCTGCCGGTGTTCCTCGGCCATGTCCATGGCCCGCTCCCCCGTGGCGGGCTCGCCGGCCTCCATGAGGGCGTCGTAGCGCTCGCCCCAGGAGGCGACCTCGGCCTGCATGCGCTTCCAGTCGTCCTTGGTGTAGCGGGCGGCCCGGCGCTGCGACTCCGCGTACGCCTCCGTGCCGCCCCAGCGGCGCTCGGCCTCCTCCGCGTGCTCCTCGGGGTCCTTGTCGCCGAAGACCTCGAACTTCTCCTCGGGTGTGAGGTTGATGCCCATCGTGCGTGCCTCCATTGCGTGCTCCACGGCCGCGGCCATCTTCTGCAGCTTCTCGATCCGGGCGGTCAGCAGCTCGTGCTGGCGGCGCAGATGCGCGCGCGGGTCCGTCTCCGGGTCGTCGAGCAGGGCCGCGACCTCGTCGAGCGGAAAGCCCAGCTCCCGGTAGAACAGGATCTGCTGCAGCCGGTCGAGGTCCTCGTCGCCGTAGCGCCGGTGGCCCGCGTGGCTGCGCTCGCTCGGCACGAGCAGCCCGATCTCGTCGTAGTGGTGCAGCGTCCGCACCGTCACCCCGGCGAAACCGGCGACCTGTCCCACGGAGTAGCTCATCGTCTCCGCTCCCTCCTTTTCGGTACGCGTCTCAGGCTGAGGCCTCACGTCACGTGAGGTGCAAGCCGGAATCCACCGGCCGAATCCGCCGGACCCGAATCCACCGGGTGCCATGCCGGTTTTACCCGCTTATGACGAGGTGCTGGCCCACCATGGAGGCCCGACCTCACCGACCGGAGGACCCATGCCGCTGCACACCGGCCCCGAGCAGCCCGACGAGCGTCCCGCGACCGTCAACCCCTTCTACGGGCAGGCAAATCCGGTCGGCGGCATGACCGAGGCCCCGCCCCAGCACCGGCTGCCGGACGGGCCGCTGCCGCCCTCCACCGCGTATCAGCTGGTGCACGACGAGCTGATGCTGGACGGCAACTCCCGCCTCAACCTCGCCACCTTCGTCACCACCTGGATGGAACCCCAGGCCGGGGTGCTGATGACCGAGTGCAGCGACAAGAACATGATCGACAAGGACGAGTATCCGCGCACGGCCGAGCTGGAGCGGCGGTGTGTGGCGATGCTCGCCGATCTGTGGAACGCACCCGATCCGTCCGCCGCCGTGGGCTGTTCGACGACGGGGTCCAGCGAGGCGTGCATGCTCGCGGGCATGGCGCTCAAACGCCGCTGGACCAAGCGCAACGCCGACCGGTATCCGGGGGCCCGCCCCAATCTCGTCATGGGCGTCAACGTCCAGGTCTGCTGGGACAAGTTCTGCAATTTCTGGGAGGTCGAGGCCCGCCAGGTGCCCATGGAGGGCGACCGGTTCCACCTCGACCCGCAGGCCGCCGCCGAGCTGTGCGACGAGAACACCATCGGCGTCGTCGGCATCCTCGGCTCCACCTTCGACGGGTCGTACGAGCCGATCGCCGAACTCTGCGCCGCCCTGGACGAGTTGCAGTCGCGCACGGGTCTGGACATCCCCGTCCACGTCGACGGCGCGTCCGGCGCGATGGTCGCTCCCTTCCTCGACGAGGACCTGGTCTGGGACTTCCGGCTGCCGCGCGTCTCCTCCATCAACACCTCGGGACACAAGTACGGCCTGGTCTATCCGGGTGTCGGCTGGGCGCTGTGGCGCTCGGCCGCCGAGCTGCCGGAGGAGCTGGTCTTCCGGGTCAACTACCTGGGCGGTGACATGCCGACCTTCGCGCTCAACTTCTCCCGGCCGGGGGCGCAGGTCGTGGCGCAGTACTACACCTTCCTGCGGCTGGGCCGCGAGGGCTACCGGGCTGTTCAGCAGACGACGCGGGACGTCGCCCTGGGGCTCGCCGAGCGGGTCGAGGCGCTCGGCGACTTCCGGCTCCTCACCCGGGGCGACCAGTTGCCGGTGTTCGCCTTCACAACGGCTCCGGGCATCACCGCGTACGACGTCTTCGACGTGTCCCGGCGCATGCGGGAGCGTGGCTGGCTGCTGCCGGCGTACACCTTCCCCGAGAACCGGGAGGACCTGTCCGTGCTGCGGGTGGTGTGCCGCAACGGGTTCTCGTCCGACCTCGCCGAGCTGTTCGTGGAGGACCTGGGCCGTCTGCTGCCCGAACTGCGCCGGCAGCAGCATCCGCTGACCCGGGACAAGGGGGCGGCGACCGGCTTCCACCACTGAGCCGCCCTTCCCGGCACGGTCGTCCCTTCCGGCACTGGCCCCGCGGCTGCCTCCATCACCTCCGTTGCCTCCGCCGCCTCCGGTCAGTCGCCGTCCCCCAGTTCGAACCGGTGCCAGTGGATGCCGTCGGCGGATATCCGGAAGGCCCCGGCGCCGAAGCTGTCGGTCCACAGGTGGCCCAGCGGCGTCGCGGAGACGGAGCCCGAGATGCCTCGCCCGCCGCTGCCCCGCTGGAAGGTGCGGCCGCCGTCGGTGCTGCGCCAGACGCCGTCCTCGCCGTGGACGGTGAGGCTGCCGTCGGCGGCGGCCACCAGGTCGCCGAGGCTGGAGCGGGGCTCCACGCCTTTTCGGTGCCTCCAGACGCGCTGCCAGGTGTGGCCGGCGTCGGTGCTGCGGTGGATGGCCCGCAGGCCGTTCTTCACGGTGTCGTCCTCGGGCAACTGGCCCGTCTCCAGGGCATACAGCGTGCCGTCCGCCTCTGTCACGCGCACGTGTGATGCCCGGTCGGCGCCCGGGAGCGGGGCCCTCCTCCACGTGCGTCCCCGGTCCTCACTGGCGGCTAGCCCGGGCCGGCCCGTTCGCGGGTCGTCGGCCGCGGCGAAGAGCACGTCTGTCCCCTCTGGCGGGTTCGCGGCTCCGCCCGTGAGGGCGACCTCCCCCGCCGGGCTCACCACGCCTTCCAGCGGCGGCTGCGTGGCCAGCACGCGGAACTCACCCGTGTCGGGCAGAACGACGAGCAGTCGGGACCGCTCGCAGTAGCTGTTGTCGTCCAGCACCTTCACGCAGTCCTGGACCAGAGCGCCTCCCTCGGGCACCACCGGGATCGTCCCCGAGGGTTTCTCCGAGCCCGTCCGCCAGGTGCGGCCGCCGTCGGCCGTGAACCAGGTCCGGTACGTCGGCGGCCAGACGCCCTCGGTGATCAGCGCGCGGCCGGGGCCCAGTCC
This sequence comes from Streptomyces sp. NPDC033178, assembly GCF_055577685.1. Taxonomy (NCBI): domain Bacteria; kingdom Bacillati; phylum Actinomycetota; class Actinomycetes; order Kitasatosporales; family Streptomycetaceae; genus Streptomyces; species Streptomyces sp. NPDC033178. Next base: position 93,051 of record NZ_JBVIPT010000017.1, read on the forward strand.
GGTGAGCCCCACCGTGATACCGAGATCGCCCGTCACGTCCGGCAACGGTGAGCGCACCGGGCGCCAGGCGTCCGCTCCCCTGTCCAGTACGGCCACGCTCTGCCGGCAGCGCTTCTCGCCGCAGTGCGCGAAGAGCGCGAAGCCGCTGCCGTCCGCCGCGAAGTCGACGCCCGACGGACTGCCGGGCAGTTCGGGTGCCGACGGGATCCGGGGAGGCGTCACCCCGGATCCCGCCGGACCGGCCGTAGCGCCCGAGGTCCCCGCCGACGAGGCCCCGGCGGGCGAAGACCTCGCGGCCCCCGACGAACCGCCCCCTCCCGGCTCGGCCTCGGCGCAGGCCCCCAGCAACGCCGACACCCCGAGCACCGCGGCCAGAACCGCGGCAGCCCTCCTCCTCAGCCCCGACAACCCCATGGAATCCCCCGATCAGCGACGAACCGATGCCCCGACGCGCTCCCCGCGCAGCGTCTGCTTCTGGTACACCGCTCGCCGCGATCGGGTTCCCATTTCGTCCCGTCGACTTCGCCGCGGGGGTGGCCGACCCGCGCCGGGACCGGCCCGTACCGATGCCTGGTCCGTACCGACACCTGGCCCGCCCGGCGGCCCGGCGGCCACCCCGTACCGGTCCCCGCCCGGAGCCCCCTACCTGCTCAGCGCCCCGAACCTCCGTACCGCCAGCGGGAAGAACACCGCGATCAGGGCCAGCGGCCAGAGCACCGCCAGCAGTTGGGCGTGTTCCGCCGCCCAGGACGTGCTCACCGCGCCGCCCTCGTTGCCGAACAGGTCACGGACCGCCGTGGCCGTGGCGGACATGGGGTTCCACTCGACGGTCGCCCCCAGCCAGCCCGGCATGGACTCGGGGGTGGCGAAGGCGTTGGACAGGAAGCTCACCGGCCAGACCAGGATCTGCACGGTGACCACCAGTTCCGGCTTGCCCGCCACCATCGCCAGGTGGATGCCCATCCACAGCATCGCGAACCGCAGCAGGAGCAGCAGGCCGAGCGCGCCCAGGAAGGCCGCGAAGGAGCCGTGCCAGGTCCAGCCGACCGCGAGCCCGACGCCGACGAGGACCACCAGGGAGAGGGCCGACTGCAGCATGTCCGCGGCCGAACGGCCCACGAGCACGGCGCCGACGGCCATCGGCATCGACCGGAACCGGTCGATGACCCCCTTGTTGAGGTCCTGGGTGACCGCGACCATGGTGGCGTCGAGGCCGAAGGCCATGGTCAGCGCGAACATGCCCGGTACCAGGTACTCGCGGTAGTCGCCCGAGATGCCGCTGCCGCCGCCCATCAGATAGCCGAACATCAGCAGGAGCATCACGGGGAACGCCAGCCCCACGAAGACCTGGACGGGTTGCCGTGCCCAGTGGGCGAGTTCGCGCCGGGTCATGGTCCAGGAGTCGGTGACGGCCCAGCTCAACGACGTACTCACGCGGCCTCCTCGGTCTTGCCGGTCAGGTGCAGGAAGACCTCGTCCAGGGTCGGCCGGCGCAGTGCGATGTCCTCGGCCTCTATCCCGGCCTCCTCCAGGGCGCGTACGGCCCCGGCGAGGGCCGTCATGCGGTCGGTGACCGGGGCGCTGAGGAGGCGGCGGTCGGTGTCCACGGAGAGGGTGGCCTTGTCGAACGGCAACAGGGCCACGGCGGCGCCCAGTTGGCCCGCGTCGTGCAGCACGACGTCGATCCGGTCGCCGCCCGTCTTCGCCTTCAGCTCGTCCGCCGTGCCGTCCGCGATGACCTGGCCCCGGTCGACGACCGAGATCCGGTCGGCGAGCTGGTCCGCCTCCTCCAGGTACTGCGTGGTGAGCAGCACGGTCGTGCCGCCGCCGACGAGGGAGCGCACCGCGCCCCACACCTCCGCGCGGCCTCGCGGGTCGAGGCCCGTCGTCGGCTCGTCCAGGAAGAGCACCTCCGGTTCGGTGATGAGCGAGGCGGCGAGGTCGAGACGGCGCCGCATTCCGCCGCTGAACCGCTTGACCGCCTTGCGGCCCGTGTCCGCCAGGCCGAACCGCTCCAGGAGCTCGTCGGCCCGCACGCGCGCGCGGCGGGCACCCAGGTGGTAGAGGCGGCCGAACATCTCCAGGTTCTGCCGTCCGCCGAGCTCCTCGTCGAGCGCCGCGTGCTGGCCGAGCAGTCCGATGCGGAAGCGCACCTCGTGCGCGTCGGTCCTCACGTCGTGCCCCGCCACCTCGACTCGGCCCTCGTCGGGCCGCAGCAGGGTGGCCAGGATGCGGACCAGGGTCGTCTTGCCCGCGCCGTTCGGCCCGAGCACTCCGTGCACCGTGCCGCGCCCGACGCTCAGGTCGAGCCCGTCCAGCGCGTGCTTGTCTCCGTACCTCTTCCGTACGCCCTCGACGACGATCACGTCGGTCATCGGGCTCCCTTCACTTTCGAGTAATCAAACTTGACTACCAGCGTGCCGGTGAACCGTATGCCCGTCCGGGCACTTAGTCAAACTTGATTAGCGAAAATTCTCCGAACCTGACGAGCGCGAGTGCCTTCGCCGAGCGCCCGTGTCTTCGCCGAGCGCGCGAGTGCCCCGCTCAGCGCGCGTCCCCCGGATGAGGCTCCCCCGTCGCGTACGGGTTCTCGTCGTCGTCCGCCAGCACCCCCACGAACGGATCCCCCTCGCCGGAGAAGACGTACGCGCCGCCCCTGATCCGCTCGATCAGGCCGCGGGTCCACTGGGCGCCGGTGTCCGCGGAGGTGATCCAGAAGTTCATGATCTCGCCGATGTGGCCCAGCTGTTCGGGGCCTTCCTCGGGCGTGTAGTACTCGGTCACGCCCTTGCGCCACTCCTCGATGGCCCGCACCCGCTCCTCAAGCAGTTCGAGGACCTCCTCGCGGTCCAGGTCGACCATGAAACCGAGGGCGGCGGTGAGCACGTCCGGCTTCTGGTCGTACGCGGTGAGGTAGTGGCGCAGCAGCGTGAGGTACTCCCCGGTGCCCGCCTCCGTGATCTCGTACTCCGTGCGCGGCGGGCCGCCGGCCGTGGAGGGCGCGATCTCGTGGGCGAGCAGCAGTCCCTGCTTCGCCATCTGCTTGAGCGCGTGGTAGATCGAGCCCGGCTTGGCGTTGGACCACTCGTGCGCGCCCCAGTACTCCAGGTCGTTGCGCACCTGGTAGCCGTGGGCCCGGCCGTGCTGGCGCACGGCGCCGAGCACGAGGAGACGGATCGCTGACATGGAGCCAGCGTATGGCCCGTCTCCCCCGGGCCGGGCGGCACCTCACCCCCAGGCCCCGCCCCAGGCCCCCCTCAGGACTCACCCCCAGGAGACTCCCTGCTCCTGCGCGACCAACTCGAAGGCGGTCTTCCCGTCCAGGGACTCGCGGATGACGTCGGCATGGCCTGCGTGCCGGGCCATCTCCGCGATCAGACGGAGCATCACCCAGCGCATGGACACGGCCTCGTCGTCCGGGAACCAGGGCTCGTCGGGCAGCGGGAAGGTGTCGTTCAGACTGGGCACGGACCGGATGAAGTCCTCGGTCTGCCCGGCGATCTTGTCCCAGTGGGCGAGCATCGACTCGACGGTCTCGTCGCCGACGAGCCGGAAGCTGTCGCCCCAGTTCTCCTCGGAGCGCTGGATGTCCGGCGCCACCTGCCGGGCCCGCGACAGCCAGCCCTGCTCGGTCTCGGCGACGTGCTTGAGCAACCCGGAGAGCGAGAGTTCGCTGGCGCTCGGGCGGGTCGCGGCCTGCTCGTCGGTCAGGCCGAGCAACGTCCGGCGGATACCCCCGCGCTGCTCGTCCAGGAAGGCGAGCAGCGCCCCGCGCTCGTCGCCGTGGGCCTCCGCGTGCACGTGCATGACCATGGGTGGCCGCCTCTCATCGGGTCCTCTTGCCTGCTGACACCAACCAAGTTACGGACCCTTGCGGTCAGGTTCTGTCCTCAATGTGAGCCGGGATTTCGGGCAGAAAGCCGGGACTTCTTCAGACCCGCGTGCCCTCCACGACCGGCGCGGCCCCGTGCCGTCGCCTGCGCTGTGTGTACGTGCTGACCGCCCGCCACAGGTCCCGGCGGTCGACCTCGGGCCACAGCGTGTCGGTGAAATGGAGTTCGCTGTAACTGAGGTGCCAGGGGAGGAAGTTGGAGATCCGGTGTTCTCCGCCGGTGCGCCACAACAGGTCGACCTCCGGAAGGTGGGGGTGCGGCAGGTGGGCGGCGAGGAGGCGTTCGTCGATGTGGTCCGGGTCCAACTCGCCCGCCGCGGCCGCGCGGGCCAGTCCCGCCGCGGCCTGGACGAGTTCGGCACGGCCCCCGTAGTTGACACACAGCGTGAGCGTCAGCCCGGTCCGGTGACGGCTGTCGCGCGCGCTCTGCCGCAGCGCGTCGGCCAGGTCGACCGGGAGCCCCTCGGGACTGCCCGCCCAGCGCAGCCGGACGTCGAGGGAGCGCAGGTCCGAATCGCGCAGGGTGTCGTGCATGGTGCGGAACAGCCGGGCGACCTCGCTCGCGTCGCGCCGCCAGTTCTCGGTGGAGAACGCGTAGAGCGTCAGATGGCTCAGACCGAGCTCCAGCGCCCCGTGGACGACGTCACGGGTGGCGTCCGAGCCGACGCGGTGGCCCTCGCTGCGGGGCAGTCCCTGCTGGGTGGCCCAGCGGCCGTTGCCGTCCATGATGACGCCCACGTGCCGCGGAAGCCGCTCCGCGGGGATGTCCGGCGCGCACTCCCCGCTCGGGTGGGGGCGGGGCGGCACCGGCGGGAGGAACGCCGGGTCGGCCTCGCGCCTGGGCTCGGGCAGGGCCACCACGGGCTCGGCCGGCTGCACGAGCGCGGCCCGGCGCCAGGCGCGTACGGCACGGACACGGGCGGGGGCGAGCAGCCGCAGCCGTACGGCCGGGGAGAGTTCGGCGGTGCGGTGCAGCAGCGCGGGGCCGAGCCGTCGGGCGGTGCGGACGCGGGCCCGGAAGAGGTCGGTGGAGGTGCGGAGCAGGACGGCCATCCCCGGGTGCACCCCCCGTTGCAGCGCGGGCTGTTCCAGCCAGTCGTGGGCCTGCTCCGTCAGACCGGCGATCAGTGCCTCGACGGGCGGTGTCCAGCGTCGGGCGAGGAGGTCGGCCTCGGGGACCCCGTGGGCCGCGAGGGCCTCCTCAGGGAGCGTCAGGATGCCGCGGCCGAGGTCGGACGCCAGATCGGTGAGGGTGTCGGTGAGGTAGAGGCCGTCGAGGAAGGCGGGCATGGCCTCCAGGTGTTCCTGGCGGACCGTGGTGGGAACTCCGGCCCGGGTCAGGAGAGTCAGGCACCACATCGCCCACGGGGTGTTCTCCGCCTGGGTGCGCAGGCTCCACTCGCGCCAGGTCTGAGGGCGGCGGCCCGAGGCGTCCTCGCGCAGGGCGGTGAAGACGGGCGTCAACGTCTCGACGTCGAGTTGCCACGTTCGGATGGTGTCCGCGAGGGCGCGGTGGACCGGATCCCCGCGATCGCGGCCGTCACCCCCGGGCCCGTGGGACAGCCCCGCGCGTGAGGGCCCCGGGGCCGGCGGCCCCACGGGCGAGGACCCCGCCGCCGAGAGCTCCGCGCGCAGGGCGTCCACCCAGGCCTGCAGTCTCGCGGCGCGCTCGGCCGGGCTGCCCTCCTCGTCGTCGACGAGGGCGTCGGTCGTCACGGCGGCCGCGTACATGGCCCAGCACGCGGGGCGCAGCGCGGCCGGCATGAGCTGCATGACGGAGTACTCGACGGAGCGGGAGGACCTCACCAGCCGCCGGCAGGACGCGTAGGCGGCGGCGATGTCGGGGGCGGGGTCCGACGTGGGGTCGGGAGCGGCGGCCTGAGGGAGAACGGGGGACAAGGAACCCTTCTTTCACAGCCGTCACGTCGCACGTCACGCCTGGCGATAGGTCGGAAAAGCGGTCGCCGTCGGCCCGGACCGGCTCACGGACCGGCCTGGTGCGGCACTCTCTCAACGACCCTGCACGGCGCTCGGAACGGCCTGGTGCGCCACCCGACGGTGCCCCCTTCCTACCGGTCCCGTCGCCGCGCCGCGCGGGCTCGGCGACCTTCTCGCCCGATCGTGGTACGCCGCCGGGGCGGAGAACGGACATGGGTTAGGTTCCGTAGGCGATCGGTCACCAACAGTGACGCACCGTCAACACAGGGCGCCAGCCCGGGATGTGAGCCAGGCATGAGCGATTCCGTGGACGCGATCGTCGTGGGGGCCGGCCCGGTCGGCTGCGCCGCCGCGCACGCGTTGGCCGACCGCGGTGCCCGGGTCGTGGTGGTCGAACGCATGGAGCGGGGGCCCGCCTCGCCGTTCGCCGTGGAATGGCTGCACCCGACCGCGGCGGACGTGCTGCTGCGCTGGGGCCTCGCGCTTCCGGAGGGCGGCCACGTCAGGGGTACGGGCGTCAGCATGCACCTGGCCGACGAGGGGCACGAGCCGGTCGTGGTGCCGTACCGGCGGGGCATGCGGGCCGTGTCCATGCCCCACGCGGAGCTGGTGGACGCGCTGCGGGACAGCGTCGTGGAACGGCCCGGGGTGGAGGTGCTCACGTGCGCCCGCGTCACCTCGGCGACACCGGACGGCACGGTCCGGCTGACCCGCGACGGGCAGGAGACCCGGCTGCGCGCCGATCTCGTGGTGGCTGCGGACGGCCGCTCGTCCGGCGTCCGCCGCGCGCTGTTCGGGCACACCCCGCAGACCGTCGTGTCGCACTCGGCCGGTGTCGTGCTCGAAGGACCGGGGCTGCCGGTCTACGAGTTGTTCCAGGTCGCGAGCGAGGTGCCCGGGCACGGTGTGGCCATCTACTCCATCGCTCCCGACGCGATCCGGGTGGTCCTCGACGTACCCCCGACGCATCCGCGACCGCCGGCGCTGCACGCGTATCTGCACCGTCATTTCGTGCCGCTGATGCCGGAGGTGCTGCGCCGGCCGCTGGCCGATGCCCTGGCGGCGGGCCGGCTGACGTGGTCCGCGACCGGTTTTCGCCCCCGTGTGCACTACGGACAGGGCAGGCTCGCGCTGGTCGGCGACGCGGTCGGGCACATCCACCCGATCCTCGCGGCCGGCACGACCCTCGGCATCCAGGACGCCCTGAGCCTCGCCGCGCACGGCTCCGCCGAGGCGTACGCCCGGGAGCACGCGGGAGCGGGAGCGGCGACCGGGCGGGTGGCGATGGCGCTCTACCGTCTGCTGAGCCGTCAGGAGCCGGGCACCGCGCAGACGGCGAGGATGGCCGTCGACCAGTTGCGCCGCAGCCCCGCGCTCCGGGACGCGGTCGGGGACCTCCTCACCGGTGACGAGCCCGGCGCGGCCCATCTGCCGGTGGTGACGGCGTTCTCCACGATGCTCGGCATCCCGGCGCAGGACATCGCCGCCGCGTACGGACCGGACGCCTACCTGCTGAGCCGCCGCTGAAGCCGAACCAGGTGCCCCGCATCCCCGGGACGCCGTACGGGGCGCCCTCGCCGCGGTCGGCAGGGGCGCCCCGTAAAGGAGTTGGCAGGTCAGAACGGGAAGAAGCTGCGCCCGTGCTGCACCGAGATCCACTTCTGGGTGGTGAAGGCGCCGACCGTCGACTCGCCGTTCAGCCGGCCGATGCCCGAGGACTTCTCGCCGCCGAAGTCGACCAGCGGCTCGTCGTGCACGGTGCCGTCGTTCACGTGGAACATGCCCGTGTCGATCTGCCTGGCGAAGGAGACACCGCGCTCGACGTCGGCGGTGTGCACGGCGCCGCTCAGCCCGTACGGGGTGTCGTTGACGATCCGCACGGCCTCCTCCTCGCCGTCGAACGGGACGAGGAGCGCCACGGGGCCGAAGATCTCCTGGCGGAGGATGGCGGAGTCGGCGGGCAGGCCGGTCAGCACGGACGGCTCGACGAGGTTGTCGGTGGCGGTGCCGTGCACGAGGGCGGTGGCGCCCTCGGCGATCGCCTGGTCCACGACGCCCGAAACGGCGTCCGCCTGCGAGGAGTTGATGAGCGGGCCGATGACGGTCGCCGGGTCGTTCGGGTCGCCGACCTTGAGCGTCTTCACCTTGGCGACGAACTTCTCGGTGAACTCGGCCTCGATCGAGCGGTCCACGAGGACACGGTTCGCGGCCATGCAGACCTGGCCCTGGTGCACGTACCGGCTGAAGACCGCGGCGTCCACGGCGTAGTCGATGTCCGCGTCGTCCAGGACCACCAGCGCGCTGTTGCCGCCGAGTTCGAGGACGGAGCGCTTGAAGTTCGCGGCGCAGACGGTGGCGACGTGGCGGCCGACCTTGTCGGAGCCGGTGAAGGAGATGACCTTCGGGACCGGGTGCTCGATGAAGGCGTCGCCTATCTCCGCGATGTCGGTGATCACGACGTTGAGCAGACCGGCCGGCAGGCCCGCGTCCTCGAAGATCTTCGCGACCAGGGAACCGCCCACGATCGGGGTGTTCTGGTGCGGCTTGAGGACCACGCCGTTGCCGAGGGCCAGCGCGGGCGCGACGGACTTCAGCGACAGCAGGAACGGGAAGTTGAAGGGGCTGATCACACCGACGACGCCGACCGGCACGAGGTAGAGGCGGTTCTCCTTGCCGTCGACCGGCGAGGGGATGATCCGGCCCTCGGGCCGCAGCGCCAGGTTGACCGACTCGCGCAGGAACTCCTTGGCGAGGTGCAGTTCGAAGCCGGCCTTCAGATGCGTGCCGCCGAGCTCCGCGATGATCACCTCGGCGATCTCCTGCTCGCGCTCCTCGATGATCCGCAGGGCCTTCTCGAACACCGCACGACGCGCGTACGGGTTCGTCGCGGCCCATTCCTTCTGGGCGCGGGCGGCGGCCCGGTAGGCCTGATCCACCTCGTCGACCGTGGCTATCGTGATCGACGCGAGCTTCTCACCGTCGTACGGGTTGAAGTCGATGATGTCCCAGGAGCCGGTACCGGGACGCCACTCGCCGTCGATGTACTGCTGAGCCAGGTCGGTGAAGTAGGACGACATGTGATCCCTCAATCCCTTGCTGCCGTAGCAGACACCCGAACGATCATCTTCACGGTCTGATCACACGTCATCGTACTGGTGTCTCAAGGGAGTTGGAGAGGGGATTCAGGAGAGCTGCAGCAGACCCCTGAGCAAGTCACGGCTCTCGTCGGGACCGGGACTGTCCTGCTGGAGCTCCTTCATCGCCTTCTCGTACTGGGTGACATCCTCGCGCTTGTCCAGATACAGCGCGCTGGTGAGCTGCTCCAGGTACACGACGTCGGACAGGTCGGACTCGGGGAAGCTGAGCACCGTGAAGGCCCCGCTCTCGCCCGCGTGCCCGCCGAAGCTGAACGGCATGACCTGCAGCCGCACGTTGGGACGCTGGGAGATGTCGATGAGGTGCTGGAGCTGCCCCCGCATCACCTCCCGGTCGCCGTACGGGCGTCGCAGCGCGGCCTCGTCGAGTACGACGTGGAAGTCCGGGGCGCTCTCCGACACCAGGTACTTCTGGCGCTCAAGGCGCAGCGCCACGCGCCGCTCGATGTCCGCCTCGCTCGCGCCCTTCATGCCCCGCGCCACGACCGCGTGCGCGTACGCCTCGGTCTGCAGCAGGCCGTGCACGAACTGGACCTCGTAGGAGCGGATCAGGGACGCGGCGCCCTCCAGGCCGACGTACGTCGGGAACCAGCTGGGCAGGACGTCCGAGTAACTGTGCCACCAGCCCGCGACGTTGGCCTCCTTGGCGAGGGAGAGCAGGGAGGTGCGCTCCGCCTCGTCGGCGATCCCGTAGAGCGTCAGCAGATCCTCGACGTCTCTCGTCTTGAAGCTCACCCGGCCCAACTCCATACGGCTGATCTTCGATTCGGAGGCGCGGATCGAGTAGCCGGCCTTTTCCCTGGTGATGCCGCGCGACTCGCGCAGCCGCCTCAGGTGTGAGCCGAGCAGCATGCGCCGTACCACCGATCCCGACTCCTGCGCGCTCACGTTCGTCCGCCTCCCCAACCCGTCTTCAAGGGCCGCAGTCTGCCACTAATTCACTCCAAGCAGTACTCGTTCGATTACAGAAACGGCAAGGTTTCAGCGGGGACACACAGGATTCGGCAAGGAGAAGACAAGCCAGAGACAAAAAAGCGGCGAGAAGGCCGCGGAAAAAATGACCAAGAAGCGGTATGGGAAGGTCCAATTCGGGCACGTGCACGTGCATCTGCCCTTGCATCTGCCGAACGCATTCGGAACGATGGTCTCGCGCCACCGCTGCATCGCAACGACCGCGAACCCCGGGAGTGCCTCGCATGGGGACGAATGGATCGACCATGCTCGAGCCGTTACGGCAGGGGCTTCCGCCACTGGACCCCGCGTCCGTGTCCAACGCCGCCTCCTGCGCCCTGCCGCCCCGCTACGAAGCGGTGCGCGACGCGCGGCAGTTCACCCGCCGCACGCTGGACCAGTGGGACATCGGCAACCGCTTCGACGACGTCTGTCTGGTGGTCTCGGAACTCGTCACCAACGCGCTGCGGCACGCCCTGCCCGCGGACACCCCACGCCCCTGCGACCAGGACGCGCCCGTGCGGCTGCACCTGATGCGGTGGACCGAGAGACTCGTGTGCGCGGTGCGCGACCCCAGTCACGACAGCCCGGTCGCGGGCGACTCCGAGGACTTCTCGGCGGAGTCGGGCCGCGGGCTGTTCCTGGTCGACTCGTTCGCCGACGGCTGGGGGTGGCACCCGCTCGCCGGCACGCTCGACGGCAAGGTCGTCTGGGCGCTGTTCCGGCTGGGCCCTTCCGCATGAGGAACCGCGGTGCTTTTTCGCGCCGCGGTTCTACGCGCGTTACCGACCGCATACGGTCCGTGAACGCCCCCGAACGGGGCGAGTTGCCCCCACCGGCCGGCCGCGGGCCCGCCGTCAGCCCGCTATCAGGTGGTCGAACTCGCCGTCCTTGATGCCCAGGAGCATGGCCTCGATCTCGGCAGGCGTGTAGATGAGGGCGGGGCCGTCGGGGAAGTTCGAGTTGCGCACCGCCACCTCGCCGCCCGGCAGTCGGGCGAACTCCACGCAGGAGCCCTGCGAGTTGCTGTGCCTGCTCTTCTGCCAGGCCGCTCCGCGCAGCTCCGTGGCAGCCATGCCGTTGTACACGTCGTGGTCCACAGGTCGCTCCCCGGTGGTGCATTGGCGTCTGTTGCCAGTGATGCAGTGTTGGTCAACTGCCCGGATCATAGCCGCTCTTCACATGCAGTTGCATGAGCAGATGCACGTGCACGGGGGGTGGTCCTGCGGTTACACGTTTGACGGTCCCACGGGCCGAATCGTTCCAACGCCTGCCCCCGCATGAGTAAGGGACGCGTACCGGGCCCTTTGTGTTCCAGAACGCCCCGTCCCGCCCACAGATTGAATGGGCGGGACGGGGCGTTCCTGAGGGGCGCGGGGAACTGCGCGAGCGGCCACGGGCGGCCCGCGGTCGAAGCGCTTCCGGCGGTCGCGCTCAGCGTGACGAGTACGGAAGCAAAGCCATCTCGCGCGCGTTCTTGATCGCGCGGGCCAGCAGACGCTGCTGCTGGGCGGTCACCCGCGTCACCCGCCGGCTGCGGATCTTGCCCCGGTCGGAGATGAACTTCCTCAGGAGGTCCGTGTCCTTGTAGTCGATGTACGTGATCTTCGCCGTGCCCAGCGGATTGGGGCGCGGCGACGGCTTGCGGTCGGGCTTGCGGGGCATGGTCAGACCTCCAGGAGGGAGTCGAAGGCGGGCGGGAGCTGTTTCCAGGCGGTGCGGCCGGCCGCGTACTCCGCGTCCGTCAGCAGGCAGGACTCCAGGAGCAGTTCGAGTCCGTCGCGGTCGAGGCCCGGTGACGTGAAGACGAGGTGCTGGCAGCAGTCGCCGTGCTCCGGGTGCCAGTCGAGCGCGGCCGCGGCACGGCGCACCGGCGGCACCAGCTCCCAGGCCGCGTCGGGCAGGGAGGCCAGCCAGGGCCCGGCGTTCTCCACGCACAGGGCGCCTCCCGCGGCGTCCCAGTGCAGCAGCGTGTCGGGCCGGTCCGCGAGCCAGAACCGCCCGCGGCTGCGCGCCGCCGCGCAGCACAGATCCTCCAGCGCCGCGTACAGCCGCTCCGGGTGGAACGGCCGCCGCCGGTGCCATACGAGCGTGGAGACCCCGCACTCGTCCGCCTCGGCCGGCAACAACGCGCAGGCCGGATGCTGAGCGGCGGCGGCCGCCTCCACGTCGAATCCGCCGAACACGGCCTCCGCGAGCGCGGACCGCCCGGGCTCCGAGCCCGCCGAGGCATGTCCCGCCCATCCCACCAGTCCCGCCGATCCCACCGGTCCCGCCGATCCCACCGGTCCTGCCGGTCCCGCGAGGCCCTCCCCCTCGGCCGGTCGCCTCTCGAACCACGACTCCCGGTTGCGGTCCTCGCCACCGTCCTCTCCGCCCGGCAGGTCGCCGTTGCCTATCGGGACCTGGCGGGCCGTCGGATGGAGTTGGGCCAGGAGGGCGCGGTCCTCGTCGTCGGCGTCCTCCGAGGTGGCGACGGCCAGGACGGGCGCGTACTCCAGTTGTCGGGCGAAGGTGTCGGCGACCGTGCGCTGGTCGCTCGCGGCAGCGGCGAGGCCCGCTTCGGCGAGGTCGTCGCCGTTGCCGAGGTAGGGCAGCACCAGGGCGGGATCGACCGCCGTGATGACGCCGGTCAGGCGGAGATCCGCACTCGCCACCACCTCCGCCATCGCCTTCGGCTCGACCGAGTCCCAGAGCTCGACGACCGCGAGCCGGGTCAGCCCGTCCGCCGCGAGGCGCTCCAGTTCGGGGACCAGGTCCTCGCGCAGGGCGCAGCACGCGCAGTCGTTGACGAGCGGCGCCTCACCGGCGGAGACGATGCCGGTGCGGTCGCGAACGGTGCGAACCACCGTGCCCCGTACGGCCGTTGCCAGGTCGTGGTGGAGCGCCACCGACCCGGGCACCTCGGCGAGCAGCCGGTCCACGGCCGCCCGGCGGGCATCGGCGTGCAGCCCGCCCACGATGGCGACGGACAGCATCAGCCCTCCCCGCGCTGTTCGTCGCGCCGGTCGCCGCGCCGGTCGCCGCGCTCACCGTCGTGCTCGCCGGTGCGTCGGCCGTCGCGCCTGCCGAACCGTCGCTCGAAGCGCTCCACGCGGCCGGCCGTGTCCATGACCCGGGCCGTCCCCGTGTAGAAGGGGTGGCTCACGTTCGAGATCTCGACGTCGACGACCGGGTAGGTGTTGCCGTCCTCCCACTCGATCGTCTTCCCGCCCGCCCCGGCGACGAGGGTCGAGCGGGTCAGGAAGGCGTGGTTCGCGGCCCGGTCCCGGAAGACGACGGGACCGTACGCCGGGTGGATTTCCTCGCGCATGACGCTCAGCGCTCCTCTCGGAAGTCGACGTGCCGGCCGGCGACGGGGTCGTACTTGCGCAGGGTCATCCGGTCGGGGTCGTTACGGCGGTTCTTGCGGGTGACGTACGTGTAGCCGGTCCCGGCCGTGGACCGGAGCTTGATGACCGGACGGAGTTCGTTGCGTGCCATGTGGCTAGTATATGAAAACGGATCCCATTATCGATAACGAGAAATCAGAGAGGTACGTCACTCACATGTCCGCGCACTGCATGCTGACCGGGGCCCAGCCGGGCTTCGGGAACTCCATCTCCCACTCGCACCGGCGCACGTCGCGCCGCTTCGACCCCAACATCCAGAGCAAGCGGTACTGGCTGCCGGGCGAGGGCCGGTACGTACGGCTGAGGCTGAGCACGAAGGGCATCAAGACGGTCGACGTCATCGGTGTCGAGGCCGCCGTGGCCCGGATCCGGGCCCGTGGGGTGAGGGTCTGATGGCCAAGAAGAGCAAGATCGCGAAGAACGAGAAGCGGCAGGAGATCGTCGCCCGGTACGCCCAGCGGCGGGCCGAGCTGAAGGAGATCGTCCGCAGGCCGTCCTCGACGGACGCCGAACGGGCCGCCGCCCGGCGTGAGCTGGAGCGGCAGCCGCGTGACGCGAGCGCCACACGCGTACGCAACCGCGACAGTGTGGACGGGCGGCCGCGCGGCTACCTGCGGACGTTCGGGCTCTCGCGGGTGAACCTGCGGGACCAGGCGCACAAGGGGTTCCTGCCGGGGGTCCGGAAGTCCTCCTGGTAGCGGACTCCGGCGGAGGCGCCGACGCTCCCCCGGTGCCGGGCAGGCCTGCTTCGCTGTCGGGCGAGCGTGCTTCGCTGTCGGGCGGGCGCGCTTCCCGAGGTGCCGGACGAGGTGCCTGGTAGCTTGCTGGCGGTCGTTCCCGGTTGCATCGGCGCCACCGGCGGTACCCGGCGGGTACCGGCGACTCGTCCGGCCAGACCCTTGGGGGCTTCAGTGACTTCGGCGACCATCTCGCGCGGGCAGGCGCGGATCGCGGCCGCGGCGGCGGGGCTGGCGGCCGCGCTCGTCCTGACGACCGGCTGCAGCGGTGACGACGGCGGGAGCGACGACTCCCCCTCCTCCACCGGCACGGCATCGACCGGGTCGGCCGACACCGACACCGGCGGCGGAACAGGTGGTTCCGGCGGTGGTTCCGGCGATTCCGGCGGGAGCAAGGGCAAGGTCGGGGCGCTGGAGGGCAGCTGGCTGGCCACCAAGAGCGGCAAGGCCGTTGCACTGGTGATCACCGGTGCGGAGGCCGGGCTGTTCTCGACGGGCGGGTCCGTGTGCAGCGGCACCGCCGGTGAGACCTCGGGCATGCGCATGATCGAGCTGAAGTGCTCCGACGGGAACAAGGACCGGGCCAAGGGCATGGTCGACTCGGTCGACTCCACGACGCTCAAGGTCACGTGGGAGGGTTTCGGCGAGGAAACGTATACGAAGGCGGAGGGCGGGAAGATGCCGTCCGGGCTGCCTACGGCGAGCCTGGGGTCCTGAGAACCCGGTTCACGTCACGCCCGGCGCGCGTCACGCCGATTCACGTCACATCTGTTCGCGTCACGTCTGTTCGCGTCACGTCTGCTCACGTCACGTCTGCTCACGTCAGCGGGTCGCGGAATCCTTCGGGTTTCGCGGCCCGTCCGGCTTTTCGGGGGCCGTTCCGTCGAGCGTCATGGGTGGTACGGCCGTGTCGAGGGCTTCGGAGAGCTCGGTGAGGGTGTCGAGGACGAGGGTCGCGGTGTTGCGTACGACCTTGTCGGTGCCCTCGGTCTCCCAGGCGTCCAGGGCCGCGCGTACCGAGTCCCAGGTGGGGACCCGGCGTTCGCGGATGGCCTTCGCGCCCTGGTGGGTGGACTCGCGCAGGGCGTCGGCGAAGCGGGCGGCGGGCGGCACGGGGGTCGCGCCGCGTTCCGGGAGGTGGGCCTCCAGGAGCATGGCCACGCGGCCCAGCTGGGCGAGCGCGTCCTCGGCGTCGTCGGCCGCGGTGCGGGAGAGGCCGCGGTGGCGGACCGGTTCGGCGGTGGCGCGGGCCACCGCCGCGTGCCAGGCCGCTCGGGCGGTACGGGCGGTGAGCAGGGCCCCGCGGACGTCCGGGGCGTTGCTCGCGGACGGGTCCGCGTAGGAGCCGAAGACCGCGGCGGCGTACGGGCCCTGCGCGGCCAGCCAGTCCGCGAGGCGGGTGCGCAGTCGCGGGGTCTCCCAGGCCGGGTAGACGGCGTACGCCAGCATCGCGAGGAATCCGCCCATGAGGGTGAGCAGGACGCGTTCGGGCACGGTCTGGGTCCACTCCTCCCCGCCCATGCCGAGCAGGAAGACGACGTACGCGGCGATGCAGGCCTGGGTCGCGAACTGGCCCGTGCGCATGAGGAGGTACATGAGCGCGGCGCTCGCCACGGCGAGTGTGCCGGAGAGGAGCGTGCCGGGGGACGCCGCCTGTACCGCGCCCGTGGCCACGGCCACGCCGATGACCGTGCCGGCGAGGCGGGCCACGGCCCGGCTGTATGTCTGGGAGAAGTCCGGGCGCATGACCATGACCGAGGTCAGTGGGGCCCAGTAGCCGTGTCCCAGGGGGAGCAACGTGCCGAGGATGTAGCCGGTGGCCGCCACCGCGGACACACGGGTGGCGTGGCGGGTGATGGGGGAGCCGCGGTGGAGTTCGCCGCGCATGGCTTTGAGGGCTTTGGGGATCAGGGCGAGAAAGGTGGGGCGGCTGCGGGTCGTGGGCCGGCTGCGGGTTGTGGGGGCTGGTCGCGCAGTTCCCCGCGCCCCTGGGCCGGTTGGGGCTCGGTCCGATGTCGGCCGGCCGCCGTTCTCGGCCGAGGGCGCCGTTCCTCGCGCCCCTGGGTCGGTGGGGGCCGGCCCCGGCGTCGAACGACCGCCGTTCTCGGCCGAGCGCGCCGTTGCCCGCACCCCTGGCGGGGCGGCTTTCTGCGGGGTGTCTTCCTGTGGGGTGCCGCCCGCTGTTTCCACCACGTCCTGGAGGAGGGTGTTGAGGCGGGTCATCGCTCGGTAGGAGGCTCCGGTGAGGATGCTGCCGGTGTCCGGAGTGCGGAAGGTGGCAAGGGCTGCCGGTGGGGCGGAGACGGGCTCGCCGTGGCGGATGGCGTGGGCCGCGGCGTCGAGGAGGGCGGCTGCGGAGGCGAGGAGTTCGCGGACGCGGTCGCGGGCCGGGCCCTCGGCCGGGACGCCCATCGCGGGGTCGGCGAGGGAGGCGAGGACCGGGCGGATGCGTTCGGCGATGCCGCGGGCGCCGTGGAGTTCGGCGGGGCGGCGGCGGGCCTGGCGCGGGGTGACGGCGGCCGCGTTGCGCGCCTCCATCAGGGGCTGCGGGTCGAAGGACGCGACCGGGTCGTGGCGCAGCCGGCGCGCGTAGTCGGCCTCGGCGGCCAGCGCGTCGGCGAGCGCGTCGCGGTGGGCACCCCAGCGTCGTACGGGGAAGAGGACGATCAGCGCCGCCTGCACCAGGCCGCCCACGATCATCATCGCAGCGTGGCCCGCGGCCTGGGCGACGGAGGTCGGCAGGGTGACCGTCACCAGCATGATCGCCACGTTCGAGGAGGCGATCAGGCCGATGGTCGGGCCCGCGGCCCAGCTCATCCCGGCGGCGAAGGCCCACACCACGAGCAGCGCGAGGAAGAGCGGCTCCTTGGAGATGGTGAGGTAGCCGAGGAACGTGGACACGGCGAGGCTCGTACCGGAGGCGATGGCCAGTTCGGGGCGGGGGCGCCAGCTGCGCTGGAACGTCGCGATGGCCGCCTGGAACGCGCCGAACGCCGAACTCGCGGCGGCCGCGGGGCCGAAGAGCCACAGGCTCAGCGCGATGACGATCGCGAGTCCCGCGGCTCCGCGCACCGCGATGAGCGGTTCGAGCCGCTTCTTCTCCACGGCGATGCCGGAGCGAGCAGTGTCCTTCAGCGCCCGTCGCCAGCTCACCGCGCCAGCGTACGCCGCGCGATGGCCCATGACCGATGACCGATGACCGATGACCGATGATCTACGAGCACCGCCATGCACCGGAAGTTCCCGCAAGCCGGACCCAGAAGCAGGTCCCGGAAGTCAGAGGTAAGCCATGCGCGCCCTACCCATAGCCGTCTCCGCACTCGCCGCCCTCGTGGCGGCCCTCACCCTGACCGCATGCGACGACGGCGGCAGCGGGGACAAGGGGGGCAAGGCCGACAGCTCGGCATCCCCCGCCGGTTCCACCGCGTGCAGGGCCGACCAGGTCGGGCAGGAGGTCGCCGCGAGCGAGGCCCCGGCCGCCGGTGACACCGGGAGTGTCTCCGTCACCCTCACCAACCGCTCCGGCGGCGACTGCACCCTGGAGGGCTTCCCCCGCGTCGACCTGACCGCGGGCGGCACCACCTGGTCCCTCGCTCCGGAGGAGTCCGCGCAGCCGGAGAAGCTGACCCTCAAGCCGGACGAGACCACCGCCTTCACGATCACGTACGTACGAGGGCCCGCGGGCGACGCGACGAAGGGTGCCGCCGTGAAGACCGTGAAGTTCGGTCTGCCCGGCGCGGGCACCGACCTGTCCTTCCCCTGGAAGTACGGCGAGGTCGCGCTGCGCAGCGAGAGCGAGCCGGACGCCTCCGTGGGCCCGCTCCAGCGCGCCGGAGACTGAGCCACCGGACCCGGGGCACCTTCCCGCGGCACCGTTCCCGGAGCACCGTTTCCGCGGCACCGTTCCCGGGGCACCGTTCCCGGGGCACCGTTCCCGGGGCACCGTTCCCGGGGCACCGGCCCCGAACCACCGCCCCGGATCCGTCCAGGTCACCGCAGTGGCGGCCGTGCCCTCACCTGGGCGCGGTCCGCCGCGGCGGCTCCTTCCTCCCAGCCGGCCGCGTCGTTCACCCCGCGCAGCCTGGTCGTGACGGTCGCCGGGAACATCCGCTCGGTCTCGTCCGTGACCGCCACGTCCCGGGCCGCCAGAACCGGCAGCAACTCCCCCTCGGAAGCCGTCACTTGCCCCTCCGCCGCCTCCGCCAGCCGGTCGCCGATGCGATGGGCGTACGCGGCGAGGAAGGACTGCCGGAAGGACTTCGTGCGCTTCCTGCCGCCCGCCCGCTGTGCCGCCTCCGCCTTCGTCATCGCGGCGGTGGCCTGCACGAGGAGCGAGGTGTAGAGGAGTTCGACGGCCTCCAGATCGGGTTCGAAGCCGACGACGGTCGAGAAGCCGAGGGCCTCATTCCACACGGCCCGGCAGCGGTTGGCCCCGGACACCGCGTCGAGGAGTACCGCCTTGGCCGTCTCGTAGGGCGGGTCGACGCCGATGCGGCAGGCGCCGGGCGCGTCCCTGGCGTGCGTACGGGCCGCCAGCAGCGCCTCGTCGATGCTGTGCCGCGCCATCAGCTCCTGCGCCTTGGCGCTCAGCGCCTCCGCCTCCTCCGGGAACCCGGTCGCCTCGGCCTTGGCGAGCAGCGCACGGATACGGGTGAGCATGCGGGAGTCCCTCGGGGCACCGGCCGCCCCCTTGGGTGCGTCCACGTCCAGCGGCTCGATGGAGGGCAGGCGGAGCAGCAGCCGGTACAGGACCAGTACGGCGGTGGCGTACGAGAAGCGGTCGTTACGGGGTTCGGTGCGGGGCGGTGCCTTCGTCCCGGCCGCCTCGGCGGTCAGCTCTTCGAGCTGTGCCGTCCAGCGCGGGCCGCGGGGCTGCCGGCTGCGGCCGCTCTCGTCGAGGATCAGCGCCGACACCAGGCGTACGTGCACGTCGTCCAGCTCGCGGCGCACGATCCGTACGACATCGGCGGGCTGCCAGCCGCGCCGCCAGGCTCCCTCGACGAACTCCTCGCCGCGGCGGGCCAGTTCGGCGTCGGACGCGGGATCGGCGGCGAGGAGCGAGGCACCGGTGTCGAGGGCCGCGTCGGAATCGGCGTAGAGGGCGGCCTCGAAGGCGCGCTCCACGGCGCTGGGCGTACTGCTCATTCCTCGATCGTGTCACGCGTCATTCCTGGATCGTGTCGCGCGTCGGGATGGGGCCGCACGGTGGGTGTCAACTCAGGGTTGACACCCCTTTACTGTCAACCTAAGGTTGACACATGACCACGAATCCACGCGCCACCACCTCCGTACGCCTCGACGACCTGATCGAGGCCATCAAGAAAGTTCACGACGACGCTCTCGACCAACTCCAGGACGCGGTGATCGCGGCGGACCACCTCGGCGACGTTGCCGACCATCTGATCGGTCACTTCGTGGACCAGGCCCGGCGTTCGGGCGCGTCCTGGACGGACATCGGCAAGAGCATGGGGGTCACCCGACAGGCGGCCCAGAAGCGGTTCGTGCCGAAGGCGGAGTCGGACCTCGACCCGAGCCAGGGCTTCAGCCGCTACACGTCACGGGCCAGGAACGTGGTGATCGTCTCCCAGAACGAGGCCAAGTCCGCAGGCAACGACCTGATCCGCACCGAGCACCTGGTCCTCGGCCTGATCGCCGAGCCGGACGGCCTCGGGGCGAAGGCGATCACCGCGCAGGGCGTCACCCTGGACGCCGTGCGCGAGGCCGCGACCGCCGCCCTCCCGCCGAGCGCCGAGGACGTACCCGCACTCATCCCCTTCGACAGCAACGCCAAGAAGTCCCTCGAACTCACCTTCCGCGAGGCCCTCCGGCTCGGCCACAACTACATCGGCACGGAGCACATCCTGCTCGCGCTGCTGGAGCACGAGGCCGGCGCCGGCCTCCTCAGCGGACTCGGAGTGGACAAGGCGGCGGCCGAGGCGAACGTGGCGGAGGCGCTGGAGAAGGTGCGGCAGTCCCTCAAGGAGGACTGAGCGGACCCGCTGGGAAGAACGGCCGGTCCCCCCGGGGGAGTGACCGGCCGTGCCCCGTGCCCAGTGCCGGACACGGCCCTGGAGTGCCGGGCACGGGCCCTGAACTGCGAGACCCGCGGTTCAGGGCCGTTGTCAGACCCTCCTGCGAGACTCGCAGTCATGACCGACCGGTGGGCTCTCGCGCCGGCCGAGGACGGCGGCGCCGAGCTCGCCCCCCTCGGCCCCGACGGGCTGCCCGCAGGACCGGTCCTGAGAGAGCCGGATCTCGCCGAGTCCGTACGGTCCCGGCCGGACGTCACACGCTGGGTGTGGCGGTCGACGGCCGAGGTCTATCCGCGGCTGCGCGAAGCGGGCGTCCGCGTGGAGCGGTGTTACGACATGGAGGCCGCCGAGACCCTCCTCCTCGGCCACGAGGGACGGCTCGGCGAGCCCCGCTCGGCCGCCGCCGCCCTGGCTCGACTGCGCGGCGGTCCCGTGCCGCCCGATCCCCCGCAGCGCTCCGCCGAGCCCGGTTCGCAGT
Source organism: Streptomyces sp. NPDC033178 (assembly GCF_055577685.1). Taxonomy (NCBI): domain Bacteria; kingdom Bacillati; phylum Actinomycetota; class Actinomycetes; order Kitasatosporales; family Streptomycetaceae; genus Streptomyces; species Streptomyces sp. NPDC033178. The sequence continues at coordinate 113,626 of NZ_JBVIPT010000017.1, forward strand.
CCTCCCTCTTCGAGCCCCGTCCCGTCCACGTACCGCTGGAACAGCTCATCGAGGTGTACGGGGACCAGCAGCGAAGACACGACGCGGCCGAGCACCCCGGGCGGATGCGGCTGCTGACGGCCGCCGAGTCGGCGGGCATGCTCGTGGCGACCGAGATGAACGCGTCCGGGCTGCCCTGGAGCGCGGACGTGCACCGGGACGTACTGCACGAACTGCTGGGCGAGCGGTACACAGGAGGGGGCGAGCCGCGCCGCCTCGCCGAGCTCACGGACGAGGTGTCGGCCGCGTTCGGGAGACGGGTGCGGCCCGATCTGCCCGCGGACGTCATCAAGGCCTTCGCACAGGCCGGGATCAAGATCAGATCCACTCGGCGCTGGGAGATCGAGACGATCGACCACCCGGCCGTGAAGCCGCTCGTCGAGTACAAGAAGCTGTACCGCATCTGGGTCGCCCACGGCTGGTCGTGGCTCCAGGACTGGGTGCGGGACGGGCGGTTCAGACCGGAGTACCTGCCGGGCGGGACGGTCACCGGGCGCTGGGTGACCAACGGCGGGGGCGCGCTGCAGATCCCCAAGGTCATCCGTCGCGCCGCGGTCGCCGACCCCGGCTGGCGGCTCGTCGTCGCGGACGCCGACCAGATGGAGCCGCGGGTGCTGGCCGCGATCTCCCGCGACCCCGGCCTGATGGAGGTCGCCGGGCGGGAGACCGACCTCTACCAGTCCGTGTCCGACCGCGCCTTCTCCGGCGACCGCGCCCAGGCCAAGCTCGCCGTGCTCGGCGCGGTCTACGGCCAGACGTCCGGCGACGGCCTCAAGAACCTGGCACTGCTGCGCCGCCGCTTCCCCAAGGCGGTGGCGTACGTGGACGACGCGGCGCGGGAGGGCGAGGAAGGGCGGCTCGTGCGGACCTGGCTCGGGCGGACGTGCCCTCCGGCGGTGGGATCGGATTCCTCCGGGGAGGAGGCGGGAATTCCGGAGAGCGAGCAGGCCGGCGTCGTGCCGGGCGAGGGCGCCGAGCCCGGGGACGCCCAGGACTGGGTGCCGGGGTACGCCTCGACCAACTCCCGTGCCAGGGGCCGCTTCGCGCGCAACTTCGTCGTGCAGGGCAGCGCCGCCGACTGGACCCTCCTCGTGCTCGCCGCGCTCCGCCGCACCTGTCGGGACATGGCGGCCGAGCTGGTCTTCTTCCAGCACGACGAGGTGATGGTGCACTGTCCGGCGGCGGAGGCCGACACGGTGGTCGAGGCCATCCGGGAGGCCGCGGAGCTGGCGGGGCGGCTGACGTTCGGGGAGACGCCGGTGCGGTTTCCGTTCACGACGGCGGTGGTGGAGTGTTACGCGGACGCGAAGTGAAGTGAGCGGGGTCATGGACCGAGCGGGGTCATGAGTACGGGCCGGGTCGCGAGCCCGAGCGGGAACAGGGACGCGAGCGGGAACAGGGGACAAGTGGGAGCGCTCCCCGCCCGTTCGTGGTGAGCCCTCGCTCAACTTCCCCGCGCGGAAGGTCCGTTGAGCCGGATCAGCAGTAGCTCCCGGAGTTCGTCGGTCACCGTGCTGTCGGTGCCGTCCAGGTCGTCGAGGGCCAGTTCCCACTGCTCGTACGCCTCGTCGGGGCGGCCCGCCGACCGGTGCAGCAGACCCTGCTGGTGCCGGGCGAGACCGGCGGTGTAGCGGTCGGCGCGCTGTTCGGCGCGGGCCAGCAGCAGGGCGCACTCGCGGGCGGCCCGCTCGGTGCGGCCGAGGCCGCGCAGGGCACGGACGAGACCGAGGCGGGTCTGGGAGCCGCTCTGCCAGTCGACCCCGTCCGAGACGCTCAGCGCACGGTCGAAGTGCTCCAGCGCACGGGCCGGTTCGCCGAGCGTGAGGTGGGCGAACCCGATGTTGCAGTGCCCGGACTCACGGACCCGGGAGTCGCCCATGGTCTCGCCGAGCGCGAGGCTCCGCTCGTGCCACTCGATGGCGGCACGCGGGTCGGAGTGCTCGTAGAGATTGCCGAGGTTGCTGTAGGCGACGGCCTCGCCGTCCAGGTCGCCCAGCTCCCGTGCCAGCTCCAGGCTTTCCCGCAGGGCGAGTTCGCACTCGACGTACCGGCCCAGGCTTTCCAGCAGCAGCCCGCGGTTGTTCAGGCAGCGCTGGATGCGCGGGACGACGCCGAGGCCGCGCCAGCGTATGAGGGCCTGGTCGGTCAGGACGAGTGCCTTGCCCGCATGTCCCTGCATGAAGTGGAGGCCCGCCAGGTCGGACAGCGCGATCGCCTCGGCGGCGTCGTCCCCGAGCCGCCGCGCCACCGTCAGCGCCCGCCGCCCGAGCACCGCCAGCTCGCGCAGCCGGCCGCGGCGCTGCAGATACGGGAAGAGGGCGCGTACGAGGACGGGGACCAGCGGGGACGCGGCGGCGCGGCCCTCGACCAGCGCGACGACGTTCGCCACCTCGCGGTCCCCCCAGGCGACGGCCTCGGCGGCCGACGCGAACGGCACGGCCTCACCGCCTCCGGCGCCCGCACCCTCCGACTCGGCCGTCGTCGCACCGAGCCGGTTGTCGCGGTCGACACCGGCGGGGATCAGGGCCGGTACGCACCGGCGGGCGGAGGCGATGTACCAGTGGAGGGCGATGTCGGTGGGGTCCGGGCCCGTGAACCCGGAGTTCGTGGGGCCGGAGTTCGTGGGGCCTGAGTTCGTGGGGCCTGCGTCCGTGAAACCGGAGCCCGTGGGGCCTGCGTCCGTGGGGCCGGGGGTCTCCCTCTCCATCACCTCCCGGGCGACCTCGCGGGCGAAGTCGCGTACGAGGTCGTGCGGGGTGTAGCGGCCGTACGCCGTCTCGTCGAGGAGGGCGACGTCGACGAGGCGGTCGAGGGCGGCCTCGGTGCGGCGTTCGCCGGTGCCCAGGAGCCGGGCGAGGAGCGGGACCCCGTACGTCGGCAGGTCGAGCGCGCCGATCCGGCGCAGGGCGAGGGCGGCGTCCCGGTCGGCCTCGCGGTCCGAGGCCCGCAGCGCGTCGAGGGCCACCGCGAGCGAGCGACGCACGCTGAGGTCGTCGTATTCGAGATGGTGCAACCGTCCGTCGCTGGCGGCCAGTTGACCGGCGAGCGCGTCCGGTGTGAGGACCTGGCGGGCGGCGAGCCGGGCCGCGACGATCCGCAGCGCGAGCGGCAGCCGTCCGGTGAGGCCGACGAGAGGGTGCGTACCGTCGAGTCCGTCCCGTCCGGAGACGGCCCGCAGCAGTTCGGCGCTCTCCTCGTCGGAGAGCGGGGCGAGCGGGAAGCGGGTCACGCCGTCCAGCGCGGTGAGGGGCGAGCGGCTGGTGACGATCACCGCGCAGCCGGGTCCCGCGGGCAGCAAGGGGCGGACCTGGGCGGCGTTCACCGCGTCGTCGAGTACGAGCAGGGTGCGGGTGGGCGCAAGGAGTGAGCGGAGCAACGCGCTTGCCGCGTCCGGGTGTTCGGGGACGCTCCGCGGTTCCACGCCCAGGTCGCGGAGCAGCGCGGCGAGGGCCTGCCCGACGGTGAGCGGCAGCACCCCTGGCGTGGCCCCGTGCAGCCGTACGTACAACTGGCCGTCCGGGAACTCGGCCCGCAGCCCGTGCGCCACCTGCACGCCCAGCGCGCTCTTCCCGACGCCCGCCATGCCACTGACCACGGCCACGCGGGGGTGCCCGCCCCCGGCCGGGACGAGCGTGGCACGCAGCCTGCCGATCGTCTCGGCGCGACCCGTGAAACAGACCGGGGCGGGAGGGAGTTGGGCGGGGCGGGGGACGGGGACGAGGGCGGGCACCTTCGGAGTGGTTGGAGCGCCTGGAGTGGTTGGAGCGCCTGCAGTCGCCGGAGTCGCCGGAGCGAGTGGGGCCGCCAGGTCTGCCGAGGCGGCCGGGGCGGCCTGGGCGGCTTCCGCAGAGGGCAGGTCGTCGGCCCCGCGCCGATCCGTACGGCTGGAGGCCGGCGCGGCGGACAGCGGGGCGGAGACGCCGTCGCCTCCGGCGCGCTGCCGCCCGGCGGAAGCCACTGCCTCGGCGGAATCCGCTGTCCCGGCTGCACCGATCCCATCACCGGCTGACACATCCGCGCCCGGGCCTGCGCCCGATCCCGGCCTTGTCGCTACCGCCCGCCCCGAACCCTCGTCCCGCAGGATCTCCAGGTGGGCCTCCCGGACCGTGAGCCCCGGTTCCACGCCGAGTTCACGGACGAGGGTGCGGCGCAGGTCGCGGTGGACGGCGAGGGCCTCGGCGCGGCGGCCCGTCCGGTGGAGGACCATCATCAGCTGGCGGTGAAAGGCCTCGCGGAGGGGGAACTCCGCGACCAGCGCGGCCAGTTCGGGCGCGAGCGCCGCGAGACCGGAGAGCCGTACGTCCCCTTCGGACATCCCGCGGCCCAGCTCCAGCTCCGCCTCGTACCGGCACTCCAAGGCGAACAGCCGTGCCTCCTCCAGCCGTTGGACGAGGGAGAGTCCGCCGAGGCCGGGAGGCATGCCGGTCAGCGGGGTGCCGCGCCACAGCCCTAGTGCCGCCACGGCCTCGGTCACGGCCCGTTCCCAGTCCCGCCGCGCGTGCGCCGCTCGGGCGGCGCCGATCCGGGTCTCGAAGAGGCGTACGTCCAACTCACCCTCGGAGACGCGCAGTTGATAGCCGGGCGGTACCGAACGCAGTCGGTCCGGGTCGTCCAGGAGGCGGCGCAGACGGGTCACGTGGTTCTGCAGCGACGCGTGCGCGGAGGCGGGCGGAGTCCCGCCCCACAGCGCGTCCTTGAGCACGTCGACGGAGACGACCCGGCCCGGTTCCAGCAGCAGAGCGGTGAGCAGTACCCGCCCCTTCGCGCTGCTCACCGGCCGTGGCACACCGTCGGCGTCGTACACGACGGTCGGTCCGAGAAGCCCGAAACGCAACCCGGGAGGCAACTCGGACCGCAGACCGGATCGCACTCCTGAACCCGGCTCGGGCGAGGACGCGGGCGGCGCTTCCGGCGGCGGGTCGGGTATCGCCCCGGGCGACGGCCCGCCCGGGCGGCCTGGCGATCGACCGCGGCGCAGCCCGGCGCCCCGCTCCGACCGCTGTCCGCCGCCCACCTGTCCGCCTCTTCCCATCGGCGGCCGTCAACGGCCTGAATCCGCCGCTCCCGCCACCTCCCAGGCGAAACTCTGTGCCTCGCCACACCGTTCGCCCCATGTTAGCGATCGGTTGGCGTGGCCTGATTTGATCACCGTTCGGATCCGGTCGTTCCGGTACGCGGTTGGCGTCGTAGGTCGCCGCGGCTCGGGGGAGTGTCGCCGTAGCGACCGGGTCCGGAAGCACACGTGGACACGTGGGTGAGGGCCCGGCTCAGACGACCGGTGGCCGCCCCAGGCGCGTGAGGCGCCACACGGTCCCCCAGCGCATCGGCCGCCGTTCCCCCGCCGACACCCTGAGCCCCTCCACGAAGCCGCCGAACCATGCCCGCAGCCCGCCAACGGAGCGTGTCCGCAGGAGAGTCAGCGCGATCCAGACCGCCAGGTGGACGGGGATGAGCGGGAGCGGCAGTCGGCGCCGGACCAGCCAGACGCGGTTGCGGGCGGTGACGCGGTAGTAGATGGCGTGCCGTGCGGGTGAGGTCTTGGGGTGCTGGAGCAGCAGCTCGGGCTCGTACCGGATGGTCCAGCCGGCGTCGGCGGCCCGCCATGCCAGGTCGGTCTCCTCGTGCGCGAAGAAGAACTCCGCAGGCCAGTCCCCGGTCTGCGCGAGCATCTCCATGGAGAGGGCGTGTCCGCCGCCGAGGAAGCCGGTGACCTCCCCGCCCCGCATCGGGTCCTTGGCACCGAGCCGGGGTACGTGCCGCCGCTGGGTCTCGCCGTGCTCGTCGGCGATGCGGAATCCGACGATGCCGAGGCGGGGATCGGCCGCGTACAGGTCCCGTACCCGCCGCAGGACGTCCGGGTCGACGAGCAGCCCGTCGTCGTCGAGGTCGACGACGACGTCCACGTCCCCGAACTCCCGCAGCCGGCGCAGCGCGACGTTCCGGCCGCCCGGGCAGCCGAGGTTCTCGTCGACCTCGATGGCGGTGACCTCGCCGGGCAGCCCCAGCCGGTCGGCGAACTCGGGGAGCGGACAGCCGTTCCCGACGATCACGATCCGCGTGGGCGCGACGTCCTGCTTGGCCACCGACGCGAGCAGCGCGTCGACCTCCTGGGGCCGTGTGCCCATCGTCACCACGGCCACCGCGATCCGCGGCTCCATCGGCACGGCGCCCACCCCCACCACTCGACCTCGTTCGACAACAAGGGGCGATGCTAGCCGTTCACGGTAAGGACTCTTTAAATACGCCGATTCTCCCTGCGGCGTACGAACTTCAGCCCCGACCAGTCGTCCCCGAGCGCGGCGACCTTCACATCCACGACACCGAGGGGCAGGAACAGCTCCCGCAGTCCGTTCTCGGTGATGTCGCTGACGTGGCCGGCGGCCTTCCGCGGCCAGGCGATCCAGAGCATCGCGGAGTCGGCGAGCGCCTCGACGAGCCCGGGTCCCTCGGCGGCCAGGACGGCCGCCTCCCGGTAGAAGGCCACGGTGACGTCCGCCTCCTTCGGCCCTCCTTCGGCGACCTCGCAGCCCTCGGGCAGCCCGGGGATCGCCCACCCCTCCCCCGGCGCGTGCAGCAACCGCACCCGCTGCCCGGCCTTGATCCCGATCTTCTTGGCCAGTGGCGTACCGGAGTACCCGCCGCCCGCCCCGCGCCCGGCACCCGTGCTCCCGCCACTCGCCCCGCTCACCCCGCTCGCCCCGCTCACCGCGCCACCACCGTCCACGCACCCATGCGTCCATGGTTACTCGCGGTTCGCCGTCGTGCCGCTCATTGCCGTCATGGCCCCGGTGGCAGGTAGCGTGTCCACCGCCGCTTCCCGAAGGAGCCCGCGACATGACCGTCCGCCCCGCACGGCTCACCGCCGTCCCCGCGACCACGGGCGGCACGTTCACCACGGCACGGCCGGCGGACGAGAGGTACCCCGCGACATGACCGTATCGATCTCCCTCCTCCTGATGGCGGTCGTCGCCCTGGCGGCCGCGGTCGCGGCGCCCCGTGTCCTGACCCGCGCACTCTGGCCCGACCGGGAGCCCGTGCTCGCGCTGTGGGTGTGGCAGTGCCTGGTCGCCACCGTGCTGCTGTGCTGTCTGACCTCGCTCGTGCTGAGTGCCTCGGCGGTCTTCCACACCGTCCGTGTCCATGTCTTCGCCCCCGCGCCGCCCAGGGTCACCGCGGCGTACGACCTGGCCGCCGCCCCGCCCTGGACCACCGCGCTGACGCTGCTGCTGGCCGGCGGTGCCGCCTGGACCACGGCCATGCTGGCGCGGGAGGTGACGGAGGCCCGCAGGAGGGGCCGGCTGCGCCGCGAGCACCTGCGCGAGCGCGCCCCCGAGCTGCCGGCCGGGCTCAGCGACTCCCGCGGCCCGCTCCTCGTGCTGGAGGACGAGTACCCGGACGCCTGGTGGATGCCGGGCAGCCCGCCCCAGCTCGTCGTCACCACGGGCGCGCTGCAGCGCCTCACCGACCACCAGCTGGACGCCATCCAGGCCCATGAACTGGGTCACGCCAGGGCCCGTCACGACTGGCTCCTGCACCTCTCCCAGGCGCTGGCCTCCGGCTTTCCGGGCATCCCGCTGTTCACCCACTTCCGCGACCAGACCCACCGTCTGGTCGAGCTCTCCGCCGACGACACGGCCTCCCGCCGCTGCGGGCACCTCACCACGGCCCTCGCGCTGATCGAGCTGAACCAGCACCGGGGCGTCCTGTCCTGCGCCACTCCCCGCCCCCTGCTCCACCAGCGGGTGGAGCGCCTCCTGGACCCGCCGCCCCGCCTGCCCCGGACCCACCGCCGCGGTACGACGACGGCCGCCGCCCTGGCCCCGCTGATCCCGCTGCTCATCGCCTTCGGCCCGGCCCTGGCGACGCTCGGCTCCTAGGGCCCGCCCGGCCGTTCCCACCCCCAACCCGCCGACGGCCCCGCACTGGACACCCCGGACCAACTCCCTTTCCCCAGGCTCCACTTGAGGCCCCCGCATGCCTCGGCCCGACGTCCACTCCGAGCAACCCTGTGGCCTCGATTCTCATCTTCTTCTCAGGGACGAGAGAGATGCCCGGGTCACCTGGGGCAACCGAGGTGCCCGGACGCAGGAGCCAACAGGAGGAGAAGGACGTTGATCCATGCCCGGCGCACATTGGTCGCCGCTGCGGCGTTGTTGGCGGTGGTGGTGGGGTCGCAAGGAGTGGCAGAGGCCCGGCCGGCCGCCGATCCCGCACCGCCCGCGGCCTCGGCCGACCCCGACGGCAGACTGCCTGAGGGCTGGCAGATCACCGGAACGAGATCCGGTCAGCAGCTGACCTGGCGTTCGGCCACACCGGTGCCCATGGGGGACGCCGCCGTCGAGTTCTACTCCGGCGACCGGCTCCTGGGCCGGCCCCTCGCCGCGAAGGACGGGCACACGTTCGGCCTCGACCTCCAGGGCGTGGCGCTCGGACCGGCGAAGGACCTGCAAGTGCGGGCCGCCGGCCGCCGCCTCGACGAGGCCGGCATCGAGGCTGACTCACGGCGGCGTTCCTCCAAGGCGCCGGTGAAGCCGTCGGCCCTGCCACCGGCCAACCCCGTGGATCCCGGCATCCCCGGCCCGTACCGCACGATCAGCGGCGAGTACGAGCTGAAGTCCGTGAAGCTGCCCGACTTCCCCGAACCGGTGGAGATGCGCGCGGCCGTGGTCGCACCGGCCGGGGCCCAGGGCAAGCGCCCGCTGGCCCTCTTCCTGCACGGCCGCCACCCCACCTGCTACACTGGGGGTCCCGAGGGCGAGTTCGTCGGCGACTGGCCCTGCCCCACCGGCTCGAAGGCGATACCGAGCCACCGCGGCTATCTGCACGACCAGAAACTGCTGGCGTCCCAGGGCTATGTGACGGTGTCCATCTCCGCCAACGGCGTCAACGGGCAGGACTTCGCGGCGGAGGACGGCGGGGCACAGGCCCGCTCGTCCCTCGTACGGCAGCACCTCGCCCGCTGGGCCAACTGGTCGGGCGCCGGACGGACCTCGGCACCGGAGATCGTACGGAAGGCCGCGCGGGCCGACCTGTCGCGCGTACTCCTGGTCGGTCACTCGCGGGGCGGCGAGGGCGTGAACCGGGCGGCGATGGACAGCCTCTCCAAGCCTCCCGCCGACCGGGACGGCTACCGGGGCCCGGTGCGCTGGAAGATCAGGGGGACCGTCCTCATCGGCCCCACCATCTTCGGGCAGAACCCGGCTCCCGAGGTGCCGTCGATGACGATCCTGCCCGGCTGCGACGGCGATGTGTCCGATCTGCAGGGCGAGATCTACGTGGACGGGACACGCGGTGTCAGCCGTGGTGCCGCCCTGCACAGCGCCGTCTACATGGTCGGCGCCAACCACAACTACTTCAACACCGAGTGGACGCCGGGCCAGGCCGAGGCGCCCGCCAACGACGACTTCTGGGAAGACGAGGGGTCGCCGGACGCGGTGTGCACGCCGGGCGCCGCGACACGCCTGACCGCCAAGCAGCAACAGGCCGCCGGCTCCACCTACACAGCCGCCGCGGCCCGGCTGTTCGTCGCGGGCGACGACCGGGTCAGGCCGCTGCTGGACAGCTCCGGCGTACGCGCGAAGTCCGCGGGCCCCGCCCGCGTCCTCACCCACGCCGTCGGTGCCCGTCGCGCCGGCGCGTTCCTTCCCGATCCCTCGGTGAAGGTGGACGGCGGCCGGCTGTGCGAGCAGGTCGACCCCGACCCGGCCACGGCCTGCCTCAACCCCGACGAGCCCGGCGCGTCACCGCACTTCGCCGGCTGGGAGACCGACCGGGAACCGGGCCGCAACGCCGTGGCGCTCGACTGGTCGACGCCGGGTTCCGCGGTACGGGTACAGCCGGAGCGAACGGTCTCCGTTACCGGAGCCAAGTCGCTGGCCCTGCGGGTCGTCGTGCCCCCGAACACCACCGGCACCCGCATGGACGTGTCCCTCACGGACACCGCGGGCCGACGGGCGACACTCGGCGGCATCCGCCTCGACGGACTGCCGGGCACCGAGCGGACGACGTCGTACTGGGGCCAGGAGGTACGCGTACCGCTGACCGCCGCGACCGCGGCCGGGCTGGACCTGAAGCAGGTGAAGTCCCTTGAACTGACCCCCCGCAGCGGGTCGGGGAAGGCGTGGCTGATCGACGCCTGGGGCTGGCGCCCCGGCATGGCCGAGGTACGGCCCGTCTCACTGCCCCGCGTCGACATCGGCCGGCTGACCGCCGACGAGGGCGACTCCGGAGTCAGGACCTACCAGGTGCCGGTACGGCTCTCCGGGCAGGGCAGTGGTCGGATCCGGCTCTTCGTCTCGGCCCCTGAGACGCGTGAGACCACGTCCCGGTTGGTGACCGTGCGCCCCGGCACCGAGAGCATCGACGTGCCGGTCGACGTCCCCGGCAACACCCGCTACAGCTACGGCACGGCGTACAACGTGTTCGCGAAGGCCGTCCACGACACGGTGGTCGGCAACCACCTCGGCGGCGTGACCGTGAAGGACGACGACCCGATGCCCACGTTCAGCGTGACGCCGGTCCCGAGCCGGGTCACCGAGGGCCAGAGCCTGACCTGGCGGATCACCCAGTCCGCGGTCGCCGACACGGAGATCTGGATCGACTCCGCGTTCGCGCCGGTCGACGGCGCCGAACTGTCCACCACCGACGTCGACCCGGCCTGGCTCGATGAGACCACCGGCGAGTCACCGGCCCCCGCCCGGCCGCTGTCCGAGCTGGAAGGGCTCTATCTGCCCCTCGCCGTCCCCCAGGGCGAGCTGAGCACTGACGTGACCATTCCCATCGTCGCGGACGGGGTGAGCGAGCCGGAGGAGTCTCTGCGGATCCAGCTGTTCCTCTGGACGGCGGACGGCGAGCAGGTGGAGGGGCCGGTGCTCGACGGCACGGTGGTGGACGCGCCGTAGCAGCTCTGTGCCGTAGCAGCTCTGTACGAACCTGACGCGGGGGCCCGGGAGTTCCGGGCCCCCGTTTCGCGTTCCCGGTACTCCCCGGGCTCCCGGGCCTCCCGGGCTCAGTCCGTGGGCCCGTGCGCCATGATGCGACGCAGTTCCTCACTGAAGTCGGCCGCCGTCGGCTCAAGCAGCAGCGCCGCCAGGGGGATGTCCGCCCGCAGCCGTTCCCTGAGGGTCTCGACGACGCGCAGCACCTTGAAGGAATCGCCGCCCAGATCGAAGAAGTCGTCGTCCCGGCCGACGGCGGAGACCTGGAGGACCTCGCACCACACCTCGGACACGACGCTCTCCACATCCGGTTCCGCGTCCATGTCGGCTCCCGCGTCGACAGACGCGTCGGCGGAGGTGTCGGCGGGGGTGTCGGCGGGCGCCCGGTGTACGGGCCGCGCGGGCGCGGATTCGGCCGACCGCCGTGCCGCCCGGGCCTCCAGGAGACGGCGGTCCAGCTTGCCGTTCGGCGTCAGCGGCAGTTCGTCCGTCACCTCGATGGCCGACGGGACCATGTACGGCGGGAGCCAGGTCCGCAGCGCCTCGCGCACGGACGACGGCAGGCTGCCCGGCGCCACGCCCTTCTCGGGCACCACGAACGCGGCGAGCCGCTTCTCGGCACCCGAGCCGTGCGCGACGACCGCCGCCTGCCTGACCCCCGTACAGCGCTTGGCGGTCTCCTCGATCTCGCCGGGCTCGATGCGGATGCCCCGGATCTTCACCTGCCGGTCGGCCCGGCCCAGGAACTCCAGCGCACCGCCGGGCCGCGCCCTGACCAGGTCGCCGGAACGGTAGAGGCGGCTGTCCGGGCTCACCGCGGGGGCGTTGGGGAAACGCTCGGCGTCGAGGAAACGCTCGGCGGTGAGTTCGGGCCGGTTCAGATAGCCGAGGGCGACGCCGGCGCCGCCGATGTAGAGCTCGCCGGTTTCCCCTTCGGCGACCGGAGTGCCGTTGTCGTCGAGGATCCACAGTTCGGTGTCCTGGATGGCGGGGCCGATGAGCACGGTGTCCAGGCCGGGATCGCGCGGCAGCACCCAGGCCGTGCAGTAGATCGTGCACTCGCTGGGCCCGTAGATGTTGGTGAGCGACGCGGTGGAGCGCGAGTGGAAGCGCCTGACCAGGTCGGGACCGAGCGGTTCGCCGCCGGTGAGCACCTGCCGCAGCCCGTCGTACCGCTCGGTGGGATCGCGGGTCAGCAGGAAGAGTTCGAGCTGGGACACACCGAAGTAGACCGTCGTGATCCCCTGGTCGCGTATGAGGTCCGCGAGATGGTCCGCGTCGCGATGGCGGCCCGGGGCCGCGACGACGACGGTGGCGCCGGCGAGCAACGGCCAGTACAGCTCGCCGAGATGCATGTCGAACGTGCACACCGTGTGGTGGATCATCCGGTCGCGCTCGTCCATGCGGTGCGTGGTCTGCAGGGCCGTGATCCGTGAGACGAGAGCGCGGTGACTGATCAGCGAGGCCTTGGGGCGGCCCGTGGATCCCGAGGTGTGGATGACGGCGACGGGGTCGTCCGCCGACGCGTTCCCCCGTACCGGTTCGGGCGTCGGCGCGTACGTGGCGCACTCCTCGTCCGTCAGGACGACCAGGTCCGACAGGCCCGGTACGTCCGAAAAGCGGTCGTGCAGCGCGGAGTCGGTGAGCACGGCCCGGGGCGCGCAGTCCTGGACGGCCCGCAGGATCCGCCGCGGCGGGTCGTCCACGCCGAGTGCCGCATGGGCGGCGCCCGCGAACATGGCGCCCAGCACGGCCACCACGAACTCGACGGAGCGCTCGTGGTGGATCACGACGCGGTCCCCGGCCCGTACGCCGTGCGCGCGAAGGGCGGCGGCCGTCCGCAGGACCCGTTCCCTCAACTCGCCCACGGTGAGGACGGTGTCGCCGGAGACGATCGCGGGGAGTGCGGGATCGCGCTCCCACCGTTCGAGCAGGAGTGCGTCGAGCCGGTGGCCCGCATCGGTCGACGGGCGGTCGGCGGAGGCCTGGACGGTCGTCATGGAGGTCAACCTCGGTCGGTCCGGGTGCGGGATCGGTCGGTCCGGTGCGGGAGTCAGGACTGTTCTGCCGCGAACTGGTCGAGATTGCCGACGAGGGCGTCCACCACCAGGGCAGGACTGTCCGTCAGCAGCATGTGTCCGCCCGGCAGCCAGACAGCGCGGGTGTTCTCGCTGAACAGGGCCCAGTCGGCGGTCCGTTCCTCGGGGCACAGCGGATCCTCGTCCCCGAACACGGTGAGGAGCGGACACCGGAGAAGGGGGTCGGGGCCCGAGGAGTAGTCCTCGACGGCACGGATGTCCGCCACGATCGTCGGCAGCACCAGCTTGAGCATCTGCTCGTTGGCGGCGAGCCGTTCCGGGACTCCGCCGGACCCGTCGAGGATCGCCAGTACGCCGTCGGTGTCGTCCGTGTCGCGCAGCAACCGGCGCTCGGGATCGGGCTTCTCGGTCACCGCCCACTGCGAGACGGCCACCATGCCTGCGACGCGGACGCCGTCGTCCCGCTGCAGTGCGCGCACGGCCTCCAGGCCGACGATCGCCCCGAAGCACACCCCGACGACGAGCAGGGGGGCGGTGCCGGGCAGCGCGCGGGCCGTGGCCACGACGTCGTCGACCAGACCGGGCAGCTCCGGAACGCTCTCCCGGATACGCGTCTCCCTGCCGGGCAGCCGGGCCGTGGCCACCAGCCAGTCGGCCGGAGCGTGCTCCGCGAAGCCCTGGCCGCTCGCCGCCCCGGCGCCGGCGTGCGGAACGATCAGCACGCGCAACGAGGCGTCCTGCGGGTCGGCGCCCTTGAGGGCGAAGGTCTTTGCCGACAACGTTCTGTCACTCTCCATGGTTGGTCTTCGATACCTGATGCGGGTGTTGTGCGGGTCCCGCTCTCAGCTCGTCGTGACGAACTCGGCGAGCGCCTGCGCCAGATGGCCGGGGTCCCTGGCCCCGACGAGTTCACGTGCGGAGTGCATGGACAGGCCGGGCACGCCCACGTCGACGGTCGTCACGCCCAGGCGGGCCGCGGTGATCGGCCCGATCGAAGTCCCGCAGGGCATGGCGTTGTTGGACACGAACCGCTGCAACGGCACCCCGGCCCGCTCGCACGCGGCGGCGAACGCGGCGAGGCCGGTGCCGTCGGTGGCGTACCGCTGGTTGACGTTGACCTTCACCACGGGGCCGCCGTTGGGCAGCGGGTGGTTGTCCGGGTCGTGCCGCTCGCTGTAGTTGGGGTGGACCGCGTGGGACATGTCGGCCGAGACGCAGAGCGCACCCGCGAGGGCCCGCGACCAGTCCTCGCCGCTGCCGCCGCGGGCGGCCACCGAGCGGTTCAGGACGCGCTCCAGGAGCGGGCTCTGGGCGCCGGTCTCGGAGCCGCTGCCGACCTCCTCGTGGTCGAAGGCGGCGAGCACCGGAACCCGGAACGACTCGGCGCCGGCGTCCTTCGACCAGGCTTCGGTCGCCGCCGTCAGCGCGGTGACCCCCGCGTGCACGGACACCAGGTTGTCCAGGCGCGACGACACCAGGAACTCGCGGTCCGCGCCCAGGTGTCCGGGTGCCTGGATGTCGTGCAGCATCAGGTCCCAGCCGAGGATCTCGGTGGGCTCCAGATCCGCCTCGTACGCGATCCGGCGCAGCAGCGCGCCCTGTTCCGGTCTGCCGAGGGACCAGATCGGCTGTGTCTGGCGCTGGCGGTCCAGGGCCATGGACTCGTTGACCGAGCGGTCGAGATGGATGGCCAACTGCGGTACGCGGAACAGGGGTTCGTCGACCTTGACGAGGGTGGAGCTGCCGTCGCGCAGTGTGAGGCGCCCCGAGATGCCCAGGTCCCGGTCGAGCCAGGTGTTGAGCGGGACGCCTCCGTAGATCTCCACGGCGACCTGCCGCCACCCCGCGGAACCGGTGTCGGGCCTCGGCTTGACCCGCAGGTTGGGCGAGTCGGTGTGCGCGCCGACGATCCGGAAGGGGGTGTGGGCGGGCGCGCCCTCGGGGACGTACCAGGCGATGAGCGCACCGCCGCGGGCGACGAAACAGCCGCCGCTGCGCCCCGTCCACTCCTCGGTCTCGCTCAGCTCCGTGAAGCCCGCCTTCTCCAGGCGACGCGCGGCCTGGGACACGGCGTGGTAGGGCGAGGAGCCGCCCTGGAGGAAGGCGAGCAGGTCCTCGGTGTGGCTGGGGTCGGTGGCCAGGGTCATTCGGCGTCCGCCTTCCGGGGCGTTGTGTGCGTGTCGAGCAGTGCGGCGACCGGACGGTCGGGCTGCGCGCACAAGTCTCCGATCATCGAGACGTACTCGGCGAGCAGGTCTTCGGCCGATTCCCGATCCCACAGATCGGCCGAATACTCGAGGAAGGTCCGGTAGCCGAGGCCCGGATCACGACGCGGCGCGAGACCGAAGACGAGTTCGGCGCGGGCGACCGGCGGGGCCACGTCCTCCACTTCGACGTCGAGGCCGGGGATCTCGATGTCGGAGTCGGCGTAGTTCTGGAAGGCGAGGCCGTTCGGCACCCGGTCGGGGACCTCGGTCGCCCCCGCGTCGCGCATCGCCTGCAGGATGCGGGCGGTGGGCAGCACGTTCGCCATGATGCCGAGAGCGCCCGCGCCGGTGCGGGTGACCAGCTCGGCGACGGTCTCGGCCGGGTCGATCCGCACCCGGACCAGGACGGCCGTGGAGACCACCGACACGAGCGACTCGCAGTCCAGGTCCTCGCGGTTGGCGTACGGGACGCTGAGCAGGACGTCCCGCTCCCCGGAGAGCCGGGCGAGGTGGATACCGAGCGCGGCCGCCGCCACCGCGAACGGCGTCACGTGCCGGTCGGCCGCCAACTTCTCCATGGCCGCGCGGAGTTCACCGGAGGCGGTACCGCGTGTCGTGCCGCCGTCGCCGCTCAGCCGCTCGGGCCGGGGGCGGTCGGTCGGGGTGTCGAGCCGGCACGGGACCCCCTCCAGATAGGCGGCGCAGTGTGCGGCCCGCCGGTCCTCGGCCGACGGGTCCTTCGTCTCCAGCTGACGGCGGGCGTAGTGCGTGGCCTGGACCGGGGGCGCGTCGAGCACGTGCGCGGTACCGGCCGCCGCGGCCGTGTAGAGCTCGGCCAGCTCCGCCAGGAGCACGGAGTGGGCCCAGCCGTCGGCGCAGATGTGGTGCATGACGAACATCAGCACCCACTCGTCCCGCTCGACCCGCAGCAGCCTCAGCCGGGGCAGCGTCGGACGGGTGAGGTCGACGGGCGCCGCGGCCATCGCCCGGCACACCCTGTCGACGCGGTCGGCACGCTTCCCGGGTTCGAGCCGGGTGAGGTCGTCGATCTGCAACCGCAGCGGCGGCGCGGCGACCACCTCCTGCCACCAGACTCCTTCGCCTCCCCCGCTCCCGTCTCGGTCCCCGACTCCGCCTCCGTCCCGGCTCCCGTCTCCGCCCCGGCTCCCGTCTCCGTCCCGCACGAAGCGGGTCCGCAACGAGTGGTGGCGCTCGATCAGTTCGGCGAGGGCCGAGCGCAGGGCGTCCGGGTCCAGGGCGCCCCGGAAGCGGATCCTGGTCGGCACGTTCCAGACCTGCGCCTGGGGGACGGCGTAGTGACCCGCGATCATCCGGTTCTGCTGGTCGCTGACGGGGGCTCGGTCGATGACCTGGGCGTCGTCGGAAAGGGCGGGCGGAGCCACTTCGGCCACGGCTTCAGGTTCGGCTTCGGTCGCGGAGGCGTTGGCGGGCTCCTGGGGGCCCTCGACGCCGAGTTGACGTGCCATCGCGCCCAGGGTCGCGTCCGCGAAGAAGTCCGCGAGGCCGATGTCCACGTGCAGCGCGTCGCGTACGCGGTTGACGAGCCGGATCGCCGCGATCGAATTGCCGCTGAGATCGAAGAAGTTGGAGTCGTCGGCCACGTCGTCGACGTCGAGGACCGACTTCCAGACGGTACGGAGCGTCTCCAGGACGGAAGGGGCCGATGGGTCGAAGGGCGCGCAGGGGGCCGAGACCGGAGCGGGCACGGGCGAGTCGGGCCGCGTCACGTCCGCGGTCCTCGGCCGCACGGCGGTGTCCCGCACCAGTACCGCACCGCCCGACACCATGGCGCCCAGGATCCGGTCGAGGTCGCCCAGACAGTCCCGTACCGTCGCCGCGTCGAAGAGATCGGCGTCGTAGCGGATGCGCAGCCGCAGCCCGGACCCCGTACGGACGGCCATCAACCCCATTTCCAGCGGCGCCGATTCGGAGCCGCCGTCGATCTCCTCGGCGTACAGCCCCGGCAGCCGGATCCCGGCCAGCGGAGCGGTGTCCAGGTCCGCAGAGACGGTGATCAGCGGGCGCGGGTTGCCGGGGTCGGGGTTGACGGCGGCGAGGAGCGCGTCCAGGTCGACGTGTTGATGGGCGTCCGCCGCGAACAGCGCGTCCCTGGTGGCCCGTACGGCATCGGCCAGCGGTGTCGACTCCGTCAGCGAGGCCCGCAGCGGAAGGAGCGCGACATGGAATCCCACCGTGCCGGCGGTCTCCGGGGTGCGCCGCCCGAAGGTCGAGCCCACGACGAACTCGTCCTGGCCCGAGCGCTCGCGCAGCACCAGCTGCCAGGCGGTGAGGAGCGTGGCGAAGAGCGTGACGCCCTGCCGGCCGCTCCACTCCTGCAGCGCCGCCGTGCGGACGCCGTCGAGGCGGATCCCGGCGGCGGCCCCGCCGCCCGCCACGCTACGGCCGCGAGGACGCCGGGTGGGCAGCGCGGGCACCGGTGGCAGCGGGTCGAGGTAGCGCCCCCACCACTCCAGGTCGGCCGGGTCCCGGTCGGGTTCAGCGGCGCCGACCGTGCTGCCCGCGGGCGCCGCGAACCGCGCGGGACGGCCCTCGACCGCGGCCTTGTAGAGCTCCTCCAGGTCGGCCGCGAGGATTCCGGCCGAGTGGGCGTCGGTGATGATGTGGTGCAGCCCGAGTACGAGCACATGGTGGTCGTCGGCGAGCGTCAGCAACCGTGGGGTGAACAGCGGGCCCTCGGCGAGGTCGTACGGCCGCGAGCTCTCTTCCCGCAGCACGGCTGCGACGAACTCGTCAGCCGCGTCGACCTCCGGCTCCTGGGCGTCGGTCAACTGCTCCCGGGCGTCGGTCACCCGCAGCGGAACGCGCATCGCCTGCCGTACGACCTGCAGTACGGTCTCGTCGCCGCCGCCCGGGCGGAACACGGTCCGCAGGCCCGCGTGCCGCTCGACCAGCCCGTCGACCGCGGCGGCCAGCGCCTCCCCGTCCAGCGGGCCGCGCAGCCGTACCGCCTGGATCTCGTTGTACGCGGCCGGGTCGCCGATCAGCTGGGAGGCGAGCCAGATCCGGCGCTGGGCGTCGGTGGCGGGCGCGGAGACGTCGTTGCCAGGAGGGGTGGCCGCGGACCTCGCGTCCTGGTGGCGCTCGCGCAGCGCGTCGAGGTGTTCGAGCCCGGAGCGCATCAGGTCGGCTGGCATGCCGAAGTCGACGAGGGCGGCGATCTCGTCGACGCCCGCCTCGTACAGCGCGTCCACCACGGGCGCGCAGGTCTCCGGCGTACCGATCAGGGCCCGCTCGTCGCAGTACCCGTCGTACGCCCGGCGGAAGAGGTACTCCAGGTCCTCCTCGCTCGCCGTGGCCAGGTCCTGCGGATCGACGCCCGGCGTGCCCAGCGTGCTCGCCGCGGAGCGCATCTGCAGCGAGGAGCGCAGATAGCGGGTCATCGGCTCCAGCGCCTGGGCACGCGCCGTCGCGTGGTCGTCGCCGAGGTAGGTGTGCAGGAGCACGGTCACCCGGCCGGTGTCGGGGTCGAAGCCGTGCTGCTCGCGGGCCTTGCGGTAGTGGCCGATGTTCTCGGCGAGTTCGGCGACCGTCTGGTTCATCAGGTTGGTGACGATGCCGAGACCGCGCCGCGCCGCCTCCTCGTACGACTCACGCCGTCCCGACGTGGCGAGGAACATGGGCGGCATGTCCTGCACCGGGCGCGGGTGGATACGTACCGCGGTCTCCCCGCCGTCCCCGGTCCGCCGCGACAGCGTGCCGCCGCTCCACAGCGTCCGTACGTCGTCGAGGTGGGCGAAGCCGATCTCCTTGCGGCGGGCGAAGCGGTCCGGGTGGAGGGCGAAGTCCTGCGCGTGCCAGCCGGTGGCGCAGCCGATGCCGACCCGGCCGCCGGAGAGGTTGTCGACGACCGACCACTCCTCGGCGATCCGAACGGGGTCGTGCAGCGGCAGTACGACGGAACCCGCGTTGAGCCGGATCCGGCCGGTCTCCCGGGCCAACGCGGCCGCGAGCACGGAAGGGTTGGGGAAGAGCCCGCCGAAGGAATGGAAGTGCCGCTCCGGCATCCAGAGGGAACTGAAGCCCCGCTCGTCGGCGAAGCGGGCCGTCTCCATGATCTGGTCGTAGGCGTCGGAGGGGTGGGGTGTGCTCGGTCGGCCGTCCACCTCTCCGCCCTCGTCCGGGTAGTCGCCGAAGAAGTACAGGCCGAAATCGGCGGCCGGGCGGGGGCGCGTCGCCTTCGGCCGCGGCTGCGACTGCTGACGCAGGCTCGCACCGGGGCTCGTGCGGGTCATGGGGAAGAAGCCGCCCTCGCGCAGGGCTCGCAGGGAGTCCTTCACGGCGTCCGAGACGCGCTCGACGTCCGCGTCGGTGTGGGCGGTGGACAGATAGAAGCTGCGCCACTCCCACACGTAGATGCCGCGCAACAGCAGGTGCTGGTAGAGCAGTTCCATGTCGGCCCGGTGTGTGAACCGGAACATGGACCCGAAGTGGCTGAGTTCCAGGGGGAATTCCTCGACCCTGAAGAACTCGTTCAGGTCCTCGGCCAGCAAGTCGGTGCGGGCGTTGAGCCGTTCCTGGAGGGCTGGGCCCTCGGCGGTGAGATGGGTGAGGACCGCCTTGGCCGCCGCCATGGACAGCGGGTGCTGCATGTACGTACCGCCGAAGAAGGTGGTCTCGGTCTCCGGGCGGCTGTCGTCGCCGTACCGCCAGAAGCCGCCGTCGACCCCGTCCAGGATGTCGGCACGGCCCGCGATCGCGCCGACCGGGAAGCCGCTGCCCAGCGCCTTGCCGTAGGTGGCGAGGTCCGGGACGACGCCGAAGTGGTGCTGTGCGCCGCGCGGATGGGGGCGCAGGCCTGTGAGCATCTCGTCGAAGAGCAGCACGATGCCTCGGCGCCGCGTGAGGTCACGCAGTTCCCGCAGGAACGCGACCGGGCGCAGGGCGGGGTTGCGGCACTGGACCGGCTCGACGAGGACCGCCGCGATCGTGTCGCCGAGTGCGTCGACGGTGTCGAGGGCCTCCTGGCTGCCGTATTCGAGGACGATCAGCTCGGAGACGGCGCTGTGCGGGATGCCGTGCGAGACGGGTACGGCGTGGGTGCCGTCCGGTCCCGGGCGGCCGAGCACGGAGTCGATGTGGCCGTGGTACGAGCCGCGGAACATGACGACGCGGTCGCGTCCGGTGGCGGCGCGGGCCAGCCTGATGGCGGCGGAGTTGGCCTCGGTGCCGGAACCCGCGAACGCCACGCGTTCCATGCCCGTCAGGTCGGCCAGCAGCTGGGCGACTTCACCGGCCTCGACCGGCCGGGGGCCGAAGCGCAGGCCCTGCGCGAGGTGCTCCCGTACGGCCTCGGTGACGATCTCCGGCTCATGGCCGAGCAGCAGTGCGCCGAAGCCCATGGTGATGTCGGTGTACTCGTTGCCGTCCACGTCGGTCAGGCGCGCGCCCCGGGCCGAGCGGGCCGCGAGGGGGTACAGCGTCTCCTTCGTGGAACGACGGAACCCGACGACGGCCCGGCTGTCGGCGAGCACGGCACGCTGCCGCTGGGCCAACTCCTTGGACGTACGGGTGCGTTCGGCCAGCCTGCGCCCGAGCTCGACGGCATGCGCCCGCTGACCGGCATCAGCACCGGCACCTTCGCCGACCATGCCCGAGCCTTCGGGGAGGGTTACGTGTGGGCCGTGGAGGGTGGGTTGCGGTGCGGGGGTGGAGAGGGGGGCTGATGCGGAGAGAGGGGCTGATGCGGAGAAGGTGGCTGGTGTGGAGGTGGGTGCGACGGAGGTCGGGGCTGCGGGTGCGGTTGCTGCCGGGACCGGCGCCGCGGCTGCGGCCGGTGTCTGGGCCTGGGCTTGGGCCTGGGCCGCGGCCGGTGCCGGTGCCTGTGCCTGGGCCTGGGCCTGAAGGGGCATCGAGGTTGCTCCGGGCGGACCTGCCGCCGAATGCCGCTTCGCCGCCGCGAGTTGCGCCGTGAGCTTCCGGGAGAGTTCCACGGCCCGGTCCGCCGCCGTCGTACTCATCGGGCACGCTCGGCGCCAAGCAGGGCTATCGCCTCGGAGAGCTGGGTCAGCATGGCCGCCTGCGTCTCGGCGAGCAGATCGATCTGCCGGCGCAGCTCGGCGACCTCGGAGCGGAGCGCGTACTCCGGGTCCACGGGGACCGGGCCCACCGGCGCCGGTTCGGTCGCCGCCGCGGGCGCGGGCGCTGGTGCGGGCCCTGCGGCAAGGGGTGGCCCTGAGGCAAGCCCAGAAGCAGAGGCAGGGGCAGAGGCAGGAACGAGAGCAGGGGCAGAGGCAGCCGCAGGAGCGGCAGCAGACACGGGAGCAGGCGCATGCGCATGCCCCGTGCCAACGTCGACCGGCCGCCCACCCTCCGGCCCCGAAGCCGGCCGCCCCGCCCTCGCGGCGATCAGACGGGCCGTGAGTTCAGGAGTGCCCGCCTCCTCAAGGATCTCCCGGACGGATGTTCGCACGCCGAACTCGCTCTCCAACTGCCGCAGCAACCCGATGAGTTGCAGCGAGTCCGCACCGAGGCCGACGAACGTCTGCCCGGCGCCGAACTCGTCGGCGCGGTAGCCGAGATGCCGGGCCGTGAGTTCCCGTACCCGTTCGAGTACTGCCTGTTCGGTCATGCCGTCCTCCACTGAACCTTCCTTTACAGGTAATCGGTCCACTGCCGGACCGGGATGCGGTGGCGGGCCGGTCCAGTACGACCGGTGCTGGAACGGGTAGAGGGGCAGCGGGATCCGGCGCCCCCCGGAGCCGTCGAGGAGCGCCGCCCAGTCGAGGTCCACCCCGGCACAGTGCAGACGGGCCGCCGCCGTCCACGGCCCGTCGGCGTCGGCGCCGCGGCCCTGCGTCGGCACGCACAGGGTCTCCGGCACAGCACGGCGGGCCATACCGGTCAGCGGCGCACCGGGCCCCAGTTCGACCAGGACGGCCCTGGGCGCGAGCGTGCGCAGCACGGCGTGGAAGTCCACGGTGTGCCGCGCCTGACGTACGAGGTGGTCGGCGTCGGGCAGCCAGCCCACGGGATGCGCCGTACCGTGCAGGCCACTGACGAACTCCACCTGTACGGGCCGCAGTTCGGCCTTGCCGACGGCGGCGCGCAGTTCGTCGAGCATCGGGTCGAGCAGCGCCGTGTGGAAGGCACGGTCGACGGGGAGCGGCTCGCCCGCCACGTCGTGCTCGGCCAGCCAGGCCCGGGCCGCCTCGACCGCGGCCGGCGGACCGGCGACGACGTGGTGCGCGGGACCGTTGGACACCGCCAGTTCGAGGCACCCGTACCGCGTCGCGTCGATGTCCGCGAGCAGCCGCCGTACGTGCTCCGGCGGGGCGAACACGGCCAGCATCGCGCCCGGTTCGGTGTCCTGCATGAGCCGGCCCCTGCGGCAGACGAGCCGCATACCGTCCTCCGACGACAGGGCTCCCGCGACGCACAGGGCCGCGTACTCACCGACGCTGTGCCCGGCGACGGCCGACGGCCGCACACCGAACCCCTGCCAGAGCCGGGCCTGTGCCACCTGCAGGGCGAACAGCGCCGGCTGGGCGAAGTCGGTGTCCCACCGCTCCGGGCCCCGGCCACCGACGATCCGGTCGAGGAAGTCCGACTCCCCGGTCTCCTCCTGATGGATACGGGCACACCGCTCCAGGACGTCGGCCACCACGGGGAAGCGGGCGGCGAGCGCCGCGGCCATTCCGGGCCGGCCGCCGCCCTGCCCGCTGAAGACGTACGCGGGTGTGACCGGGGTGTCCACGGTTCCGGTGTGGTACGCGGCCGTGGGCGGCGCGGGACGTCCCGGATCCGTCAGAAAGGCGTCGAGGCCGCGGACAAGCCCTCCGACAAGGTTGTCGACAAGGTTGTCGGGCGGGCCATCGACGGGTGGGGTGAGGCCGGTGGGGGCGAGGGCGGTGGGAACGAGGGCGGTCGGGGTGACGGCGGTCGGGGTGAGGACGGTCGGGGTTGTCGGGGTGACGGCGGTCGGGGTGACGGCCGGGGCGGTGACGACAAGCCGGTGGCGCAGGTGCCGGCGCCCGAGGGCCGTCGTCGTGAGGAGATCGGCCGGTGCCATGTCCGGGCGCCGCACCAGGGCGTCGCGGAAGGAACGGGCGTACTCCTCCAGTGCCTTGGGACTGTGCGCCGAGAGCGGCAGGAGTACGGGCACTGCGGTGTCCACGGTCCGGCCCGGGGCGGCCGGGGCCTTTTCCGGGATCACCGGGATCACCGGGGCCTCTTCGAGGATCACATGGGCGTTGGTGCCTCCCATCCCGATGGAGTGCACACCCGCCCGCCGGGGCCCGTCACCCGGCAACGGCCACGGCATGGCAGACCGCGGGAGTGTGAACGGGCTTTCCTCAAGCCTGAGTTGCGGGTTGGGCCGGGTCAGGTTCACCAGTGGCGGGACGACGCCGAGCCGCAGCACCAGGATCGCCTTGACCAGCCCCGCGAGACCCGCCGCGCTGTCCAGGTGCCCGATGGCGGGCTTGGTGGACCCGAGCGCGCAGAAGCCCTTGCGGTCCGTGTGCCGCCGGAACGCCTCACTGAGCGCGGCGAATTCGATCGGATCACCCTTGTAGGTGCCGGTGCCGTGCGCCTCCAGATAGCCGATCGTCTCGGCCCCGACACCCGCGCGGTCCAACGCGCCGAGCACGGCGTCGCGCTGGCCCGCGACACCCGGAGCGGCGAAACCCGCCTTGCCCGCACCGTCGTTGGTGACCGCGGAGCCCAGGATGACGGCGTGCACGGTGTCGCCGTCGGCGAGAGCGTTCGCCAGCGGCTTGAGCAGTACGGCGGCCACCCCGTTGCCGCCGACCGTGCCGTCCGCCGCGGCGTCGAAGGCCCGTACCGCACCGGACTTGGAGATCGTCGAGCCCTTCACATGGCGGTGCCCGGTGACCTGCGGCAGATGCAGGGCGGCCGATCCCACCACCATGAGGTCCGCGTCGCCCGCGAGCAGTGCCTGACAGGCCAGATGGACGGAGACGAGCCCGCTGGAACAGGCGGTCGCGACGTTCACCGCCGGACCGTCGAGCCCGAGCCGGAACGCGGCCCGGTTGGCGGTGAAGTCCGGGTAGTTGCCGACCTGGATCTGCTTCACCGTGGTCCAGTCGTCGGCGCGGCTCGACTCGCCGATGTTGGAGGCGAGATAGCTGTGCAGCGAGTAAAGCCGATAACCGACGCTGGCGTAGACCCCGATCCGTACGCTCCCGGACCGGCTGCTTCCACCCCTCTCGCTGCCGGCGTAGCCACCGTCCTCCAGCGCGTGGTGAGCGCACTCCAGGAACAGCCGCTGCTGGGGATCGGTGAGGGTGGCCTCCCGGCCACTCATCCCGAAGAACGCGGCATCGAAGCCGTCGATGCCGTGCAGCAGCGCGCTCGCCCCGGTGAAGTCCGGGTCCCGGTAGAGCTCCGCGGGTAGGCCCGCGGCGGCGAACTCGGAGTCCGTGAAGGGCCGTACGTGGGACACGCCGGACCGGATGTCGTGCCAGTACTGCTCGGGTGTGTCAGCCCCCGGAAACCTCAGCGCCATCCCGATGACCGCCACGCGCGGATCCCGCACCGCTCTCCCCCTTCCCTTCCGGCTCCTCACTCCCCGGCACGGCTCCCTGCGCTGGGCGCCCCCGCAGCACCCGGGCCACGTACACCAGGGCGAGGACGATGGCGGCGCCGTGCGCGACGCCGACGACCGACAGCGGCGTGAAGACGTCGAGGGCCGCGGCGACCACGATCATGCCGACGCCGAACCCGAGGTTCTCCACCGTGGCGGAGAGCCCGAAGGCGTGGGTACGCAAGGGGCTCGGCAGGGTCTGCAGATGCGAGGTGTACGACACCTCGGTCAGGCCGTCGGCGGCGCCGGCCAGCAGCGCGACCAGCACCGTCGCGGCCCAGGGGAGCCCGGCGAAGGCCAGGATGAAGGTGCCCGACATGGCGATGGTCCCGAGCCCGAAGCCCAGGGCACCGACCGAGCGTCCCGTCCGCTTGGTGTATCTCTGCAGTACCTGCTGGACAAGGACATTGCCGAGCGCCCAGACGCACCAGAAGACGCTGACGAACACGGCCGGGTTGTCGGCGTCGAGTTCGGTGGAGTACACGGGCAGCGCCGCGTTGTGCGAGGAGGACCCCAGCGCGTCGATACCGCGCAACGCCACCATCAGCCCGAGCACGGGCACCGCACCGAGCGCCACGAGAGCGGCGGGCACCCGCCGCCGACCCGGCCCATCGGCGCTCTCTTCTTGCCTGTCCCGACCGCCCTGGTTGTCCTTTCCATCCTTGCCGTCGTCGCTGCGGGCCGGGCTCATGGGCATCGGGAGGAGCAGGACGGTCAGGGCGCAGACCAGGAAGGTGGCCATGTCCACGAGGAAGGCCGCGGTGTAGCCGAGCAAGGACACCACCACGCCCGACGACGCGAACCCGGCCACCATCGCCATCGAACGCCCGCTGACCATCAGCGAGTTGGCCCAGGTGTGCCGCCCCTCGCCGACCATGTCCGGGATGGAGCTGCGCAACGTGACCATGAACAGGGTTCCCGAGGCCCCGACCACCGCGGAGACGGCGAACAGCGTGCCCGTACGGAATCCGTCGGGCGCCAGCACCAGCAGGAGCAGCGCCGCCGCCTGGGCCACGTTGGCCCAGAACATGACGCCCTTCGCGGACCAGCGGGCCAGGACGGCCGCGGCGGCGAGCCCCGCGACGAACCCCGCGGCGAGTCGTACGGCCATGAACACACCGACGGCCAGCGCCCGGTCCGTGACCGCGTAGACGTACAGGCTGAGCGCCACGACGTTGAGGAAGGTGCCGTACGAGGAGATCGCGTAGCCGGTGACCAGGATCCGGTACCGGCGTTCCTGAAGCGCTGCCGTACCGGACGTCACGAACGAACCTGCGCCAGGACGTCCTCATGTCGTGCAGAGTCGGGCATGGCGGCATCCTTTGCGAACACATGGGCGAAGGGGCTCCGCGCACCATAGGCAACCGGGCCCGCCGTTCGCAGGCAGAAGCCCGAACTCATGATTGTTATGCGGCAGTTGCGAAGCATGACGACTTCCGCGCCGCACGACAACAGTGTTCTGCAGCACGACAACAGTGTCCTCAGGACAACGCCGACCGCCTGCCCGGCGCCGCACGCCCCACCCACCAAAAGCAAAAGCCCCAGGTCACGGCGAGTGAGTCCTGAGGCTTCCACAGAGCCGCCTTCGGGATTCGAACCCGAGACCTACGCATTACGAGTGCGTTGCTCTGGCCATCTGAGCTAAGGCGGCGTGCTGCCAGAACTATGGTGCGAGCGGCAACGTGCGTAAGTCTACACAGTTTCGGGGGGTGCTCCGCACGGGCCTTGGGAGCACCCCCGGGGGACCGCGTGATCACGCCCCTGAGCAGCGCTTTCCGTTCTTCGGAGGGGTCCCTTCGAGGAGGTACTCGTTGATCGCGGAGTCGATGCAGGCACTGCCCCGCCCGTAGGCCGTGTGGCCGTCGCCGTCGTAGGTGAGGAGGGTGCCGGAGGCGAGCTGGGCGGCGAGGGACTGGGCCCAGCGGTAGGGGGTCGCGGGGTCACGGACAGTGCCGACGACGACGATGGGGGCGGCGCCCCGCGCCTCGATGCTGTGGGCTTCGCCGGTCGCCTTCACCGGCCAGTACGCACAGTTCAACGAGGCCCAGGCGAGGCTCTCGCCGAAGACCGGGGACGCCTGCTCGAAGGAGGGGAGCGCGTCCTTCACCTCCTCGGGGGAGGAGAAGGCGGCCGGCAGGTCCAGGCAGTTGACCGCCGCGTTGGCGAACATCAGGTTCTCGTACTTGCCGTCCGAGTCGCGCTCGTAATAGCTGTCGGAGAGGGCGAGCAGGCCCGCGCCGTCCTTGTCCTTCATGGCCATGTCGAGGGCGTCGCGCAGTTGGGGCCAGGACCCTTCGTCGTACATCGCGGCGATGACGCCGGTCGTGGCCAGCGCCTCGCCCAGCTTGCGGCCGTCCGCGTCGCCCGCCTCGATGGGGGCGCCGTCCAGCTGCCGGAAGAAGGCCTTGAGGTTCTTCCCGACCTGCTCCGTCGTCGTGCCCGCGCCCCCCAGCGGGCAGTCCGACTCGTGCACGCAGTCCTTGGCGAAGGACTGGAACGCCGTCTCGAAGCCCGCCGTCTGGTCCTGGTTCGTCTTCCGCGCGGGCAGCGACGGGTCCAGCGCGCCGTCCAGGACGAGCCGGCCGACCCGCTCCGGATACAGGCCCGCGTACGTCGCCCCGAGAAACGTGCCGTACGAAGCACCCACGTACGTCAGCTTCTCGTCGCCCAGAGCCGCGCGCACGAGGTCCATGTCACGGGCCGTCTCGACCGTCGACACATGGCGCAGCAGGTTCCCGGCGCGCCGCCCGCAGCCCTCCGCGAACTCCTTGAAGGCATCGACCAGTTCACCGGTCTCACGCGCGTTGTCGGGGGTCGTGTCCGTCTGCGTGTACGTGTCCATCTCGCGCCCGGTGAGACATTCGACGGGCTCGCTGCGGGCGACGCCGCGCGGGTCGACCGCGACCATGTCGTAACGGGCGCGGACCTTCGCCGGGTAGCCGATTCCGGCGTACGCCTGGAGGTAGCCGACCGCCGAACCGCCCGGACCGCCCGGGTTGACCAGCAGCGAGCCGAGCCGCTTGCCCGGGCCCGTGGCCTTCTTGCGGGAGACGGCCAGCTCGACGTCGCCCTTGGCCGGCTCGGCGTAGTCGAGCGGGGCCTTCAGCGTGGTGCACTCGAAGCCGGAGACACCGCAGGAACGCCAGGCCGGCCGCTGACCGTAGTACGAGGCCAGCGCCGAGGGGGTGGCCTCGGGCAGCGCGCGCAGCGCGGCCGCCGCTCCTGCCGGGCTCGCGGAGCTCGTCGAACTCCCCGCGGAGCAGGCGGAGACGAGCAGTCCGGCGACGGCGAGCAACGTGCCGCACGCGCGAAGGGATCGGTTGGCCCGAGGTGACCTGGGCCGGCGCCTGGTGTACATCGGGCGAGCGTAACCCTGCACAACCAATCGGTCACCCGGAGTCGTCAACCCGACCTCGTACGAGTGACGCCGTCAACTCCGGCCGAGACGCGCGGCGGGCGGCGGGCGCGCCGCGTCACCCCGCCCGCAGCGCCATCGTCATCGCCTCCACCGCCAGCAGCGGTGCCACATTCCGGTCGAGGGCCTCGCGGCAGGCGGCGATCGCCTCTATCCGGCGCAGGGTGGTCTCGGGGGACGAGCCGCGCGCCAACCGGTCCAGGGTGTCCCGCATCTCCGTGTTGGCGAGGGCGAGATCGGTGCCGAACTGGAGGGCCAGTACGTCACGGTAGAAGGCCGTGAGGTCGATCAGGGCCAAGTCCAGGCTGTCGCGCTGCGTACGCGTCTTGCGGCGCTTCTGCTTGTCCTCCAGCTCCTTCATCACACCCGCGGTGCCGCGCGGCATCCGGCCGCCCTGGGACGCGCCGAGCG
The DNA here is from genome assembly GCF_055577685.1 of Streptomyces sp. NPDC033178. Taxonomy (NCBI): domain Bacteria; kingdom Bacillati; phylum Actinomycetota; class Actinomycetes; order Kitasatosporales; family Streptomycetaceae; genus Streptomyces; species Streptomyces sp. NPDC033178. Next base: position 142,260 of record NZ_JBVIPT010000017.1, read on the forward strand.
CCGCCTTCATGTCCTCGGTCTCCTTGACGTCGGTCTCCTCGGCGACCTGCTTGGCGTCCTCGGAGGCCGCGTCGATCAGCTCCTGGGCCGCCTTGAGGCAGGCGCCCACGTCGTCGACACGGAGGGGCAGTTTGAGGACGGCGGCGCGCCGCGCGCGGGCGCGCTCGTCCGTGGCGAGGCGGCGGGCGCGCCCGATGTGCCCCTGGGTGGCGCGGGCCACGGCGGCCGCCACGTCCGGCTCGATACCGTCGCGGCGTACGAGGACATCGGCGACCGCGTCGACAGGAGGCGTCCGGAGCGTGAGGTGACGGCAGCGGGAGCGGATGGTGGGCAGCACGTCCTCGATGGAGGGTGCGCACAGGAGCCAGACCGTACGGGGCGCGGGCTCCTCGATGGCCTTCAGAAGGACGTTGCCCGCGCCCTCCGTGAGGCGGTCGGCGTCTTCCACGATGATGACCTGCCAGCGGCGGCCCGCCGGGGACAGCTGTGCCCGGCGTACGAGATCGCGGGTCTCCTTCACGCCGATGGAGAGGAGGTCGGTGCGGATGATCTGCACGTCGGCGTGGGTGCCGATCAGGCTCGTGTGACAGGCGTCGCAGAACCCGCAGCCGGGGGATCCGCCGAGAGCCCGGTCGGGGCTCACGCACTGGAGGGCCGCGGCGAAGGCCCGCGCGGCGGTGGAACGGCCCGAGCCAGGCGGCCCCGTGAAGAGCCAGGCGTGCGTCATCTTCGACGCCTCGGCCACCGGGGTGTGGTCCGCCACCGCCGTGACCTGGGCGTCGGCGTCCCGGGCGGCGGCGTCTAGCTGCACGCTCACCTTCTCCTGGCCCACCAGGTCGTCCCACACGGTCATGGGATGCCGCCCTTCCGTCTCACCGGTGCCTTGCGCATCCCATTGTGCGGGAGGGGACTGACAACGCGGTCCACACGACCCCCGCGCTCACCATCGGCGCCCGCCGCAGACACCCGCCGCACAGGTCCCGTCGGCACCCACCGCACAGGTCGCGTCACCACTGACGCCCGCCCCGGCCGCAGACCCTCAACCGCCGTCAGCGTCGGCGGCGCCCCCGCCCCTCGTCCGGCTCGTCCTCGTCACGGGGACCCAGCAGTTCGTCCGCCAGCGTCGGGAGGTCGTCCAGCGGGGTCTCCTCCGCCCAGTCCGAACGGGGACGTCGCCGAGGCGTGCCGTCCTCGTCGACCTGAGGCAGCTCGCGCGTGCGGGCGTCGGTGCCCTCGCTTCCCGGCCGCTCGTCACGGAAGTACCCCGGGGGCACCCGGTCCGCCGGACCGCTCCCCTGCTCGCCGCCGCCACGGTCGTCCCGTACGGGAGGAAGCACAGCCGTCTCGTCCGCGGCGGAGTCCCGCCCGACCGGAGGCAACACGGCCGTCTCATCGGCAGCGGAACCCGGCCGCACCGGAGGCAACACGGCCGTCTCGTTGGCAGCCGAACCCGGCCTCACCGGCGGCAGTACAGCGGTCTCGTCGGCCGCTCCCTGCGGCGCCGGAGGCTGCGGCAGCACGGTCGTCTCGGCGTCGTCGGGCCCGGTCGCGCGAGGCGGCACCGGAGGAAGCACCGCCGTCTCGTCGGCCGGCCCTCCGGACGCGTTCGTCGGCGTCACGACGGGCGTCGGCACCGTGCTCTCGTTGTCACGACCGGCCGCCCGACCACCGGAACCATCCCCTCCGGAAGCTCCGGAAGGGCCGGAACCTCCGGCAGCCCCAGAGGCCCCGGAATCCGCAGCACCAGTAGCCGCACTCGAAGCCTCCGCCGCAGCGGCTGCCTCGGCAGCCGCGCTGGAAGCCTCCGCCTCCCTCTGCGCCTCCGCCGCCCGCCGAGCCTGCTCGGCCCGGAGCAACGCCTCCTCGGCCTTCCGCTGCTTCTCCAGGCGCCGCTCCTCGGCCTCGGCCCGGAGCCGCGCCTCCTCCTCGGCCTGCTTGCGCCGCCGCGCCTCCTCGGCCGCGCGGGCCTGCTCCTCGGCGAGCTGCCGCGCCTGTTCCTGCTCGGCACGCACGCGTGCCGCCTCGGCGCGCTGCCGGGCCTCCTCGGCCTGCCGCTCGGCCTCGCGCCGCTGTGCCTCCTCCAGCTCGCGCTGCTTGCGCTCCTCTTCCTCCGCGCGCAGCCGGGCGAGCTGCTCCTGGCGCTCGCGCTCCAGCCGCTCCTCCTCGGCCTTGCGGGCGGCCTCTTCCTCGGCGCGCCGACGCGCCTCCTCCTCGGCGGCCTTGCGGGCCTCCTCCTTGGCCTTGATCTCGGCCTCGGAGAGCGGGAGCACCACGTCGAGCCGATGCCGGATCACGGTCGTGACGGCCTCGGGCTCCTGCCCGGCGTCGACGACCAGATAGCGCGCCGGGTCGGCGGCGGCGAGCGTCAGGAAACCGGACCGCACGCGCGCGTGGAACTCGGCGGGCTCCGACTCAAGCCGGTCCGGCGCCTCCGTGAACCGCTCACGGGCGGTCTCCGGCGCCACGTCGAGCAGCACGGTCAGATGAGGCACCAGCCCGTCGGTCGCCCACCGGTTGATACGGGCGATCTCGGTCGGGGACAGGTCACGCCCGGCCCCCTGGTACGCCACGGAGGAGTCGATGTAGCGGTCGGAGACGACCACCGCGCCCCGCTCCAGGGCGGGCCGCACGACGGTGTCGACGTGCTCGGCGCGGTCGGCGGCGTACAGCAGCGCCTCCGCGCGGTGCGAAAGGCCGGCCGACGACACGTCGAGCAGGATCGACCGCAGCCGCTTCCCGACGGGTGTGGCACCCGGCTCGCGCGTCACCACGACCTCGTGCCCCTTGGCCCGGATCCACTCCGCGAGCGCCTCGGCCTGGGTCGACTTCCCGGCCCCGTCGCCGCCCTCCAGGGCGATGAAGAAGCCCTTGGCGGCAGCCGCCTGCACGGGGTCGTCCCCGCCGCGCAACGCGTCCAGCAGGTCGTGCCGCAGCGGCACTCCGGAGCGGTCGTCGGCCTTGGCCAGCACCAGCGCGGCGACCGGCAGCAGCAGCGCGCCCACCAGCATCAGCGTGAAGGCCGCGCCGCCGTGCGCGAACACGAACTTGCCGTTCTCCACGCGGTGCGGGCCGATCGCGGCGGCCACCAGGGGGGCCACCAGCGCGCCCAGGGCGACAAAGACCCGTACGACCGCGTGCAGGTGTTCCGTCGTACGCGTCCGCCGGTACTCCTCGGCCTCCTGGTCGAGGAGGGCGTGTCCGGTGTTGGCGGCGACGCCCGCGCCGATGCCCGCCAGCCCGACGATCAGGATGACCGTGGTGACGTCCGGGACGAGGCCCGCGGCGAGCAGCGCGACCCCCGTGAAGGCGATCGCCAGCGCGAGCAGCCGACGCCGGGACAGGGAGGGCAGCAGCTTGGCGGCCGTACGGATGCCGATCACGACACCGCCGGTCAGCGCGAGCACCAGCAGCCCGTACGTCACCGGCCCGCCGCCGAGGTCCTTGGCGTGCAGCACGGAGACGGCGACGGCAGCGGCGATGGCCCCGGCGACGGCCCCGCAGGCGAGCACCAGGAGCGGGATGGCCCCGGTACGGCCCTTGTCGATGCCGGTGCCCGTCTTGGGGCGGCGCAGCCCTTCGAGCGGCGACCGCGCGCGCGGGGTGCGCGTGTTGGGCAGTTCGAGGAAGGTGAGCACCGAGAGGGACGCGGCGAACAGGCCCGCGGACACGTACGAGGCGAGCGCCGCCTGGTGCTGCGCGAACCAGTCGAGCCCGGTGCCCAGCAGGTTGTTGACGAGCGCGGCGACGAGGAGCGTGGCCGCCGCGAGGGGCACCGCCACGAATCCCGTACGCAGCGAAAGGCGCCGCAGCGCGTCCATGTGGTCCGGCAGCGGGCGTACCGTCGCGCCCTCCAGCGGCGGCGCGGGCAGCAGCGCGGGCGCCGCGCTCTCGCGGCACACCATCCAGAAGCGCTCGGCGACCCCGATCACGAAGGCCGTCACCAGGAGCACGGCCAGCGCGTTCTCCGGCGTCCAGTCGATCCACAGGGGGGCGATGATCAGCAGCGCGGCCCGCACACCGTCCGCGCCGACCATGGTCCAGCGGCGGTCGAGCGGCCCCTCCTGGGAGGTGAGGGACGTGAGCGGACCGAGCAGCACCGCCCCGAAGAGCAGGGTGGCGAGAATCCTCGCCCCGAAGACCGCCGACACGGCGAGGGCCACTCCGCGGTAGCCGCCTCCGAAGGAGCCGTCGGCGACCGCCGCCTGGAGGGCGAGCAGGACCAGCACCAGCAGCGCGAGGGCGTCGCCGATACCGCCCACCAGCTGGGCGCTCCAGAGGCGCCTCAGTTGCGGCACACGCAGCAGCGCCCGGACGGCGCGCTCCCGTGAATCTGCGACCAGGGCGTCGTCGGGGGCCGGGTTGTGGGCCGTTGGCTGCTCGGCTCGCGTCATCCTGCCAGCCTATCGGGAGGGAGTGACTCGCCGAATAGGCCCCCGAACATGCGAACGCCCCCGACACCAAGTGGTGCGGGGACGTTCGTTTTACGAACCAAAGGTGAAGGACTCGGTCCCGCCATCGGAGGCGGAACCCGGGAGCCTCGGACCCCGGCGGCCTCAGTCCTCGGAGGCCTCAGTCCTCGGCCGTAGCCCGGGAAGCCGTCGCCTTCTTTGCGGTCGTCTTCTTGGCAGTGGTCTTCTTTGCCGCCGTTTTCGTGGCCGCGGTCTTCTTGGCGGCGGTTTTCTTCGCCGGCGCCTTCTTGGCGGCCGTCTTCTTCGCCGTCTTCTTGGCGGGCGCCTTCGCGCGCTTCTCCGCGAGCAGTTCGAAGCCGCGCTCCGGAGTGATCTCCTCGACGCTGTCGCCGGACCGCAGGGTGGCGTTGGTCTCGCCGTCGGTGACGTACGGACCGAAGCGGCCGTCCTTGACGACGACGGGCTGCCCGCTGACCGGGTCCGCGCCGAGCTCCTTCAGCGGCGGCTTGGCGGCGGCGCGCCCGCGCTGCTTGGGCTGCGCGTAGATCGCCAGAGCCTCGTCGAGGGTGATCGTGAAGAGCTGGTCCTCGGCCTGGAGGGAGCGCGAGTCGGTGCCCTTCTTCAGGTACGGCCCGTAGCGCCCGTTCTGTGCGGTGATCTCCACGCCCTCGGCGTCCTTGCCGACGACGCGCGGCAGCGACATCAGCTTGAGGGCGTCGGCCAGCGTCACCGTGTCGAGGGACATCGACTTGAACAGCGAGGCCGTACGCGGCTTCACGGCGTTCTTGCCGGTCTTCGGGGTGCCCTCGGGGAGCACCTCGGTGACGTACGGGCCGTAGCGGCCGTCCCTGGCGATGATCTGGTGGCCCGACTCGGGGTCGGCGCCGAGCTCGAAGTCACCGCTCGGCTTGGCGAGCAGCTCCTCCGCGAGCTCGACGGTCAGCTCGTCGGGTGCCAGGTCCTCGGGCACGTCGGCGCGCTGGTGGTTCTCGGAGTCCTTCTCGCCGCGCTCGACGTAGGGGCCGTAGCGGCCGACGCGCAGCATGATGTCGCTGCTGTCCACACGGAACGACGACACCTCGCGGGCGTCGATGGCACCGAGGTCGGTGACGAGCTCCTTGAGACCGCCGAGGTGGTCCCCGTCGCCGTTGCCCGCCTCCGCGGCACCGGTCGCGTCGCCCTCGCCGAAGTAGAAGCGCCTGAGCCACGGAATGGCCTGGGCCTCGCCCCGCGCGATGCGGTCGAGGTCGTCCTCCATCTTGGCGGTGAAGTCGTAGTCGACGAGCCGCCCGAAGTGCTTCTCCAGGAGGTTGACCACGGCGAAGGACAGGAAGGACGGCACGAGTGCCGTGCCCTTCTTGAACACATAGCCGCGGTCGAGGATCGTGCCGATGATCGACGCGTACGTCGACGGGCGGCCGATCTCACGCTCTTCGAGCTCCTTGACCAGGCTGGCCTCGGTGTAGCGGGCCGGGGGCTTGGTCGCGTGGCCGTCGACCGAGATCTCCTCGGCGGACAGCGGGTCGCCCTCGTTGACCTGCGGAAGCCGGCGCTCGCGGTCGTCCAGCTCGGCGTTCGGGTCGTCCGCGCCCTCGACGTAGGCCTTGAGGAAGCCGTGGAAGGTGATGGTCTTGCCGGACGCGCTGAACTCGGCGTCGCGGCCGTCGGAGGCCGTGCCCGCGATCTTCACGGTGACGGAGTTCCCGACCGCGTCCTTCATCTGGGAGGCGACGGTCCGCTTCCAGATCAGCTCGTACAGCTTGAACTGGTCACCGGTCAGACCCGTCTCGGCCGGCGTGCGGAAACGGTCGCCCGAGGGGCGGATCGCCTCGTGTGCCTCCTGCGCGTTCTTGACCTTCCCGGCGTACGTACGCGGCTTGTCCGGCAGATAGCTCGCGCCGTAGAGCTGCGTGACCTGGGCGCGGGCCGCGGTGATCGCGGTGTCCGAGAGGGTCGTGGAGTCCGTACGCATGTAGGTGATGAAGCCGTTCTCGTACAGCTTCTGCGCCACCTGCATCGTGGCCTTCGCGCCGAAGCCGAGCTTGCGGCTGGCCTCCTGCTGGAGCGTCGTCGTACGGAAAGGCGCGTACGGCGAACGGCGGTACGGCTTCGACTCGACGGACCGTACGGAGAAGTTCGTGTTCTCCAGGGCTGAGGCCAGCGCGCGGGCGTTGGCCTCGTCGAGGTGGAGCGTGTTCGCGCCCTTGATCTGGCCGAGCGAGTCGAAGTCGCGGCCCTGGGCGACGCGCTTGCCGTCGACCGTGGTCAGACGGGCGACCAGGGAGGCCGGGTCGCTCGCGTCACCGGCGCGGCCGGTGCCGAAGGTGCCCGTGAGGTCCCAGTACTCGGCGGAACGGAAGGCGATGCGCTCGCGCTCCCGCTCGACGACCAGACGGGTCGCCACGGACTGGACACGGCCCGCCGACAGACGCGGCATGACCTTCTTCCAGAGGACCGGCGAGACCTCGTAGCCGTAGAGGCGGTCGAGGATGCGGCGGGTCTCCTGGGCGTCGACCAGCTTCTGGTTGAGCTCGCGCGGGTTGGCGACGGCGGCCTGGATCGCGGCCTTGGTGATCTCGTGGAAGACCATCCGCTTGACCGGGACCTTGGGCTTCAGCACCTCCTGGAGGTGCCAGGCGATGGCCTCGCCCTCGCGGTCCTCATCGGTGGCGAGGAAGAGTTCGTCGGAGTCCTTGAGCAGGTCCTTGAGCTTCTTGACCTGGGCCCGCTTGTCAGCGTTGACCACGTAGATCGGCTGGAAGTCGTTGTCGACGTCCACGCCGAGGCGGCGCACCTCGCCGGTGTACTTCTCGGGCACCTCCGCGGCGCCGTTGGGGAGGTCGCGGATGTGCCCGACGCTCGCTTCGACGACGTAGCCGGGGCCGAGATAGCCCTTGATCGTCTTCGCCTTGGCGGGCGACTCGACGATGACGAGTCGGCGGCCGCCGTGTGCGGTCTCGCTGGTCGGGGACAACTTCGCTCTTCTCTCCGGTCGACGCAGGGGGTCTCGCCCCAGGCCTGGAACCCGGGGGTCGGGTCATGCTGACGCTGCGGAGTGTGACGGTACATCCCGCCCCCGTGTCAAACGGGAAAAGCCCGCAACGGCCACTCGAACGGTAACCCGACTCCCGCCATTCCTGCCGCCCGGAGTGCCGACCTGCCGTTTCGGACCTATCCGGAGGGTGACCTCTCAGTTACTGGAGGTCTGTGTTCCGGAGGGTCCCGGGCCTTGTCCGCGACGGCCGCCGGCCGTCGATTCCCGGACACCGAAGGTGATTGCTCCCGGCCAGGGCAGCCGACTCGGCCGAGGGGCGCCGGGGGTGTCGCCGGAAGAAGCGACGCTCAGGTACGAGTGAAACACCACACGGCGAGGAGCAGCGCCGACGTCCCGGCGAAGGCAGCGACCGCCGCGGAGGCCATGGGATGCACCCCGTGGGCGACAGGGGCGCGCTGCCGCAGCCGGACGGCCGTCCAGAGCAGGAGCCCGCCTCCGAACAGGGCGAACACCGATCCCGTGAAGATCGCCGGTCCGCTCTCCATGGTTCGTCTCCTCCGGCCTTTGGTACCCAGCACCGGGACGCTGACACCTCCGGGCAGCCGACACGCCAACCCCGGGTGAACGCAGAGCGGACAGCTCCGTGCGCCCGGATGCGGAATCCGTCACACCGCCCCGTGATGGCCGGTTTCACGTCCCGGTGCGGGATCCCGGTCCGGTGTCCTCGGCCGGAGACCGGCGGAGTGTCGGGCACGCCGAGCCCTGTCCTGGCCCCTCGTGCATCAACCCGATCCTGGCCACCGTGCATCAACACCTCGTGCACGGTGGCCACATGCGGGCCGATTCCTCGTCGTACGCGAGTCAGTCCGGGAAACTCTCCCGCCGGGCCGGGGAAAGCTCACCGTGCGGGCTCGATGAACCCCTGCTCGACCAGCAGCCGGATCTGGGACGGGGTCCGGTCCCGCAGCAGGACCGGGTCCTCTCCGACGAGTTGGGCGATGGCGTCCAGGATCCGGCCGGCGCTCAGCGTGCCGTCGCAGACGCCCGCGAAGCCCGCACCGACCGTGTCCACCTTCGTGGCCCGCCGCATCCCGCGGTGCTGGCGCAGCACGACGTGCTCGGGGTCCTCGGCGCCTGGCAGCCCGACCTGCTCCTGCACGACCTCGCCCGCGAGTTTGAAGTGCCCGGCGAGCAGCGCCGCGTCGTCGTGCGCCCGCAGATAGTCCACGCGGTCGAAGTGCGCGCGCACGGTGTCGCCGAGGGGCTGTTCGACGGAGTGCGGCCACTCCTCCACGACGACCGAGGGCTGGGCGGCCGCCGACTTGCGCAGGCTGATCCAGCCGAAGCCCACGGACTTCACCTTCCGGGCCTCGAACTCGTCCAGCCACGCGTCGTACCGCGCCTGGTACTCCATCGGGTCGGAGCGGTGGTCGCCCGCGTCCCGCAGCCACAGCTCGGCGTACTGCGTGACGTCCTGGACCTCGCGCTGGACGATCCACGCGTCGCAGCCGCGCGGCACCCAGGACCGCAGCCGGTCCTGCCAGTCCTCGCCCTCCACGTGCTGCCAGTTGGCGAGGAACTGCGCGTACCCCCCGTCGTTCAGCCGGTCGCCCGCCTCCTGAACGAGCGTGCGGCACAGATCGTCCCCGCCCATCCCGCCGTCGCGGTAGGTGAGCCGGGCGCCGGGGGAGATCACGAAGGGCGGATTGGAGACGATCAGGTCGTACGTCTCGTCGTCCGCCACCGGCTCGAAGAGGGAGCCCTCGCGCAGGTCCGCCGCCGGGGCACCGGACAGGGCGAGCGTGAGCGCGGTGATGTGCAGCGCGCGGGGGTTGAGATCGGTCGCGGTCACCCGCGTGGCGTGCTGCGCGGCGTGCAGGGCCTGGATCCCGGAGCCGGTGCCGAGATCGAGGGCCGAGCCCACCGGCGTACGCACCGTGATGCCCGCGAGTGTCGTGGACGCACCGCCCACTCCGAGTACGACGCCTTCGTCAAGGGTGCCGATGCCGCCGGCCCCGCCGACCGCGCAGCCGAGGTCGGAGACGATGAACCAGTCCTCGCCGCCCGGGCCGCCGTACGGCCGTACGTCGACCGTCGCCGCGACCTCGTCCCCGCCGGTCCGGGTCAGCCAGCCGCTCTCCAGGCAGTCCGCCACCGGCAGGACGTCCGCCACGCGCGCGCGGGGCACGGGCTGCTGCAGCAGGAAGAGGCGGACGAGCGCCTCCAGCGGTGAGTCGCCCCGGGTGGCCCGGAGCGCGGGCACGGTCTCGCTGCGGGCCAGCGCCGCGTACGCGGGGGCGCCGAGCAGGTCGAGCAGCCCGTCGGCGCTGAAGGAGGCGCCCAGGAGGGCGTCCCGCAGGCGCGCGGTGACGTCGGTGCGGTCGGACGAGGGCAACGGTGCCAGGCTGCTGTTACTCACGCCTCCATACTCCCCCAGCAACGGGACCACTGGCTTCAGCCCGTAAGGCGAATCGCCCCCTTGACTTATGATAATTTCCATCTGTCCTGCAAAGGATCGGTTCGGGCTGGACCGCAACCTTCGGGTTGGAAGCCCCCCTCCTCCGGGTGGGGGATGCGGAGTCACTGTGTCCGCTCCCGCCGACAGCGCGGGCAACTCAGGGCATGCCGAGGGCCCGCTACCCGCGTGGATGCTATTCGTCCACGCGGGTAGCGGGCCCTCTTTCGATCGACCGAACGACCGGCCTTCCTAAGCTCAGGCCTTGCTCGCCGACGGCGACGTGGAAGCGGACTTGCAGCTCTCCTGCTTGGCCATCGCCTTGCCCACGTCGCCCTCCTCCAGCTTCTTGAGGGCGTCGTTGCCGCTCTGGCTGAGCTTGTCGAGCTGGGTGGCGATCCCCTTGAGACCGTCGGCGAACTTCGCCTGGTCCTTCGTGTCGAGGCCGTCGACCTGCTTCTTGAGGTCGGCGTACGAGGAGGAGATCGTGTTGAGCTCCGTGACGGCGTCCTTCTGCTTCTTCTCGCCGTCGTCGACGTCGGGCGCCCCGGCCTTGTCCACGGCTGTGCCGATCGCCTTGTAGGCGTCGGACATGTCCTGGAAGGCCTTGGAGTCGGTCTTCTGGACGTCCGCCGGGGTGCTGTTGTCCGAGGTCTGCTTCTGGATCGCGGTATTGGCGGCCTCGATCTTCACCGCCTGCGGCTGCACCGCGTCACACACCTGCTTGGCCCAGGAGTTCAGCTTGTCGCTGCTGTCGTCACTGCTGCATCCCGACAGCGCCAGTACCAGTACCGCACCGCCGGACAGTGCGGCCGCGAGCTTCTTGTTCACCGGATTGGTCCCTTCCATGGCTCTCGGCCCCGGAACATACACGCCAAGTGGGCGACACCAGCGTGACGAAGGTCCACTTCATCCGTTATTGAAGCCATTTGCACCAAGCGAGATAAGGCTCACGAACAGGGCGTGGACACACACGGGCGGGCGGACGGCACGTCAATACGCGCCGTCCGCCCGCCCGTTGAGCGGAGCCCGACCGGGCGATGACCCGGCCGGCTACCCGATGGCTACGAAACCACCGCCGGATCCACCGACTTGGCCACCCGCTCGGAGTTGCCTTCGTCACCCACGGCGATGCCTCGCCGCTTGGACACGTACACCGCGCCCACGATGACGGCGAGCGAGAGCACCGCGATGAGAACCCGCATGCCCACGCTCTTGTCCTCGCCGTAGCTGAATTTGACGACCGCGGGCGCGATGAGCAGCGCCACCAGGTTCATCACCTTCAGGAGAGGGTTGATCGCCGGCCCCGCGGTGTCCTTGAAGGGGTCGCCGATCGTGTCGCCGATCACCGTCGCGGCATGGGCCTCGCTGCCCTTGCCGCCGTGGTGGCCGTCCTCGACGAGTTTCTTCGCGTTGTCCCACGCGCCACCGGAGTTGGCGAGGAACACCGCCATCAGCGTGCCGGTGCCGATGGCTCCCGCGAGGAACGAGCCGAGCGCGCCGACCCCGAGCGTGAAGCCGATCGCGATCGGCGTCAGTACGGCGAGCAGACCCGGTGTGGCCAGCTCGCGCAGCGCGTCCTTGGTGCAGATGTCGACGACGCGCCCGTACTCGGGTTTCTCGGTGTAGTCCATGATCCCGGGGTGCTCGCGGAACTGCCGCCGCACCTCGTAGACCACGGCCCCGGCGGACCGCGAGACCGCGTTGATCGCCAGCCCCGAGAAGAGGAAGACGACCGCGGCGCCCGCGATGAGCCCGACCAGGTTGTTGGGCTGTGAGATGTCCATCATCAGGTTCATGGGCGCGCCTGGCCCCGAGACCTTCTCGCCCACTTCGTTCGCGGCCGTGAGGATCGCGTCGCGGTACGAGCCGAAGAGCGCCGCCGCCGCCAGTACCGCGGTGGCGATGGCGATGCCCTTGGTGATGGCCTTGGTGGTGTTGCCGACGGCGTCCAGGTCGGTGAGCACCTGCGCGCCCGCGCCCTCGACGTCGCCGGACATCTCGGCGATGCCCTGCGCGTTGTCGGAGACCGGACCGAAGGTGTCCATGGCGACGATGACGCCGACCGTGGTGAGCAGACCGGTACCGGCCAGGGCCACCGCGAAGAGCGCCAGCATGATGGACGTGCCGCCGAGCAGGAAGGCCCCGTACACGCCGAGGCCGATCAACAGGGCGGTGTAGACGGCCGATTCGAGACCGAGCGAGATACCGGCGAGGACGACGGTGGCCGGGCCGGTCAGCGAGGTCTTGCCGATGTCCCGTACGGGACGCCGGGTGGTCTCGGTGAAGTAGCCGGTCAGCTGCTGGATCAGCGCGGCCAGGACGATGCCGATGGCGACCGCGACGAGCGCGAGGAACCGCGGGTCGCCGGAGTGGCCGAGGATGGCCTCGTCCGTGACGCCGTCCAAATCGGCGTACGAGGACGGCAGATAGGCGAAGACCGCCGCCGCCACGAGCGCCAGCGAGATCACCGCGGAGATGAAGAACCCGCGGTTGATGGCGCTCATCCCGCTGCGGTCCGATCGGCGCGGAGCCACGGCGAAGATGCCGATCATGGCGGTGAGTACGCCGATCGCGGGCACGATCAGCGGGAAGGCGAGCCCGGCGTCGCCGAACGCCGCCTTGCCGAGGATCAGCGCGGCGACGAGCGTGACGGCGTACGACTCGAAGAGGTCGGCGGCCATGCCGGCGCAGTCCCCGACGTTGTCGCCCACGTTGTCCGCGATGGTCGCGGCATTGCGCGGGTCGTCCTCCGGAATGCCCTGCTCGACCTTGCCGACCAGGTCGGCGCCGACGTCGGCGGCCTTGGTGAAGATGCCACCGCCGACACGCATGAACATGGCGATCAGCGCGGCACCGAGACCGAAGCCCTCCAGGACCTTGGGCGCGTCGGCCGCGTAGACGAGAACCACACAGGACGCACCAAGGAGTCCGAGCCCCACGGTGAACATGCCGACGACGCCGCCCGTGCGGAAAGCGATCTTCATGGCTTTGTGCGAGACGGCGGTGAGATCCTTTTCGGGCTCACCCTCCGCCGGAGTCGCTTCCCGTGCCGCGGCGGCCACGCGGACATTGCTGCGCACGGCGAGCCACATGCCGATATAGCCGGTGGTCGCCGAGAACGCCGCGCCGATCAAGAAGAAGACCGATCGTCCGGCGCGCTGATTCCAGTCGTCCGCGGGCAGCAGCATGAGCAGGAAGAACACCACGACGGCGAAAACGCCGAGCGTGCGCATCTGCCGACCCAGGTAGGCATTCGCGCCCTCCTGGATCGCCACCGCGATCTTCTTCATGCTCTCGGTGCCCTCGCCCGCCGCGAGTACCTGGCGTACCAGGACCCCGGCGACGACAAGCGCCGCAAGGGCGACGGCCGCGATGACCATCACGATCAGACGGTTGTCGTCTGTCAGTACTGCGGCTGCGAGGGTAGTGGGCTGGTCAAACTGATGAGGGGTAGAAAGCCCCGCCATTCGTCCTCCTTGACGCTTGGACCGAGCTCAAGATGTGGACGGATTGTAGGTACCGGAACCTGATCAAAACAGTGTGCGGTAAGTGGAATCAGCCTTCACGTGCTCTTCAGCAAATGATCCACGGACCATCACGGAACCCGAAAGTGGTAATGCCTCAAAAGCATTGACCCGTGATCCATTGGCGACCGGCATGGCGTAAAGACGATCGTATTGTTGATCGTAATCCGGATAGTGAATTCATTCACGAAAAGGCGGAGCTTGATCCGGAGATGACCGCGCATGAGGTCCGGCCAGGGCGCCGAGCCGGTCCGGACATGCGAAAGGGCCCTGCTGAGCAGGGCCCTTTCGCACATGTTGAGGCAGTACCTAGGGGGTGGATCAGGGAACGAGCGCAGCCGGCGGCGTGGTGGGCCAGCTCATCCTGATCAGGCCGCCGTTCTCACCGGCGGTCACTTCGACGTCGTCGACGAGGCCGCTGATGACCGCGAGGCCCATCTCGTCCTCTTCGGTCTCAACGTCCACGCCGGTGGCTCCACCATGGGCGCCCGGCGTCTTGTCGCCGGGAACCGTGTGCGGGGCCTCGTCGCCGACCTCGATGGAGAACTGCTTCTCCTCCTCGATCAGCGACACCCGCACCGGCGCCGAGATTCCGCCACTCTGGTGCAGGCCGACGGCCCGGGTGCAGGCCTCGCCGACGGCGAGCCTGACCTCATCGAGAACGGCCTCGTCCACTCCGGCCCTGCGCGCCACCGCTGCCGCCACCAGTCGGGCGGTCCTGACGTGCTCGGGCAGCGCGCTGAAGCGGAGTTCAACGGTGGCCATGCATCCCCCTCGGAACTACGGGCGTGCGGTCGGGGGGCCGGGTCGCCGAGACCCGGCCCCCCTCCATTGACTTCTGCCTTCCGGGCCTGGCCCGGGATCCGGCTGTCGGCCGCTGACCGGCCAGTCAGGGACGGGCCGGTCCACGGCCGGTCAGTCGGTGGCCGCCACCGCTTCCTCGACCGAGGTGTGGATCGGGAACACCTTGGTGAGGCCGGTGATGCGGAAGATCTTCAGAATGCGCTCCTGATTGCAGACGAGCCGGAGCGAACCCTCATGGGCACGCACCCGCTTCAGGCCGCCGACCAGAACGCCGAGCCCGGTGGAGTCGAGGAAGTCCACGCCCTCCATGTCTACGACGAGGTGAAAACTGCCGTCGTTCACCAGCTCGACCAACTGCTCGCGCAGCTTGGGCGCGGTATATACATCGATTTCGCCACCGACCTCGACGACCGTACGATCGCCGACGGTACGGGTCGACAGGGACAGGTCCACGGATCCTCCAGCACCTTGCTAATCGAGCGGTCATCCCAAGGGACACCTCGGCAGAGCCCCCGGGACGGTTCGCCAGCCGCGATGGCATTCAATCACTTACCGGCAGGCGTGCACGACGCCTTGGGTCCATTGTCCGTCACGCCAGTGACACACTCGATGCCGATGGCCAAGAATCACCGATCCGATCGAACCTCGACGGACACCGCATCCCGCCCCTCGCCGGGCGAGATCCTGGACCGGCTCGCCTCGGGGCCGAGCCGGGCTTCGCGCATCACTCATACGGAGCACTTGCCCCCACGTGAGGGTCGTCATGCCGTGTGGCCCGACCGGATCCGCGCGGAGGTCATCGCCGCGGTGCAGTCCGCGGGAATCGAACACCCATGGGCCCACCAGGCACTCGCCGCCGAGCACGCCCTCGACGGCGACTCGGTGGTCGTCTCCACGGGCACGGCCTCCGGGAAGTCCCTGGCGTATCTCGTCCCGGTCCTGTCGACGCTCCTCGACGGCTCCGAGGCGCCGAACGGCCGTGGCGCGACCGCGCTGTACCTCGCCCCGACAAAGGCGCTGGCAGCGGACCAGCGCAGATCCGTGAAGGAACTTTCACAACCGCTGGGCAATGCCGTACGTTCGGCGGTCTACGACGGGGACACGCCCGTCGAAGAGCGCGAATGGGTACGCCAGTACGCCAACTACGTCCTCACCAACCCCGACATGCTGCACCGCGGGATACTTCCCTCGCACCCCCGCTGGTCCTCCTTCCTGCGCGCCCTGCGCTATGTCGTCATCGACGAATGTCACACCTACCGGGGCGTCTTCGGGTCCCACGTCGCCCAAGTGCTGCGCCGCCTGCGCCGCCTGTGCGCCCGCTACGGCTCCTCCCCCGTCTTCCTCATGGCCTCGGCCACCGCCGCCGAGCCCTCGGTCGCCGCCTCCCGCCTCACCGGCCTGCCGGTGCTGGAGGTGGCCGACGACGCCTCACCCCGCGGTGAACTGGTGTTCGCCCTCTGGGAACCGCCCCTCACCGAACTCCACGGCGAGAAGGGCGCCCCCGTCCGCCGAACCGCCACCGCCGAGACCGCCGACCTCCTCACGGACCTGACCGTGCAGGGTGTCCGCTCGGTCGCCTTCGTACGGTCCCGCCGCGGCGCCGAGCTGATCTCGGTGATCGCCCAGGAACGCCTCGCCGCAGTGGCATCAGCGGCCGGCGCCGCGGGCGACCGCTCCCTGGCCCGCCGCGTGGCCGCCTACCGCGGCGGCTACCTCCCCGAGGAACGCCGCGCCCTGGAACAGGCCCTCCACTCCGGCGAACTCCTTGGCCTCGCCGCCACCACCGCCCTCGAACTCGGCATCGACGTCTCCGGACTGGACGCCGTCGTCATCGCCGGCTACCCGGGCACCCGGGCCTCCCTGTGGCAGCAGGCGGGCCGCGCCGGCCGTTCCGGCCAGGGGGCGCTGGCGATCCTGGTCGCCCGTGACGACCCGCTGGACACGTTCCTCGTCCACCATCCCGAGGCCCTGTTCGACCAGCCGGTGGAATCCACCGTCCTCGACCCCGACAACCCGTACGTCCTCGCACCCCACTTGTGCGCCGCGGCCGCCGAACTACCGCTGACCGAGGACGACTTGCCCCTCTTCGGCCCCGCCACCGCCGAGCTGCTGCCGCAGTTGGAGGCCGCGAAGCTGCTGCGCCGCCGCACGAAGGCATGGCACTGGACACGCCGGGAACGGGCCGCCGATCTGGCCGACATCCGCGGCGGGGGCGGCAGTCCGGTACAGATCGTGGAGACCGGTTCCGGGCGCCTGCTGGGCACGGTCGACGCGGCGGCCGCGCACGCCACCGTCCACGAGGGCGCCGTCCACCTCCACCAGGGCCGTACGTACCTGGTGAAGGAGCTGCACCTGGACGACTCCGTCGCCCTGGTCGAGGAGGCCAACCCCCCGTATTCGACGGTCGCCCGCGACACCACCGCCATCTCCGTCCTGGAGACGGACGTCGAAGTCCCCTGGGGCGACGGCCGGTTGTGCTACGGCTCCGTCGAAGTCACCAACCAGGTCGTCTCCTTCCTTCGTCGTCGTGTCATCACCGGCGAGGTGCTCGGTGAGACCAAGCTCGACCTCCCGCCCCGCACCCTGCGCACCCGAGCCGTGTGGTGGACGGTCACCGAGGACCAGCTCGACGCCGCCCGCGTGAATCCCGAGATCCTCGGCGGCGCCCTGCACGCCGCCGAACACGCATCGATCGGCATGCTGCCGCTCTTCGCGACCTGCGACCGCTGGGACATCGGCGGCGTCTCCGTCCCGCTGCACCCGGACACCCTGCTACCCACCGTCTTCGTGTACGACGGCCACCCCGGCGGCGCGGGCTTCGCGGAACGCGCCTTCCACACGGCCCGCGAGTGGCTCACCGCCACCCACCAGGCCATCGCCTCCTGCGAGTGCGACGCCGGCTGCCCGTCCTGCATCCAGTCCCCCAAGTGCGGCAACGGCAACGAGCCCTTGCACAAACGGGGAGCCGTGCGGTTGCTGACGGTGCTGCTGAAGGGGGCACCGGAGAAGCCGGCCGAGGAGAAGTGAGGCTGAGGGTTACGGCCCCACGTCCTCGAAGGCTCGGTCGGCGGCTCTGGTCGGCGCCGGAGGTGTGCCAGGACCAGCTGACCCCGCCGCTCCCGCCGATCCCGGAGGACCGGCCGGAGCCACAGGCCCTACCGGCCCCGCCCTGGCCCGTACCTCCGCCGTCAACGGTCCCCGTCCCGCCGCGACCGTGACGTCCGAGATCTCGCCCTGGACGGCGCACCGTACGACCCGGGTGCCCTGTGCGCGCGCCACACGCTCCGACAGTGCGCAGGCTGCCGTCCCGCCGTCCATCCAACTGTCGGCCGCCGCGAGCGCCGCCAAGTCGGCCGCTCCGCCCGCGCGGTGACGGATCACCACAGCCTGGCCCATGGCCAGGACGGCACCGAACACGACGCACAGCAGGGCAATCGCACCCACGGTCCAGACGGTCGCCGATCCTCGGTCCGACGCGAAGACCTTCGCGGGCGCCCTCGCGAAGGCCCTTGTAGGCGTCCGTCCGCGCAGTCTCGTACCCACTCGCGCACTCGCTCTCGTAGCGGCCCTCGTACGCGACCGGAGTCCTGCCCGCCTCATCCGCCCGCCCCCACCGTCTCCTCGGCCAGGGCCACGGCCTCGTGTGTCAGGTCGAGGGCCAGCGCGTCGGGACCCGGCGCCTTCGCCTCGACCCGTACGTGCACGAGGTCGCCCTCTCTCCGGACGGTGACCCGCGCGCCGCTCGGCGCCGTGTCACGGGCCGCTGCCAGCATCGTGCCCGGCGGGTCCTGCCGGGCCGCGGCGCGGGCTCCCGCCCGGGCCGCGTCCACGCACTGGATCAACGCGGCCGCCGCCATCAACGCCCAGACCAGCGCCATCGTGAACGCGACCAGCACCGGCAGCACCACGGCCGCCTCCGCCGTGACGAACCCCCGGTCCCGGGACATCGCCAGAGACACGTCCGCACCGGACGCCCCAGCCTCAGAACTGCCCATTGAGCGCCCGCCCCACGATGTCCTGCAGAGCGCCACGCACCTGCCCGCTGGTCAACACCTCGTAGAGCACCACGGCGAACCCCACCGCCGTGATCAACCCCATCGCGTACTCGGAGGTGACCATCCCGGCATCCCTCCGCGCCTTCCAGTCCCGGCCCGCCAGGACCCACGTCCACACCGGCCCCAGCACTCGTACTCGTACTCGTACTCGCCGCATTGCCTTGCTCATCCGAACCCCCGTACAGATCTGTTCCGTTGACCTTTGAATTTGGTTCTTGGGCCTTGGCCCCTCGGCCCTTTGGCCGTTGGCCGGCCCTGACCACTCGTCGTTCACCCCGTTCCGTACGTCACCCACCACCCCCACCCAGCACCCCGCCCGCGAGCCCGATCACCACAGGCAGCACGCCGATGGCGATGAACGCGGGCAGGAAGCACAGCCCCACCGGCGCTGTGACCAGGACACCCGCCCGCCGGGCACGGGCCGTGGCGGTGCGCCCCCACTCCGCTCGGGCCTCCGCGGCAAGGCGTGCGACGGGACCAGCCGCCGGTACGCCGGACTCGCCCGCCCGCTCCAGCAACCGGGCCAGCGCCCGAGCCCCGGGCAAGGCGGCCAACCCCCGCCACGCCTCGGCCGGTTCACCCCCGAGCCGCACCTCGGCCGCACCCCGCGCCAGCCGCTGCCCCACGGGCCCGTCCAGCGCCTCCCCCACCGCCTGTGCGGCCACCGCCGGACTGGCCCCCGCCGCGATACAGGCGGCCAGCAGATCGGCGGCGAGGGGCAGTTGCCGCGTGGCCAGCCCCGCGTCGAACTCCTCCACCGGCGCCGGTCTCCGCTGCCACCGCCACAACCCGAAGCCGGCCACGAGCCCGACCACGACACCGGCCGCACCTCCGACGACGGCCCAACAGACGCTCAGCGCACCGAACACCGGCAGCCACCGCCTCAACTCACCGCGCATCACCAGGCGCCACCCGCCGGACGCCGACTCCACGGCCGACCCCGTGCCCTTGGCCGACCCCGTGCCCAGAGCACCCACGGGAGGCCCCGTGCCCACGGCCGCCACAGCCTTCAACCGCCTTCGCGTCCTCCGCTCCCGCCGCACCGCACCCAGGGCCCGGGCGAGCGCCCACACCGCCACCACGACGCACAGCGCCACCCCCAGCCTGTGGACAACTTCCGCGCTCATCCCGCCTCCGCTCCTCGTACGATCCGCAGCACCCACCAAAGCCCGACGCCCTCCAGGACCCCGCCGACGACCAGACAGCCCAGCCCCGCGCCGGTGTGCAGCACGACATGCAGCGGATCCGCGCCGAGCGCGGTGCCGAGGAGCAGTCCGAGCACCGGCAGCCCCGCCAGCAGCACCGCCGTCGACCGTGCCCCGGCCAACTGGGCCCGCAGGTCGGCCCGTTGGTCCCGCTCCGCTCGCAACGCGCCCTCCAGCCGGTCGAGCCCGGCCGCGAGTCCGGCGCCCCTGTCCACGGCGACCCGCCAGCAGGCGGCGAGGCCCAGCAGTCCTTCGGCTCCCGGTCGTCGTGCCGCGTCGGTGAGCGCGCCGGGCACGTCCCCGCCGAACCGGGCCGCCGCCAGCACCACCGCTTGGGCGCGGCCGAGGCCGCCCGAGTCACGGGATGCGCCGAGCAGGGCCTCACCCGGCTGGCGCCCGGCGCGCACCTCCCCCGCGAGCGCCCCGCACAACGCGATCACCGCGTCGGCCCGCCGCTCCCGCGCCCGCCGTGCCGCCCCGGCACTCCGGGCCCGGCGGACCAGTGGCACCCCAAGTGCCCCCGCGACGAGCGGCACCACGGACGCCCCGAGCAGACCGACCACCGCCCCGGCGACCAGGACCCACCACTCGCCCCGCAGCCGCTGCCACCGCCGCAGCCGCTCTCCGACCCGCACGGCCCGCTCCCACGCCGGCGGCCCGGCTCCCACCGCCCCACCGCCCGCACACACCAACCGCACCCGCCGCGCCCCCGGTCCGTGCCCGCCCATCAGCCAGGCCGCCGCCCCGGCACACGCCATCGCCGCACTCACGGACACCGACACCTCACCGACCCCCGTCACAGCCCCTCACCCCTCTCGCCGACTCCACCGACTTGACCGACTTGACCGATGCCAGACCACCGTCCCCAAGTCCCGGAGGGCCCGGTGCGCCCGGAGCCCGCGGAGTCCGCGGCGCCCCCGGAGTCCCAGACGTCCCCGATGCCGCCGAGCAGCCCCCGCAGTCGCTCCCACCCCCGCTCGTACGTGAAGGCCTCCGCGCCCCACCGCAGCGCAGGCACCGTCACCACCAGCCCCGCCGGATCCCGCTCCAGCACATGCACCTCGGCGATCCGTCGCCGCCCGGCCCGGTCGCGTACGAGATGGAGCACCACCGAGAGCGCGGCCGCCACCTGACTGTGGAGGGCGGCCCGGTCGAGACCCGCTGCCGTGCCCAGCGCCTCCAGCCGGGCCGGCACTCCGGAGGCGGCGTTGGCGTGGACGGTCCCGCAGCCGCCTTCGTGGCCCGTATTCAAAGCCGCCAGCAGGGCGACTACTTCGGGCCCGCGGACCTCGCCGACGACCAACCGGTCGGGCCGCATCCGCAGGGCCTGGCGCACCAGGTCCTGGAGCGTGACGAGTCCGGCGCCCTCCTGGTTGGCGGGTCTGGATTCCAGCCGTACGACGTGGGGATGGTCGGGGCGCAGCTCCGCCGAGTCCTCGGCGAGCACGATCCGCTCACCCGGCCCGACGAGGCCCAGCAGTGCGCTCAGAAGCGTCGTCTTGCCACTGCCCGTGCCCCCGCTGATCAGGAAGGACAGCCTCGCGTCGAGCAGCGCCCGCAGGAGCAGGTCCCCGCCCGGCGGTACGGTCCCCGCCGCCACCAGCTCCGGGAGCGTGAAGGCCCGTGGCCGTACGACCCGCAGCGACAGGCACGTCGAGCCGACGGCGACCGGTGGCAGTACCGCGTGCAGACGGGTGCCGTCCGGGAGCCGGGCGTCCACCCAGGGGTGCGCGTCGTCGAGCCGTCGCCCGGCCACCGCCGCCAGGCGCTGCGCGAGGCGTCGTACGGCCGCCGCGTCCGGAAAGGAGACGGCCGTCAGCTCCAGGCCGCCTCCCCGGTCCACCCACACCCGGTCGGGTGCCGAGACCAGCACGTCGGTGACCGAGGGATCACCTAGCAGCGGCTCCAGCGGCCCGCTGCCGACCAGCTCCGACCTCAACCGCTCGGCCGCCCCGAGAACTTCGGCGTCCCCGAGTACCCGCCCCTGTTCCCGCAGGGCCTGCGCCACGCGCGCGGGAGTCGGCTCGGCCCCGCTCTCGGCAAGCCACTGCCGGACCCCGTCCAACAGCCCCGTGTCCGAAGCCGCATTCCCGCCCGCGCGCCGCCCCGCCGAGCTCGCATCCGCGGACCCACTCACGCCCGTACGACGGCCCGCGGGCCCACTCACGCCCGTAAGAGGACCCCCGGGGACACTCACGCCCGTACGCCGCCCCGCCGACCCCATACCCTCAGCCAGACCCCCGCTCGCACGGCGACCGGCAGGCCCCACCTCCGAAGGCGGACCCGCACCCGAACGCCGACCCGCCGACCTCACCTCCGAAGCCGCGCCTGTACGCCCGTCCGAGAACCCCGCCTGCCCCGGCGCGACGCCACGCACGCGCGTGCCCCCGCTCATACGGCCCCTCCCGCGACAGCGGTCCGCTCCCAGAACGCCGAGCAAAAGCGGGCCAGCGGCCCCCGGCCGTCCGCGCCGGGCGGAGCGCCTCGCTCCTGGGCCGCCAACAGCCCTGTCTCCACCGGCACTTCGCCGGCCAGGGGCAGCCCGAGGAGTCGGGCGACCTCCCTGTCGTCCAGACCGGGCGCGTACGGTCCGCGCACCACGACGCGCAGGTCCTTCAGGACCATGCCGACCGCGGACGCCACCCGCCCGGCCGCCGCGACGGCGCGCAGTTCGGCGGGGACCACGAGCAGGCCGAGGTCCACCTGGGCGAGGGCTTCCGCGACTCCTTCGTCGATCCGGCGCGGCAGGTCCACGACCACCGCCCCGCCTCGCCGCCGGGCGGCGGCCAGCACGGCCCGGACCGCCTCGGGTGCGATGGTGACGCAGTCGCCGCGGTCCCAGCTGAGGATGCGGAGGGCGTGCAGTGAGGGCAGGGACTCCTCCAGGGCGCCACCGCCGACCCGGCCGTGCGACGCGGCGAAGTCGGGCCAGCGCAGCCCTTCGGCGGCCTCTCCGCCGAGGAGTACATCGAGTCCGCCGCCCAGCGGATCGGCGTCGACAAGGAGCGTGCGCCTTCCCTGGCGCGCCGAGATGACCGCGAGCGCGCAGGCGAGCGTGGAGGATCCGGCGCCGCCGCGACCGCCGATCACGCCGACGGTGAGGGCGGCCGGGCCGACTCCCTCGGCCACGTCGGCGATCCGGTCGACCAACCATTGTTCGCCATCCGGCAGCAGCAGAACATGGTCGGCGCCGATCTCCACAGCCCTCCGCCAGACCCCGGAATCGTCCTGATCCCGCCCCACCAGGACCACTCCGCGTCTGCGCGCGGCTCCACGCACCCGCCGCGCGGCATCGTCGCCGACGAGCACCAGGGGCGCTGTCTCCCAGCCGCCGCCGCGCTCCGGCACCCCGTGGTGGACCTCGGGCCGGGCGCCGGCCGCGGCGCACAGCCGCAGCAGGTCGTCCAGCAGATCCGCGTCCTCCGTGACGATCAACGGTCCGCCCTGCCGCCCCTCGGCGGCCGACAGCCGGTCGTGTGTGATGGCTCCCGCCACGATCTCCAGCCCCCTTCGCTTCTTCCTCGCGGCGCCCCTGCGGCCCCGCGATTCCCGCCCGCGCGAAGAACCGGCAACCGGCCCTCCATATGAACCGCCGATACGAACCGGCCATAGCCCCCGGACAATCGGAACCGGCCATGAACTTCCGCGAGCGGTGCGCGTTGGAATCACGGTGCAGCGATCCAGGAAATCGTGTGGATCTTGGTCAATAACTGTGGACAACCCAGCGGTTGTGAATATCGCCTTCACCCAAACCGGTGACCGATGAGTGACTGTTGTACGACTTCCTCAGAGCAGCGCAGTGACTACCCACGGTGACGAATCCTGCGCAGACATAAAGGAACGCCGCAGCCCGCACAACAGGGCCCGGCGCTCGAAGAAGAGAAGTTGAAAACCCACCCGGACATGCGACGACCCCCGCCGGGGGGGAGAGCGGGGGTCGTCCCCACGGTCTGACTCGGGGGGGGAGGAGCCGGACCGGGTTAGCACGGTCGCGAACGATCCGTGACTTCCATGGTGTACCCGAGAGCCCTCTCAGGCAAACCCACGCGCCCCACACTAGCCCGAATGGCGGGCGCATATGCTCGACCCCGTGGAAAACCACTCCTTGCCCCGCACAGCGGCCTTCTTTGACCTGGACAAGACGGTCATTGCGAAGTCGAGCACGCTCACCTTCAGCAAGTCGTTCTACCAAGGCGGCCTGATCAACCGCCGGGCCGTGCTGCGTACCGCGTACGCCCAGTTCGTCTTCCTCGCGGGCGGCGCCGACCACGACCAGATGGAGCGGATGCGCGAGTACCTGTCAGCGCTGTGTCGCGGCTGGAACGTCCAACAAGTGAAGGAAATCGTCGCCGAGACCCTTCACGACCTGATCGATCCGATCATCTACGACGAGGCCGCCTCCCTCATCGAGGAGCACCACATCGCCGGGCGGGACGTCGTGATCGTCTCCACTTCGGGGGCCGAGGTCGTCGAACCCATCGGCGAACTGCTCGGCGCGGACCGGGTGGTGGCGACCCGGATGATCGTGGGCGACGACGGCTGCTTCACGGGCGAGGTGGAGTACTACGCGTACGGCCCGACGAAGGCCGAGGCCGTCAAGGAGCTGGCCGCGTCCGAGGGGTACGACCTCTCGCGCTGCTACGCCTACAGCGACTCGGCGACCGACATCCCGATGCTCGCAGCGGTCGGTCATCCGCACGCCGTGAACCCCGATCGCGCACTGCGCCGCGAGGCCACCGCGCGCGCGTGGCCCATCCTCGACTTCCACCACCCGGTCCGGCTGAAGCAGCGGCTGTCGGTGCCGCCGCGGCCGGCCCTCGTCGCCGCCGCGGCGATAGGAGCGGCGGCCGCCACGGCGGGTCTGGTCTGGTACGCGAGCCGTCGACGCGCGGCGGCCGTGTGATCCACGGGCCGCGGGTGCGCCCGATTCGCTACCTTTGCTCACAAAAGTAAAGAAGTACAGCGAGGGGTTCCGCTTCCTCCGGACCTGGAGTACAAAGGGGTTAACGGCCCGCGAGACCAAGGACATCCGAGAGGATCACCTTCAAACGCAACCGAGGCCCCACGGACCGCGCATGAACACCGGGCACCCACGCGACGTCGACCCGTCGATTACGGGCCAGCCGCACCAGGCGACGGGCAACAGTTCCCGACCTGATGGGCAATATCTCGAGGACGCTTGGTAACCGGGTGGACATGCCAGCGGCGGTACGGACCCCGTACCGCCGCAACCCTGTTCAGGGGTATTTCAGAGTCGGCATTAAAGGCCCCGCAGCCCTACGCGGCCCCTCGCTGAAGCGCCTCGCACACCGCCGTCGACTCCCTGGCGCCGAGTTCGATCGCCCTGCCGCAGTGGGCGATCCAGGACGCCACACCCTCCGGAGTGCCGGAGACATAGCCTTCGAGGGCCGAGGCATAGGCCGCGCGGCCCAGTTCCCCGTGACCGACCTCCGCCGGACAGACGGACTTGGGGTCGAGGCCGCTGCCCACCAGGACGATGCGTTCGGCCGCGCGCGCGACCAGGCCGTTGTGGGATCCGAAGGGGCGCAGCGCGAGGAGTTCGCCGTGCACGATCGCGGCGGTCACCAGGGCGGGTGCGGAACCCCCCTCGACGACCAGCCGCGCCAGTCCGTCGAGACGGCCCTCGACCTCGGCCGCGTCCGGCAACGGAAGCCTGATCAACGGCGGCCCCACGGCTGCCGCGGCTGTCTCCGTGACGGATTCACCGTCCCGTCGTGGACGCCCGACCGCGTCCTCCTTGTCCGCGGCTGCCACCAGGTGCAGCCGTGCCAGTACCCGAAGGGGCGACTGCCGCCAGATGGACAGGAGTTGGCCCGCCTCGGCGGTCAGCCTGAGTGCGGAGCCCACCACGCGGGCCTCGTCGTCGCCACTGAAGTCGGCCCGCCGGCGCACTTCTTCGAGCGCCCAGTCGGCACCGGACAGCGCCGCGGAACCGCGCGCGCCGCGCAGCGCCGCCTCCGAGGTGATCGCGTTGCTGCGGCGCCGCATTATGCGGTGCCCGTAGACCCGGTCCACGGCCTTGCGCACGGACTCCACGGATTCGGCCACGCCGGGCAGCGACCCCAGCGCCGCGAGCGGGTCGGCGTTCCCACCTGTCGTACTCATGAGTACGACCCTACGCACCCCCGGCCCGCACCCCACTAATGAGTGGTCTTCTTCACGTGTGGCGGCCCCCGGGCACCGTTCCGCCGGTACCTTAATGAACATGAAAATTGCTTTCGTTGGGAAGGGCGGCAGCGGCAAGACCACCCTGTCCTCGCTCTTCGTGCGCCACCTCGCGTCCACCGGATCGCCCGTCGTCGCGGTGGACGCCGACATCAACCAGCACCTCGGGCCCGCGCTCGGCCTGGACGACGCGGAGGCCGGGCGGCTGCCCGCCATGGGCGACCGGCTCGCGCTCATCAAGGACTACCTGCGTGGTTCCAACCCGCGCATCACGTCCACCGAGACGATGATCAAGACGACCCCGCCCGGCGAGGGTTCCCGTCTGCTGCGGGTGTGCGAGGACAACCCGGTGTACGAGGCCTGCGCGCGGCCGGTGGAACTCGACGGCGGCGCCGTCCGTTTGATGGTCACCGGCCCGTTCACCGAGGCCGACCTGGGAGTGTCCTGCTACCACTCCAAGACCGGTGCAGTGGAGCTCTGCCTGAACCATCTCGTCGACGGCCAGAGCGAGTACGTCGTCGTCGACATGACGGCGGGCTCGGACTCCTTCGCGTCCGGCATGTTCACCCGCTTCGACATCACGTTCCTCGTCGCCGAGCCGACCCGGAAGGGAGTCTCCGTCTACCGCCAGTACAAGGAGTACGCGCGCGACTTCGGCGTCACCCTGAAGGTCGTCGGCAACAAGGTGCAGGGGCAGGACGACATCGACTTCCTGAGGGGCGAGGTCGGCGACGACCTGCTGCTGACGGTCGGTCACTCGGACTGGGTGCGCGCCATGGAGAAGGGCCGCCCGCCCCGGTTCGAGCAGTTGGAGGACGGCAACCGCCGTGCGCTGCGTGCCCTCCAGGCCGCCGCCGACGCCACGTACGAGCAGCGCGACTGGGAGCGCTACACGCGCCAGATGGTCCACTTCCACCTGAAGAACGCCCAGTCCTGGGGCAACGAACGAACGGGCGCCGACCTGGCCGCCCAGGTCGACCCCGAGTTCGTCTTGCGCGAGCAGGCGCCGCTGCCCCAGCACGCCTGAGGCCGGCCACCCCGCCCGGGGGCTACCGCCTGACCGCCGGTGCCCCCGGGACGCCCTTCGGGGCCGGGGCAGGCGGCTCGGAGAGGTCGGATACGTCGGATACGTCGGATACGTCGGAGAGGAACGACGTCCAGCCGCCCTTCGGCTCCTGGCCCACCTTGAGGGTGCGGAGCTTGTCCAGGGTCTTCGGGTCCTGGACGTCGAGCCAGTCGGCGAGTTGACGGAACGAGACGCAGCGAACCTCTGGCTCGGTGCAGACCCGCTCGATGGTCTCCTGGACGGCGCGCATGTACGTGCCGCCGTTCCAGGACTCGAAGTGATTGCCGATGATCAGGGGCGCGCGGTTGCCCTTGTAGGCGCGGGAGAAGCCCTTGAGCAGGCCGTCCCGCATCTGGTCGCCCCAGTACCTGTGCTTGGCCGGGTTGCCCCGGGTGGTGGCGCCCGACTGGTTGACCAGGAAGTTGTAGTCCATGGTCAACGTCTCGAAGGCGCGCCCCGGGACGGGGACGAGCTGCATCGACAGGTCCCACAGGCCCTTCTCCTTCTTGGGCCAGACCTGGTTGTTGACGCCACTGGTGTCGTAGCGGAAGCCCAGCTCCCGGGCCGCGCGCATGAAGTTCTTCCGCCCCTCCAGACAGGGCGTACGGGCGCCGACGAGTTCCTTGTCGTAGTCGAAGGGCAGCGGGGACGCCTTCGTCGTACCCGTGGTGCTCTTCCAGGACTTGACGAAGAACCTGGCCTGGGCGATCTCGTCCTTCCACTCCTCGACCGACCACTGGCCCACGCCGCCTCCGCCGCCGCAGAAGTGGCCGTTGAAGTGGGTGCCGATCTCGTTGCCCTCGAGCCAGGCGCCGCGCAGTTGCCGCACGGTGTCCTTGATGCCCTGCTCGTCATTGAAGCCGATGTCGGAGCGGCCCGGTGAGTGCCGCGGCGGCCGGTACAGCTCACGCTTCGCCTCCGGAAGCATGTACACACCGCTCAGGAAGTACGTCATCGTCGCGTTGTTGGCCTTGGCCACCTTGCGGAAGTGCGAGAACAGCCGCTGGCTGTCCTCGCCGGCCCCGTCCCAGGAGAAGACCACGAACTGGGGCGGTTTCTGACCGGGCCTCAGCCGCTCGGGCCGCGGCAGGTGCGGCTGCGCGCCGGTGAAGGCGGTGGAGCCGTCGCCGATCAGACGGACCGCGTTCTTGGGCGCCGGGGCGCCCGCGGCCTTCGTCGCGCCGCGAGCGCCGTCACCGTGCGCGTCCTTCTCGACGTCGGTGTCACCGATACCGCAGCCGGCGAGCGCGGCGGCGCAGGCCGCGGCGGCCGTGACGCCCGCGGCGATCCTCTGAGTGGCGGCCATGTTTCGCCCACCTTCTTCCTTCAGTCGGGCCAAAGCGGAGGGATTCCGTGCGGTGGAATCCCGGAGAACCCCGAGAAAACGGACAGAAACCGACAACTCCCCCAAGATCTCAGGAGCCAGGGAAGGAATTAGTGCGACAAGCCGATCAAAATGATTAATCACTCCCTGGAGTGAATTACTGACCCATTTGCGCTACTTTTTCGCACACATCCTTTACTCTCCATTACGATTCATTTACCGAGCGTTGAGAAATCCCGCCGCTGTACGCCGTGACCCACGGCCGCGCCCCAAGCGACCGCGTAGCCCCGGAGGAAGACGGGAACCATGCCTGCCTGCGTCCCCACCCGCACCGACGACTCTTCGCACATGCCCGACGAGGGGCGGCCGCACAGCCCGCCCCGGCCGCGTCGCCGAGTTCCACGGATCCCCCGTGTCCCTCGGATCGCCGGCGCCGATCTGTCCGCCTCGATCGCCGTCTTCCTGATCGCCCTTCCCCTGTCCCTGGGCATCGCCCTCGCCACCGGAGCTCCGCTGCAGGCGGGGCTCGTCGCCGCCGCCGCGGGCGGACTGGTGGTCGGCCGCCTCGGCGGCGCACCGCTCCAGGTGAGCGGCCCCGCCGCCGGGCTCACGGTGGTCACCGCCGACCTCATCCAGAAGTTCGGCTGGCGCACGACCTGCGCCATCACCGTCCTCGCCGGTCTCGCCCAACTCGCCCTGGGCTTCCTGCGGGTGGCCCGTTCCGCCCTCGCCGTCAGCCCCGCGATCGTGCACGGAATGCTGGCCGGCATCGGCATCACCATCGCCGTCGCCCAGCTGCACATCGTGCTCGGCGGCTCCCCCGACAGCTCCGTCATCGACAACATGCGTGAGCTTCCCGCCCAGTTGGCCGACCTCCACGGGGCGGCGCTGTCGATGAGCGCCCTCACCCTGACCCTCCTGCTGGTGTGGCCGCGCATTCCGGGCCGGGCCGGGCGCATGCTCCGTACGGTCCCCGCCGCGCTCGCCGCCGTGGCGGCGGCCACGGCCGTCGCGGCCCTCGCCGGGCTGCGGCTGCCCCGGGTCGACCTGCCCTCCTGGAGCAGCCACACCCTCGCCGGGCTGCCGGAAGGACCCGTCCTCGGCATCGTCGCCGCCGTCCTGACCATCGCCCTGGTCGGCAGTGTCGAGTCGCTGCTCTCCGCCGTGGCCGTCGACAAACTGACCGCCGCCCGGGGGCGCGGGCCGCGCATCCCGCGTGCCGACCTCGACCGCGAGCTGCGCGGACAGGGCGCGGCGAACATCGTCTCCGGAGCGCTCGGCGGACTGCCCGTCACGGGCGTGGCGGTGCGCAGCGCGGCCAACGTCCAGGCGGACGCCGTGAGCCGTGCCTCCACCATGCTGCACGGCCTGTGGATCGTGGTCGCCGCCCTGCTGCTGGTTCCCGTGCTCGACCTGATCCCCCTCGCCGCGCTCGCCGCACTGGTGATGGCCGTCGGCGTACAGATGGTGTCGATCAACCACATCCGTACGGTCACCCGCCACCGCGAGATTCCCGTGTACGCGGTCACGACGGCCGGAGTCGTGTTCTTCGGTGTCCTCGAAGGCGTGGCGATCGGTGTCGCCGTGGCCGTGACGGTGGCGCTGCACCGGCTCACCCGCACACGGATCACCCACGAGGAGGACTCGGAGGGCGTCCACCACGTACGCGTACGCGGGCAGTTGACCTTCCTCGCCGTGCCGCGCCTCAGCCGGACACTGCATCTCGTGCCCCAAGGGGCCGATGCCGTGGTCGAGCTGGACGGCTCCTTCATGGACCACGCGGCGTACGAGTCGTTGCACGACTGGCAGAGCGCGCACATCGCGCAGGGCGGCTCCGTCGAGCTGACCGGACGCACCGGAGCCAGGCTGGCCGCGCCCCATGTCCAGGGGGGCACCGGCGAGACCTCGCACTGCCATTGCCGACCCTGGACACCCTGGCGCAACCACCACTGCGAGCGCCCCGAGAGCACACCGCAGGGCGCCCGCCCGAGCGGGCATCAACTGGCCAGCGGCATCAGCTCGTTCCAGCGCAACACCGCGCCCCTGGTGCGCGGCGAGCTGGCGCGGCTCGCGCGGGAGGGGCAGCAGCCTTCCCAGCTCTTCCTGACCTGCGCCGACTCCCGGCTGGTCACGTCGATGATCACTTCCAGCGGCCCGGGCGACCTCTTCGTCGTACGGAACGTCGGCAATCTCGTACCGCCCCCCGGCGAGGAGAGCGCCGACGACTCGGTCGCGGCCGCCATCGAGTACGCGGTGGAGGTGCTGCAGGTGCGGTCCATCACCGTCTGCGGGCACTCCGGCTGCGGGGCGATGCAGGCGCTGATGAACACCGAACCGGGCGGCGCGCAGACGCCGTTGAAGCGGTGGCTGCGGCACGGGCTGCCGAGTCTGGACCGGATGGCCGCCAAGGACCGGCCCTGGACACGGATCGCCGGACGGGCACCCGCCGACGCCGTCGAGCAGCTCTGTCTGACCAACGTGGTGCAGCAGTTGGAGCATCTGCGGGCGCACGACTCCGTGGCCCGGGCGCTGCAGGAGGGCGCGCTCGAACTGCACGGGATGTACTTCCACGTGGGCGAGGCCCAGGCGTACCTCCTCACGGAGCGCGCTCACCCCGAGGAGCCGGACGGCGAGGTCTTCGATCGGGTCGCGGCGACCGCACTGCACGACACACCTGCCTGAACCGCCCGTTCCGGGGCCCGCGGGCCCACTCCCAGGAGCCCGCGGGCCCACTCCCGGGGGTCCGCGGCCCCACTCCCGAGGGCCCGTCCAGCGCCCTGCCACGGGTTCCGTTCGGCGCCCCGTCACGGGGCCGTTCGGACACCTGCCACGGGCCCGTCCCACCCGCGAGCCTGAACCGCGCCCCTCTCCCGTCCGTGAGAACGTGTGGCCCCCCGTATCCGCGGGAGGCCGCACGCACACATGATCCTGCCCACAGGTCTAAACCAATTCCCGGACGGCCCTTGTCACCAGGGGTCCGCGTCTGATGAGCTGTGGCCTGGGACACAACGGGTCGCCCCCGACACAGCGCCGTAAGGGAGATGTCGTGAGCAACGAAAGCCTGGCCAACCTGCTGAAGGAAGAGCGCAGGTTCGCGCCGCCCGCCGACCTGGCCGCGAACGCCAACGTCACCGCGGAGGCGTATGAGCAGGCCAAGGCTGACAGGCTCGGCTTCTGGGCCGAGCAGGCCCGCCGGCTGACCTGGGCCACCGAGCCGACCGAGACCCTGGACTGGTCGAACCCGCCGTTCGCCAAGTGGTTCAAGGACGGCAGGCTCAACGTCGCGTACAACTGCGTGGACCGCCACGTCGAGGCAGGGAACGGCGACCGCGTCGCCATCCACTTCGAGGGCGAGCCGGGTGACGGCCGCGCCATCACCTACGCCGAGCTGAAGGACGAGGTCTCCCGGGCGGCCAACGCCCTGACGGAGCTCGGGGTCGAGAAGGGCGACCGGGTCGCCATCTATCTGCCGATGATTCCCGAGGCCGTCGTCTCGATGCTGGCCTGCGCCCGCATCGGCGCCGCGCACTCCGTGGTCTTCGGCGGCTTCTCGGCCGACGCCATCGCCACCCGCATCCAGGACGCCGACGCCAAGCTGGTCATCACCTCGGACGGCGGCTACCGCCGAGGCAAGCCCTCCGCGCTCAAGCCGGCCGTCGACGAGGCGGTCTCCCGGGTCGACGGCGTGGACAAGGTGCTCGTCGTGCGCCGTACGGGCCAGGACGTCGCGTGGACCGAGGGCCGTGACGTCTGGTGGCACGAGATCACGGCGAAGCAGTCCGCCGAGCACACCCCCGAGGCGCTCGACGCCGAGCACCCGCTGTTCATCCTCTACACCTCGGGGACGACGGGTAAGCCGAAGGGCATCCTGCACACCTCCGGCGGCTACCTCACCCAGGCCGCGTACACCCACCACGCCGTCTTCGACCTCAAGCCGGAGACCGACGTCTACTGGTGCACGGCCGACATCGGCTGGGTCACCGGCCACTCGTACATCACGTACGGGCCGCTGGCGAACGGCGCGACGCAGGTGATGTACGAGGGCACGCCGGACACCCCGCACCAGGGGCGCTTCTGGGAGATCGTGCAGAAGTACGGCGTGACGATCCTCTACACGGCGCCGACGGCCATTCGTACGTTCATGAAGTGGGGCGACGACATCCCCGCGAAGTTCGATCTCAGCAGTCTGCGGGTGCTGGGGTCCGTCGGTGAGCCGATCAACCCCGAGGCGTGGATCTGGTACCGCAAGCACATCGGCGGCGACCACACCCCGATCGTGGACACCTGGTGGCAGACCGAGACCGGCGCGATGATGATCTCGCCGCTGCCGGGTGTCACCGAGACCAAGCCGGGGTCCGCGCAGCGCGCGCTGCCGGGCATCTCGGCGACCGTCGTCGACGACGAGGCGCGCGAAGTGCCCGACGGCGGCGGCGGGTACCTCGTGCTCACCGAGCCGTGGCCGTCGATGCTGCGCACCATCTGGGGCGACGACCAGCGGTTCCTCGACACGTACTGGTCGCGCTTCGAGGGCAAGTACTTCGCGGGCGACGGCGCCAAGAAGGACGACGACGGCGACATCTGGCTGCTCGGCCGGGTGGACGACGTGATGCTCGTGTCCGGGCACAACATCTCCACCACCGAGGTCGAGTCGGCGCTCGTCTCGCACCCGTCGGTCGCCGAGGCGGCGGTCGTGGGCGCGGCCGACGAGACGACCGGCCAGGCGATCGTGGCCTTCGTGATCCTGCGCGGTACGGCGTCGGAGACCGAGAGCCTCGTGGGCGACCTGCGCGACCACGTCTCGAAGGCGCTGGGCCCGATCGCCAAGCCGAAGCGGATCCTGCCGGTGGCCGAGCTGCCCAAGACCCGTTCGGGCAAGATCATGCGCCGGCTGCTCCGTGACGTCGCGGAGAACCGTCAGCTCGGTGACGTCACCACGCTCACCGACTCCACGGTGATGGACCTCATCCAGACCAAGCTCCCGGCGGCGCCCAGCGAGGACTGACGTAGGGACTGACGTACGGCTCGAAGAGGGCACCCGGCGCCGGACGCGCCGGGTGCCCTCTTCGCGTCTAGCGTGAAGATCACCGGACGGGTCCGGCCGTATCTTGGGTAGGCTGAGCAACGCGTAAACAACGCGACAAGAGAAACGCGACAAAGAGAACCCAGAGATCCCAGAGATCTCAAAAGGTGCGCCGGGAAGTCTGGTCGGCAAGTGCTCAGTGATGCCTACCGACCGGAGGTCGTTCTCGTGCCCGCGCCCGCTCCCAGCAAGAACCACAAGGTCCTCGGACGGCTTTCCCTGCCCGAGCGGACCTTCGTCGCGGACGCACTGCGCACCGAGACGGTCGGCGGCGTCCTCCTGCTCGCCGCCGCGATCGCCGCGCTGATCTGGGCGAACACCCCGATCCGGGAGAGCTACGAGTCGGTCAGGGACTTCCACGTAGGACCCGCCTCGCTCGGCCTGGACCTCTCCATCGAGCACTGGGCCGCCGACGGCCTCCTCGCCGTCTTCTTCTTCGTCGCGGGCATCGAGCTCAAGCGCGAGCTGGTCGCCGGTGATCTCAGGGACCCGCGGGCCGCCGCGCTCCCGGTCGTCGCCGCGCTGTGCGGCATGGCCGTGCCCGCGCTCGTCTACACCCTGGTCAACGTCACCGGTGGCGGCTCGCTCGACGGCTGGGCCGTACCGACCGCGACCGACATCGCCTTCGCGCTCGCCGTCCTCGCCGTCATCGGTACGTCGCTGCCGAGCGCACTGCGCGCCTTCTTGCTGACACTCGCCGTCGTCGACGACCTCTTCGCGATCCTGATCATCGCGGTGTTCTTCACCGAGAACCTGAACTTCGCGGCGCTCGGCGGCGCCGTCGTCGGCCTCGCCGTCTTCTGGCTGCTGCTGCGCAGGGGCGTACGCGGCTGGTACGTGTACGTGCCGCTCGCCCTGGTGATCTGGGGGCTGATGTACAACAGCGGCGTCCACGCCACGGTCGCCGGTGTCGCGATGGGTCTGATGCTGCGCTGCACCACCCGCAAGGACGAAGGCGAGCGGCGTTCTCCGGGCGAGCGCATCGAGCATCTCGTACGTCCCCTGTCGGCGGGCCTCGCCGTACCACTGTTCGCGCTGTTCAGCGCCGGGGTCGCGGTGTCGGGCGGCGCGCTCGGCGATGTGTTCACACAGCCGGAGACCCTCGGTGTCGTACTCGGTCTGGTCGTCGGCAAGACGGTCGGCATCTTCGGCGGCACCTGGCTGACGGCCCGCTTCACCAGGGCCTCGCTCTCCGACGACCTGGCCTGGCCGGACGTGTTCGCGGTGTCCTCGCTCGCCGGCATCGGCTTCACCGTCTCGCTGCTCATCGGGGAACTCGCCTTCGGGGGCGACAAGGCGCTCACCGACGAGGTCAAGGCCGCCGTCCTGCTGGGCTCCCTGATCGCGGCCGTCCTGTCGGGCGTCCTGCTGAAGATACGCAACGCCAAGTACCGCAGGCTGTGGGAGGACGAGGAGCGCGACGAGGACCTCGACGGCATCCCCGACATCTACGAGCAGGACAACCCCGCCTACCACCTGCGGATGGCCGAGATCCACGAGCGCAAGGCCGCCGAGCACCGAAGGCTTGCCGAAGTGACGGGCGGGGCAAGCGAGGAGAACGACGGTCCGGCATGATCTGACACGCACGGTCCGTTACGCACGTTCCGATACGCCCGGTCCGGCACGTACGGTCCACACGTACCCAAAACGTGCACAGCTCCACGACGACAGACGACGCAAGACAACGGCGACAAGACAACAGGGAGAACGCGATGAGCGCACCCGACGGCAGCCCGGTCGGCGCCGAACGCAGCATCGGCCAGCTGTTCGCCTCGGCGACGACCGAGATGTCCGCGCTGGTGCACGACGAGATCGCACTGGCGAAGGCGCAGCTCAAGCGGGACGTCAAGCGCGGAGCGGTCGGCGGCGGCGCGTTCGCGGCCGCCGGTGCGGTACTGATCTTCTCCCTGCCCATGCTGAGCTTCGCCCTGGCGTACGGCATCCGCACCTGGAGCGCCTGGAATCTGGCGGTCTGCTTCCTGCTGTCGTTCGCCGCGAACGTGGTGGTCGCGGGCGTCCTCGCGCTGATCGGCGTGATCTTCGCGAAGAAGGCCAAGAAGGGCCAAGGCCCGCAGAAGACGGCCGCCTCGGTCAAGGAATCGGCGGCCGTACTGCAGAACGTGAAGCCGCACCCCCGTGAGGTGACCGCGGCCGACCCGGTCGGTGACACCGTCAAGGCTGTGGCACGCTCGTCCTCATGACGGATCCCGCCTCATCCTCGGCGCAACCCACCTCGGTCGTACGGCTCGACGTGCCCGGCGGGAAAAAGGTGACCCACCGGGACGTCGCGGCCAACGGCGCGCGCTTCCACATCGCCGAGATGGGCGACGGGCCACTGGTCCTGCTGCTGCACGGCTTCCCGCAGTTCTGGTGGACCTGGCGGCATCAGCTGGTGGCTCTCTCCGACGCGGGCTTCCGCGCGGTCGCGATGGATCTCCGGGGCATCGGCGGCAGCGACCGCACCCCGCGCGGCTACGACCCCGCGAACCTCGCCCTCGACATCACCGGCGTCGTACGGTCCCTCGGCGAGCCCGACGCCGCGCTGGTCGGCCACGACCTCGGCGGCTATCTGGCGTGGACCGCGGCCGTGATGCGCCCCAAGCTGGTCCGCCGGCTCGTGGTCTCCTCGATGCCGCACCCCCGGCGCTGGCGCTCCGCGATGCTCTCGGACATGAAGCAGACCGCGGCCGGCTCGTACATCTGGGGCTTCCAGCGGCCCTGGATCCCCGAGCGCCAACTGCTCGCCGACGAGGGGGCCCTGGTCGGCGAGCTCATCCGGGACTGGTCCGGGCCGCGGCTGCCGGACGACGAGGCCGTGGAGGCGTACCGGCGGGCGATGCTGATCCCGTCGACGGCGCACTGCTCGCTGGAGCCGTACCGGTGGATGGTCCGCTCGATGGCCCGTCCCGACGGTATTCAGTTCAACCGCCGTATGAAGCGGCCGGTGCGGGTGCCGACGCTGCATCTGCACGGCTCGCTCGATCCGGTGATGCGCACGCGGAGCGCCGCGGGGTCCGGGGAGTACGTCGAAGCGCCGTACCGCTGGCGCCTGTTCGACGGGCTCGGGCACTTTCCCCACGAGGAGGATCCCGTGGCTTTCTCGACCGAATTGGTGAACTGGCTGAAGGACCCCGAGCCGGACCGCTGAGGGCATCGCGCCGCAGGTCGGGGGCCGTTCGGCGAGGCACTGGCACCACGCGCCACACCCGTCTCGGGAACGCCTGTTCTACGAACGGCCAATTGCCCGACGCATAGGCCGATTGGGGGGCGTGGGGGCGGTTATCGACCTTGGGGCAGGGGCAGACGTCGGGGTATGGGCTGGACGCACGACTACAGTGACGCAGCACGAAACCGCCGCTCGGCCAGTGGCCTGAGCTCCCACCAGAGGGGAGCCCCGCAGCTGCAGGGCACGGATCCTCGGCTGGGAATCCCGCACATTCTGAAGCGCCGTGCCCGCTGGGTCTCGGCGCGCCTGCGTCACCCGCGCGACTGACGACGCGCGCGGCCGGGCCCCTCGGACCCTCGCCCGCGCGCTCCCGTCGGCCGGGCCCCTCCGCGCACCCGGACTACAGCGCGCAGCTGTCGCTGCCCACCTGCTGGTTGGCGGTACGACCCTTGGTGATGTCCTCCTGGACCTCGTCCACGGTCAGCGCGTACCCCGTGTCGGGGTCGTCGAGGGACTTCGCGAACACCACGCCGTACACCTCGCCGGTCGCGGTGAGCAGCGGGCCGCCGGAGTTGCCCTGGCGCACGGTCGCGAACACGGAGTAGACCTTCCGCTGCACGGTGCCCCGGTGGTAGATGTCCGGGCCGTTGGCCGTGATGGGTCCGCGCACCCGCGCCGGGTTGACCGTGTACGAGCCGTTCTCCGGGAAGCCCGCGACGATCGCGTCGTCCCCCCTGGTCGCTTCCTTGGTGGTGAACTTCAGGGCGGGCGCGTTCAGATCGGGCACGTCGAGTACGGCGATGTCGCGCTCCCAGTCGTAGAGCACGACCTTCGCGGCGTACCGCTTGCCCTCGCCGCCTATCTGGACGTACGGCTCGTTCACGCCGCCCACCACATGGGCGTTGGTCATCACGCGGCGCGGGCCGAAGACGAAGCCGGTGCCTTCGAGGACCTTGCCGCAGCTCTGGGCGGTGCCGGTGACCTTGACGATGGAGCGCTGGGCGCGTGCGGCGACCGGGCTGCTCGCGAGGGCGGGGTCGGGGGGATCCACCTCGTTGATGGGCTCGTTCGAGAACGGGCTGAAGACCTGCGGGAAGCCGTTCTGCGCGAGGACCGAGGAGAAGTCCGCGAACCATGTGTCGGCCTGGTTGGGCAGCGCCCGGTCCACGCCGAGCATCACCTTGGAGTTGCGGACCTCCTTGCCGAGCGTCGGCAGTGTCGTACCGGCCAGGGCCGAGCCGATCAGCCAGGCGACGAGGAGCATCGCCACGACGTTGACGAGGGCGCCGCCCGTGGCGTCCAGGGCGCGGGCCGGGGACCAGGTGATGTACCGGCGCAGTTTGTTGCCGAGATGGGTGGTGAGGGCCTGGCCGACCGAGGCGCAGACGATCACGACGACCACCGCGACGACGGCGGCGGTCGTGCCGACCTCCGCGTCGTCCGTCACCGCGCCCCAGATGACCGGCAGGAGGTAGACCGCGACGAGACCGCCGCCCAGGAATCCGATCACCGACAGGATGCCTACGACGAACCCCTGGCGATAGCCCACGATCGCGAACCACACGG
This sequence comes from Streptomyces sp. NPDC033178, assembly GCF_055577685.1. Taxonomy (NCBI): domain Bacteria; kingdom Bacillati; phylum Actinomycetota; class Actinomycetes; order Kitasatosporales; family Streptomycetaceae; genus Streptomyces; species Streptomyces sp. NPDC033178. The sequence continues at coordinate 180,098 of NZ_JBVIPT010000017.1, forward strand.
CGGCGACCAGCAACAGGATGTCCAGCACGTTCACTGCTTCAAGCCTCGCCTCATCACTTTGCGGTGGCCGTGCCTCGGCCGGGGGTCCGGGGACACCCGGCGCAGCCGCTCATGTCGCGGCCCCCGGAAAGACACAGCACGGGTGCCACCCTGTCATGCGCGCCAGTCGAGCGGCACCTGCTTGTCGCGGTCCCAAGGTCGTTCCCAGCCCGCGTAGTGCAGGAGGCGGTCGATGATTCCGGCCGTGAAGCCCCAGACCAGGGCGGATTCGACCAGGAATGCCGGACCTGCGTGGCCGCGCGGGTGCACGGCCGTCGCGCGGTTGCCGGGGTCCGTGAGATCCGCCACGGGGACCGTGAAGACACGGGCCGTCTCCGCCGGATCGACCACGCCGACCGGTGTCGGCTCGCGCCACCAGCCCAGCACCGGGGTGACCACGAAGCCGCTCACCGGGATGTAGAGCTTCGGGAGCACGCCGAAGAGCTGGACACCACTGGGGTCGAGCCCGGTCTCCTCCTCGGCCTCGCGGAGAGCGGCCCGCAACGGCCCGTCGGCCTTCGGGTCGCCGTCCTCGGGGTCGAGGGCGCCGCCGGGGAAGGACGGCTGCCCGGCATGCGACCTGAGCGAACTCGCCCGCTCCATGAGCAGCAGCTCGGGGCCGAGCTCCCCCTCACCGAACAGGATCAGCACGGCCGACTGGCGCCCGCCGCCGTCCTCCGGCGGCAGGAAGCGGCTCAGCTGGAGCGGCTCCACCGTCTCCACGGCCCGCACCACCGGGTCCAGCCAGCCCGGCAGGCCGTCCTTCGTCAGGACCAGATCGCCGTCCTGAATGTCGTGCGTGCGACTCGCGCGCGTCATCGCCACCCCCGTTCTGCTGCTCTCAACGCCCGCGGGTCCACAGATCGTTCCGTCATCCGGCCTCCCGCGCGGGTGAACCGGGCGCGGGGGCTTCAGAGGCGGGTGCGCCGGGGGCGGAGGCACCGGACGCGGGCGCGCCGGGCACGGAGGCGCTGGGGATGGTCGCTCCCAGTGGGGGTGCGGGGAGGCCGCCCGCGTCGAGGTACGACTGCGGAGGGTTGAGGCGCTGGCCCGGGAAACCGCCCTTCTCGTACTTCAGGAGCTTCTGGGCCTTCTCCGGGTCCGTCTCGCCCTCTCCGTACGCCGGGCAGAGCGGGGCGATCGGGCAGGCACCGCAGGCGGGCTTGCGGGCGTGGCAGATACGGCGGCCGTGGAAGATCACGTGGTGCGAGAGCATCGTCCACTCGCTCTTCGGGAAGAGCCCGCCGATGGCCGCCTCGATCTTGTCGGGCTCCGTCCGGTCGGTCCACTGCCAGCGTCGTACGAGCCGCTGGAAGTGGGTGTCCACGGTGATCCCGGGGCGGCCGAAGGCGTTGCCGAGGACGACGAAGGCGGTCTTGCGGCCCACGCCGGGCAGTTTGACGAGGTCTTCGAGGCGGCCGGGGACCTCGCCCCCGAAGTCGTCCCGCAGAGCCCTGGAGAGCCCTATCACCGACTTGGTCTTGGCCCGGAAGAACCCGGTCGGCCGGAGGATCTCCTCGACCTCCTCCGGGTTCGCCCCGGCCAGGTCCTCGGGCGTGGGGTACTTCCCGAAGAGGGCCGGCGTCGTCTGGTTCACCCTCAGGTCGGTCGTCTGCGCCGACAGAACCGTGGCGACCACCAGCTGGAAGGGGTTCTCGAAGTCCAGCTCCGGGTGTGCGTACGGGTACACCTCGGCGAGCTCACGGTTGATACGGCGCGCCCGCCGGACGAGGGCCGTGTGCGACTCGTTCCGGGGAGGCTTGGTGGGGGCGACTTTGGTGGGGGTGGCTTTGGCCGGGGCTGCTTTGGCTGCTTTGGCGGGCGTGGCTTTTGCGGGGGTCACTGCGACGGGTGCGGCTTTCTTCGCGGGTGCGGGTTTCTGGGCGGGGGTGGGCTCTTCGGCAGGCGTGGACTTCCTGGCGGTCACCTTCGCAGGCGAGCGCTCCGCCGCGGACAGGCTCCCCGCCGTGGACGGGTTCTTCGCCACGGGCGCCCTCGACGCCGAGGCCTTCTTGGCCGGCGCCGTGGACGGTGCGCTCTTCGCGGCAAGCACCTTCGCAGGCGAGCGCTCCGCCGCGGGCGCGCTCTTCACCGCGGGTGCCCTCGACGTCGAAGCCTTCTTGGCCGGTGTCGTGGACGGTGCGGTCTTCTTGGCGAGCGCCTTCGCCGGCGCAGTCTTCTTGGCAAGCGCCCTCGCCGGTGCGCTCTTCTTGGCGGCCCCCTTCGAGGCGGCCGCCTTCTTGCTAGCGGCGGCAGCCTTCCTGCTCGGGGCGGCAGCCTTCCTGGCGGACGCGGCTCTCCTGACGGCGGCGGCCTTCTTCGCGGTCGCGGCCATCTCCGAGGCCGCAACCCCCGCGGCCTTCCCGGCGGCTCCGGCCGACCTCTTGGCCGGCCCGCCCCCTGCCGCATTTGTCGTTTTCTTCGCTCCGTCGGGGTCCTGTTCGCCCACAGCGGAATCGCGACGTGCAACCACCCGTCCAGCCCCCTTGGCCTGTGCTCTCACCGGCGATTTGGACACCCGGCCAGCCTAAAGCCCACCAGTGACATCCGCCCCGGCCCTCGGAGATCGGCCCCCAATTGGCCCCCTGCCGCACTGCGGGACACACCTGTACGGCAGACTTGTGACTGATCACACTGTTTGGACCGTCCGGCAAGATGGGGAACACGGTCCCCGGCACACGGGGGAGCAAGATCCCCTGAGCAGGTCGACAAGGAGAGAACTCGTGGACGACGTTCTGCGGCGCGCCCCGCTCTTCGCGGCGCTCGATGACGAGCAGGCCGCGGAGCTCCGCGCCTCCATGAGTGAGGTGACCCTCGCGCGCGGAGACGCGCTCTTTCACGAGGGCGACCCCGGAGACCGCCTGTACGTGGTCACCGAGGGCAAGGTGAAGCTCCACCGCACATCCCCCGACGGCCGGGAGAACATGCTGGCCGTCCTCGGCCCCGGCGAACTCATCGGCGAGCTGTCGCTGTTCGACCCGGGCCCTCGCACGGCGACCGCCTCCGCGCTGACCGAGGTCAAGCTGCTCGGCCTCGGCCACGGCGACCTCCAGCCCTGGCTGAACGCGCGGCCCGAGGTGGCCGCCGCTCTGCTGCGCGCCGTCGCCCGGCGTCTGCGCAAGACCAACGACCAGATGTCCGACCTGGTCTTCTCCGACGTGCCGGGCCGCGTGGCCCGCGCGCTCCTGGACCTCTCGCGCCGCTTCGGCGTGCAGTCCGAGGAGGGCATCCACGTCGTGCACGACCTGACCCAGGAGGAGCTGGCCCAGCTGGTCGGCGCCTCCCGCGAGACGGTCAACAAGGCGCTCGCCGACTTCGCGGGCCGCGGCTGGCTCCGTCTGGAGGCCCGCGCGGTCATCCTGCTGGACGTGGAGCGCCTCGCGAAGCGCTCGCGCTAGCCAGTACGTCACGTCTTCCGAAGAAGGGCCCTGCCACACGGTGGGGCCCTTCTTGTTGTCGCAGGCCGGCCCAGAGGGTGGGGATGTACGAGGACGCGGGGCCGTCCGAAGACATGGGGACGTACGAGGACAGAGCACCGGAGTCGGTCTGGAGCAGGGCGAAGGCCTTGGTGGCGCCGGGGGCCCGCGTCGGCGCCGAGGCTGTGGAAGTACCCGCGGGAGAAGGGAGGCCCCGGCGCACCGCTGAGCACCTGGGCGGTCGACGGAACCCTCGCCATGGCCCGCTCCGACCGGGTGGAGGCGTACGGCCTGACGACCGGTGCCCCCTGTGGACGTGGCAGCCGCCCGTCGGCGAGGTGCTGGCCCACGCCTCGCCGGACGCACCGGACGGCGTGGGCGTCGTACTGCACCACGCCGACGGGGACGGCGGCGCGGGGCACGTCCGCCTCACGGGGCTCGACGTCGGCTCGGGCGAGGCCCTCTGGTCGCGCGAGCAGCGCGCCGACGCCCTCGGATCCGTCGGCGGGCACGCGCGCGTGGTGGCCCTCGGCGGCGGCCGCGTCGCGACCGCCCGTCCCCGTCACGGGGACGGGCCACCCGTGCTCCGGGCGATCGACGCGCGCCGGCGCCCTCCCGTGGGAGCGGCCGGTCCCGAGCGGTGGGGGCACGTCTCCGTCGTGCGGGCCCGCCCTGTCGTCGTGGCGCGAGGGTGCTCCCAGGCGGCTCCTCGTGGTGGGCGGGGAAACGGAGCGGGAGATCGAACTGCCCCGCTGGGCCAGGCAGTTCGGAGATGACGTGGCCGTGGTCGGCGACACGCTCGTGGTCGAATGCCTCGGCACGCCGACCCCCGACGGCGAGGAGGCCACTGGAAGCACGCTCAACGCGTTCTCCGTCACCACGGGTGTCCTCCGCTGGACCTGGAGCAGCACGTACGGGGCCACCCTCTCCCCGCTGGCCCACCGGGGTCACCTCATGGTCCTGAACGGCCACGGGGACCGTGCGACCGTGCTTGATCCCGCGGACGGCCGGGTCGTGGCCGAGCGCGCCCTGCCCGGCCACAGCCACCGGGCCCGCCCGGCCACGGCCGGGGACTGCCTCGCCATGGTCTGCACGGCGGAGGGCCCCCTCCACCGGCTGCGCGTGTTCCGCTGGAAATGACATGAACCCGCGGCCCGGTCCATGCAGAGTGTTCCCATGCCGAACAAGGGGCTCGACGCCCGGGGATACATCGAACGCGAGGGATCTCTGGGGCTGATCCCACGCGCGCTCCGGCCCGTCGTGGCCACGGCCCGCGACCGAGTGCTGGACGTCTTCGGGGCGCGGCTGCACAGCGCGTACCTGTACGGGTCGATTCCGCGCGGCACCGCGCGCGTGGGCCGTTCCGACCTCGATCTGCTGCTCGCCCTGCGCGAGGAGCCCACGGACGCGGACCGTACGGACGCCCGCTCGCTCGACGAGGCGCTCGACAAGGAGTTCCCGCAGATCGACGGGTCGGGGACGCTGCTGGTCGGCCGGGCACAGGTGCTGAGCGACCTGGAGAGGCACGATCTCGGCTGGTTCGTCGCCTGCCTCTGTACGCCGCTGCTGGGCGAGGATCTCGCCGAGGACCTGCCGCGCTACCGGCCCGACGCGCTCCTCGCCCGGGAGACGAACGGCGACCTCGCGCTGTTCCTTGCGCGGTGGCGTGAGCGGATCGCCGAGGCGGACGACTCGGAGGAGGCCCTGCGGCCCCTCGTGCGCTTCATGTCACGTCATCTCGTCCGCACCGGCTTCACCCTCGTCATGCCCCGCTGGAACGGCTGGACGAGCGATCTGGCGGAGATGGCCGAGGCGTTCGGCGCGTACTACCCGGAGCGGGCCGCACAACTGCGGGAGGCGGCCGTCCTCGGGTACGAGCCGAGGGGCGACGCCGCCGTCCTGCGGTCGTACGTCGACGATCTCGGGCTGTGGCTCGCCGAGGAGTACGCGCGCGTGCACGGCATCAAGAAACCGCGCCCCTAGGGAGGGCGTTTTCGAACCGTGCCTCCTAGGAGGCACGGTTCCGGCTTCTCAGGCCTCCCCGATGAGCCCGTGCTCCTGGAGATAGTCCAGCTGCGCCAGCACGGACAGCTCCGCCGCCGGCCACAGGGAGCGGTCGACGTCGGCGTAGACGTGGGCGACGACCTGGGACGGGGTCGTGTAGCCGTCCTCGACCGCCGTCTCGACCTGGGCGAGGCGGTGGGCGCGGTGGGCGAGATAGAACTCGACAGCGCCCTGGGCGTCCTCCAGGACGGGCCCGTGGCCCGGCAGGACCATGTGCACACCGTCGTCGACCGTCAGGGACCTCAGGCGCCGCAGGGAGTCCAGGTAGTCGCCCAGGCGCCCGTCGGGGTGCGCGACGACCGTGGTGCCCCGGCCCAGGATCGTGTCGCCGGTCAGGACGGCCCGGTCGGCGGGCAGATGGAAGCAGAGCGAGTCGGCGGTGTGGCCGGGGGTGGACACGACGCGCAGCTCCAGGCCGCCCGTGGTGACGACGTTCCCGGCCGCCAGGCCCTCGTCACCGAGCCGCAGCGCCGGGTCGAGCGCCCGCACCTTCGTACCGGTCAGTTCCGCGAACCGTGCAGCGCCCTCCGCGTGGTCCGGGTGCCCGTGCGTCAGCAGCGTCAGCGCGACCCGCTTGCCGGCCTTCTCGGCGGTGTCGACGACGTTCCGCAGGTGTACGTCGTCCAGGGGCCCCGGGTCGATCACCACCGCCAGCTCGGAGTCCGGCTCGGCCACGATCCAGGTGTTCGTGCCGTCCAGGGTCATCGCGGAGGCGTTGGGCGCGAGCACGTTGACGGCACGCGCGGTGGCGGGGCCGGAGAGCACCCCGCCCCGTGGCTGGCCGGGAAGGGCGGCGGCGTCGGTCATGCGGAGGCTCCACCGGTCGGGATGTGCTTGGTGAACTCGTCGTGGCCGGGCCAGCTGAGTACCAGCTCGCCGCCTTCCAGGCGGGCCTGGGCCAGGACGGGCGTCATGTCGCGCTCCGGCGCCGCGGCGAGGGCCTCGGCGGCGGTGACGTACGCGCCGAGCTGGCGCAGGGTCGCGATGGTGGGCGGCATCATCAGGAGGTCGCCCTTGTCGTAGCCGTCCCTCGCGTCCGCGGGGCGGATCCAGACGGTGCGGTCGGCCTCCGTGGAGGCGTTGCGGGTGCGCTGGCCCTCCGGCAGCGCGGCCACGAAGAACCAGGTGTCGTAGCGGCGGGGCTCGAACTCCGGGGTGATCCAGCGGGTCCAGGCGCCGAGGAGGTCGGAGCGCAGGACGAGCCCGCGGCGCTCCAGGAACTCCGCGAAGGACAGGTCACGGGCGACCAGGGCGGCGCGGTCCGCCTCCCACTCCTCGCCCGTGGTGTCGCCGACCACGGTGTCCTCGGTGAGGCCCGCGAGCAGGACGCCCGCCTCCTCGTACGTCTCGCGCACCGCCGCGCAGACGATCGCCTGGGCGGTGGTCTCGTCGACGCCGAGCCGGGACGCCCACCACGCGCGCGTGGGGCCCGCCCAGCGGATCTGCCGGTCGTCGTCCCTGGGGTCCACACCGCCGCCGGGATACGCGTACGCGCCTCCGGCGAAGGCCATGGAGGCGCGTCTGCGCAGCATGTGCACGACGGGGGTGGAGTCGGTGTCCTTGAGCAGCATGACGGTGGCCGCCCGCCTGGGGGCGACCGGTGTGAGCGTGCCCTCCGCGAGCGCGCGGATTCTCTCGGGCCACTCGGGGGGATACCACTGCCCATTCGCCATGGGCGGAGGCTATCCCGGAGTGGGCTGATGTTCGAGAGGCAACGATCGCCTCCCCAGGAGGCCCTCCCCACGCCATACCGGCAGGCCCGGGCCCAGAAAGCGCCGTCCGTGCCACGGCGGGACGGCGTGCGGCCCCGGCGGAAGCCCTACCCACGGCGGAACGCCTGCCCCGGATGCGGAACAGGCGCAACAGACCGATGCCCGGAGCCACGACGGACGGGCTCACACCGTGGCCGGCCGAAGGCCACACGCACGCCCCGGCGGCGATCCGCCTACGCGTGTGTCAGCTCGACCAGGACCTCGACCTCGACGGGCGCGTCCAGCGGCAGCACCGCCACGCCGACCGCGCTGCGCGCGTGCACACCCTTCTCGCCGAGGACCTCGCCGAGCAGTTCGCTCGCACCGTTCAGCACCGCGGGCTGGCCCGTGAAGTCGGAGGCCGAGGCGACGAAGCCGACGACCTTCACCACGCGCGCGATGCGGTCGAGGTCACCCACGACCGACTTGACCGCCGCGAGGGCGTTCAGCGCGCAGGTGCGGGCCAGCTCCTTGGCCTCCTCCGGCGTGACCTCCGCGCCCACCTTGCCGGTGACCGGAAGCTTGCCGTCCACCATCGGGAGCTGGCCGGCCGTGTACACGTACACACCCGACTGCACCGCGGGCTGGTACGCGGCCAGCGGCGGAACGACGTCCGGCAGGGTCAGTCCGAGTTCGGCAAGCTTCGCCTCGACGGCGCTCATGCGGCCTTCTCGCGCTTCAGATAGGCGACGAGCTGCTCGGGGTTGTTCGGCCCGGGCACGACCTGGACGAGCTCCCAGCCGTCCTCGCCCCAGGTGTCCAGAATCTGCTTCGTGGCGTGGACGAGCAGCGGCACGGTTGAGTATTCCCACTTGGTCATGAGGGCGACTGTATCCGCTGCCGCACACGCCCTTCAGCGGGCCTCGTCGGGGGCTTCGTCGGTGGCCTCGCCCGGCACCTCGCGCACAGCTTGTCCACAGCCTCCTGCGTACTTCCGCGGCCGACTGGTTAGGCTCGAAGACGTGAGCAGGCTCCAGGTCGTCAGCGGCAAGGGCGGTACCGGCAAGACCACGGTCGCCGCAGCACTCGCGCTCGCCCTAGCGACCGAGGGCAAACGTGCCCTTCTGGTCGAGGTCGAGGGCAGGCAGGGCATCGCGCAGCTATTCGAAGCGCAGGCACTGCCCTACGAGGAGCGGAAGATCGCCGTCGCTCCAGGTGGCGGGGAGGTGTTCGCCCTGGCCATCGACCCCGAACTGGCCCTTCTGGACTACCTCCAGATGTTCTACAAGCTCGGCAGCGCGGGACGCGCGCTGAAGAAACTCGGCGCCATCGACTTCGCGACCACCGTCGCGCCGGGCCTCAGGGACGTACTCCTGACGGGCAAGGCCTGCGAGGCCGTGCGCCGCAAGGACAAGCGCGGGCGCTTCGCGTACGACTACGTGGTGATGGACGCGCCGCCGACCGGCCGGATCACCCGCTTCCTGAACGTGAACGACGAGGTGGCCGGGCTCGCCAAGATCGGCCCGATACACAATCAGGCGCAGGCCGTCATGCGGGTGCTCAAGTCGCCCGAGACGGCCGTGCACATGGTGACGCTCCTGGAGGAGATGCCCGTCCAGGAGACCGCGGACGGCATCGCCGAGCTGCGCGCCGCGCGGCTGCCGGTGGGGCGGATCATCGTGAACATGGTCCGGCCCTCGATCCTCGACGAGACCGATCTGGCGCTCACCCGCGAGGCACCGCGCACGGCCATCGCCAAGTCGCTGTCCGCCGCCGGACTCGGTGGCGCGCGCCGCGGCGGGGTCGCCGAGCGGCTGGTGGAGCCGCTGCTGACCCAGGCCGACGAGTACGCCGAGCGGCACGCGTTGGAGCGCGACCAGCGGGCCGTGCTCCAGGGCCTGGACCTCCCCCTGCACGAACTCCCGCTGCTCGCCGAGGGAATGGACCTCGGGGGCCTGTACGAACTCGCCAAGGAACTGCGTCAGCAAGGGATCTCATGAGCCAGGACCCGGCCCGCGCACACGACGACCCCGCCCGCGCCATGGACGCCGCCCCCGTCCTGGACGTCGATCCACTGATCGACGACCCGAAGACCCGTATCGTGGTCTGCTGCGGCTCGGGCGGCGTCGGCAAGACCACCACGGCGGCGGCCCTCGGGCTGCGCGCGGCCGAGCGCGGCCGCAAGGTGGTCGTCCTCACCATCGACCCGGCGCGCAGGCTCGCCCAGTCGATGGGCATCGACGCGCTGGACAACACCCCTCGCCGAGTGAAGGGCGTCGACGACTCCGCGGACGGCGAACTGCACGCGATGATGCTCGACATGAAGCGCACCTTCGACGAGATCGTCGAGGCGCACGCGGACCGCGAGCGGGCGGCCGCGATCCTCAGCAACCCCTTCTACCAGTCACTTTCGGCGGGCTTCGCGGGCACGCAGGAGTACATGGCGATGGAGAAGCTGGGCCAGTTGCGGGCCCGCGAGGAGTGGGACCTCATCGTCGTCGACACCCCGCCCTCGCGCTCGGCGCTCGACTTCCTGGACGCCCCGAAGCGGCTCGGGTCGTTCCTGGACGGCAAGTTGATCCGGCTGCTGACGGCTCCGGCGAAGCTGGGCGGCCGGGCCGGGATGAAGTTCCTGAACGTCGGGATGTCGATGATGACCGGCACCCTCGGCAAGCTGCTGGGCGGCCAGCTCCTCAAGGACGTCCAGACGTTCGTGGCCGCCATGGACACCACCTTCGGTGGTTTCCGTACCCGCGCGGACGCCACGTACAAGCTGCTCCAGGCGCCCGGGACGGCGTTCCTGGTCGTCGCGGCCCCGGAGCGGGACGCGCTGCGCGAGGCGGCGTACTTCGTGGAGCGGCTGGCCGCCGAGGACATGCCGCTCGCGGGGCTCGTGCTGAACCGCGTACACGGCAGCGGCGCGGCCCAGCTGTCGGCGGAGCGGGCACTGGCCGCCGCGGAGACCCTCGGCCTCGCCGCTGATCCGGCCGAGGCGGGTACCGATCCCGCCGAGCCGGGTACGGGTCCGGCCGAACCCGGTGCCGATCCGGCCGCCGAGGAAAATCTTGACGAGGCCCGCATTGTGGATCAGTCGGGCGGGAAAGCTGGACTTCGTAACTCTCCCGAAACGTACGGCAGTTCAGAATCACCCGCTACCCAGACCACCGTCCCCGAGGCTCCCGCGCCCGACGCAGGCTCCCCCGCCGCGGACCGGACCACCGCCGAAGGAGCCGGGACGGACGACCCGGACAACCGCACCGTCGAACAACTCACGGCAGGCCTGTTGAGGCTGCACGCCGAGCGCATGCAGCTGCTCTCCCGCGAGCAGCGCACACGTGACCGCTTCGCCGCACGCCACCCCGAAGTGGCGGTGGCCGAAGTGGCCGCGCTGCCCGGCGATGTGCACGACCTCGCAGGGCTGCGGAACATCGGGGAGCGGCTCGCGGCCGGTACCTCGCCGGCCGGAGCTGCGTAGCCTCTCGGGGCCACGGTGGCCCCAGTTGCGTGCGGACGCCGTGTACGACGCCGTGCGGGGTCGCGTGTACGTCACGTGGCCCCTGACGCATACGGGGCCGATGGGACCCCGGTTGCGTGCGGAGAGGCGGTCAGCCCACCGCCGCGTAGTTCTCGTACACCTCTTCCTCGTCGAGAGGCAGAATGCCTGCCCCTCGCTCGTACTCGGTACGCGCGGTTTCGAGCAGCCTGCGCCAAGAGGTGACGGTGGGCCGCCTGCGCAGCAGTGCGCGGCGCTCCCGCTCCGTCATTCCTCCCCACACGCCGAACTCGACGCGGTTGTCCAGCGCGTCGGCCAGGCACTCCGTGCGTACCGGACACCCGGTGCACACCGCCTTGGCCCTGTTCTGCGCTGCTCCTTGAACGAACAGTTCATCCGGATCGGTAGTGCGGCAGGCCGCCTGCGCACTCCAGTCGGTTACCCAGCCCATACCGGCGCCGTCCTCTCCCGAATCGAGGCTCCCCCACGGCGGCAGCGGCATATTCACCGCCGCCAGTTGAGGACGTTACGGAAGGTGGGCACAGTCAACCAGCCCCTTCGGGCCCAATCTTGAATGGCCCGAATGGACTATGGGTACGCGACAGATCACCCAACGGAGTGACCCGGCGACATGCGTGACCTTCCCGGCAAACCGGGGCAGTTGAGTTGCGTCACATCGGACACCAACTGACACATGAGGCGGATTCGGGCACGTGCTCAACAAAAAAGTTGAGTTCCGACCGAAACGATTCGGGGTCGCCGGACGTATTGATACGTAGCCCTACTGCTGTGACAGTTGAGAGCAGCTTAGGCCAAGGCCTATACGTGTGTCCGGCGAATGAGAACGTAGGCTGCCCTCATGCCAAAGAAGCGCTCGGGCGGGGGTCTGTCGCCAACGCAGCAGGCCGCCAAGTTCCTCGGTGTCAGTGTGCTCGCGGGAGCCGTCATGGCCGGAATCGCCGTTCCGGCGTTCGGCGCGCTCGGTCTCGCGGCCAAGGGTTCGGTCGAGGGGTTCGACGAGATCCCGACCAACCTGAAGCGGCCACCACTGAGCCAGCGCACGACAATCCTGGACAACAAGGGCGGCCAGATCGCCACGGTCTACTCACGTGACCGCACGGTGGTCGACCTCAAGGACATCTCGCCGTACATGCAGAAGGCGATCGTCGCGATCGAGGACTCGCGGTTCTACGAGCACGGCGCGGTCGACCTCAAGGGCGTCCTGCGCGCCCTCAACAAGAACGCGCAGAGCGGCGGCGTCTCGGAGGGCGCCTCCACGCTCACGCAGCAGTACGTGAAGAACGTCTTCGTGGAGGAGGCCGGCGACGACGCGACGCTGGTCGCCCAGGCCACCCAGCAGACCCTCGGCCGGAAGGTCCGCGAGCTGAAGTTCGCGATCCAGGTCGAGGAGGAGCTCGGCAAGAAGAAGATCCTCGAGAACTACCTGAACATCACGTTCTTCGGCCAGCAGGCGTACGGCGTCGAGGCCGCGGCCCAGCGTTACTTCTCCAAGTCCGCCAAGGACCTGAAGGTGGAGGAGGCCGCGCTGCTCGCCGGCATCGTCCAGTCGCCGAGCCGGTACGACCCGGTCAACGACGAGGAGGAGGCCGTCAAGCGGCGCAACACCGTGCTGCAGCGGATGGCCGACGTCCACGACATCTCCCGGGCGGAGGCCGCCAAGGCCAAGAAGAAGCCGCTCGGCCTCAAGGTCAGCAAGCCCAAGAACGGCTGCATCACGGCGGTCAAGGGCGCCGGCTTCTTCTGTGACTACGTCCGCGAGGTCTTCCTGAACGACCCGGTCTTCGGCAAGACCCAGAAGGCCCGGGCCAAGATCTGGAACCAGGGCGGTCTGACGATCAGGACGACGCTCGACCCGCAGTCGCAGGAGTCGGCGCAGGCCTCGATCAAGGACCACGTCTACAAGAACGACGACGTGGCCACGGCCGCCACCATCGTCGAGCCCGGCACCGGCAAGATCCTCGCGATGGGCCAGTCGCGTCCGTACGGCGTCGACATCAAGAAGAACGAGACGCAGATGAACCTGTCCGTGGACGCCAACATGGGCGGCGGCGCGGGCTACCAGCCGGGTTCGACGTTCAAGCCGATCGTGGCCGCGGCCGCCATCGAGGGCGGCAAGCCGGCGAACCAGGTGTACTCGTCGCCGTACGAGATGCCGTACCCGAGCCCGGTCTCCGCGTGCGACGGCAAGGTCTGGAAGAACGACCCGGCCAATCCCGCCAAGCTCACCAACGAGAACGAGACCGAGGTCGGCCCGTACGACATGAGGGACGCGACCGCGAAGTCGGTCAACACCTACTACGTGCAGCTGATCAGTGACATCGGCATCTGCCCGGTGACCGACATGGCGGCCAAGATGGGCGCCGAGCGCGCCGACGGCGACAAGATCGGCCAGAACCCGTCCATCGCGCTCGGCACGCAGGAGATGTCCCCGCTGACGATGGCGAGCGCGTACGCGACCTTCGCCACCCGGGGCACGTACTGCTCGCCGATCGCCATCGAGTCGATCCGGCAGACCGTCGGCGGCCAGAAGAAGTCCCTGCCGGTCCCGAAGTCGAAGTGCTCGCGCGCGATGTCGGAGAACACCGCCGACACGATCAACACGCTCCTCAAGGGCGTGGTCGAGGACGGTACGGGTTCCGAAGCGGGCCTCGACAGCCGGGCGAGCGCGGGCAAGACCGGTACGACGGACGAGCGCTACGCGGCCTGGTTCGTGGGCTACACGCCGAACATGGCCGGCGCGGTCTGGGTCGGCGACCCGGCCCACAAGCGGCGGATGACCAACATCACCATCGGCGGCGTCCCGTACGACAAGGTCTTCGGTGGCAAGGTCCCCGGCCCGATCTGGCGCGACATGATGGCCGGCGCCCTGGAGGGCAAGGAAGCGCCCCAGTTCAACCTCGTCTCCATCCCGCCCGGCGACACCGGCAAGGAAGACGGCCGCGGCGACGAGGACGACGGTGACGAGGACGGCAACAACGGGGACAACGGCGGTAACGGCGGTAACGGTGACGGCAACAACGGCGGGAACGGCAACCCGCAGATCCCCACGCCGTCCTTCTCGATCCCCGAGGAGTGGACGATCAGCGGGAACGAGAACGGTGGGGGGAACGGGAACGGTGGGAACTTTCCGTAGGCCGGGGTTCGGCAGGCCGTAGGTTCGGCAGGCCCTGGGTTCGGCAGGCCGTAGGCCTTGGTCTGTAGTTGTACGCCGATGGGGGCGCCCCTAGTGACTAGGGGCGCCCCCATCGGCGTATGGCGTGCGGCGTGCGGCGTGCGGCGTGCGGCGTGCGGCGATGATCGGGGCCGTCTCGGCGGCCCCGGGGCTCAGCCCGCGAGCAGCTTCTTGACCACCGCGGCGACGCGGCCGCCCTCGGCCAGGCCCGCCACCTTCGGGTTCACGATCTTCATGACCTGGCCCATGGCGCGCGGGCCCTCGGCACCGGCGGCCTTCGCCTCCTCGACCGCCTGCGTGACGATCTGCTGGAGTTCGTCGTCGGAGAGCTGCTTGGGCAGGTACTCGGCGAGGACCACGCCCTCCGCCTTCTCGCGCTCGGCCGACTCCGCGCGGCCGCCCTGCGCGAAGGCCTCGGCCGCCTCGCGGCGCTTCTTCGCCTCCTTGGCGATCACCTTCTGCACCTCGTCGTCGGAGAGCTCGCGCTTCGACGTACCCGCGACCTCCTCCTTCTGGATGGCGGCGAGGGTCAGCCGGAGCGTCGAGGAGCGGAGCTCGTCGCGCTCCTTGATGGCGGCGTTGAGGTCTGCCTGCAGCTTCGACTTGAGCGTGGTCATGGGGTGATTGTCGCAGGTGTGGTGCGACGGCTGCCCATGGATTTCGGGCGCCCCCTCCGATGCCCCTCCCACGCCCCTCCCATGCCCCTTCGATGGTCCTCCGATGGTCCTCCGATGGTCTTACGAGTGTGTGGGGTCTGACACGATGGGCTTATGCGCGCGCGATACGGAGTACCTCTGGGAATCGCGGCGGCTGGCGCCGCCGGTCTGCTCTACTCGGCGGGTTTCGAAGCCCGCTCCTTCCGTCTGCGGCGGGTGACGGTCCCGGTGCTGCCACCCGGGATGCGACCGCTGCGCGTGCTCCAGGTCTCCGACATCCACATGGTGAGCGGCCAGCGCAAGAAGCAGCGCTGGCTGCGGTCGCTGGCCGGGCTGCGTCCCGACTTCGTCATCAACACCGGGGACAACCTGTCCGACCCGGAGGGCGTGCCCGAGGTGATGGACGCCCTCGGTCCGCTGATGGAGTTCCCGGGCGCGTACGTGTTCGGCTCGAACGACTACTACGGGCCCAAACTCCGCAACCCCGCCCGCTACTTGTTCGAGAAGGCGCAGGGCAGGCACGGGCTGAACGGCAACGCGCCCGCGGTCGGCGTGATCCACAACCCGTGGGAGCCGCTGCGCGACGGCTTCGACGCGGCGGGCTGGCTGAACCTGACGAACGCCCGGGGTTCGCTGAAGATCGACGGCTTCGAGATCGAGCTGACCGGGCTCGACGACCCGCACATCAAGCGCGACCGCTACGCGCGCGTGGCGGGTGGCCCGTCCGACTCGGCCGACCTCTCGATGGGGATCGTGCACGCCCCGTACCTGCGCACGCTGGACGCCTTCACCGCGGACGGCTATCCCCTGATCCTGGCCGGCCACACCCACGGCGGCCAGCTGTGCATCCCCTTCTACGGCGCCCTCGTCACCAACTGCGACCTGGACACGGAACGGGTGAAGGGCCTGTCCACGCACACGGAGGCGGAGTCCGGGCGGACGGCGTACATGCACGTGTCGGCGGGCTGCGGGACGAACAGGTACACACCGGTACGGTTCGCGTGCCCGCCGGAGGCGACGTTGCTTACGTTGGTGGGGCGGGGTTGAGGGGACGGACGGGTTCTGAGGGCCGAAGCGGTTCTGAGGGCCGGAGGGGGTCTGAGGGCCGAAGGGGGTCCGGAAGTCGAGGGGGTTGCCGGGAGTCGAGGGGGTTGCCGGAGCTGAAGGGGCCGAGGCGGTTGATGGGGATCGGGTGGCGGGACAGTCCGGGCGCTGACGCGTAGGAGGCGGCGGGACGAGGGTGCCGCGCAAGGGTGCGTCATGGGGCTGCGTGGGGCACGTGAAGGTGATTCGGGCGGCGGGGACACGTGAGGGCGCGTCGGGCACGTGAGGCGTGTGAGGCTGCACCGCCCGACCGGTTCAACCCGCCTCGCCCCTTTTGTCCGACCCGCTTAACGTGAGGGGATGACCGCCCCTCTGCCCGCAGACATCCCGGACATACCCGTCCTCCCAGGCGTGGCCGCCAACGCCGCCGCCATCGTCCCCGTCGTCCCGGCGGACGCGGTGGTCCCCCGCGTCCGCCGCCCCCTGGCAGCCGCCTTCCGCCTCCTCGTCGCGCTGACGGCGACCGCAGGTGTGGTGCTCGCGCTGGTCCTGGGCACCCCGTCCCGGGTCATGGGCCACTTCACGATCCTGAGCAGCGTCGCGGTGGCCGCGGTGTTCGCCGTCTCGGCCTGGCGGGCATGGACGGCCCGTCGCCCCGTACCGCCGTCCGTCACCGCCGGCACGATGCTGTACGCGGTGGGTGCGGGCCTGATCCAACACGTGATCCTGGCGGACGGTGCGAGCGCTTTCGCAATGGCGGGCGACACCGGGACGCTCACCGGCTGGCCCGCCCTCACGAACCACCTCCTGCACACGGCGGTCCCGGTCATGGCCGTACTGGACTGGTTCCTGCTGACCCGCCCGGGCCCACTGCGACTCCACACAGCGGCCGCCTGGCTAGTGCTGCCCGCCGCGTACTTGGCCTTCACACTCGCCCGGGGCGCAGTACTGCCTCCCAACGCGCAGGACCGCTACCCGTACCCCTTCCTAGACGTCTCCCAACACGGCTACGTAGAGGTCCTCGGCAACGCCACCGTCCTGGGCCTCGCCTGCTACGCACTGGCCCTCCTCCTCGTCGCCCTCGACCACATCCGCCCCGTTCTGCGCCGCCACCGACCCCCCGAAAACCGGATTTCGTCTCCGGCCACCGGTGGGCTAAAGTAAACGACGTCGCCACGAACAGGACCCACGCGAGTGGCCTGCTCCAAGCGACATCGGGGTGTAGCGCAGCTTGGCAGCGCGCTTCGTTCGGGACGAAGAGGTCGTGGGTTCAAATCCCGCCACCCCGACAGCTAAGTAGCAGATCAGAGGGCCCTTACCGGGTAGGTAAGGGCCCTCTGGCGTTATTGCGTGGCTACCGCTCCGGGTCCGCATCGGCATTGATCCCGTCGGCATCCTTGAGCGCCTGGCGGACAGGCACCCGAACTCGGTAACACTCCGAGGAGGGCGGAAGCATGGGAATTCAGCAAACGGAGCGGGGCAGGGGATCCTGCCGGCCCCTGCCCCATCCGTACTCGTACTCGTGCTTGTCCCGTACTCGTACTCGTCCTGCCCTCCGCGTCAGATCGGGACCGCCACTCCCGTGAACGTCGTCTCCGGTGTCTGTGGGCTCGTGAAGCGGGCGTTGACCAGGTAGAGGCGGTTGCCGAAGCGGGCTGCGGTTGTGGGGACGTCGAAGCGGGGGTCCGTGATCGTGGCGGTCAGGGTGGCGGTTGTGGCCTTGGAGTTGAGGCGGAACACGCTGATGAGGTTCAGGCGGTTCTGGACCACGTACAGGGTGCGGCCGATGCGGTAGAGGCCGTCGCCGTTCACGACGTCGGTCGCGCCGATCAGGGTGATCTTGGTGGCGTGGCCCGTCCTGAGGTTCACGTTGTAGAGCTCGCCGGGAGTGCTCTTGACGACGATCAGGGCTCGGCCGTCGGGGGTGCCGACGATGCCGTTCGCGTTGTTGACGTTGGGGAGCTGGACCCAGTCGCCGGTGAGGGGCAGGGTGCGTACGGTTCCGGTTCGGCCTCGCGGTACTCCGTAGAGCGCGGCGGCGCGTGAGTCGGTGAACCAGGCCCGGTCGCCGAGGAGTGTGACGTCGTTGATGAAGTGGCCGGTCGGTTCCGTCAGTTGATGTGTTGCGACCACTTCGCCCGTGCGGGAGTCATGGGTACGGGCCACACCTGTGTTGCCGGCCACGTACAGGAGGCCGTCGTGGTCGAGCTTCAGGCCGACGGCCACCAGGCCGGTGCCGCCCGCGAAGAGGATCCCGCCCTCGCCGGTGCGCAGGTCGGTGCGGTAGAGGGCGCCGTTGGCGCGCGAGCCCATGTACGCGTACGGCTTTCTGCCGATGGCTATGCCCTCGGGGAGGAAGCCGTTGGGGAGCGGGAACTCGGTCGGCCACGTGCCGCCGCCGGTGGCCGTCGTCGCGGTCCTGGTGCCGGTGGCTGCGTTCGCCGTACCTGCGCCTGCGCCCGTCGCCACCGCGAACGCGGTGAGGGCGGCGCCGCCCAGGAGGGCGCGTCGGGAAGGGTGGGAGTGCGGGTGCGGGTGACTGCGGGTCATGGTTGCGGGCCTCCGGGAAGAGTGGGGTGAGAGCCTTCAACTCGCTCATCCTGGCCCACTCTTGACCGCCGCTCCCCCGGTACGCCGGCTATCGACAGAGGATCGACAGGTTCCACGGCGAAGTCGGCGGCGTCGGAGACCTACGCCCGGTTCAGCCGTTCCAGCTCTCGTCGTACGGGTCCCGCGGTGCCTTGACCGGTTTCACCTCGGTGACGTCGAGGAACGGGATGATCCCGTCGTTCACCGGGTCCTTGGTCTGCTTGGTGGTGTACGTGCCGGTGACCTCCAGCCAGCTGTCCGGTCGCAGGACGGGAGGGATCCGGCCGGTCAGGCCGATCTTCACCGGCTGGGCGTCGGCGGCACAGCAACTGAGTGCCATGCGGACCAGGTACGGGGTGCCGTCGTGGTCAAGGGCCAGCAGGCCGGCGATCTTGATGTGGCGGTGGTCGAGGGAACGCCCGTGGTCGTACGCCGCCCTGCCCGCGTAGTCGACGAGGTTGAGCCGGATCGTGTCGCCGGCGGGGAGGTCCGCGAAGCCCCAGGGCTGCTTCTGCAGGGCCGTGCCGGTGCGCATCGCGCTGTAGGAGCCGAGGGCCGGCGGGGCCACGAGGATTAGGGCGAGGAGGGGGAGCACCAGGAGCCAGGAGATACGGGGTTCGCGGTGTGCATGTGCATGTGCATGTGCGTGGGCGTGGGCGTGGGCGTCGTCATGGCCATGGTCATGGGCACTGGGGGCGGCGGGGATGCCGACTTGAGCCGGGGCTTCAGCGGCTGCGGCGGCGGCTGCGTCCACGGCCTCGTCTGTGTCTGTGTTCCTGCCTGCGGCCGCCCCGTGGTGGTGCTCGGTCTCCGGCCCGTTCCCGGTGCGTGGTCGCGCCGAGTCACCCCCGCTCCCGGCGGACGTACGCGCCGCCTGCCGCTCGTACCAGACCGTCGCGACCGCCGTGGCGATCAGGACGACCCCCGCCGCCAGCAGCAGCGGCTGCAACCCGGCCTTGACGTACCGTAGATAGAGGTCGGTGAGGGCTGCGTGCAGGATCGCGCCGCCGGTGAGGAAGAGGACGGCTGCCTGGGCCTGGCGGTTCACAGCAGCACCGCCCCGACCAGGGCCGAGACCAGGACGGCCAGGGCGAAGGTGGCGGGCGCGAAGCGCAGGGCGAACTCCCGGCCGAACGTGGCCGTCTGCATGGCGAAGAGTTTCAGGTCGATCATCGGGCCGACCACGAGGAACGTCAGCCGGGCCGTGAGCGAGAACTGGGTCAGGGACGCCGCCACGAACGCGTCCGCCTCGGAGCAGATGGAGAGCAGCACGGCCAGGACCGCCAGGGCGAGGACCGACACCACCGGGTTGTCGGCCGCGAGGCTCAGCCACTCCTCCGGGACCACGGCCTTGAGCGTGGCCGCGGCCATCGCGCCCACGACCAGGAAGCCGCCCGCGTGCATCACGTCGTGCCGTACGGATCCCCAGAACGCCGCGCCCTTGCCGAGGCCGTCGGACGCCGGACGGGACGGTGGGCGCAACCAGTCGGCGCGGCCCAGCCGTTGCCACAGCCAGCCCATCGTGCAGGCCACCAGCAGGCTCGCCACGAAACGGGCCACGACCATCTGAGGTTCCCCGGGGAACGCGACGGCGGTCGCGGTCAGCACGATCGGGTTGATCGCCGGCGCGGACAGCAGGAACGCCAGCGCCGCCGCGGGCGTGACACCCCGGCGCACCAACGCCCCGGCCACCGGCACGGACGCGCACTCGCAGCCCGGCAGCACCGCCCCGGCCATCCCCGCGACCGGCACCGCGAGAGCGGGCCGCCCCGGCAGCGCACGGGCGAAGAACGACGGCGGAACGAACACCGCGATGACCGCCGACAGCAGCACGCCGAGCACGAGGAAGGGCATCGCCTGCACCATCACCGCGACGAACACGGTCATCCAGCTCTGCATCACCGGCGCGGACAGCGCCCCGCGGATCGGGCCCTGGAGCACGATCCCCACGAGCAGCAGCATGGTCAGGACGAGGGGCGAGTTGAACTGCCAGCCCTTCCGATCGTCCGTCTCGCGGTCCTCAACCCCGGGCGGCGCTGTGTCGGTTGTGGTCACGGGAGAGGTACCTCCGGTAGGGAAGGGCTTCGCGGGTGGGTTGCCCTCCACCTTCAGTACGCCCGTTCCGGCACAGCTTCTCATCCTGATGTTCCGGCCGGGCGCGCCCGTGTTCCGGTCAGGGCACGCCCGCCTTCCGGCCGAGGCGCGCCCGAGCCGTCACTTCCTGCGGCGCAGCGCCCCGATGATCCCGGGAAGCGCACTGCCGAGTGCGACCACCGCCAGCGGGACGAAGACATCGACCCAGGGATCGCGGATCGGGCGGTACGTGGCGAAGCCCTCCTGGATCTCGATGAAGCCGATGGGCTTCGCGCCCACGCCGCCGCCTCCGCCACCGCCCTCGCCGGTCTTGGCGGCGCCGGCCTCGCGGCCCACACCGGCCCCGAAGCCGAATCCGACCTTGGCGACGGGGATGACCGTGACGCCGTGCCTGGTCACGGGTTCGCCGTAGACGGCGGACACCGAGGCCCGCCCGCCGAGCTTCTCGGCCAGCCGCTCCAGCAGCAAGACAGCAGGGTTGCCCTTGGGTATCTCCGTAAGGACATCCGCGGGGACGCCCTCCGGCGGCTGCGCCGATGTGGTCTCCACCGGTTTCACGGGCTCCACCGGTTTCACGGGCTCCGCGGGCTTCACTAACTCCGCCGGCTCCACCGGCTGTACGGGCTCTTCGTCGGGCATCACTCGTCACCATCCTTCTGGCAGTGCGGTCTACGGTCGGTTCGGGCGGCCAGTGTCCCGCGGAACCCCTGCCTCAACTCCCTTGCGGCAGGCCCCTGTGCAACCGTCCGTGCCGGTGAGGCACTCTGTGCTGTTGTGGCGAGCCTTCCTAATCAGAGCGGGTCGGACGATCGCGGTGCGCACATGGTGGTGTGCGGGGACGATGCCCTCGCGCACCGGCTGGCGGCCGAGTTGCGTGGTGTCTACGGGGAACGGGTGACGCTGGTCGTGCCGTCCGCCGAGGGCACCGTACGTCCGCCGGTCGTCGGGCGGGCCCGTGCCTCGGCGCTGCTCGACCGGGTGTCGGCGGCGGTGACCCGGGCGACGGCCAACGGCGGCATTGGCGGCGGCAGCGGCAACAGCGGTGGCACCGGCGGAAGCGGGGGCGGAAGCGCCGGTGAGGGCACGGCAGGCCGAGGCACCGTCTCCTTGACTCGCGGAGCCACGTCGTCGCCCCGCGGAGCCACCACCTCGGCAAATCGGTCCGCCACCTCAGAAGATCCCCGCCCCGCCCGCGTGTTGGAGGCCCCCGTCCTGACCGAGGCCGTGCTCGCCGAAGCCGGTGTCGAGCATGCCGCCGCGTTGGCGCTCGTCCATGACGATGACGAGACGAACATCCGCGCCGCGCTGATGGCACGCCGCCTCAACCCCCGTCTGCGCCTGGTCGTCCGCCTCTACAACCGCCGTCTCGGCCAGCACATCGAGGCCCTCCTCGACCAGGCCTCCGCCCTGGCCATGGCGGGTATGGCGGACGCCGGAGAGGGCGCCGGAGCGAATGCCGGAGGAGACGGCGGAGGGAACGGCACAGGGAACGGCGGTCCACCCGGTCCCGTACTCTTCGACGCCTCCACGACCGTGCTCTCCGACGCGGACACCGCCGCGCCCGCGCTGGCGGCGACCGCGGTGGCCGGGACCAGCAAGGTCGTACAGACCGACGGGCTGATGCTCCGGGCCGTGGAACGGCAGCCCCCGGGCCCCGGGGAGGTCGCCGACCCCGGCCTGTGCACGCTGGCCCTGCTCTCGGCCACCACCAACGACCCGGCCGGCGCGGACGGTTCGGAGAGCAGCGGTGAGCACGGGCCGCGGCTCCTGCCCGACGAACGTTCCGTGGCCGCCGCGACCGGCCGCGGCACCGTCGTCCTGGAGACGGTGTCGTACTCCGGTCCGCCGCTCCCCGCCGGACGCAGTGTCCTGCCCTTCGGCAGGCTGTTCTCCCGGCGGCTGCGCTGGTCGTTCGCGGGCCTGGTGGCCTGTGTGGTGGCGCTCGCGGTCGCGTCCATGGTGACGACGGGCGACCATCCGCTGCACGCCACCTATCTGACCCTCCTCGATCTCTTCGCCATCAACGAACCCGCGCTCGAAGAACCTCTCGGCCGCCAGATCCTCCAACTCCTCTCCGGTCTCGTCGGGTTGCTGCTGCTCCCCGTGCTCCTCGCCGCCGTGCTGGAGGGCCTCGGTACGTTCCGCAGCGGGACCGCGCTGCGGAAGCCGCCCCGGGGGCTCTCCGATCACGTCGTGCTCCTCGGGCTCGGCAAGATCGGCACACGTGTCCTCGCCCGCCTGCGCGAACTGCACATCCCCGTCGTGTGCGTCGAGGCCGACCCCGAGGCGCGCGGGCTCGCGCTCGCACGCCGACTGCGCGTGCCCGTCGTCCTGGGTGACGTCACCCAGGAAGGCGTCCTGGAAGCCGCCAAGATCCACCGCGCGCACGCCCTGCTCGCCCTGACCAGCGCGGACACCACCAACCTGGAAGCCTCCCTGTACGCCAGGTCGGTGCGGCCCGATCTGCGCGTGGTGCTGCGGCTGTACGACGACGACTTCGCCACCGCCGTCTACCGCACGCTCCGCGCCACCCACCCGCACGCGCTCACCCGCAGCCGCAGCGTCTCCCATCTGGCCGCGCCCGCCTTCGCCGGAGCGATGATGGGCCGCCAGATCCTGGGCGCGATCCCGGTCGAACGCCGGGTCCTGCTCTTCGCCGCCCTGGACGTCGCCGGGCATCCGCACCTGGAGGGCCGTACGGTCGCCGAGGCGTTCCGCGCGGGAGCGTGGCGGGTGCTCGCCCTGGACAGCGCCTCCCCCGAGGAGCGCCGGCCCGACCTGGCCACCGCCCCCGCGCCTGCCCCGGGCTCGCCCGAGCGCCCGTCGGGCCTGGTCTGGGACCTGCCTCCCACCTACGTGCTCGGCTCCGAGGACCGCGTGGTCATCGCGGCCACCCGACGGGGCCTCGCCGAGCTGCTGGGACGACGCCCGCGGGACCGTACGGGCGCGTAATCCCAGGACCGTACGGGTGCGTAGTCCCGGGTCCGGGGGCTGTCCCCGCGGCGCGCCCCGCCTCACAATGGGCCGATGGAATTCGCCGTGTTCGCCTCCCTCCCCGGGCTGGTCATCCTGCTGACGGTCATCGCGTTCGTCGATCAGTTGATGCTGCGGGCCGGGCGGGCCGGGGTACTGCCCTGGCGCAACGGGGCGCGGGTCGGACAGGTGTCGGCCACCGGCTTCGAGCAGCTGCACGGCGCGCTGTCACCGGGCAAGCAGAACGAACTCAGGGAGCGGGAGTCCGCCCTCGTGCTCCGGGACGACGAGGAGGACGGCGCGCCTCCCCACCGGACACGCGTCGACCTGGACAGCGGTATAGCGGTGATGGTGATGCGCATGCCGGCCCAAGCCGAAGCCCGACGCGAAGCCCGGGCCCCAGCCCCAGCCCGGAACGACGGAGACGGCTCGTCTCAGTAGCGCTCCACCGATCAGTAACGCTCCCCGATCAGTAGCGCTCCACCAAGTGCTCCCGCCCCACCGGAGGTTCGTACGGCTCGGGCCAGAAGTCCGTGATCGTCAGGACGCGGCCCTCCGCGTCACCCGTGAAGAACGAGATCCCGTACATCTCGTCCAGGCCCACCGTGAAGTGGACCCAGGTGACGACCTGGCCGGGCTCGGCGACTATGCGCTCGATCCTCAGATGCCAGTCGCCGGGATACTCGCGGTTGAACTCGACGTACCTCTCCCGCCCGCTGACGCGCTCGCGCGTCTGGGGAAGGGTGTAGACGACGTCCTCCGCGAGGGTGTCCGCGAAAGCCGTCCAGTTCCTGTCCTCGGCCGTGGCCCAGAAGCTCTCCACTGTCTTGCGCAGATCGGTCGATGAGGTCATGGCGCCATAGTGCACCCGGCCACTGACAATCGGCCCTGACCTGCACGGACCCGGACATTGCCCCTGCCGCGACGGACTCGGAGCGGGCTCGGCCCGCGGAGTTTTCCACAGGCTGAGGACCCCGGGAGCGCAATGTCGTCCAGTGCGGGCAGTATGGGGCCATGACTGAGAGCAACGGGTCCGTCCCGCACGAGGGAAGCATGCCGGACTGGGAGAAGCGCTTCCGGGCGCCGCGGGTGTCCTTGCCCGACTGGGCGGAGGACGCACCGCACCGGTCCTTGTTCGTGTCGAACGCGACAGGGACGTACGAGTTGTACGCGTGGGACCGCGAGACGGGCGACCAGCGCCAGGTCACGGACCGGCCCAACGGGACGACGGACGGCGTGATGTCGCCGGACGGCGAGTGGATCTGGTGGTTCGACGACAAGGACGGGGACGAGTTCGGGATCTGGCGACGACAGCCGTTCGCCGGGTCCGGCGACAAGGGTGAAAAGGGCGGCAAGGGTGGCGAGGGCGGTTCGCCCGTTGCCGACGAGCCCGCTGCTCCCGGGCTCGACCCCTCCTATCCCGCGGGGCTCGCGCTCGGCAGGGACGGACGGACGGCGATCGTCGGCCGGTCGACCGACGAGGACGGCTCGACGATCTATGTCAGCCGGACCGGCGAGGACCCCGTCGAGGTCTACCGGCACCGCGAGTCGGCGGGTGTCGGCGATCTCTCGCACGACGGATCGCTGATCGCGATCGAGCACACCGAGCACGGTGACGCGATGCACTCGGCGGTGCGGGTGCTGCGGATGGACGGCTCGACGGTCGCGGAGCTCGACGACACCAAGGGCGGCACGGCCGAGCTCGGCCTGGAGGTGCTCGGCTTCGCCCCTGTCGACGGCGACACCCGGCTCCTCGTCGGGCATCAGCGGCGCGGCCGCTGGGAGCCGATGGTGTGGGACGCGGCGTCCGGCGAGGAGACGGACCTGGCGCTGGCCGCCCGCCTGGACGGCGACCTGAGCGCCGAGTGGTATCCGGACGGTTCCGCGCTGCTCGTGGTGAACAGCTTCGAGGCCCGCAGCCAGCTGTGGCGGTACGACCTGGCGACCCGCGGCCTGGAGCAGGTGCCGACGCCGAGGGGCACGGTGTCGGGGGCGACGGCCCGCCCGGACGGCAGCGTGGAGTTCCTGTGGTCGTCGGCAGCCGAGCCGCCGGTGGTCCGCTCGACGTCCGGCGAGGTCGTCCTCGACCCGCCCGGCATGAAGGCCCCGGCGTCGGTGTCCGTCCAGGACGAGTGGGTGACCGGTCCCGGCGGCCGTATCCACGCCCTCGTCCAGCGGCCGGCCGGGGTGACGGGTCCGCTGCCCACCGTCTTCGACATCCACGGCGGCCCGACCTGGCACGACAGCGACTCGTTCGCGGCGGGCCCGGCGGCCTGGGTGGACCACGGGTACATGGTGGTCCGGGTCAACTACCGCGGTTCCACGGGCTACGGGCGCGAGTGGACGGACGCGCTCAAGCACCGGGTCGGCCTGATCGAGCTGGAGGACATCGCGGCCGTACGGGAGTGGGCGGTCTCGTCCGGTCTCGCCGACCCGGACCGGCTGATCCTCACCGGCGGCTCCTGGGGCGGCTATCTCACGCTGCTCGGCGTCGGTATGCAGCCCGAGGCGTGGGCGCTCGGCATCGCCGCGGTGCCGGTCGCGGACTACGTCACGGCGTACCACGACGAGATGGAGGCCCTGAAGGCGATGGACCGCACGCTGCTCGGCGGCACACCGGAGGAGGTCCCGGAGCGCTTCGAGGCGTCGTCCCCGCTGACGTACGTCGACGCGGTGAAGGCTCCGGTCTACATCTCCGCCGGGGTCAACGACCCGCGCTGCCCGATCCGTCAGGTCGAGAACTACGTGACCAGACTCGCCGCGCGCGACGCCGTCCACGAGGTGTACCGCTATGACGCGGGGCACGGTTCGCTGGTCGTGGACGAGCGGATCAAGCAGGTCCGTCTGGAGCTGGACTTCGCGGAGCGACACCTGGGCAGGTGAGCGCACCGGGTCCCCTGCGGGGCGGGTCGGCCGAGAGGCACCCCCTCGGCCGAGCCCCCCGCAAGGGCCCCGTACCTTTGAGGTTGTGTACCGGTTCCTGCTGACGCCCCGCTGGTGGGGGATCAACGTCTTCGTGCTGTTGGCCATCCCTTTCTGCATCTTCATGGGGTCATGGCAGTTGAGCCGGTTCGAGGACCGGGTCCAGGACCACCGCGACGCGGGCGAGCAGGCCACGGCGGCCAGGACGGATCCGGCCAGACCGCTCGCCGAGCTGCTGCCCGTGGACAAGGAGACGTCCGGCAAGCAGACCACGGCGACGGGCCGGTACGGGAAGCAGCTGCTCGTGCCGGACCGGGAGCTGGACGACAAGCGAGGCTTCTACGTTCTGACGTTGCTGCGCACCGACGACGGCAAGGCACTGCCGGTGGTCCGGGGCTGGCTCCCCGGAGACGCGGACCCCGCGAAGGCCCCGGCCGCTCCGACCGGTGAGGTCACCGTGGCCGGCGCGCTGCAGGCGTCGGAGACACCCGGTTCGAACGGCGTGCCCGCGGCCGGTGGTCTCCCCGTCGGCCAGACCGGTGCGATCAGCTCGGCGACGCTGGTGAACCTCGTGCCGTACGACGTGTACGACGCCTGGGTCACCCTCGCCAAGGCGGACGCGGGGATGAAGGCGGTGCCCGCGGCGGCTCCGGCGGACACGGGCCTGGACCTGAAGGCGTTCCAGAACCTGGGCTACACCGGCGAGTGGTTCGTCTTCGCGGGCTTCGTGGTCTTCATGTGGTTCCGGCTGATGCGGCGCGAGGTGGAGTTCGCGCAGGACGCGGAGCTGGGCCTTGTCGAGGGCACTCCCCCGGACGGCGGGAAGCAGGACGGGAACGAGGCGGACCAGGACAGGACCGGCGAGGACACCGCCACCGTCACCGCCGACAGCACGAAGGTGTCGGCCTCTCCCACGGCCTGACCCGAATCAACCCTCAACCGGCCGTGCGGGACCCCCGTCCCTCAGGACCCGGCCAGTACCCCGGTCCGGTAGACCGTGCCGGCGCAGGCGTTGGACACGGTCGTGGAGACCGTCGGGCCGCCGCCCTCCGCCGAGTAGGAGACGACGACGCTTCCGTCGGCGGACCCGTCCTCCTTCATGAGCTGCGAGCTCACGCCGCTGGTGCCCTCCGAGGTCGTACCGCCGCTGTCGCCGGTGGTGCCGGTCGGCGTCGGGTCGGGCGAGGGTTCCCCGCCGCCGGTGCTGCCACCGGTGGTCGGACAGGTGCTGGACGGCACCCAGGCGAACTCGACCTCGTACGCCGAGCCCGGCTGGAGCACCAGCGCGGCCGCGTACGTGGACTGGTCGGGCAGTCCGGCCGCCGCGTCACCCGTCGCGTGGAGGGCCGTGCCGATCGCGGACGGGCTCGCCGCGCCCTGGGCGGCCAGGACGACCGAGCCGTCGCCGGAGACCGTACAGCTGGCGGCGGAGACGTTGGTGACCCGGAAGGAGCCGTAGACCGCGCCGTTGGCGTCGGGTGAGCCGGCGCTCCCGGAGGCGCTGCCGAGCTGCAGGGACGTACAGGCGGGCACGTTCGCGGCGGATGCCGACGGCTGGGTGCCGGTGGTGCCGCCGCTGGCCCCCTTGCCCTTGTCGGGCTTGTCCGTCTTGTCGTCCTTGCCCTTGTCGTTGTCCTTGCCCGAGGAGCCGCCGGAGCCGCCCCCGGTGCCGGCCTGCTTGCCCTCGTTCGCGCCGCCCTGAGTCTCCGAGCTGTTGGCCGCGATGGTCGGGTCGGCGTTGGGGCCGGTGGAGTTCGAGACATGAATGAGGGCCGGGACGGCCGTGCCGATGAAGAGTGCGGCGGCCGCCATGCCGACGACGGCCTGGCGCTTGCGTGCCCGCCTGGCCGGTACCGCGCGCCGCAGATGGTCCAGCGTGCCGTCGGTCGGCTCGATCTCCTCGACCGCCTGGTGCAGGAGCCGCCGCAGGGCCAGTTCGTCGGACCCGAGCACCCCCAGAGCGAAGCCGTCGGCGCCGAAGCCGCCCGTGTCACCCGGCTCCGGGCCCGCGGCGTCCGCGTCCGAGCGGACCGAAGGAGCCGAGTGGACCGATTGTGCCGAATCCGCCGACTGGGCCGAACGAGTCGGCTCGGCCGAAGATTCCGACTGTTCCGCCGCGCCCGAAGGGCTCGACGAGCGCGGCGAAGCACCGGACGGGCGGTCCGCCGAGCGGCCGTCCGTGTCCGAGACGCCCGATTCTTCCGGGCCCGAGTTCCCCGAGGGGCCGTGATTCACAATTCCGTTCCCAGCGTGCTGGTCGTGCTCGTTGTCGTCGCCGTAACCGCGACCGTACTCATCATGGCGTGCCCGCTCGTCCTTCGCGCTCATGCCGGCGCCTCCATGGCGACACGGAGCGCCGCGATGCCGCGCGAGCCGTACGCCTTCACCGAACCCAGCGAGATGCCGAGCGTCTCGGCGACCTGCGCCTCGGTCATGTCCGCGAAGTACCGAAGCACGAGGACCTCGCGCTGGCGCCTCTGGAGGCCCTTCATCGCCTTGATCAGGGCGTCGCGCTCCAGCAGGTCGTACGCGCCCTCCTCCGCGCTCGCCATGTCGGGCATCGGCTTGGAGAGGAGCTTGAGACCGAGGATGCGCCGGCGCAGGGCCGAGCGCGAGAGGTTGACGACGGTCTGCCGCAGATAGGCGAGCGTCTTCTCCTGGTCGCGCACGCGCTTGCGCGCCGAGTGCACCCGGATGAAGGCCTCCTGGACGACGTCCTCGCAGGAGGCGGTGTCGTCGAGGAGGAGCGCCGCGAGACCGAGGAGCGATCTGTAGTGGGCGCGATAGGTCTCGGTGAGATGGTCGACGGTGGTGCCGGCCGCCAGGGCTTCGTCAGCGCCCTCGCGCTGGTTCGGGATGCGGGTCGGCCGCGCTGCGGGCATGGGGGCGATCACCGGCATGCCGCCGCCGGACGCGCCGGACATGCGGGGTCGGCGGGGCGGGCGCAGGGTCGTGCCCCGCGCCGCCACAGTGAATTCGAGTACCTCAGCCACGCCAGTTGGACACGCGTCCCCCCATTGGGGTTGTACGCGACAGGCATCACTTTTGCGTCAGGCTCAGGCTGCACGCCAGACAGTGCGTCAAATGCCCTCATACGTAAAAGCTCATCCCCTATGCCCCATATGAACGTGGCGTCCGGACGCCCCTGAAGGGCGACCGCAAAGACGCTCCCCGCCCTCCGCGCGGTTGCGGAGAACGGGGAGGAAAATCTTCGAACGCCAGAAGCCTCGATCGTCAGAAGCCTCGATTCAAGTGGTCCGGACCATCATCCGACCATGAAAGTCACACAGATCCTACAAACGATTCAACTTTCGACCAGAAAATTTCCGGCCAGGAGCCGTTCGCACCGCTGTGACGTGGCACGGAGGCGCGCACGACGGCACAGCGGCAGCCGCACCCGAGTCACCTTCCACCCAGCTCGGCCGCCACCAACTCGGCGATCTGGGCCGTGTTCAGCGCGGCCCCCTTGCGCAGATTGTCCCCGCAGACGAAGAGCTCCAGCGCCGTCGGATCGTCGAGCGCCCGCCGCACCCGGCCCACCCATGTGGGGTCCGTGCCCACCACGTCGACCGGTGTCGGGAACTCCCCCGCCGCCGGATTGTCGAAGAGCACGACGCCGGGTGCTGTGGCGAGGATCTCCCTCGCCCGGTCCACCGTCACCTCGCCCTGGAAGCGGGCGTGGACGGTCAGCGAGTGCGTGGTGACGACCGGCACACGTACGCAGGTGACGGCGACGGGCAGGTTCGGCAGTCCGAGGATCTTGCGGGACTCGTCCCGCACCTTCATCTCCTCCGAGGACCAGCCGTCCTCCCGCACGGTCCCGGCCCACGGCACCACGTTGAGCGCCACCGGCTCCGGGAAGGGGCCCGTGTTGTCGCCCACCGCCCTGCGTACGTCACCGGGGGTCGTCCCCAGTTCCGTACCGGCGACGAGCGACAGCTGCTGGCGCAGGGTGTCGACACCGCGGCGCCCGGCCCCGCTCACCGCCTGGTACGAGGAGACCACCAGCTCGCGCAGACCGAACTCGGCGTGCAGCGCGCCCAGGGCCACGATCATGGAGAGGGTCGTGCAGTTCGGGTTCGCGATGATGCCGCGCGGCCGGACCCGGGCGGCGTGCGGATTGACCTCGGGCACCACCAGCGGCACCTCGGGGTCCATCCGGAAGGCGCCGGAGTTGTCGACGACGATCGCGCCCTTGGACGCGGCCAGCGGCGCCCAGCGCTCGGCGACCTCGTCGGGTACGTCGAACATGGCGACGTCGACCCCGTCGAAGGCCTCCTCCGTCAGGGCCACCACCTCGACCTCCTCGCCGCGCACGGCCAGCTTGCGGCCGGCCGAGCGCGAGGAGGCGATGAGGCGGATCTCGCCCCAGATGTCCGCGTGCTGGGACAGGATCTGGAGCATGACGGTGCCGACGGCCCCGGTCGCTCCCACGACCGCGAGCGTCGGCCCTACGGACCCGGGTCGCACGGTCCCGGGTCCCACAGTCCTGGCCATCAGCGGCCGGTGCCTCCGTAGACGACGGCCTCGTCGCTGTCGGAGTCGAGCCCGAAGGCGCTGTGCACGGCGCGCACGGCCTCGTTGACGTCGTCCTGGCGGGTCACCACCGAGATGCGGATCTCGGAGGTCGAGATCAGCTCGATGTTGACGCCCGCGTCGGACAGCGCCTGGAAGAACGAGGCGGTGACGCCCGGGTTGGTCTTCATCCCGGCGCCGACCAGGGAGATCTTGCCGATCTGGTCGTCGTAGCGCAGCGAGTCGAAGCCGATCGCGGTCTTCGCCTTCTCCAGTGCCTCGATGGCCTTGTGGCCCTCGGTCTTGGGGAGGGTGAAGGAGATGTCGGTGAGGCCCGTGGAGGCCGCCGACACGTTCTGCACGATCATGTCGATGTTGATCTGGGCGTCCGCGATGGCGCGGAAGATGACCGCGGCCTCGCCCGGCTTGTCCGGGACGCCGACGACCGTGATCTTGGCTTCGGAGATGTCGTGCGCGACTCCGGAGATGATGGCGTGCTCCACCTGCGCGTCCCCTTGCGGATTCTCGTTGCTGACCCAGGTGCCCGGCAGTCCGGAGAAGGACGAGCGGACGTGGATCGGGATGTTGTAACGGCGTGCGTACTCGACGCAGCGGTGCAGCAGCACCTTGGAGCCGGAGGCGGCGAGCTCCAGCATGTCCTCGGAGGAGATCCAGTCGATCTTCCGGGCCTTCTTCACCACGCGCGGGTCGGCGGTGAACACACCGTCGACGTCCGTGTAGATCTCGCAGACCTCGGCGTCGAGGGCGGCGGCAAGGGCGACGGCGGTCGTGTCGGACCCGCCGCGTCCCAGCGTGGTGATGTCCTTCTTGTCCTGGCTCACGCCCTGGAACCCGGCGACGATGGCGATGTTGCCCTCGTCCAGCGCGGTCCTGATGCGGCCGGGCGTGACATCGATGATGCGCGCTTTGTTGTGGACGGAGTCGGTGATCACGCCTGCCTGGCTGCCGGTGAAGCTCTGGGCCTCGTGGCCCAGGTTTTTGATCGCCATCGCCAAAAGGGCCATGGAGATCCGCTCTCCCGCGGTCAGCAGCATGTCGAACTCACGCCCGGCAGGGATCGGGGATACCTGCTCGGCGAGATCGATCAGCTCATCCGTCGTGTCACCCATCGCCGACACCACGACAACGACCTGATGGCCGTTCTTCTTGGCGTCGACGATCCGCTTGGCGACACGCTTGATGCCCTCGGCATCGGCTACGGAGGAGCCTCCGTACTTCTGCACGACAAGGCCCACGTGCGCTCCTCGCTCAATCCGTCTCGTACCGCACGACTGCGGTCGGCTCAGTCTAACGAGCGGCCGAATTCCACCCCGGCGATATCGCATCGTGAGATGTCCCGCTCACGAGTTGATCACCCTGGTCCGTCCGGCTTTCGGTCGTCCGATCGGTCGGCGTCCGTCGGCCGGCCCTCCGGCCGCTCCAGGACCGCATCTGCCCTGCCCGGGAGCACCTCACTCGGAAAGTGCGCCGCGTCACACTCACGAGCCGTCACGTTAAATTTCAAGCATTAGGGTTCCGCTTGTGCGCGTACTCCTGGTGGAAGACGACGAGCCGGTAGCCCAGTCGCTCCGGCGCGGGCTGCTGCGTTACGGCTTCGAGGTGGCCTGGGTCGCCACGGGCGGTGACGCCCTGGCCCACGAGGACCCGTACGACGTCGTGCTGCTCGATCTCGGGCTGCCCGACACCGACGGTCTGGACGTCTGCAAGGCGCTGCGCGGGCGCGGTGACGTGCCGATCATCGTCATCAGCGCGCGCAGCGACGAGACGGACCGGGTGGTCGGCCTGGAGCTCGGCGCCGACGACTACGTCACCAAGCCCTTCGGGGTGCGCGAGGTCATCGCGCGGATAAGGGCGGTGATGCGGCGCGCCCAGCCGCGTACGGCAGCCGAGGCCGCGGCGGCGGGACCCGACCGATACGGGTCGCGGCTGACGATCGACCGCAAGGCGGCCCGCGTCCGGCTGGACGGCGAGGAGGTCGCCCTCGCGCCCAAGGAGTACGACCTGCTGGCCTTCCTCACCGAGGAACCGGGCGCGCTGATGTCGCGCGAACAGATCATGGAAGCGGTCTGGGACGCGAACTGGTTCGGGCCGACCAAGACGCTGGACGTCCATGTGGCGGCGCTGCGGCGGAAGCTCGCGGGCGCGATCACGATCGAGGCGGTCCGCGGGGTCGGCTTCCGCCTGGAGATCGACAAGGACGGAGACCAGGGCGACGACGGCGCGAGCGGCGGCAGCGGAAGCAGCGGCGGCAAGGGTGAAGCCGCCTCATGATCCGGCAGCTGATCGTCAGTTACGTACTTCTGGTGGCGGTCGCGCTGGCCGCCTTCACCGTGCCGGTGGCCTTCACGCTGACCGCGCAACTGCGCGGGGACACCGAGGAGTCGGTGGAACGCGAGGCCACCACGATGGCGCTGCTGCTGGGCGAGGGGGACGCGTCCTCGCGGCAGGCGCTCGTGCGGATGGCCGGTGCCTACTCCCAGGACACCCCCGGCACCGTCCAGGTGACCGACTCCAGCGGCACGGCGGTGGCCTCGCTCCCTCTCCCCGCGGACGACAGGGCGATCACGCAAGCGCTGAAGGAGCGCAGGACGACGGTCGACTGGGGTTCCTCCTTCGTCTGGGGGCGGCACCTGGTGGTGACCGTGCCCGCCGAGTCGGCGGAGGACAAGGACCGGATCGTGGGCGCGGTACGCATCAAGTACGCGACCTCCGACCTCAGCAGCCGGCTGTGGAGCATCTGGGGCTTCCGGGCCATACTCGCGGTCAGCGTGCTGGCCGTGGCCGCCTTCATCGGCGCCTTCGTGGCCCGCCGCCTCACCCGCCCGCTGCGCCAGCTCAACGACATGGCGACCCGGTTCAGCGACGGCGACCTCACGGCCCGCTCACCCGTGACGGGCCCGCACGAGACCCAGCAGCTGGCCCGCACGCTCAACTCGGCCGGTGAACGCCTCGACAGCCTGGTCGCCGCCCAGCGGATCTTCGTCGCCGACGCCTCCCACCAGCTGCGTACGCCGCTGACGGCACTGCGCCTGTCCCTGGACAACATCGCGGACGGGACCGACGACGAGTTCGTACGGGAGGACGTGGAGCAGGCCACCTCCGAGGTGGTCCGGATGAGCCGCCTGGTGAACGGGCTGCTGGTGCTCGCGCGCGCGGAGGCGAAGGTGTCCGCCGCCGAAGCGCTGTCGCTGCTCGACGTGATCGAGGAGCGCTTCTCGGTGTGGAGGCCGGCCGCCGACGAGCGCGGGGTCACCATCGCTCTGGGGGGAGTTGCCGGCGGCCGGCCGCTTGTGCTGGCCAGTCCGGGCCACCTTGACCAGGTCCTGGACAACGTTCTGTCGAATGCGCTGGAGGTCTCGCCGGACGGCGGGACGATCACCGTGGAGGTGTCGTCCCACCCCGACGAGGTGGTGATGTCGGTGCTGGACCAGGGGCCCGGCATGTCAGACGCGGACAAGTCCCGCGCCTTCGACCGCTTCTGGCGCGGCCAGGGCCTGACGGGCCGGGCCGGCTCGGGGCTCGGCCTGGCCATCGTCAAGCAGCTGGTCACCGATGACGGCGGTGCGGTGGTGCTGCGGGACGCCCCTGGTGGGGGGCTGTGCGTCCGGTTCAGCTTGCGGCGGGCAGCACCGAGGAGTGGTGGTTGACGATCAGCCACTTGCCGCCGCGCTTCTCGTACTCGTACGTGTAGCGGGCCTCGACGTCCTTCTTCTCACCGGTCTTCGGGTCGGTGAGCTGGAAGACGTACAGTCCGGCGTCGATCGCCGAGTTGCTGTCCAGGACGTTGATCACGGACCTGATCTTCGTGCCCTTGGGCTTGTTCAGCAGGAAGTGGTCGAAGTAGTCGACGATCCCGGCGCGGTCCGTGCGGATGACGGGTGAGGCGGTGGGGAGGAGTACGGCGTCCTTGGCGTATCTGTCGGCGACCTTCTTCGAGTCCCCGGTCTGCAGGGCCTTGTTCCAACCGTCGAACAGCGCGGCGATCTGCTTCTTGGTCGGCTTCGCGGCCTGGCTCGCCGCGGGCTTCGACCTGTGCTCCGGGGCGGCCTGGCTGACGCCGACGGTGACGGCTCCGGCGGCTACCAGGGCGACGGTGACGATCGCTGCGCGGGACCGTATGTGACGCTTCATCACAACTCCTGTGTGGTGGGGTGGACTTGCTCCCCTGGGGGAGTGATCCAACCTTCGCTTCACACCGGTTAGGCCCCGTGCAGCGCAGATGCAGCGCACGGACAACGTTCGTACAAAACAGCGAAGCCCCAGGTCCCGGGGAGGGTTTGTCCATGGCAGGTGGCTGGGAAGCCGGCTTGTTGCTCGGCGGCATCGTGCTGCTCGGTTCCTGTGTGCAGTGGCTCACCGGCATGGGCTTCGCGCTCGTCGCCGTGCCCGCGCTGGTGCTGCTGCTCGGCCCGGCACAGGGCGTCGTCCTCGCCAACTGCGTCTCGGGCGCCATCTGCCTGGTCGGCCTCGCGGGCGGCCTGCGCGAGGTCCGGCTGCGCGCGATGGTGCCGCTGTGCGCCGCGGCGGCCTGCACGGTCCCACTGGGCACCTGGCTGGCCCGCCGACTCCCCGAGCCCGTCCTGCTGGCTTCCATGGGCGCCCTGGTGACGGTCGCCGTCCTCCTGGTGATGCGGGGCGCCCGGGTACCCGCCCTGCGCGGAGGCGGCGGTGCGGTGGCCGCGGGCGCGGTGGGCGGTTTCATGAACTCGGCGGCGGGCGTCGGCGGCCCACCGATATCCCTGTACGCGGTCAACGCGGGCTGGACAGTAAGGGAGTTCGTGCCGAACGCGCTGTTCTACGGGGTGGTGGTGAACGCGTTCTCCATCGCCGCGAACGGCGTGCCACAACTCAGCGCGCCTGTATGGGCGTTGGTGGTGGCGGGGATGGTGCTGGGCGGCTCGACCGGCAGGTGGCTCGCGGGGCGAGTGCCGGAGACACAGGCCCGCCTGCTGATGCTGCTGCTGGCGTTGGTGGGCGGGCTCACGACTTTGGGGAAGGGGTTGTGGGGCCTGTAACCCCCGGCCAGGAAGTGCACTCGCTGAAGTGCACAGAGCGACTTCGTACCCCCAGAGGTTGATCGCCTCGCGCTCGTACTCCACAGGGCGAACGTCACCGGAGAGCCCGCCGCGGTGACGTTCGCCCTGTGGGTTCGGGAGGAGGCCGCCGGGAAGAGGAGCAGCTCCGCGGGATGAAGGGGACCGGTGCGCTACGGGCGGTACCACCACTGATCGGCGAATTCCGAATGGCAGTCGAACTGGAATGCCCTTGAGCCGTTGGCGGTTCCCTGTACGACGAGGCACTTCCCGCTGTTCACGTTCTGCAACATCATGTAATTGCCGGTGGTATCGATGACGGGCCACCAGTACTGGTCCACGAAGGAAGCGCAGTCGAACTGGAATCCCTGCGAACCGTTATTCGATCCCTGGACGACCAGGCACTTGCCGCTGTTGTAGTTGCGGATCCGAAAGGCTGTGTATCCGCCGTGCGTGCCCACGGATTCGAGCTGCCAGTACTGGTCTATGAAGGACGCGCAGTCGGTCTGGAATGCCGGCGCGCCGTTGTTCGGCCCCTGTGCGACGAGGCACTTGCGACTGTTGTAGTTGGCGATGCGCAGGTACGCGGCGGCCGAGACGTCGCCCGCTTCCACCCGGCCGCTGACTACGGGAACGTCGCCGCCTTCCTCTGTTGTCGCGGCGTGAGCGGTCGGTGCCGTGAGCGACAGCGCCAGGGCGAGTATCCCGATCAGTACCCAAAGGGACTTCAGGCGATGGGGTTGCTCTGCTGAAGACAGAATGGCTCTTTGATGCGACACGTTCTCTCCCTCTTTCGCGTCGTGTCTCAGATGGCGCGCAGGTGGCTCCAGGTGAGCGGGCCGACGATGCCGTCCGCCCCGATGCCCATGGCTCGCTGGAATTCCAGCACCCAGGCCAACGTCTCGGGGCCGAAGATGCCGTCGACCGGCAAGGGGTCGCCGTCGACGATCCAGTAGTTGAGGATGCACTGCAGTTCGCGCACCGCGTCGCCCCTGCTGCCTTGCCTCAGTGGTGGGGGCGTTCCCCAGTAGTAGCCGCAGTAGTACTGCGGTCCCGCCACGGTCTGTGCGTCCGACGGCGCGGCCTGCGCGGCGGAGGGTGCGATGGCCAGAACGCCCCCCGCCATGACGGCGGCGGTGGCAAGGGCTGCGATTCGGCGACGGATGGTCATGGAAATGTTCCCCCTTCGTGGTGCCGCCGGTATGCCCCCTCCGCCGTGGAGGGGGCACATATGGGCGCGTACGGGCGGTACTTCGTGGCTCAGACGGCGCGCAGCCGACCCCACGTCTCCGGGCCGACGATGCCGTCGACGCCGATGTTCTGGACGTCCTGGAAGACCCTCACCCAGGCTTCGGTCTGCGCGCCGAAGATGCCGTCGACCACCAGGGGGTCCTGGCCGACCACCCAGACGTTGATGATGCACTGAATCTCGCGCACCGCGTTGCCCGTGCTGCCGCGCCGCTGGGTCGCGCTGCCGTTGTAGTAGCCGCAGTAGTACTGCGGTCCCGCCACGGTCTGTGTGTCCGACGGCGCGGCCTGCGCGGCGGAGGGTGCGATGGCCAGAACGCCCCCCGCCATGACGGCGGCGGTGGCAAGGGCTGCGATTCGGCGACGGATGGTCATGGAAATGTTCCCCCTTCGATATGGGTCGGTACGTCCAACCGATTGCTGTGTCTCGGCTCGGTTTCCGCACAAGGAGTCTGTGGACCCGCAGGAAACCGGGGCAACGTCGGACGGCTGTTCCGAACAGCTCGTACAGGGTCCGGGCCGATCACGGACGTGTCCGGATTTCTGTTCCGGACACAGCCCGCAACGCGACCGGCGACGGACGGCAGGTGTCCGGAACCCGTGTTGCCAAGGGGCTTGACCGGAGTCACCATGACTCCCATGGGGGACCACGGGGGAATGGCGCCTCATGAGGCGCCGGATGCGGCTGCATTCGTCGCCTCGTTGCGGCGGTTGAAGGAATCGTCCGGGCTGACCTACCGGCAGTTGGAGGCACGGGCATCCGATCGTGGTGCCGTGCTGGCGCACAGCACCCTGGCCGGCGCGCTGAATCGCGTGTCGCTGCCGCGCGCCGAACTCGTGTCGGCCTTCCTGCACGCCTGTGGCTGCTCGGCGGAGGAACGCGGGGCCTGGCTGGCCGTGCACCGGCGGCTCGACGGGGGCCGTGTTCCCTCCCGGCCACCCGGTCCCGCTGCGCCGCCCCCACCGCCTGTCGCGCCACCACAGCACCCGACGAGTCCTGCGCACTCCCCGCGCCTCCCAGCCGTCCCTGCTCAACTGCCCGCGGACTCACCGGTGTTCACGGGCCGCCACACGGAACTCGACCAGCTTCTCCTCCTCAGACCCGATGGACCCGACAGGCCCGATGGACCCGACAGACCCGGCCAGGACTCGGCGGCGCCGACGATCGCCGCAATCGACGGCATGGCGGGCGTCGGAAAGACCGCTCTCGCGCTCCACGTCGCGCACCGGCTCGCTCCCGACTTACCCGACGGCCAGCTCTTCGTCGATCTGCACGGCTACACGCAGGGCGTCGAACCCATGGACCCCGCCCTCGCGTTGGAGGGCCTGCTGCGTGCCCTCGGAATCCCGAGCGAACACATCCCACCCGGCCGCGACGAGCGCGCCGCGCTCTACCGCACCCGGCTCGCCGGCACGCGCACCCTGATCGTGCTGGACAACACGGGCAGCGAGGACCAGGTCACACCTCTGCTGCCGGGTGCGCCAGGCTGTCTGGTCCTGATCACCAGCCGTCGGCGCCTCCTCGGCCTCCCCGACGCCCGGCACGTCTCGTTGGACGTCCTGCCGCCCGCCGACGCGATCGCCCTGTTCACCCGCCCGCTCGGCGCCACGCGGCTCGCCGCCGAACCGCCCCGGCGCCTCACCGAGGTGGTCGAGTTGTGCGGACGACTCCCGCTGGCCCTGCGCATCGCCGCCGCCCGGCTCAACTCCCGGCCTGCCTGGACCCTGAGCGACCTCGCCGAGCGGCTCGCGCATCACCCCGACCGGTCCGGTGAACCGCAGGACGCCCGACGCAGCGTGAACGCCGCGCTGGATCTGTCGTACCGGCACCTCACTCCCGGACAGCGGCGCACCTACCGGCTGTTGAGCCTGCAACCCGGCGTCGACACCGACGCCCATGCCGCATCCGCTCTCGCCGACGCCGATGTGCCGCAGACCGTCCGGGTACTCGACGGCCTCGTCGATTCCCACCTGCTCACCGAACCCGCCCCGGGCCGCTACCGCTTCCACGATCTCGTCCGTGTCCACGCCACGATCACGGCCGCCGCGGAGGACCGCGAGACGGAACGTGACGCCGCACTCACGCGCCTCTTCGACCACTATGCCCACACCGCGTCGGTCGCGATGGACGCCGTGTACCCGCACGAATCCGACGAGCGGCCCGACACCCCGTCGACCGGCACGCCCGTCCCCGGCTTCGGCGCTCCCCAGCAGGCGGAGACCTGGCTGAACGACGAACTGGACAACCTGGTCGCCGCCGCCCATGCGGCCACGCACCGCCAACCGCGCCACACCCTGCACCAGTCGGTCACCCTGCACGGCCACCTCCGCGCCCGCGGCCGTTACGGCGATGCCGTCGCCCTCCATGAAAGCGCCATGGACGTCACCTCCACCGCGGCCACCGCCCCGGACACGCTGAACCACATCGGCGAGGTCCACTACATGCTCGGCCGGAACAACGAGGCCCTGCAGTGCTTCGAGCAGGCGCTAGACCTCGCCCGCGCCACGGGCGACCGCGACGGCGAGCTGCACGCGCTGTCCGGCTTCGGCTACACGCAGCGCATGCTCGGCCGCTACGAGGAGGCCGGGGACCATTTCGCGCGAGGCCTGGACCTCGCCTGCGCCACGGGCAACGGCAAGGCCGAACTGTTCGCTCTCATCGGCTCCGGGCAGTCCCATCTCGTCCTCGGCCGGTACGAGGACGCCGCGCGCTGTCTCAAGCAGGCGCTCGACCTGGCCTGTGCCGCGGCCGACCGCAGGAGCGAACTGTGGGTGCAGATCGGCCTGGGAGACCTCTGCCGGAGTCGGGACGGTCACCAGGAGGCCGCGGAGTACTACGGGCGAGCGATGCGGCTCGCCCGTGCCACAGGTGAGCACGACGGCGAGATCGAGGCCGGCTTCGGGCTGGGCCGGTGCCATCATGTCCTCGGCCGCCGACAGGACGCTCTCGCCTGCTACCGCACGGCACTCACCATCGGGACCGAACTGAGCCACCCCGACGACCAGGTCCGCGCCCACGACGGCCTGGCCCACGCCTGCCAGGCACTCGGTCACCGCGACCAGGCGCGCGAGCACTGGCGCACCGCCCTGGAGATCCTCACCAGGCGCGGCACCGACCACACCTGGGACCCGCGGGTGACCTCCATCGCGCTCCGCACCAACCTGGGTGTTCACTCCTCGGTTCGCTCCGGGGACCGGACGTTGTAGGAAAGGACGGCTCCGTCGCCGTGCTGCCTGGCGATGACGTCTTTTCGCGTGGCCGCCCGGCCGGACGCCGCCTGGGCGTTTCCGGCCGACCGACGTCACGGGAGCGGTGAACACCTCCGGCCCCGAGCGCCTCCGCATACGTACGCGTCGTCTCCAGGCAGTGCTCCCCGAGCGGGCGCCCCGGCACGGGACCGCTTTCCGTCAGGGCGAGGTCGCGGGGCATGTCGACGTGAAACGTGTGCGCCCCCACCGACCCGGCGTTACTTGACCTCGCGCAGGCCCAGCGGGCCCGCGATCTCCTCCGCCATCACCTTGCCGGCCGCCTCCGCGAGGGCGTCCTCGCTGAGGTCCTGGTCGGTGTCGAGGCCGTCCAGTTCCTCCAGGGGCTGGTTCAGGCGGACATGGGCGACCAGGGACTGGAGGGCGCGCAGGGTGGCCGAGGCGGTGGAGCCCCAGTTGGAGAAGTACGAGAACTGCCACCACCACATGGCCTCGGTGGTGCGGCCCGCCCGGTAGTGGGCCATGCCGTGACGGAGGTCCGTCATGACGTCGGCCAGGTCGTCCGAGATACGGGCCGGGACCGGGGGCTTGCGGGGCTCGTACGGGTCGAAGACCTCGGAGTAGACGTCGACCGGGTCGAGCATCTCCGCGAGGCGCTCGCGGATGTCGTCGACGTCCGGCTCGGGGCCCAGGTCGGGCTCGTAGCGCTCGTCGGGGACGATGTCCTCGTGCGCGCCCAGGCGGCCGCCGGCCAGCAGGAGCTGGGAGACCTCCAGGAGGAGGAAGGGGACCGCCGAGTCCGGCTCGTCGCCCTTCGCGACCTCTGTGACCGCTACGAGGAAGCTCTCCACCTGGTCCGCGATCTGGACCGCGAAGTCGTCGGGGTCCTGCCCCGTCGCGTGCAGCGTGGCGTCAGACATCTAGAAGCCGGCCTTCCTCAAGGACTTCGACAAGGACGTCGAGAAGAGCTTCGTCCCGTGCGTCTCGTGCATCTCGTGCGTCTACTACTCGTTCAGACATCCAGCAGCCGCCTTCCCTCGAAGGCGCGCCCCAGAGTGACCTCGTCGGCGTACTCGAGGTCACCGCCCACCGGCAGCCCGCTGGCGAGGCGGGTGACCCTGAGGCCCATGGGCTTGATCATGCGGGCGAGGTACGTGGCCGTGGCCTCGCCCTCCAGGTTCGGGTCCGTGGCCAGGATGAGCTCCGTGACCGTGCCGTCCGCCAGGCGCGCGAGCAGCTCTCTTATGCGCAGGTCGTCGGGGCCCACGCCCTCGATCGGGCTGATCGCGCCGCCCAGGACGTGGTACTTGCCCCGGAACTCACGCGTCCGCTCGATGGCGACGACGTCCTTGGGCTCCTCGACCACGCAGATGACCGTGAGGTCGCGGCGGGGGTCGCGGCAGATGTTGCACAGCTCCTCCTGCGCCACGTTCCCGCAGGTGGCGCAGAAGCGGACCTTCGCCTTGACCTCCATCAGGCACTGAGCGAGACGGCGTACGTCCGTCGGCTCGGCCTGGAGGATGTGGAAGGCGATCCGCTGCGCGCTCTTGGGACCGACGCCGGGCAGCCGCCCCAGTTCGTCGATGAGGTCCTGGACCACGCCTTCGTACACGGATTGCCTTCCTGTTCCTGCTCGTTGCGCCGCTCGTTCTACCGCTCGTTCGCTGCTCGCTCAGTACGTACCGTAGTCGGGCTCGCTCTCTTGGTACGTACGGTAGTTGGCGGTCGGCCGTCTTAGAAGGGACCGCCGGGTTGACTTAGAACGGCAGGCCGGGGATGCCGCCGCCGCCAAGCCCCTGGGCGAGCGGGCCGAGCTTCTGCTGCTGGAGGGTCTGGGCGTTCTCGTTCGCCGCCTGGACCGCCGCGACGATCAGGTCGGCGAGGGTCTCGGTGTCCTCGGGGTCCACGGCCTTGGGGTCGATGACCAGGCCGCGCAGCTCGCCGGAACCCGTCACCGTCGCCTTCACCAGGCCGCCGCCCGCCTGTCCTTCGACCTCCGTCCGCGCCAGCTCCTCCTGCGCGTTCGCGAGGTCCTGCTGCATCTTCTGGGCCTGCTGGAGCAGCTGCTGCATATTGGGCTGGCCACCACCGGGAATCACGATCAGCTCCTGGTTTCGTACGGCTGTGAGTACGGCTTGCGGGACGGCCGTGAGTACGACCGTCCGTACCGCTTGAGTACGGCTGTCCGGCGGGGTTTTCCCGCCTTGGGACGAGCCTACGTGGTCTGCCGAGCCGTCGCCCCAGCACTCTTTCGAGTGAGACGGCGGATTGGCCTATACCTGATCAACGCCCACGTCCGAGCGGAAAACCCCCGAAACCGGGTCCATCGCCACCCATTGGGAGGTAGTAAGAGTGCGGCGCAGCAGCATCTCGTGAACCTTGCGCCACGTTACCGTCACGCAACGTCACGAGTAGGGAGCGTCGGGTGAGCCAGCCGGACATGCAGCCCGAGGGGTCGGCCCAGGACGGGGACGGTCGGGGTGATGGTGCGCGGGCCGGTGGTCTGAGGCCGGGAGGGTTCGGACCCGGCGGGTCCGGCGGTCCCGGCGGGCCCGGGCGGAGCGGTCCGGGACGCGGTGTTCCCGGCCGGGGCGCACTCGGGCCCGGCGGGCCGAGGCCCAGCGATCTCATGGGGCGTACGTTTCCGCTCGGGGACTGGGGCGAGCCGGCCGAGCGGCTCCACGAGCTGTACCGATGGGTGGAGGCGGGGGCGCTGGCCACGGCGTCCTGGTATCTCGCCGAGCGGGTGTGGAAGCGGCGGGGGGCGCGGGCGTTGCGGGCGGGGGCCGCGGTGGGGGCTCTTGCCGGGGCCGCGTTGCCGCTGCTCGATGTCACCGGGGTGGTGGGCGGAGGCGCCGTGTGGGGGTATCTCGGGATGCTGGTCGGGGTCGCCTGTGTGGCGGGGGACCGTTTCTTCGGGGTGACGGCCGGGTGGATAAGGGATGTGGCCACGGCTCAGGCCGTGCAGCGGCGGTTGCAGGTACTTCAGTTCGACTGGGCGTCCGAGTGTGTGCGGGAGGTTCTCGGGCCCACCGAGGGGACTGCGGGGGAGGCTGCCGAGCGGTGTCTTGGGGTGCTTCGGCGGTTCTCCGAGGATGTGGCTGAGCTGGTGCGGGTGGAGACGGCGGACTGGATGGTGGAGTTTCGGACCGGGGCGGGGCCGCTTTCGATCCAGGCGGGGGTGGGCGGCGCCGCCCGTGTGGACGCGGCTCCACCGGGGCGGCCCCCGCTGCCCCCGGGCACCCGCCCGAACATGCCACGCCAGCGACCGCCTGAGCCCCGGTAGGCCTTTTCTCGCCCCCGCCGCCCCTTCCCGTCCCGTCCCTGGGGGCTCCGCCCCCAGACCCCGCATCGCGCTGAACGCGCTCGTCCTCAAACGCCGGACGGGCTGAAAATCAGCCCCTCCGGCGTTTGAGGAGCGGGGGTTCGAGGGCTGGCCCCCGAGTAGTGACGGGAACGGGTAGGGGCGGCGGGGGCGAATAACGCCCTATACCTGCGGCAGCGGGAACGCCACCGGTCCCCGCAACCCCGCTCGGTTGACCCCCCTCACCCCGAAGAAGACGTTGTCCTTGGACAGGTCGACCTCGTGGGAGGTCACGTCGCCGACCGGGATGACGTGGGTCCACTCGGGGGACGTGGTCTCGCGCCAGACGATCTCGTAGCCCGCCAGGTCGGGCTCGGAGCCACGGTTCCAGGTCAGCTCAGTGGAGTTCGTGAGCGCGGCCGTCAGGATCCTGGCGTTGCGCGGGGCGGCCGGAGCCTGGGCGAGGGTCCAGAGGGCGGCCGCGTTCACGCGGGCGACCCGGGCCGTGAACGGGAAGTCGCAGAACTCCGGCAGGTCCCCGTACTGCTTGCCGCCCTCGACCCGCACGTCCTGGTGCTGATGGGCGAAGTCCTCGGCCGGCTCGGTGAACCGGGCGGCCGCGTAGCCCTGTTCGAGGAAGGGGATGTGGTCGCCGCCCCGGCGGTACCGGTCACGACGGTAGACGACCCGTACGTGCATCCCCGTCGCCGAGTTGTCCCCGGTGTCACGCACGAAGCGCGCCAACTGCCGTGACCGGGAGTCGTTCTCGCC
The DNA here is from genome assembly GCF_055577685.1 of Streptomyces sp. NPDC033178. Classification (NCBI taxonomy): domain Bacteria; kingdom Bacillati; phylum Actinomycetota; class Actinomycetes; order Kitasatosporales; family Streptomycetaceae; genus Streptomyces; species Streptomyces sp. NPDC033178. Next base: position 224,371 of record NZ_JBVIPT010000017.1, read on the forward strand.
GCCCACCGAGCGGCGCGTCGCCGCCTGCTCCGCGGTCTCCGACGTGGGCACGCCCTCGGCGAAGAGACGGATCGTGTACGGGTCCTTCGTCCCGTCGTCCGCCTTCGAGCTGCCCACGATGTCGTTCGTGAACATGGCCTGCACGTCCGTGCCGGCCGCCTTGAACCGGGACGCCATGTGGGCGGCCCCGTACAGCCCCTGCTCCTCCCCCGCGACCGCCGCGAACACGATCGTCGACGCCGGGCGGCGCTTCGCCATCACCCGCGCCAGTTCCATCGCCACGGCGACCCCGGACGCGTCGTCGTCCGCGCCCGGGGCGTCCGAGGTGGCGTCCATGACGTCGGTGACGCGGGAGTCGTAGTGGCCCGAGACGACGTACACCCGCTCCGGGGTGACCGAGCCGCGCAGGGTCGCCACCACGTTCGTGATGCGGGTCGCGGTCGGGATGCGGGACGCGGGTTCCTGGACGTACGACTGGAGTTCGGCCGTCATCCGGCCGCCGGACCCGGCGGCGTACGAGCGCATCTCCGCGAGGATCCAGTCGCGGGCCGCGCCGATGCCGCGGTCCGGGTCGTCCTGGGTGGAGAGGGTGTGCCGGGTGCCGAAGGAGACGAGTTTGCGGACCGTCGCCTCGATGCGGTCCGGGTCGATCTCCTTCAGCAGGGCACGCAGTTCACGGGAGGGGGCCTGCGCGGTGGCCGGCGGGCGCGGGCCCGGCCGTTCGGCCTCGGCCGCCGTCGCGGGCCTCGCGGGCGTGTCCACCAGCTCGGCCGTCGGCATGGCCGGAGCGGACGCCGCGGGCGCCGCGGACGGCCCCACCGTGACGGCTCCGGCGGCCGCCGTCGCGGCCAGGACGGTTCTTCTGCTGGGGCGTATGTGCGGGTCGGGGGGTGGGGTGGGGGATGAGGTGGGGGTGGGTGACATGGATCCATGGTTGTGCGCGTGTCCGGCGCACACAAGGGTCCCTGCCGTCACCCGGTGCCCGCGGCCGGTCGGTCTACCCCTCGGCGCAGATCTTCTGCCCCACCACCGTCGAGCACGGCAGATGACCGTGCGTACGGACCACGTCCTGGCCGCTCCCCCGGCTGATGTAGGTGAGGAAGCTGGAGACGAGCGAGTCGGCGGGCGGCTCGCCGTAGGTGTACGCGTACTCGATCTCGCGGTACGGGTACTCGCTGTTGCCGTGTTCGATCTCCTCGACCGACGGGTCGTGGCCGTCGAGGGTGACCCGGTGCACGCCCTCGTAGCCGGTGGCGAGGTTGAGCTCGCTGTAGCCGATGGCACCGGGGACGCGTGCGACCGTGCTCAGCACCTGGTCGGTGGAGAAGAGTTCACAGCGGATGACCGGGGCGGAGGAGTAGTCCTTGCGCTCGCAGTCGGAGGACGTGTTGGCTCCCTCGTTGCGTTCGAGGACATGGCGCTGGAAGACCTTGCGCGTACCGGAGTTGGCGTCGCGGCTGATCAGGTGCACGGGCAGGTCGGGGCCGCCGAGCTGCTTCCAGTTGCTGATCCGGTCGCTGTAGAGACGGCGTACGTCCGTGGTGGAGAGGTTCTTCACCGGGAGGCCGTCGTGGGCGACGAGCACGAAGACCGAGACGGCGACGCGGGTCTCGCGCAGGTCATTCAGCCCGCTCGGTTTGGGGCCGTCGGAGAGGGCGATCACCGGCGGGGAGCCGCCCTTGGACTTGGCTCCCTGGGCGGCGAGTTGCTGGACACCGGCGGTGGAGCCGTGCGCGTCCACCTCGATCGTCGAACCCTCGCAGTCCTTCTCGTACTTGTCCGCCAGCTCGCGCATCACCGGCTCGAACGCCGTCGACCCGGTGACGGTCAACTCGCCCTGCTCGCAGCCGATCGGCGGCGGGGTGTCGTCGCGGGCGACCACGATGACGGCGAGCGCGAGGACGCACAGCGTGAGCATCCCGGTGATCAGCCGCGAGGGTCTGCTGAACAGCGGCGGCTTCTCGTCCGGTGTCGCACTGCGGTTGGGGTGCACCTCGCCGTCGCGGATACCGCCGATGAGCCGTATCCCGCTGCCCACGTCACCGCCCGACAGGAGCACGAGAAGCTTGAAGTGCTCACCGCGGTTGAGCGGGACGCGCGGGATGCGCAGGGTGTTGTCCTGGTAGCCGAGGCCGTTCGACGGGGTGAAGTGGTCCATCAGGTGGTCGGTGTCGGGCGGCTGGGTGACCGACACCCCGCGGATGGTGCGGTCCGTGAACACCGCGGTCAGACCGTGGAGTTCGCGTCCCGTGTAGTCCATGTCGGCGATGCTCTGCGAGCCGTCGTTCTCGATCCGGAGGAGGACGAGGGTCGCGTCCGCCATCCCCGGCGCCTCGTCGAACAGCCCGAGCCGCACGTTGGCTCTGCCGAGACGGACGTCGTCCCCTATCGGGTTGTCCATCTGTACGCGGTAGCCGATGCGCTTTCGGCGCGGCACCCGGCGCTCGTACCAGACCATGACTCCCGAGGCCACGATGCCGACGACCGCCGTGCCCACGGCCACCACGTTCTCTGCGCTCAGCCACTCCACTGGGTGCCCCCACCACTCCCGGAGTCCGACGGTTCGGACACTGTACGGGCGGTGAGTGCGGTATTCCGGTGACGAAAGCCGAAGTTCAGGCGCTGTTCAGGGGTGGTTGGGCCGGGCCCTCCCGCCGCACCCTCGCACTCCTCCCTCCCGCTGCCGGCTCAGCCCTGTTTCGTGTACGTCAGTTCGTCGCCGTTGCTCGTGTTCACCCGGCGGAGGCGGCCGTCGGGGAGAACGGTCAACTCCGTTGCCTCGCCCGGGCTGCAGGACGAGGCCGGTTCGCCGACGGTGACCTCGGACGCGCCGATCCGGAGCGGACCGCCGGCGCTCGGAGCCTCGGAGAGCTCCGCCCGGAACACACAGTGGTACGTGCCGCTGCCGGCCGGGCCGTCCGCGGTGAGCGAGAGGACCGTGTCGCCCACCTCGCCCTGCTGGATGGTGAGTTCGCGGGTGTTGTGGCCCGTGTCGTTGTCGATGGACGCGGTCCATGTGCCGAGGTACTTGACGGGGATCGCGCCGTCCGTCGGCGTCTCCTCCGGCGTGGTCGACGGCTGCGTGGGGCCCTCGGTGACCTGGCCCGGGGTGGTGGGCGCGTTCGTCGTCGGGGAGGTGGTGGGGTCGCCGCCCGCGCGGTTGTCTCCGTCGCCCTTCATCAGCGCGTACACGGAGGCGCCGGCGCCGAGCGCGACGATCAGGGCGACGATGATCAGGACTGCGGTGGAGCGGCCGCCTCTTCCCTGCGGGGGGCCGGGGTGTTGCGGAACTCCCGGTCCGTACGGGGGTGTTGGGCCGTAGGGGGGCGTGGGGCCGTAGGGAGGGGTCGAGCCCGGAGGGGGTGGGTAGCCGGCGGGCTGTTGTTGGTAGTGCGGGTAGCCGTAGCCGGCGGGCTGGGGGTGTTGCTGGGGGTAGCCGTAGGCGGGGTGGACGGGTGGGCCTCCCTGCGGTGCTCCCGGCGGGGTGGTCGGTGGGGGTGTGCCGGGCAGGCCCGTGGTCATTGTGGGGAGGTGGTCGAAGGGGGCAGCTCCCGGGGGGCCGGGTGGGGGTGGGGTGGGGCCGTCGGGGGTGGGGGCGTGTTGGTGTTCGGGGGAGGCTTCGGGGATGGGGCTGGGGGTGGGGGTGGGCGCGGCGGCCGGGAGGCCCGGAGTTTCCTCGCCCCCGCCGCCCTTACCCTTCCCGTCCCTGGGGGCTGCCGCCCCCAGACCCACGCTGTCGGCCTGAACGGCCTCGTCCTCAAACGCCGGACGGGCTGAAGGTGTCGGCCCGGGCTGCGAAATCTTCAGCCCCTCCGGCGTTTGAGGAGCGGGGGTTCGGGGGCCGGCCCCCGACGGGGTCTGGGGCTCCGCCCCAGTCACGCTCTCCCTCTCCTTCGAACCCTCCGGACTCTCCGGATCCTCCGTGTCCAGCAACTGCACGGCGTGGCGGCCCAGTTGGGCCACCAGCATTCCCGGCAGCCAGGGGTCACGGCTGCGGCCGTCCGTGACGGTGTCCTCCGCGCCCGTGCGCTCCAGGATGTCGTCGAGGGTCGGGCGGGAGGCGGGGTCCTTGCGCAGGCACTGGCGGACGAGGTCGGCGATGCCCTCCGGGACGCCCTCCAGGTCCGGCTCCTCCTGGGCGATGCGGAACATCAGGGCGTGCACGCCGCTGTTGGCCGTACCGAACGGCAGGTCGCCCGTGGCCGCGTACGACAGGACCGAGCCCAGGCAGAAGACGTCGCACGCCGGCGTAATGCGGTCGCCGCGGACCTGCTCGGGGGCCATGAAACCGGGCGAGCCGACGAGCGCGCCGGTGCGGGTGAGGCCGCCGTCGGTGACCGTCTCCAGGGCGCGGGCAATACCGAAGTCGATGACGCGCGGGCCGTCGATCGTGACGAGGACGTTCGACGGCTTGAGGTCGCGGTGGATCAGCTCCGCCGCGTGGATGTCCTTGAGCGCGTGCGCGAGGCCGGCCGCGAGGATCCGTACGGACCGCTCCGGGAGCGCGCCGTGGTCGTGCCCGACGACCGCTTCGAGCGAGGGCCCTGCCACATAGCCCGTGGCGACCCAGGGGATCGCCGCCTCCGTGTCCGCGTCGAGGACCGGCGCCGTCCAGTACCCGCCCACCCGCCGGGCGGCCCGCACCTCCTGGCGGAAGCGCGCGCGGAACTCCTCCTGCTCGGCGAGTTCCTGGCGTACGAGCTTGACCGCGACCGTCCGCCCCCGGTCGGAACGCGCCAGGAACACCTGTCCCATGCCGCCGGCACCGAGCCGCGCCAGCAGTCTGTACGCGCCGATCCGCTGCGGATCCGCAGGCCCGAGCTTCTCCATGGGTATGCCGCCCTCCCCCGTACTTGTGCGACAGCCCGAGGATAGTGCGGCCGAACGGGGAGGTGGCCGGAGCGGTGTCTACGGTTCCGTAACAGCGGATGCCGTTTCTGTCACGGTTCGCACACCCGAATCCGAGCCCGAATCCGAGCCCTGGCCCGCGCCCGCCTCCGTGACCGTCTCCATCGCGCCGATCAGCCGCTCCAACACCCGTACGGTCTCGGCCAGTTCGGCCTCGCCGAGGGTCTCCGCGAGGCGGTCCGCGAAGGCCGCGTGTCCGGGGGTGATCCGCCGGACGGCCGCGAGGCCCTCCTCCGTCGGGCGGAGGAGCTTGGCGCGACGGTGGGCCGGGTTGGGCACGTACTCCGCGAGGTCCCGCTCGACCAGCAGATCGGCGATCCGCTGCACGCTCTGCCGGGTGATGCCCATGGCCCGGGCGATCCCGGAGACGGGCAGCGGCTCCTTCAGTACGGCCCCGAGCACCTGCCACCAGGCGGCGGTGAGCCCGGCGGGGCGGGCCAGCTCCTCGGCCACGCCCATGAACTGGCCGTTCAGCCGGAAGATGCCGAGCGCGCTCCGGCTGAACAGGTCCTGCCGTGCCCTGCCCGCCGCCCCACTCGCCCCGCTCGTCTCGGTCACTGGCCGGCCGCCTCAAGCACCGCGTACGCCTCCGCGTCCGAGTCATGGAACAGCCGGTACCAGGCGTCGAGCACCTCTCCCTCGTACACGCCGAGCAGTCCGAACACCTCCCGCGCGAACGCGACGGGCTCGGTGGGCCCTGCGGTGATCAGCTTGCCGTCCGTGACCGCGTCGGTGTCGACGTACCGCTCGCCGCCCTTGTATCCCGTGGCCGCCAGGTAGAAGGAGACGGCACTGGTGTGGGCCCGGTCGTCGAGCAGCCCCTCGCGGGCGAGGCCCGCCGTGGCCCCGCAGATCGCGGCGACGGGCACGTCGGCGTCCAGGAACTCGCGCGCCTTGCGGGCGAAGGGGGCGAGGTCGTCGCTCCCCGCCGCGGTAGCGGTTGATGTCACAGTCCACAGATCGGCTCCCGGCAGGATCAGCAGCGAGCTGTCCTCGGGCCGCAGGTCGTCGAGTGTGACGTCGGGCTGGATCCGCAGCCCGCCGACGGACCTCACGGGGGCGGGAGACGCTCCGACCGTCCGGATCTCGTAGCCGCCCCGTGCGAGGTACGCGGTCGTGTGGCCGGTCTCCCAGTCGGCGAGCGTGTCGTAGACGGCGAGGTGTACGGGCTTGCGGTTGCCGTTCATGGTTCCTCCTCGGTCGTGCTGATCGATCCGGCCCTGCGCGTACTTGCGCTCATGTAAGCATGCTGTCATCTGGACAGGATGCTGTCAATTATTCCCCGCAGTCGCGGCCGAGGCTCCCTCTGGTGTCCCTACACACGACAACCTGTCGCGTTCCCGGCCGCACCGCAGACAGGACGCCGATGTCGCGCCCTCGCCCCGGACACCTACGCTCGGCCGCATGACCCCTCAGCCCAATCCCCAGGCCGGCGCCGCCGTGAAGGCCGCGGACCGTGCGCATGTGTTCCACTCCTGGTCGGCGCAGGAGCTCATCGACCCGCTCGCCGTCGCCGGTGCGGAGGGGGCGTACTTCTGGGACTACGACGGCAGGCGGTATCTGGACTTCACCAGTGGGCTCGTCTTCACGAACATCGGCTACCAGCACCCGAAGGTCGTCGCCGCGATCCAGGAGCAGGCCGCGAGCATGACGACGTTCGCGCCGGCCTTCGCCGTGGAGGCCCGGTCGGAGGCGGCACGGCTGATCGCCGAGCGGACGCCGGGGGATCTGGACAAGATCTTCTTCACCAACGGGGGCGCCGAGGCCGTCGAGAACGCCACGCGCATGGCCAGGCTGCACACCGGCCGCCCGAAGGTGCTCTCCGCCTACCGCTCGTACCACGGTGCGACCTCGGCCGCGATCAACCTCACCGGTGATCCGCGCCGCTGGCCGAACGACAGCGGGGCGGCCGGGGTCGTGCACTTCTGGGCGCCGTTCCTGTACCGCTCGCCCTTCCACGCGGAGACCGAGCAGCAGGAGTGCGAGCGCGCGCTCCAGCATCTCGCCGACACCATCGCCTTCGAGGGTCCTGCCACCATCGCGGCGATCATCCTGGAGACGATCCCGGGTACGGCGGGGATCATGATGCCGCCGCCGGGATATCTGGAGGGCGTCCGCTCGCTCTGCGACGAGTACGGGATCGTCTTCGTCCTGGACGAGGTCATGGCGGGCTTCGGACGGACCGGGCACTGGTTCGCCGCCGATCACTACGGGGTCGTGCCGGACCTGATGACGTTCGCGAAGGGTGTGAACTCCGGGTACGTGCCGCTGGGCGGTGTCGCCATCTCGCCCGCCATCGCCGAGACCTTCGCGAAGCGCCCCTACCCCGGCGGGCTCACCTACTCCGGGCACCCGCTCGCCTGTGCCGCCGCCGTCGCGACCCTCAACGTGATGGAGGAGGAGGACATCCTCGGACAGGCCACCCGGATCGGCGCGGCCGTGCTCGGTCCCGGGCTGCGCGAGCTGGCCGAAAGCCACCCGAGCGTCGGCGAGGTCCGCGGCACGGGTGTCTTCTGGGCCCTGGAACTCGTACGGGACAGGGAGACGCGGGAGCCGCTGGTGCCGTACAACGCGTCCGGTGCGGCGAACGCGCCCATGGCAGCGTTCGGTGCCGCGGCGAAGGCGCACGGTCTGTGGCCCTTCATCAACATGAACCGCACCCATGTCGTTCCCCCGTGCAACATCACGGAGGCGGAGGCCAAGGAGGGTCTGGCCGCGCTCGACGAGGCGCTCTCGGTGGCGGACGAGCACACGGTGTAGGGAGGGAGCGGTGCAGTCCGGATGACCCTTTCCCGAACGCGTAAGGTGACTGGCTCGTAGACATGAGCGAGTACTTATCCGCTCGGGGAAGGAACGGACGATGCCCCGCACCGGCAGCGGCAATGGCGCCGTCACCCGCAGCACCCTGCGGCAGCAGATCGCGGACGCGCTCCGCGACGAGGTGCTGGCCGGACGCCTCAAGCCGGGCCAGGAGTTCACGGTCAAGGAGATCGCCGAGCAGTACGGCGTCTCCGCGACCCCCGTCCGCGAGGCCCTGGTCGACCTGTCGGCCCAGGGCCTGCTGGACGCGGACCAGCACCGCGGCTTCCGTGTCCACGAGTACTCGCTGAACGACTACCGGGGCATGATCGAGGCCCGCAGCCTGGTCACGGACAGCATCTTCCGCGGACTGCTCGACGCGGAGGCCACCACCACCCGGGGCGCCCGCGCCGCGCTCGCCACCCGCATCGACGACCCCCGCACCGGTGCCGCGCTCGCCGGGGTGCGGCGGCGCGGCGAGGAGGCCCAGCGGGCGGCCGCCGCCGGTGACCTCAACATCCTCATCGGCTACGACCTGCGCTTCTGGCGCGAGCTCAGCGGGCTGTTCGGCAACCTCTACCTCGCCGACTTCCTGCACCGGCTGCGCGTCCAGTCCTGGGTGTGCGCGGTCCAGCACCTGCGCCGGGTCGACGACCTGCGCGGCCGCCTGTGGTCCGAGCACACGGCCCTCGTGGACGCCCTCACCGAACGCGACGCCCCGACGGCCCACACGATCGTGACCGCGTACGACGCGCACTCGCTGGCGCTGATCGAGCAGTTGGTGGCGGACTAGGGCCGAGGATCCGGCGCGGGGTCGACGATCCGCGGCCGGGGGCCATGGGGCTGCCGCCGAGCCCGGCTCGAAGATCCGGGGCCGGAAGTGGTGGGTGTGGGGGTGGGGCCGTCAGGTGTGGGGTATTCGACGTTCACGGCGGGGCCCGACCGCGCTTGCACCCATTACGCTTTCTTGACCACCGTGCTACGCGAGGAGCTCTCTGTTGGCCTGTGACCTGTGGCTGGTCCCGCTCGTCGACGTGTTGTGCCACACCCCCGACAACCCCTTCGCCGAGGAACTCGCGCTCTACGACAAGGTTCTGGGCGAGGCCGGACTTCCGCCGGTGCCGGTCTACGCCTATATGCCGGGCCTCTCCGGCGATGTGGCACCGGTCGCGGGCTTCGACTACGACGCGCTGCACTTCCTGCGCCGCGCGTATCTGCTGCAGGTGTGCGGGCTCGCGGTGACACCGGTCGACGAACTGGGCGGTGACTACGAGCAGTTGCTGGAGATGTTCGACGCGACGGCCCAGCAGTCCCACCTGGTCTGGCACTACGACCACGCGGGCGCGTACGTACCGGTGGACTTCCCGCACCCGCTGTCGAGCGACGAACTCCTCGCGGGCGGGGGCCCCTTGGGCTCGTCCCAGGCCCTGCTGCGGGAGCTGGAGTTCGTCGCCCCGACGATCGGCATCGACCCCGCTGTGCCTCCCCTCCCGCCGGAGCCCCCCATGGCCCCGACCGAGCTGGAGGAGCCGGCCGCACCCGCGCCCTTCGACTCCAGTCCGTTCGCCCGCGAACGGCACGTATGGCTGGGGCTGCACGCGGCGGCGACACGGAGTCTGGCGCAGGGCTCGATGATCATCTTCAGCTAGCGCTGCCATGTGAGTGTCAGGACGTGCAGACGTCGGTCAGTTCGTCGGCGGCGGCGTCGATCCGGCTGGAGTCCGGAGTGTCACCGTCCAGGATGGCCTTGTTGTAGTCCTTGATGGCGTCGTTGAGGTCGTCGACCGCCTTGCCGACCTTGTCGTCGTTCGTCCTGTCGCCGTCCGTCCTGTCGTTGATCCTGTCGAGGTTCTTCTCGATGGTGTCGATGGACGAGTCGGTCCGCGTGGGATCCTTCACCGCGTCCGCACCGGCCTCATGGATCGCCTTGAGGCTGTCGGCGATCGTGTCGGCGTTCTTGAGGCAGCTCAGCGAGTTGTCGAGGTCGTCGTCCTCGCATCCGGTGAGCAGCCCGGCAGCGAGCGTGACGGCTGCCAGGGTGGTGACGACGGTGACGGTACGGCGTACGGGGCGACGGTTCGCGGCCATGGAATGGGCCTTTCCTGGATCGGCTTGTGATGCCGTCCACGATTCCGTCGCCCATGCGCCGCCACGAGGGACCGGCCCCCCGAGTCCGTGGTGTAGCGGGCTACACCATCGACGCCCCGGCAGTCAGCGCAGCTCGGACAGCCCCTTCTGGAGGTCTTCGCTGTTCATGATCGGGCAGACCTCGACCTCGGCGTTGAACTGGGTGAGGAACGGCTCACCGGTGGGAGGCAGTTCCGAGCTGTCCTTCATGTCGAAGAACAGGAGGCAGGTACGTCGGCCGCCCAAGGGCGCGAAGTACGCCGCCTCGGGCTTGAGGTGGTCCAGGATCTCCTTGATCAGCTCCGGCATCTTGCCGCTGCGGATCGCTTCGTTCGACTTCTCCGTGTCCAGAGTGGCCTTGAGCATGACGCGCATCGCGCTCACCTTCTTCTGATCGACGCACGCACGTTTGCACTCTCAGCCTATGCCCGCTATGTGAGGTACGCCCACTCTTGCGCGTGGAGTGCGATACGCAGGAGCAGCGGGTGCACGAGGTGGTCGGGGACCACCGGCCGGTACCGCCAACTCAGCGGCCAGGTCCGCCCGTCGAGCGCCGGGACCGGGATGTGCGAAACGTGGTCCGGGCCCGCGGTGAGCCGGGTGACTCCGTCGGGCCAGGGGCGGTGTGCCGTGCTGCCGACCGGGACCAGGAAGTCCCTGTGGAGTTGGAGACCGGTGAGGGGAACCCAGTCAGGGGCGAGTGGGGGTTCGTCGAGGTTTAGTTCGTGACTTTCTGTGTCCATGGAGCGACCGACGATAAGCGGCACCAAGCCCCCCGGCTTCGAGGGTCTGCTGGACACCCTCGACGAGCTGAATGTGCCCGCCGGCTACAAGGCCGAGGTCATCAAGGGGAACATCGTCTTGTCGCCGTGGTCCAAGGGCTACTACACCCGCGTCATGAAGCTGGCGTGTGACCAACTCGAGCCGTACCTCCCCGAAGGCCACCTCATCAGTCAGGCTCCCCAGCTGTTCGTCTTCCCGGGGGTCGAGCGTGCGTACGGACCAGACATCCACGCCGCGCACGAGCAAACGTACGAGACGACCGGAAACCACCTGGACGGAGAAGGTCTGTCCTTCGTCGCCGAGCTGACGACAAGCTCCACCCGGGACAACGACCTGACCGACAAGGTCAAGGCCTACGGGAAGGCGGGCGTCCCCGTCTACCTGGCCCTCGACATGCAGGAGGAGCAGGCCACTATTTTGTGGACTCCGTCCGCCAAGGGCTACGAATCTCGCCTCACCGTTCCGTTCGGTGAGAAGCTCAGCATCCCCGAGTCGTTCGACTGCCCCCTCGACACCGCAGGATTCCGGGCACCGAAAAAGCCGTAGGCATCTGACGCGACGAGAACTCAAGGAGGGGCGCCCTGACAAGCTGTCGGGGCGCCCCTTCCTTTCGGTCTGTACTAGATGAACGAGTTGATCTCGATCGTCTCGTCGCGGCCCGGACCGACACCGATCGCTGAGATCGGGGCGCCGGACATCTCCTCCAGCGCCTTCACGTAGTCCTGCGCGTTCTTGGGGAGGTCCGCGAAGGTCTTGGCCTTCGTGATGTCCTCCGACCAGCCCGGCAGGGTCTCGTAGATCGGCTTCGCGTGGTGGAAGTCGGTCTGGGAGTACGGGAGTTCCTCGACGCGCTTGCCGTCGATCTCGTACGCCACGCAGACCGGGATCTCCTCCCAGCCGGTCAGGACGTCCAGCTTCGTCAGGAAGAAGTCCGTCAGGCCGTTGACGCGCGTCGCGTACCGCGCGATGACCGCGTCGAACCAGCCGCAGCGGCGGTCACGGCCGGTGGTGACACCGCGCTCGTTGCCGATGCGGCGCAGGGCCTCGCCGTCCTCGTCGAAGAGTTCGGTCGGGAAGGGACCGGCACCGACACGCGTGGTGTACGCCTTCAGGATGCCGATGACCCGGCTGATCTTCGTGGGGCCGACGCCCGAGCCGGTGCAGGCGCCACCGGCGGTCGGGTTGCTGGACGTCACGAAGGGGTACGTGCCGTGGTCGATGTCCAGCAGCGTGCCCTGGCCGCCCTCGAACAGGACCACCTTGTCCTCTTCGAGCGCCTTGTTGAGCACGAGGACCGTGTCGGCGACGTACGGGCGCAGCTTCTCCGCGTACGTCAGCAGTTCCTCGACGACCTGCTCCGACTCGATGGCGCGTCGGTTGAAGACCTTGGTGAGGAGCTGGTTCTTGCCGTCGAGGGCCGCCTCGACCTTCTGCATCAGGATCGACTCGTCGTACAGGTCCTGGACGCGGATGCCGACGCGGTTGATCTTGTCCGCGTACGTCGGGCCGATGCCGCGGCCGGTCGTGCCGATCTTCCGCTTCCCGAGGAAGCGTTCCGTCACCTTGTCCACCGTCACGTTGTACGGCGTGATGATGTGCGCGTTTCCGCTGATGAGGAGTTTGGAGGTGTCGACGCCTCGCTCGTTCAGTCCGTTCAGCTCGGAGAACAGGACCGACGGGTCGACGACGACTCCGTTGCCGATGACCGGAGTACACCCCGGCGAGAGGATTCCGGAAGGGAGGAGGTGGAGGGCGTACTTCTGATCGCCCACGACTACCGTGTGGCCGGCGTTGTTGCCGCCCTGGTAGCGCACCACATAGTCCACGGAACCACCGAGCAGGTCGGTGGCCTTTCCCTTGCCTTCGTCACCCCACTGAGCACCGAGCAGCACAAGTGCGGGCACGCGCGTACACCCCTTCCGGGCGGGGCATGTCCAAGGTCGGGGACGTACGCGGCTGGTTCTGGTACGGCTGCGTACGCCGGCGACCACCTTTGGCCGCGACCGTCGGACCGGATGCCCCGGAATAGACGAAGCCCCTGGCGCAATAGCGCAAGGGGCTCTTGCACAAAGATGCTACCCGAGGAAGCGAGGCAGGACCGAGGTGTCGACTTCCGACCAGCTCCTTGTGGTCATCGACCCGGTCGCCCGTCACGGTGACGGTGAGGCGGTACGGATCGCAAAAGACGTGCTCAGCGCGGGTGCGACGACGAAAGTGTGCCTTCCTGACGGGCCCGAGGAATTCGATCGGGCACTTGCCCGGAGAGGGTCACGACGACCTGTCGTGATCGGGGACGACCGGGCGCTTTTGCGCGCGGTTTCCGTTTTGTACCGACGGCGGGAGCTGGCCGGATGTGCACTGTCCCTCGTGCCGGTGGGCGTGAGCGGCGGAGCGCTGTCGCTCGCGCGGGCGCTGGGGGTGCCCATAGGGGCTGTCGCGGCGGCCCGTGCCGTGCTCGACGGGGCCGAGCGGCGGCTCGATCTCCTGGTGGACGACAGCGACGGGGTGGTGCTGGGGACGCTGCGGATTCCGCCGTTGGCGGGGGGCAGGTGGGGGGCTGCCGGGGCGGGGGTGGGCTCGGGTGGGGGTTTGGGGGCTGGTTCTGGGGCTGGAGCTGGTGCTGGGAACGGGGTGGGCTCTGGTTCCGGCTCTGGTTCCGGCTCGGGCAATGGCTCTGGTTCCGGGTCCGGGGGTGGCTCGCGGCTGGGGTTGGGGTTCGGTTTGGGTTCCGGGCCCGGGTCCGGGTGGGGGTCCCGTTCCGGTTCCGGGTCCGGTTCCGGGAGTGGTTCGGAGGATGGCGGCGGGCATCACCATCACTGGCTTCGCACCTGCCAGTCCCTCGTACGGACCCTCGCGGCCCGGCCCGCCCGGGTGCCGGCGCCTGCGGTCACCGGGCCCACGCGGCTGCGGATCGAGGTCGACGGGGTGACCCTCGTCGACCTCGACCAGCCACTGGAGTCCGTGTCCGTCACGCCGGGTGAGGTGGGCGGGGGTGCGCGTGTCGAGGTGCGGCCCGCTTCCGTCGGCGCGGAGGCCGCTCTGCTGGAGGCCGTGGCTCGGACGATCACCGTGTCGGGGTCCGACTTCCGGTATCGCGCGGACGCGGTGGTCGGGGGGCCTGTGCGGACGCGGACGTGGACGGTGCGGGAGGGGGCGTGGGGGTTGACGTTGCCGGGGTGACCGGCGGGGGCGAAAAAAGTCCCTACCCCGCCGCCGGCAACCCCACCGCCCCGTCACCCAAGTCGTCCTTGTCGTCCTTCAAGGACACCCCCGTCCGCCCCAACTCCCGCGCTCGGGTCATCAGGGACGTCAGCTTGGCGGCGGCCGTGTCGTAGGACAGGCCCAGCGGGGGCCGGATGTTGGAGAGGCAGTTGCGGTCGGCGTCCGTGGTGTGGCCGGGGCGGGGCGCGTACGTGAGGTACACGCCCAGGGAGTCCGCCGCGGACATCCCGGGCCGTTCGCCGACGAGGACGACGACCATGGCGGCACCCAACGCGTGGGCCACGTCGTCACCGAGCGCCACCCGGGCCTGCTCGGCCAGGACCACCGGCGCGACCCGCCACCCGGCAGGCAGCCCTGCCGTCGTCGCACGGATCACCGGCGCCGCGTGATCGTGGACGGCCCGGCTCGACAGCCCGTCCGCGACGACGAAGACGACGTCCCAGTCGTCCCAGGCACCGCTGGTGTCACGCGGCAGGTGCGCCCGGTCGATGTCGTCGAGCCTGCGGCCGAGGTCCGGGCGCTGGAGGTACGTCAACCGGTCGGGAGCCGCACTCCGGACCCGTACCGTCGGCACACCCGGCAGCGCGGACGCCACCACGTCCGGGTCGAACGGCGAGTGCACCGCGTCCCGCGCCGCGGCATGCGCGGCCTGGAGTTCGAGGCGGTGGCGCGTGGGCAGCGCGGACCCGGCCCGGCCCAGCCCGATCCTCGCCTGGGTGTGCCGCCGCAACCCCGCCCACAGCACGGCGTCCGACGACTCGGGAGCCGCCCCTTCCATCAATTCCCTTACCAACACGGCCAGTTGACGGTCCGTCATGCTGCCAGCTCCTTGCCGATGGCCATCAGGGGGTGGGCGGTGCCGGCGACGGACCGTATCCCGCCCCGTTCGTCGAGCAGGCCGATCCCGTCGAGCCAGGCCTCGAACTCCGGTGCCGGGCGCAGCCCCAGGACCTCGCGGAGGTACAACGCGTCGTGGTAGGAGGCGGATTGGTAGTTGAGCATGATGTCGTCGCCGCCCGGCGTGCAGATGACGAAGGACGCCCCGGCCACGCCCAGCATGGTCAGCATGGTGGCGATGTCGTCGTCGTCCGCGTCGGCGTGGTTCGTGTAGCAGATGTCCAGGCCCATGGGCAGGCCGAGCAGCTTGCCGCAGAAGTGGTCCTCCAGGGCGGCGCGGAGGATCTGGCGGCCGTCGTACAGGTACTCCGGGCCGATGAAGCCCACCACCGTGTTGACCAGCAACGGCTCGTAGCGGCGGGCCACCGCGTACGCGCGTGCCTCGACCGTCTGCTGGTCCACCCCGTGGTGCGCGTCGGCCGAGAGCGCGCTGCCCTGGCCGGTCTCGAAGTACAGGGCGTTGGACCCGACCGTGCCGCGGCCCAGGGCGCGCGCCGCCTCGTACGCCTCGTCGAGGAGGCCGAGGGTGACACCGAAGGACGCGTTCGCGGCCTGCGTACCGGCGATGGACTGGAAGACGAGGTCGACGGGCGCCCCGACGGCCATCAGGTCGATGCTCGTCGTGACGTGGCTGAGCACACAGGACTGGGTGGGGATCGCGTACCGCCGGATCACACCGTCGAGGAGTTCCAGCAGGTCCCGTACGGCCCTGGGGCTGTCCGTCGCCGGGTTGATGCCGATGACCGCGTCGCCGGAGCCGAGGAGGAGTCCGTCGAGGAGCGCCGCGGCGACGCCCGCCGGGTCGTCGGTGGGGTGGTTGGGCTGGAGGCGGGTCGCGAGGCGGCCGGGGAGGCCGATCGTGGAGCGGAAGGCCGTGACGACACGGACCTTGCGGGCGACGGCGACCAGGTCCGCGTTGCCCATGAGCTTGGAGACGGCCGCCGTCATCTCGGGGGTCAGACCGGGGGCCAGCGCGGCCAGGGCGCTCGCGTCCGCCGCGTCCGAGAGCAGCCACTCCCGGAACTCCCCGACCGTGAGACCGGCGACCGGCGCGAAGGCGACCGCGTCATGGGTGTCCACGATGAGCCGGGTGACGTCGTCGTCCTCGTACGGGATCACCGGCTCGGCGAGGAACTGTGCGAGCGGCACGTCCGCCAGCGCCCAGCGGGCCGCGACCCGCGCCTGCGCCGACTCGGCGGCGAGCCCGGCGAGGCGGTCGCCGGAGCGTTCGGGGCTCGCGGCGGCGAGCAGCCGGGCGAGGCCGTCGAAGCGGTGGGTGCGGCCGCCGAGGGTGGAGGTGTACGTGCTCATGCCGGGGACGGTACGAAGCGCGGGCGTACGGGGTCCATGGCCGGGCGGAGAGTTAACGCAGACGTTCGCTGCCGCGGCGATCCACAGGCGTTCTAAAGGTCTGGTTGACAAACATTTAACGCTCGGACCGGCGACACGACTCATTTTCCGTGCAGCATTCCGGTCGACCGAGGACAAGCGCGAAGACATTCGCGAACACGAGCACGAAGACGAGCGGGCGACCGCGGACGACCATGGAGAGGGGCCACCCGATGGCAGTACAGGAGGGCGCAGCCCCCGAGGCGGCGACCGGCGAGGACAGCACCGTCCACCGGCTCAGGCCGAACGCGATCGGTCTGCTGGGCGTGGTCTTCATGGCCGTCGCCACGGCGGCGCCGATCACCGCGATGACGGGCAACGTGCCCTTCATGGTCTCCTCCGGCAACGGCATCGGAGCCCCCGCGAGCTATCTCGTCGCAATGGTCGTCCTGGCGATCTTTGCGGTCGGCTTCACCTCGATGGCGAAGCACATCACGTCCACGGGCGCCTTCTACGGCTTCATCTCGTTCGGCCTCGGCCGGACCGTCGGCCTGGCCTCCGGACTCCTCGCGACCTTCGCGTACGTCGTCTTCGAACCGGCCCTGATCGGCATCTTCTCGACCTTCGCCACGACGACCCTGCACGACCAGACGGGGGTGGACGTCCCGTGGTGGGCGTTCGCGATCCTGATGCTCGCGATCAACGCCACGGGCACGTGGTTCGGGGTGTCGGTCGCCGAGAAGCTCCTCGTGGTGCTGCTGGCCACCGAGGTCACGATCCTCGCGGCGATGGCGATCTCCGTCGCACTGCACGGCGGCGGCCCGGACGGCTTCACGTTCGGCCCGGTCAACCCGGTCAACGCCTTCCAGGGGACCTCGGCCGGTCTCGGACTCTTCTTCGCCTTCTGGTCGTGGGTCGGCTTCGAGTCGACGGCCATGTACGGCGAGGAGTCCCGCGACCCGAAGAAGATCATCCCCAAGGCCACGATGATCTCGGTGCTCGGCGTCGGCGTCTTCTACGTCTTCGTCTCCTGGATGGCCATCACGGGCAACGGCGAGGCGGCGGCCGTCGAGGCTGCCTCGTCCTCCAACCCGCTCGCCCTCTTCTTCAACCCCACCGAGCAGTACGTCGGCCACTGGGCCGTCATCGTCATGCAGTGGCTGATGATCACCGGCTCGCTGGCCTGCGGCATGGCCTTCCACAACTGCGCCGCCCGCTATCTCTACGCCCTCGGCCGCGAGGGGGTGCTGCCGTCACTGCAGCGCACCATCGGGCGCACCCACCCCGAGCACGGCTCCCCGCACGTCGCGGGCCTCGTCCAGACGGTCGTCAGCGCGGTGCTGCTCGGGGCGTTCTGGGCGGCGGGCAAGGACCCGTACACCGGTACGTACGTCCTGCTCGCCATCCTCGGCACGATGGCCATCCTGGTGGTGCAGGCGGTGTGTTCCTTCGCGGTGCTGGCCTACTTCCGCAAGAACCACCCCGAGTCCCGGCACTGGTTCAGGACCTTCACCGCCCCGCTCGTCGGCGGCCTCGCGATGCTCGCCGTCGTGGTCCTGCTGGTGTCCAACATGGGCGTCGCGGCCGGCCCCGAGTCCGGCTCCATCGTCCTGAAGGCGACACCGTGGATCGTCGCGCTGATCGGCGTGGGCGGCCTGGCGTACGCACAGTACCTGAAGCGCCGGCGCCCGGAGGGGTACGCGCTGCTGGGGCGGACGGTCCTGGAGGAGACGAAGGAGCGGTAGGGGCACCCCGTCAACGGTGGGCGCCCTTCAGGGGCGCGGGGAACTGCGCGACCAGCCACGGCGGACCCGCAGTTCCCCACCCACGGTCACCCCACCCACGGCCACCCCCTGGCGACCTCACCCGTCGCCAAACTCCCGCTCCTTGTGGACGCGCCAACGCTCCATCATCTCGGCGATCTCCCCCTCGATGAACTGGAAGAACGCGAGCGTCTCGGCGAGTCGCCGCCCCGCCGGGGTCTCGACGCCCAGGCTGTCGACCCCCTCGCTCAGGGCGAACTGCCACCGTTTGATCACCGCGTCCCGGTTGGTCAGCGCCTCGTACCACTGGTCGCTGTGCACCCGGTACCGCTCGCGCCGGGAGCCGGGTTCCCGCTCGCGCGAGACCATGTGCTGCTGCGAGAGATAGCGCACCGCCCCGGAGACGGCGGCGGGGCTGACCTGGAGCTGTGCACCGATCTCGGCGGAGGACAGCGCCCCGGAGTCGGAGGCGAGCAGGGCGCCGAACACCCGGGCCGGCATCCGCTGCATCCCGGCCTCGACGAGCTGCGCGGCGAAGCTCTCGACGAACTTCGAGACCGCCTCCGGGTCCCGCCCCACCTCACTCGGTTCCGACATCCCTGGATCCTCTCCCCTGCTCAGCGCGCCATGGTCGAGTGTATCCGTGATTTATACGCTTCCTTAACTTCACAAATTTCTGAAGGAAGCGTACGTTCATGAACCATGACGAAGGCAATCACCGTCTCCGGACTGCACAAGTCGTTCGGCAGTACGCACGCCCTGGACGGTCTCGACCTCGACGTCGAGACCGGCGAGGTCCACGGCTTCCTCGGCCCGAACGGCGCCGGGAAGTCCACCACCATCCGCGTCCTGCTGGGCCTCCTGCGCGCCGACTCCGGCGCCGCCCAGCTGCTGGGCGGCGACCCGTGGACCGACGCGGTGGACCTGCACCGCCGCATCGCGTACGTCCCTGGCGACGTCACCCTCTGGCGGAACCTCTCCGGCGGCGAGGTCATCGACCTGTACGGGCGGCTGCGCGGCGGTCTCGACAAGGCGCGCCGGGCGGACCTGATCGAGCGGTTCGAACTCGACCCGACCAAGAAGGGGCGCACGTACTCCAAGGGCAACCGGCAGAAGGTCGCCCTCGTCGCCGCCTTCGCCTCGGACGTCGACCTGCTGATCCTGGACGAGCCGACCTCGGGCCTCGACCCGCTCATGGAGGAGGTCTTCCAGTCCTGCGTCGAGGAGGAACGCGACCGGGGCCGGACCATCCTGCTCTCCTCGCACATCCTCAGCGAGGTGGAGGAACTGTGCGACCGCGTCAGCATCATCCGCAAGGGCCGGACCGTGGAGAGCGGCTCGCTCACCCAGCTGCGCCATCTGACCCGTACGAGCGTCACCGCCGAACTCGCGGGCCCACCCAACGGGCTGGCGGCCCTGCCCGGTGTCCACGACCTCGACATCCAGGGCAGCAGGGTCAAACTCCAGGTGGAGAGCGACAAGCTGAACGCCGTACTGCGCTCGCTCACCGAGTCGGGCGTACGGTCCCTGACCTCGACGCCGCCGACCCTGGAGGAGCTGTTCCTGCGGCACTACCAGGAGGACGTGCGGGCGGAGGCGGTGTCGCGATGACCGCCGTGGCTTCGGGCGCACGTTTCACCGTACGGTCCGGTGGATCGCGTCAACTGGCCGGTACCTGGACCTTGTTGAGGCTCGCACTGCGCCGCGACCGGGTGATGATCCCGCTGTGGGTCGCGGTGATCGGGCTGATGGTGGTCTCCATGCCCGGCTCGCTGGAGAGCGTCTACGCCACGGCCGCCGAACGCGCCGACGTGGCCCGCCAGATGATGACCAACAGCTCCCTGCGCGCCACGTACGGGCCGGTGTTCAGCGACTCGCTCGGCGGCCTCGTGGCGTGGCGCATCGGGGCGTACGCGGCGGTGTTCGCCGGGATCATGAGCCTGCTCGTCGTCGTGCGGCACACCCGGGACGAGGAGGAGAGCGGCCGTCAGGAGATGGTCTCGGCGGGGATGGTGGGCCGTCGCGCCCCGCTGACCGCCGCGCTCCTCGCCGCCCTCGTCGCGAACGCGGGCCTCGCGCTGATCATCACGGGCGGCCTCGCGGGACAGGGCTCCTCGGGCGCGCTGGCGCTCGGACTGGGCACGGCCGGGGTCGGCATGGTCTTCGCGACGATGGCCGCGATCGTCGCCCAGCTCACGGAGAGCGCCCGGCTCGCGAAGGGGCTGACGGGCGGGCTGCTCGGCGCGGCCTTCGTGCTGCGGGCGGCCGGCGACTCGTCCGTGACCGACGGCTCGTCGGTACTGACGTGGCTGTCCCCGGTCGGCTGGCTGGAGAACCTGCGGTCCTTCGCCGACGAACGGTGGTGGGTGCTGCTCCTCTTCGTCGCCGCCGTGGCGCTCCAGGGCATGATCGCGTACGACCTGGCCGGCCGCCGTGACGTCGGCATGAGCTTCCTGCCGACCCGGCCCGGACCCGCGGCCGGCCGCCTCGGTACGGCCTGGTCACTGGCCTGGCGGCTGCAGCGCGGCAGCGTGCTCGGCTGGAGCCTCGGCTTCCTCGCCGCCGGGGCCGCCTTCGGCGGGATCACCACGGGCGCCACGGATCTGGTCGGCGACAACGAACGCACCCGCGAGATCATCGAGCGCATGGGCGGCCAGTCCGGGATCACGGACGCGTTCCTCGCCACGATGGTCGGCATGCTCGGGATGGTCGCCGCGCTGTACGTCGTCCAGTCCGTGCTGCGGCTGCACGCCGAGGAGACCTCCCAGCGTGCGGAACCCGTCCTCGCCAACGCCGTGGGCCGTCTGCGCTGGGCCTCCGGCCATCTGCTGATCGCCTTCGGCGGGGCGACCCTGATCATGCTGGTCGGCGGCCTCGGTCTCGCCCTCGGCTACGGCCAGGACCTCCCGACCATCCTGGGCGCCTGTCTGGTCCAACTCCCCGCGATCTGGACCATCGGCGGCCTGGCCGTCCTCCTCCACGGGGTGTCGCCGCAGGTGGCTCCGGCCGCATGGGGTGTGGCGGGCGCGGTCCTCCTTCTGGGCTGGATCGGCCCGGCCCTCGAACTCCCCGACTCGGTACTGGACCTCTCCCCCTTCGGCCACCTCCCGAAGCTGCCGGGCGGCGAGATGACCTGGACACCGGTACTGGTACTCACGGGCATCGCGGTGGCGCTGGTGGGGGCGGGGTTGGCTGCACTGAGGCGCCGGGACCTGACTACGGGCTGACGGGGGGCCGCCCCCTCAGGGGCGCGGGGAACTGCGCAATCTTTTGGGGGCGCGGGGCGGTGACATTTTGCGGCTCCGCCGCGGGGCGCGACCAGCCCTCACCGACCCGCGCATCACCACCGGCCCCACCCGCCCTCGTCCGTCACACCTCGACAAGCAGCCCCTCCAACCCCCGAATCACGAAGTTCGGCTTCCGCTCGGGCTCGGCAGCGAGCCTGAGCGCAGGAGCCTGGTCCAGCAACGCCCCCATCGACGCGGCCAGTTCGATCCGGGCGAGCGGCGCCCCGATGCAGTAGTGGATCCCCGCGCTGAAGGAGATGTGGGGATTCTCCGGCCGGGACAGATCCAGCGCCTCCGGCTCGGCGAACACCGCCGGGTCATGGTTGGCGGAGCCGAACAGCAACGCCACCTCGCTCCCCCGGGGAATCACCGTCCCGTCCACCTCGATCTCGTCGAGCACCCACCGCTCGAACAGCTGCAACGGCGTGTCGTACCGCATCAGCTCCTCCACCGCCGTACCCACCAGCCCCCAGTCCGCCCGGAGCGCCGCCAGCTGACCGGGGTTCCGGAACAGCGCCCACCACCCGTTCACCGTGGCGTTCACCGTCGCCTCGTGGCCCGCGTTCAGCAGGAGCACGCACGTCGAGATCATCTCCTGCTCACTGAGCCGGTCCCCCTCGTCGTACGCCGCGATCAGCCCCGAGACCAGGTCGTCCCCCGGCTCCTTGCGCCGGACCGCGATCAGCTCCCGCAGGAACTCGGTGAACTCGACCGACGCCCGCACCGCCTTCTGAGCCGTCTCCTCCGACGGGTTCAGCTCGTACATCCCGCAGATGTCCGCCGACCAGGGCCGCAACTGCGCCCGCTCGGACTCCGGGATCCCCAGCATCTCCGCGATGACCGCCACCGGAAGCGGTTCGGCGACGACCGTCAGCAGGTCGCCACCCCCGGCCTCGACTAGCTCGCCGACCAGCTCGGACGCCATCCGGTCCACGTACGGCCGCAGCCGCTCGACCGTCCGCGGGGTGAACGCCTTCGACACCAGCCGCCGGATCCGCGTGTGGTCCGGGGGCTCCAGGTCGAGCATCCCGTGGTCGTTCAGCACGTGGAACGGCTCGTGCTCGGCCGGCGGTGCCGTGCGCCCGAAGTCCTCGTGCGTGAACCGGTGCTGGTATGTCCGGCCCAGGCGCCGGTCCCTGAGCAGCGCCGACACGTCCGCGTGGTGCGGGACCAGCCACTGGTTGGTGGGCTCGTAGTAGTGGACCCGGCCCTGGGCACGGAGGTCCGCGTACGCGGGGTAGGGGTTGGCCAGGAAGGCCTGGTCCCAGGGGTCGAAAGCCGGCGGGGTCTTGGTAGCTGCCATGACCGGACGCTAACCGGAGGTGTCCCTGTCTGACCAGGGCCGTCCCTCTTTCTGAGGCTGTCCACGGGCCGGTGGGGACGTGCGGGTGCGCCGTGACCGATCGCGCCCCGCGGCGGAGCCGCAAATGTCACCGCCCCGCGCCCCTGACGAGCGCCTCTTCGGGGCAGCCCGTCAGCCCGGGGTGACCAAGCGGGCCTCGTAGGCGAACACCGCCGCCTGGGTGCGGTCCCGCAGGCCCAGTTTGACCAGGATGCGGCTCACGTGGGTCTTGATGGTGGACTCGGCCACTACCAGTCGGGTGGCTATCTCGGCGTTGGACAGGCCCTGGGCTATGAGGACCAGGACCTCCGTCTCGCGCTCGGTCAGGTCTCCGTAGGCCGCCTGGGCGGTGGACGACAGCCGGGGCTCCTCGGCCAGCTTCGAGAACTCCGTGATCAGCCGCTTCGTCACCGAGGGCGCCAGCAGTGCCTCGCCGGCCGCGACCACGCGCACCCCGTCCGCGAGCTGCCGGGCGGAGGCGTCCTTCAGGAGGAAGCCGGAGGCTCCGGCGCGCAGCGCCTGGTACACGTACTCGTCGAGGTCGAACGTCGTGAGGACGAGCACCTTCGACGCACCGTTCGCCGCCACGATCTCGCGGGTCGCCTCTATGCCGTTCATCTCGGGCATCCGGATGTCCATCAGGACCACGTCCGGCCCCAGCTCCCGGACCCGGTCCACGGCCTCGCGGCCGTTGACCGCCTCGCCGACGACCTCGATGTCCGGCATCGCGCCGAGCAGCACCGAGAAGCCCTCGCGGACCATCATCTGGTCGTCGGCGATCAGTACGCGGATGGTCATGCGGAGTCCTCCGTCGGTGCCGCCGCCGGGACGGGGAGGAAGACCGCGACCTCGTAGCCCCCGTCGTCCGTCGTCGCCGCCGTCATCTCCCCGTCCAGCATCGACACCCTCTCCCGCATGCCCGTGATGCCGTGCCCGGCGCCCGGTGAGGGCTTGATCAGGCCGGTCGCGGGACCGTTCACGATGCGCAGTCCGAGTCCGCCGAGCACATAGCCGATCTCCACCTTGGCCGCGGCGCCCGGCGCATGCCGCAGGCTGTTGCTCAGCGCCTCCTGGACTATTCGGTACGCCGACAGCTCGACGCCCTGCGGAAGCTCGCGCACCGCCCCGGTGACCGTCTTGTCCACGGCGAGTCCCGCGTCCCGCACGTTCTCCAGGAGCCGGTCCAGATCCGCGAGCGTGGGCTGCGGGGCGTCCGGGGCCTCGTAGTCCTCGGCCCGTACGACACCGAGGACCCGGCGCAGCTCAGAGAGGGCTATGACCGCGTTCTCCCTGATCACCGCGAAGGCGTACTCCAGCTCCGGCGGTGGGTTCTCCACGCGGTAGGGGGCCGCCTCCGCCTGGATGGCGACCACCGACATGTGATGGGCGACCACGTCGTGCAGCTCGCGGGCGATCGTCGTGCGCTCTTCGAGAAGGGTGCGCTTGGAACGCTCGTGCGCGGTCACCGTCTCCTGGGCGGTCACCTTCTGCGCGGCGTCGTGCCGCACATGCCACACCGTGACGACCAGCAGTGCCAGCGCACTCACGAACAGGAAGGGCATGGTGTTGGTGTAGTAGTGGCTGCCTCCGAAGAAGACCTCCGCGAACAGGCCGTACGCCGCGGTCAGCGCCCACATCCAGGCTGCCGTGCGGGGTCTGGTCCTCAGCGCCACGACCGTGAGCACGATCAACTGGGTCGCGAAGGCGCCGGGCAGCCAGGGCCAGTCGCTCCCCCAGTCGTTGCCGAACAGGGCCACGACCGGTGTCACCGCGAGGGAGATCCAGAAGGCGCCGACCGGCCTGAGCAGGGTCAGCAGGATCGTGCCCAGTGCGAGGAGGCCGGTCAGGAGCTGGACGAGATCACCGCCGCCGTTGCCCGCGAGGGAGACGAGCAGCGCCACCAGGCCGGCCAGTCCCACCACTGTGTGCGGGGTCCAGGCCGCCTGCTCCCGCAGGCGCGACGGCAGCCGCCGGGTCAGGCGGCCGTCCACACGCATCCTGGGAAGCGGGCGGACGGCGAAGGCGTCGTGGAAGAGGTCCTGGCGCAGCCCCCGCGACGCGTCCATCGCCAGCTGGAACTCGGGGCTGCGCTGCCTGGCACCGCCTGGCGGTGTCGTCTGCGTCTGCGTCGTCTCGGTCACATACAGAACGGTAGGCGGAGACCGGCGTAGTGGTCGTCACCAGTGAGAAGGGTCATTCAGCCTCCCTCTCAGGTACTACGGGTACGACCGGGTGTCCTTCGGGGCAGTGCCGCCCGTGGCCGCCGGGGCGCTCAGTAGCCGGTGGGGCGCACCAGCCCGCACTCGTACGCGAACACCGCCGCCTGGGTGCGGTCCCGCAGGCCCAGCTTCACGAGGATGCGGCCCACGTGGGTCTTCACGGTCTGCTCGGCGACGAAGAGCCGCTCGGCGATCTCCGCGTTCGACAGGCCCTGCGCGATGAGGGCGAGCACCTCCGTCTCGCGCTCGGTCAGCTCGCCGACGCGCTGCTTGAGCGGGGCACGGGGCGTGGAGTCCAGCCGGGAGAACTCCGCGATGAGCCGCCGGGTGATGCCGGGCGCGAGCAGCGCGTCGCCGGCGGCCACCACCCGGATCGCCTCGGCGAGCTGGTCGGCGGACGCGTCCTTCAGCAGAAAGCCGGAGGCACCCGCGCGCAGCGCGTCGTACACGTACTCGTCGAGGTCGAAGGTGGTCAGCACCAGGACTCTGATCTGCGGGGTCTTCTCGGTGATGCGGCGGGTGGCCTCGATGCCGCCGAGTTCGGGCATGCGGATGTCCATCAGGACGACGTCCGGGGCGAGTTCGGCGACCTTGGCGATGGCGTCCAGGCCGTCGACCGCCTGGCCGACCACGTCGATGTCGGGCTGGGTGTTGAGCAGCACCGTGAAGCCCTGCCTGACCATCTGCTGGTCGTCGGCGATGAGTACGCGGATGCTGCCGCTCGTCATGAAGTGTCTCCTGTGGGGTCCGGTGGGCCCTTGGGGCCGGTCGAGTCGTCGGGACGGGGAGTGGGAGTGCGGGAGGCGGTGGCCGCCGAACGCGGCAGGAACGCTGCCACCGTGAAACCGCCGCAGGCCGTCTCCATGGCCATGAGGGTCCCACCGAGCATCATCGCCCGCTCCCGCATCCCGAGCAGACCGTGCCCGGCACCCGGCGACGGCGGGGCGGGGTGGCTCGGCGAGGAGTTGACGACCCGGATCTGCAGGCCGCGCGGGAAGTGCGTGAGCTCAACCCGCACCACGGAACCGGGCGCGTGCCGCAGCGCGTTGCTCAGCGCCTCCTGGACGATCCGGTACGCGGACAGCTCCACGCCGGGCGGCAACGGGAGCTGCTCGCCGGTGATCTCCGTGGTCACCGCGAGCCCGGCGGCGCGGGTGTTCTCGACGAGCGCGTCGAGGCGGTCGAGGGTGGGCTGGGGAGCGTCGGGCGCGGCGCCGGTGCCGGCGCCGAGGCCGTACGCGTCGTCGGGGTTCTCCGAGCGCAGCACTCCGAGGACCCTGCGCAGTTCGGTGAGCGCCTCCAACGCGTTCTGTCGGATGCCGTCGAGGTTCTCCTTCAGCTCGTCGGAGGGGTTCTCCACCAGGTGCGGGGCCACTTGGGCCTGGATGGAGATGACCGACATGTGGTGGGCGACGACGTCGTGCAGCTCGCGGGCGATGCGGTTGCGCTCCTCCAGCAGGGTGCGGCGGGAACGCTCCTCCGCCGTCAGGTACTCCTGCTCGACCAGCTGGGTGCGTGCCTCGCGGCTGCCGCGCAGGGCGGTGCCGAGGAGGACTGCGACGGCGAACACGGAGACCGACAGCACGCCCGTACCCGAGTACGGACCGCCGCCGAGGCCGCCTTGCACGAAGGCCGTGACCAGTCCGGTCACCGCCAGCACCGCGAGGGCCACGCGGGCGGGCAGCCGCAGGGCGAGCAGGAACAGGATGAGGGCGTGCGCGGCGATCGTGGGCCCGATCCACGGCCAGTTGGGGCCCGGGGGCACCATGTCCGTCATGTTCGACCGCGCGGCCACGGCGGCGATGAACGTCGCGGACAGCGACAGCCACCACGCCGGGAAGGGCCGCCACAGGGCGAGTACGAGCGCCACGCCCTGCGCCGCCCCGGCCAGCAGACCGAACTCGACGCCCAGCCGGTAGCTGGTGCTCAACTCGTCGATGCTGCCGATCGCGACGACGACAGCGATCAGGCAGATCACGACATGCGGCAGCCTGCGCAGCCAACGGGGCCGGGACATCGGCGGCAGCGGCGCGCTGCCGGACGAGAGGCCCGCGAGAAGGGCGGACAGGGAGCGGCGGGCGCGAGGCGCCGAGGCGGGGTCGGCAGGACCGGTGAGGCTGCTGGGGTCGGGGTCGGTGGAGCCGGTAGCGCTGACGGAGCGCTCGGAGCGGGCGGGCAGAGGCACGGCGGGGCGGATCTCCGGAGGTGGGGGCGGGGCCGAGGTGGTGTCGTCCTCTGTCCGGGCGTCCTTGGCGTCGTC
The DNA here is from genome assembly GCF_055577685.1 of Streptomyces sp. NPDC033178. Taxonomy (NCBI): domain Bacteria; kingdom Bacillati; phylum Actinomycetota; class Actinomycetes; order Kitasatosporales; family Streptomycetaceae; genus Streptomyces; species Streptomyces sp. NPDC033178. The sequence continues at coordinate 251,307 of NZ_JBVIPT010000017.1, forward strand.
CACGCCGTCAACCCTAGGCACGCCGGACCTCGTTCGCTTCCACGGCGACGCGGTGGGTGCGGACGACACGTGACGGACGACGGGCACGACGGCCGCGGCCGCGGTGCCCCTGCTCGTAGGAACGAAAGGCCGCCCAGCACACTGCCAGGGCGAGGGCGAAGACCGGGAGCCAGGCAAGCCGGAACGCCACCCACGCGAGGTCGTCCGGGGTGGTGTGCAGGCCGGGGAGCCGGCCTGCGAGGAGGCCCGTGGCGGTGACCGACATCAGTGCCGTCTGGTGCCACAGGAAGATCGTCATCGCTGAGAGGTTGACGAAGGCGACCCACGCCCAGAGCACCGGCCGGCGCATCGCCCGGCGCAGACGCTCGCGCAGAAGCAGCGCCAGACCGCACTGGGCCAGGCCGAAGGTGACCGCGGCCAGGGTCGGCGGGTTGAGGTTGGAGACCGAGGAGCCGGGGACGCCGACCATGGACGCCGGATAGCCGCCCCACGCGACGAGCCCGGCGGTCACCGCCGCGCCGCCCGTGAGCAGCACCCGGCCCGAACGACGGGTCAGTTCGCCCCGCGTCCAGGCCGCGCCCAGCGTGTACGGCACGAGCCAGCCCGCCGCCACGTTGACCCAGCCCAGCCAGGCCGGGCCGCCGAATCCGAAGCGGATGAGGTCCACATGGAGAACGACGGCCAGCGGCCACAACGGGTTCACCCGGGTCACCAGCGGGGTCACCGCCGTCAGCGCGGCGAAGACCAGCAGGAACCAGAGTGGGGACAGGACCAGCTTCAGCAACGCGTGGACCGTCTTCAGGTCCGCGCCCGTCACGAGCAGGCCGACCGTGGCCACGGTCCACAGCCCGAGGACGGCCGCCACCGGCCTGAAGAGGCGGGACAGGCGCGTACCGAGCCAGTGTCCGTACGTCGTCCCGCGCGACCGTGCCGACGCGTAGCTCTTCGTCGCCACGTGACCGCCCACCAGGAAGAACACGGCGAGCGTCTGGAAGACCCACGAGATCGGCGCAAGCCAGGGCATGTGCGCCAGCGGACTCGACGTGCGCAGCCTGCCGCCGTCCGCGACCAGGGCCGTGACGAGCCAGTGGCCGAGCACGACGCCGAGTATCGCGAAGGTACGCAGGGCGTCGACGGAACGGTCCCGGTCGGCCGGTGTCGCCGCGTCGATCCGCTCGGCGCCGAGGCGCAGTCGGCGTATCACCTCATCCATGGGTCATCTCCGATGTCTCGCCGAGCACGATCCGGGCGAGGTTGGCCAAGGACACCGAACCCGGCTTGAGGTAGTCGCTGTGGCCGCCGTCGCCCGCCGCGAAGACACGGGCGCCGAAGGCCGGGGACACGGGGTCGGTGCCGAAGCCGACCGTCGTGCCGAAGAGGTCGGCCCTGGTGTGCGGGACGTCCGCGATCCAGTCGTCGCCGCCGCGGCCGGCCCAGACGCGCGCCTTCGTGTGCAGGCCGGCCACCGCGTCCACGCCCGTGCCGGGGCTGCCTATGAGCACCAGGTCCGAGATGTCGAGGCCGCTTGCCGCGCGGGCGCCCACGACCGTCCCGTACGAGTGGCACAGCAGGGTGAGCCGGGCGTGCCCGTTCACCGCCCTCAACTCGCCCATGAACTCCCGCAGTTCGGGTGCCGCTTCCTTGGCCAGGCCCGTGGTGAGGACGTCCGGGCCGATCGTGCCGGGCGTGTCGTAGCCGAGCCAGGCGATCACCGCGGCGCGTGGGCCGAGCCGCTGGTGCAGGGCGAGGGCGCCGGCGCGGAAGCGGTCGTACGTGTCCAGGCTCGTGTCGGAGCCGGGCACGAGGACCGCCACGTGGTCGGCCTTCGCCAGGCCGCCGAAGACCTCGGCGGCTCGGCCGGGGCCGCGGGCGTCGAAGGTGAGGAAGTGACGGGCCGGGTCCGCCATGGAGCCGACGGCTGCCGCCCGGCCGCGGTCGCCGTGGGCCGCGGCCATGCGCGAGGCCTCGGCGGCGTTCGCCCGGTTCGCCGCGTAGGCGCTGTCCAGCGTGGTGGCGGTCACCGTGGCGATGCGCGCCGGGGCGGGTGCCGGTATCTCCGGATGTGCGGCCGCGGCGGAGATCGGGGCGACGAGCGCCCCTGTGATCAGGGCGGCAAGCAGGCCGCGACGGGCGCGGGGCCATCGGGGGCGCCTGCCGGGATGGCCTGGCTGGCCCAGATGGCCCAGCAGGTCTGGCTGGCCCGGCAGGTCTGGCTGAACCGGCTGGGCTGGACGGCCCGGCCGAACCGGCTGGCCTGCCTGAACCGGTCGATTCTTCTGGCTCGGCTGGCCTGGATGAACCGGTCCGTCCTTCTGGCTCGGCTGACCTGCCTGAACCGGTCCGTCCTTCTGGCTCGGCTGACCTGCTCGAACCGGTCCGTCCTTCTGGCTCGGCTGACCTGGATGAACCGGCTGACCTGACTGGACCGGCTGGACCGGCCCGCCCGATCGCTGTGGCCGTTTCGGTCGCGCCGCGGTCCGTTCCGCGTTCGCCCTCCCCCGTAGCCCCATCCGTGTGCCCCCGTCTCGGTTTGCCCGTCCATCGGGCCCAACTGAGAAGGAAGTTACGGATCTGGGCTTGTGGTCGGCGTCCCGCCAGGGAGCTCACCTGCGGGGTAGCTCTCAGGTATTACGGGTATCACCGGGGTCGCCTTGGCTCCGCGCCGGAGCGGCCCTGTTCCGGCAGCGGCTCTGTTCCGGCAGCGGCTCTGTTCCCGTCCCAGCCCCGCCCGGAAGTGGCCCGCACCGGTACTGGCCCCGCATCGGTATTTGCCCCGCACCAGCACTGGCCCCGCACCGGCAGCGGCCGTGCGTCGGCGGCCGCCGCGCGTCGGCTTCCGTACCGGCTCCACACCCGTGATTGGCGCACCCGTGATCGGCAGGCTCTCGCCGACGCGTCTGCGGGAGCGTGGGGGCTGGGCGCGCAGTTCCCCGCGCCGCTACCAGGCCAGCTGGGCGATCTCCTCCGCCACCACCGCGCACGCGTCCGCCGCCGGGTCGATCAGGGGGAAGTGGCCCACGTCCTCCAGGAGCGTCAGGCCGACCACCTCGCCGGCCTTGGCCGCCGCGTCCGCGTATGCCTCCGCGACCGCCTGCGGTACGACGACGTCCGTGCGGCCCTGCACCAACGTCGTGGCGATGCCCGTCGGGAGGAGCAGCGCCGGATCGGCGTACGGCTGGCGCTCCCCGAACTTCGCCTCCCCGCCCAGGAGTTGGCGGGACGCGCCGGAGCAGACGTCCAGCTTCTCCGCGACCGTGAAGTCGGCGATCGGGGCGAGTGCGACGACTCCCCGCAGCGGGGCGGGGCGGTCCGTGCGCCACGGTGCGTCGGCCGGCAGCAGGTGGCGGGCCGCGGCCCAGAGAGCCAGCTGACCGCCCGCCGAGTGCCCGGTGACCACCATGCGGCGCGGGTCTGCCTGCGGCAGGGCCTCGCGCAGGAGTCCCGGCATCGCGTCGAGCGCCGCCGCCACGTCGTCGAACGTGTCCGGCCAGCGTCCCGCGACCGGGCCCTCGCCGCCCTGGGCCGGGATGGTGCCGCCGCGCCGGTACTCGACGTTGGCCACGGCGAAACCCCGTCTGGCCAGGAAGTCCGCGAACGGCGTGATGTGCCGCCGGTCGTACGGTGCCCGCCAGGCGCCGCCGTGCAGGACGACGACGAGCGGGGCGCGTTCCTCGCCGCCGCGCGGCGCGTAGAAGTCGACGACCTGGTCGGGGTGGTCGCCGTACGCGGTGGTGGTGTCGGGGTCGACGGGCGGATGCGAGAAGGCCGACTCCTCCTCCGCGGCGTCGCGGGCGTCGTCCGGCATGCTCCAACCTCTCAGCGGTGCGGTGTGCGTTCACCTGCGCGGTCCGCCTGTCAACACGCTCCGGCGGGCGGACCGTTGGCGGGACGGTATCAGGCCGGTGACGTGCCTCAACACGCGGCTGTGACCCTCAGTGAGGGGCAAATGGTTCTATTGTTTCGTTACGCTGGTGGTAGCCGCGCTCCTCCGTTGAATGCCTCGGCGAAGCGCCTCGGCCGCGGCCGCCGTACGTCCATGAAGGAGCCCGCCATGTCCGCTGAGCCCGGCACCGTTCGTCCCGGGGGGCGTACCGCGCGGGTGCGGGCCGCCGTGCTGCGGGCCGCCGGGGACGTGCTCGCCGAGCAGGGGTTCGCCCATCTCGATCTGGCGGATGTCGCGCGGCGGGCCGAGGTGGGCAAGACCACGGTGTACCGGCGGTGGGGGAGCGTGACGGGGCTCGTCGCGGATCTGCTTGCCGAGATGGCCGAGGAGTCGTTGCCGCGTACGGAGACGGGGGCCGTGCTCGGTGATCTTCGGGCCAATGCGCGGCTTGTTCGGGGGACGTTGGCCGATCCCCGGCAGGGGGCGTTGTTTCGGGCGGTGATTGCTGCGGCTACGGGGGACGGGCGTACTGCGGAGGCGTTGCGGCGGTTCTATGAGGTGCGGGTTGGCGAGTGGGCGCCGTGTGTGGAACAGGGGGTTGCTCGGGGGGAGTTGCCGGTGGGGACGGATGCGGGTGAGGTCGTACGGGCCGTCTCGGCGCCCCTCTACTACACGTTGCTCACGACGGGGGTGGCTCCCGGCGTGGCCGCGGCCGATCGGGCGGCGGAGGCCGCGGTTGTGGCCGCGCGGGCCGGGGTGTTCGTTGTGGGGGCGTGAACGCCGGGGGCAACCTCAGCATTCTTCGCCCCCGCCGCCCCTACCCATTCCCGTCCCTTCTGGGGGCTCCGCCCCCAGACCCCCGCATCGCGCTGAACGCGCTCGTCCTCAAACGCCGGACGGGCTGAGAGGTGGGCGGTGGCTGGCGGGGTGGGTGGGAAATCGGCCTGAACAGCCTCGTCCTCAAACGCCGGACAGGCTGAAAAATCAAGCGCCGGCCCAGCCGGAAGCTCGAACCCCGAACCAACCGAGGACCCAAGCACCGAGCCAACCGAAGGCCCAAGCACCGGACCAGCCAAAGCCCCAACCCCCAGCCCCGCTAGAACATCTCCCCCAAAACCCGCGCCGCCCTCTCCACATCCCCGAACCCCACGTACAGCGGTGTGAAGCCGAAGCGCAGTACGTCCGGTTCGCGGAAGTCGCCGATGACGCCCCTGTCGATCAGGCGGCGCATGACGTCGCCGGCGTCGGCGCAGCGGAGGGCCACCTGGCTGCCGCGTTCCGTGTGGGTGGTGGGAGTTACCGACTCCACCGCGCCCTCGGGGACGTATGCCTCGACGCATTCCAGGAAGAAGTCGGTCAGGGCCAGGGACTTGGTGCGGACCGACTCGATCGACACGTCGTCCCAGACCTCCAGTGCCGCCTCCAGGGCGAGCATGGAGAGGATGTCGGGGGTGCCGACGCGGCCGCGGAGGGCGCCGGGGGCCGGGGTGTAGTCCGGGGTCATGCCGAAGGGGTCGGCGTGGGAGTTCCAGCCCGGGAGGGGTGAGTCGAAGCGCGGTTGGAGGTCCTCGCGGACGTAGAGGTACGCGGGTGAACCCGGGCCGCCGTTCAGGTACTTGTAGGTGCAGCCGACCGCCAGGTCCACGCCGTGCTCGTCGAGGCCCACCGGCAGGGCTCCCGCGCTGTGGCACAGGTCCCAGACCGCGACCGCTCCCACCGCGTGGATCGCCGCCGTCAGGGACGGCAGGTCGTGCAGGCGGCCCGTGCGGTAGTCGACGTGGTTCAGCAGTACCGCCGCCGTGCGATTGCTCAGGGCGCCCCGCACCTCGTCCGGCGTCACCGGACGCAGCGTGCAGCCCGTGAGGCGGGCGGCCGACGCGGCGATGTAGCCGTCCGTGGGGAACGTCGTCGCGTCCACCAGGACCTCGTCCCGGCCCGACTCCCCTGCACTCCCGGCCTCCTTTTCGGCCGCCAGGCGCACCGCGCCCACAACAGCCTTGAAGACGTTGACACTTGTCGAGTCGCCGACCACGATCTGCCCCGGCGCCGCGCCCACCAGCGGAGCGATCCGGTCGCCGATCCGCTCCGGCGCGGTCCACCAGCCGCTCTCGTCCCAGGACCGGATCCGCAGCGAACCCCACTGGCGGCGTACGACGTCCTCGACCCGCCCGGGGACCGAGCGCGGCAGCGCGCCCAGTGAGTTGCCGTCCAGATAGACCGCGTCGTCCAACACGAACTGGGCGCGCAGACCGGCAAGTTCGTCCGTCGCGTCCAGTTTCTCGGCCTTCGGCCGCAGCTCGGGCTCAGACATGGGACCGCGCCGTCCACAGCTCGGGGAACACGTTCTTCTGCGCCCGCTTCTCCAGCCAGGCCACCCCGGCGGAACCGCCCGTGCCCGTCTTCGCGCCCATGGCCCGCCGCGTGGCCACCAGGTGGTCGTTGCGCCAGCGCCACACGAGCTCGGCGACATCGGTCAACGCCTCGCCCAGGCGGGCGAGTTCGGCGTCCTCGTCGCCCGAATACAGGTCGGTCCAGACCGTCTCGACCTCCGGTGAGGGGTCGTATCGCAGGGATACGTCACGGTCGGTCACCGACGTCGGAATCGCGTGGCCGCGCCGCGCGAGCAGCCTCAACACCTCGTCGTACAGGCTCGGTTCGTGCAGGGCCTTCTCCAGCTCGGCGTGCACACGGGGCGCGCCCCGGTGCGGTACGAGCATGGACGAGGACTTCTCGCCGAGCAGGAACTCCATGCGGCGGTACATCGCCGACTGAAAGCCGGAACCCTCGCCGAGGGCGCTGCGGTACGAGTTGAACTGGGCCGGAGTGAGCTGGCCGAGGGGCTTCCAGGAGGCGTTCAGCGCCTCCAGTTCCCGTACCGACCGCTTCAGGGCCGCCACCGCGACCGGCACCCGGTCCTCGCGCAGCGCCTTCGCCGCGGTCTCCCACTCGTGGACGATGACGGTGAACCACAGCTCCATGACCTGGGTCGTCACCAGGAAGACCATCTCTCCGGGATCGTCGGAGAGGGTGTGCTGGAGGTGGGTGAGGACGTCCGCCTGGACGTAGTCCTCGTACGGCGTCGTGCCCTGGCTGCTCCAATTTAGTTTTGGGGCGAGATGCGGGGTCTCGGGCTCCGAAGCCTCGTGGGGCTGAGCCTGGTGGGACATCGCTGTCTCCTGTTGTGTACTCCGGGTAGCGGTCCGCCCCTGCCGAATTCGACACGGTGGCCCCGGTCCCCACGGGCATCCTCCACAATCGTGCCCCGGATCCGCAAGGTCCGCCTGGTCACACCAGGCGGACCTGCACAAACGCGACCGTTCGGGGCCGGTCACCGGCCCCGCCGGCTCAGCCGAGGGTCTGGGCCGCCGCCGGGGAGGAGTCCTTCAGGAACTGCGAGCAGCGCTCGTACTCCTCCTGCTCGCCGATCGCCTGCGCGGCACGGGCGAGGCCGTGCAGGGCGCGCAGGAAGCCGCGGTTCGGCTCGTGCTCCCAGGGCACCGGGCCGTGGCCCTTCCAGCCGTTGCGCCGCAGGGAGTCCAGACCGCGGTGGTAGCCGGTACGGGCGTACGCGTACGACTCGACGACGCTGCCGCGCTCGTACGCCTCGTCGGCCAGCTGGGCCCAGGCGAGCGAGGAGGTGGGGTACTTGGCGGCGACATCGGCGGGCGGTGTGCCGTTCGCCAGGAGCTCGCGCGGCTCCGGGTCGTCGGGCAGGTGGGTCGGGGGCGGTCCCCCGAGGAGGTTCTCGTTGATGGCCATGGGTTCCAGTTTGCCTGGCCCTGACGCCCGCGCGCGCACCGCGGGCCCGCTTTACTCCCCCGGCGAACGCGCCGCCCACTCGCCGCACCCACGTGAGGCGTACGCGCGCCCGACTCGTCCCCTCCAGACGCCCCGCGCCCGGCCCCTCTACGCCGGCCGATCCACCCCAGCCGCTCTACTCCAGCCGCTCTACTCCAGCCGCCCGCGCGACTGGTTCGGCTCCAGCGGCGGGGCCGTCACGCTGCCGTGCGTGAGACATTCCGGGCGCAGACAGCCCGGCGGAGGCTTGCGTACGGTCGCGTAGGCGATCACCGCGCCCACGACCAGGATGCCCGCGCACAGGGGCATCGCCCGCCGGAACGCGTCGTCGAAGGCATCCGCCGACCGGTACGCCTCCTCGCTCATCCCCGCCAGCAGCGGGAGCGCGGCCACGGCGACGAGGCCGGCCGCGCGGGCCGCCGCGTTGTTGATACCGCTGGCCAGGCCCGCCCGGCCGGTGTCCACGGAGGCGAGCACGGTCGCGGTGAGGGGCGCGACCAGCGTCACCATGCCGAGCCCGAGCACCAGGACGGCGGGCAGCACGTCGAACGCGTACGAGGCGTCGGTGCCCACCCGCAGCATCAGCAGCATCCCGGCCGCGCACAGCAGCGGGCCCACGGTGAGCGGGATACGGGGGCCGATGCGCTGGGCGAGTTCGCCGGAGCGGGCCGACAGGAACAGCATCAGGACCGTCGTCGGCAGCAGGGCCGTGCCGGCGCCCAGGGCCGAGTACCCGGCCACGACCTGGAGCTGGAGCGCGGAGAGGAAGAAGAAGCCGCTGAAGGCCGCGTACACGCACAGGGTGACGACGTTGACCGCCGTAAACTGGCGGGACGCGAAGATGTCGAGCGGCATCATCGGGTCGGCCCGCCGCCGCTCCACCATCACGAAGGCGACGCCCGCCGCGACCCCCGCGGCCGCCGTCACGGCGACGACGGGCATCGATCCGGCGGACGCCTCGATGAGGGCGTACGTCACCAGGGCCAGCGCCAGCGCGCCGAGGGCCGCGCCGAGCACGTCGAAGCCGCGCCCGTGGATCCGGTCGTCCTTCGACTCCGGTACGTGGCGCAGGGCGATCGGGGCGCAGAGCAGCGCGAGCGGGACGTTGAGGAGGAAGACCCAGCGCCAGCCGGGGCCGTCCACCAGCCAGCCGCCCAGGAACGGGCCGACCGCCGCGCCGATGCCGCCGAAGCCCGACCACAGGCCGACGGCCCTCGCCCGGTCGTCCGGGTGGAACGACGCCTGGATCAGCGCGAGCGAACCGGGCGTGAGCAACGCGCCGCCGATGCCCTGCAGCGCGCGGGCCGCGACGAGGACGCCCGCGCTGGGCGCGAGCCCGCAGAGCAGCGATGCCGCCGCGAACCACACCACACCGACGACGAACACCTTCCGGCGCCCGAAGCGGTCGCCGAGAGCTCCGCCCAGCAGGATCAGGCCCGCGAGGGTCAGCATGTACGCGTTGACGGTCCACTGGAGGCCCGCCAGGTCCGAGTCGAGATCGCGGCCGATCGTCGGCAGCGCGACGTTCACGACGGTCGAGTCCAGCATCGCCATGCTCGACCCGAGCACGGTGGTCAGCAGGATCCACTTCCCGGCGGGGGACGACATTCTGACGGCCGGGGACTCCTTCGGCGGGGCAGCCATACACCGGAGCATACGGACACACGGCGGGGCCCGGCTCTCCGAAGGGAGAACCGGGCCCGAGCCGTACGAAACAGGGTTACTTGATCTTCGTGCCCGTCGAGCGCAGGTTGGCGCAGGCCTCCGTGACGCGCGCGGCCATCGAGGCCTCGGCGAGCTTGCCCCAGGTGCGGGGGTCGTACGTCTTCTTGTTGCCGACCTCGCCGTCGACCTTCAGGACGCCGTCGTAGTTGCGGAACATGTGGTCCGCGACCGGGCGCGTGAACGCGTACTGCGTGTCCGTGTCCAGGTTCATCTTCACGACGCCGTTCTCCAGCGCGGTGGCGATCTCCTCGGCCGTGGAGCCGGAGCCGCCGTGGAAGACGAAGTCGAACGGGGAGGGCTTGCCGTACTTCGCGCCGACGCCCTCGTTCAGCTCCTTGAGGAGCTCGGGGCGCAGGACGACGTTGCCCGGCTTGTAGACGCCGTGCACGTTGCCGAAGGACGCGGCCAGCAGGTAGCGGCCCTTCTCGCCCAGGCCGAGGGCCTCGGCGGTGCGGATGGCGTCGTCGACCGTCGTGTAGAGGGAGTCGTTGATCTCGTGCGAGACACCGTCCTCCTCGCCGCCGGTCGGGGTGATCTCGACCTCAAGGATGATCTTCGCGGCGACGGCGCGGGCGAGCAGCTCCTGGCCGATGGCCAGGTTGTCGGCCAGCGTCTCCGCGGAGCCGTCCCACATGTGGGACTGGAACAGCGGGTTCTCGCCGCGGGCGACGCGCTCCTCGGAGACCGCGATCAGCGGGCGCACGTACCCGTCGAGCTTGTCCTTGGGGCAGTGGTCCGTGTGCAGGGCGACCGTGATGTCGTACTTCCTGGCGACGATGTGCGCGAACTCGGCCAGGGCGACCGAGCCGGTCACCATGTCCTTGTTGTGCTGGCCGCCCAGGAACTCCGCACCACCGGTGGAGATCTGGATGATGCCGTCGCTCTCGGCCTCCGCGAAGCCGCGCAGGGCAGCGTGCAGGGTCTGGGACGAGGTCACGTTGATGGCCGGGTAGGCGAACCTGCCTGCCTTCGCCCGGTCGAGCATCTCGTTGTAGACCTCGGGGGTTGCGATCGGCATCTGTCCGCTCCTTGTGTATGTGCGGGTGGCGTTCTGCTGCTTACGGCCCTGACCTAGGGAGTGACGTCATCGTCGTCCCCATCTTTCCAGACTTGACCGGATGCTCCGGCCTCCGTGTCCAGCCTGTGGATAACTCCCGGCGCGGGCTCGGACCCGGTCCCGGGCCGGCCGGGTCTCGGGCCGGGGATGGGACCAGGGATGGGACCGGGACTCGAAGTGGGCTCAGTCCAGGCCCAGTTCGTCCTTCGAGTACGCGAAGAGGTACGGGACGCCCGCGCCTTCCTGGATCTTCTCGGCGGCACCGGTGGCACGGTCGACGATGGTCGCGACACCGACCACCTCGGCCCCGGCCTCGCGCACGGCCTCGACGGCGGTGAGCGGGGAGCCGCCGGTGGTGGAGGTGTCCTCGACGACGAGCACGCGGCGGCCCGCGATCTCCGGGCCCTCCACGCGTCGCTGCATGCCGTGCGCCTTGGCCGCCTTGCGCACGACGAAGGCATCGAGGCGGCGGCCCCGCGCGGCCGCGGCGTGCAGCATGGCGCCGGCCACCGGGTCGGCGCCCATGGTGAGACCGCCGACCGCGTCGAATTCCAGGTCAGCCGTCAGGTCGAGGAGCACCTGGCCGACCAGCGGGGCGGCCTCGCCGTCCAGGGTGACCCGCCGCAGGTCGACGTAGTAGTCCGCCTCCAGGCCCGAGGAGAGGGTCACCTTGCCGTGCACCACGGCCTTGTCCTTGATCTGCTGCAGCAGCTCGCCGCGTACGTCACTCATGCGGGTCAGCTTAGAGGCGCCACCGGGTCCGTCGCCCTGTCCGGTCGTCCGGTCAGAGGCGCCGCCACGTCCAGGTGGTGGTGGCTTCGAGGGGATCGATGGGGGTGACCAGGCGGGGCAGGGTGTTGAGCCCGTTGGGCGGCCCGGTCTGCGGCTCCACGCAGACGGCGGCCTCCTGCTCGTCGTACACGACGACCCAGTGCTCGCGGCTGGCGACGTTCAGCTCCAGCTGCCCGGGCCAGGTGAGGGTGACGTCGACCCCGTCCGGCATCCCGAAGCAGTCGTCCCAGGGGCCGGGCTTCGGGTCAGTGCGGCGGCCGGTGGGCAGGTGGTCGTCGCCGCGCTCCTCCTGCCAGGCGGCGGTGAAGTCGACCCGCACGTCTTCGGTGCCCTCGCCACCGCCCAGGTTGCGGTTGAACCAGGGGTGCCAGCCGATCTGCGCCGGGAAGGAGTCGTCGTACGTCTCCACCGACATGGTCAGCGTCAGGGTGTCCGCGGTCAGCGCGACGACCTGGGTGACACGGCCGGCGTACGGCCAGGGGTCGACGAGGTCGTACGTGATGACGGCCTCGTTCTCGCTCCTGCGGGCCGTGCGCCAGGCGGCGTCGCGGGCGGTGCCGTGGATGGCGTGGGGTGGGGAGTTGAGGGGGAGCTGGTGGGGGGTGGCACCGTTCAGGAAGCGGCCGTCCCTGGTGCGGCCGCACCAGGGGACCATCGGGAAGCAGCCGAACTTCTTGCCCTGGCGGAGCAGTTCGACTCCGTCGACCTTCAGTCCGCCGATTCGTCCGCCGTTGCCGGGCTGGACGGTCACCTCCGCGTCGGCCGCGGTCAGCGTGATGTCTTCGTTACTCACGCAGGAACCCTACGCGGCGCTCCGCGGGGTTGGGGGACTTGGGTCGTGGCTTGGCTGCGGGTGGGTGGGGGCTGGTCGCGCCCCGCGGCGGAGCCGCAAATGTCACAGCCCCGCGCCCCTGGGTGGGTGGGGGTTGGTGTGGTGTGTCGGGTGCGGGTTCGTTTGGCTGAGCGCGCAGTTCCCCGCGCCCCTAAAAAGCGGGGCTGCGCCCCTGGCTTTTGTCTTTTGTGGGCGCGGGGAACTGCGCGACCAGCCCCCGCCGGGCCCGCAGTCGAGGCATCTACCGGCGTTTGCGGAGGGCTCTGCCCAGTACTACTGCCGAGGCCAGGAGGAAGGCCGCCGCGGGGGCCGCCCAGCGGAGGGTCGCGCGGGTCCCCGTCGCCTCGGGCGCGGGGACCGGGGCGTAACGCCCCCGCGGAGGCGCATGGTCCACCTCCTCCGCGCTGCGGCCGATCATCGTGCGCCGGGCGTGCGCCGCCTCGGCGGGAGCGTCTGACGCCGGGACAGCGTCGTCCTCGAAACCGCCCTCGAAGTCCTCCTCGGCGAACGGTTCGGGAGAGGGAGGCGGAACCTCGGCCTCGTGGATCGAGGAGGTCTCCTCGGCCGGCGGAGGCTCCGGGGCGGACTCTTCGGGCGCAGGGGCGGGCACCTCGGGCTCGGGGGCGGACGCCTCGGGCGCAGGGGTGGACGCCTCGGGTTCGGGGGTCGTCTCCGTCGTCCTCGGCTCACCGCCGGAGGCAGCCGTACCCGCGTCCGGCGCGGCCAGCCCCTCCGCGAAGCGGCTCAGCAGGCGGGTCGTGGCCGAGGTCACCGCGTCCGCCGGGAGTTCCGTGACCCGGCCGTCGGCCGACGCCGTGCCGGTGAAGGTGACGGTCGAGCCACTCGGGTCGTCCTCCCGCGCGCGCAGCGACAACGTGAGGGCGAGCTTCACCGTGCCGCTGCCGCGGGCCTCGGTCGCGTCGGCCTCCACGGCGTACGTGCCGTCGTCGTGCGGGGAGACGGTGAGCGCCCCGCGATACGTGATGGCGTGCCCGCCGACGCGTACCTTCAGGCGGCCGGAGACGGGCGGTGTCCCCGCGTCCTGCTGGAGCCCGGGCACGGCCCGGGCCACCCGCGCGGGATCGGCGAGAGCCTCGCGCAGCGACTCGACGGGAACCGGAACGAACACCTCATGCTCCATGTCGGCCGAGCCTACCCAGCACGGCCCGTACCGCACCTCTGTATGCGGGGGATTCCCCCGGATCCGTCGGCAGAGCGACTCGGTCGGAGTCAATGTCGTGGTCGATACGGCGTCGGGCGGAATCAGTCCGCGTACCTCGGATGCACCAGCGTGGACGGCGGAAGGCCGGTGAGCCGGGTGCGTTCCGCCGCCCGCGCGCCCGCCCGCAGCGACGGTACGTACGGGGCCCCCGGCGGCGTACGCAGCTGCGGCCGGGCACGGGACGCGAGGACGAACCCCCAGTCGTGCGGAGCCCGGGACCGGCTCGCCGCCGCCGAGTCGCGTCCGGGCACGGAGTACGGGGCGGTCCGCAGGCCGGCCGCCCGTACCGTCGTGTCGACCGTCCAGAAGGTCCGCGGCCGCGACGCCACGGGCCCCGCGTGCACGACGAGCCGCCCGCCGCCCGCGAGGACGCCGCGGGCCAGCCCGTAGAACTCCTGCGAGTACAGCTTCGTACTGGACGTGATCCCGGGATCGGGCAGATCGGAGACGACGACGTCGTACGCGCCCCGCGGGGCCCGGCGCAGCCAGCCGAAGGCGTCCGCGGCGACCGCCCGCACCCTCGGGTCCCCGTAGACGTGTCCGTTCAGTTCGGACAGCGCCCGGTCGGTGCGGGCCAGCTCCACGAGCCGGGTGTCGAGTTCGACGACGTCGACCTGTCGTACGCCGCTGTGCCGCAGCACCTCTCGTACGGCGAGCCCGTCGCCGCCGCCGAGGACGAGCACGCGCGCGTGCGGGCCGTTCATCGCGGGGTGGACGAGGGCCTCGTGGTAGCGGCGTTCGTCACTGCCGCTGACCCGCAGGCGACCGTCGAGATAGAGGTCGAGGGGGCGGCCGTCCGTGCCGCCGGTGAGGACGACCTCCTGGACGTCGGTGTGCATCGCCACGCGTACGTCCTTGCCGTACACCGCGTGCCGCGCGGCCCGTTCGAAGTCGTCCACCAGGACCGCGGCCGAGGCGAGCAGCGCGAGCACGACGAGGTTGGCGATGACGAGCAGCCAGCGGCCGCGCCGGGTCAGGTCCTGCCGGAACAGGCCGAGGACGAGGGCGCCGCCCGCGATGGCGTTGACGGTTCCGGTGATCAGCGTCGCGGTCAGCTGGCCGAGCAGGGGCAGCAGCAGGAAGGGGAAGGCGAGGCCGCCGACCAGCGCGCCCACGTAGTCCGCGGCGAACAGGTCCGCGACCGCGCCGCCCGCGTCCTGTCTGCGGATGCGCTGGATCAGCTCCATCAGCAGGGGGACCTCCGCGCCGATGAGCAGTCCGATGGCCAGGGAGAAGGCGACGAGGAGGTAGCTGGAGCCGCCCTCCCAGGCGCCGCCCCAGTCGCCGGTCCAGGCGAAGACGGCGTACAGGGCCATCGCGCTGCAGCCGCCGACGAGGGCGAGCAGCGCCTCGACGGCGCCGAAGCCGGCCGCGGCGCGGCCGCGCAGTCGCTTCGCGACGAGCGAGCCGAGGCCCATCGCGAAGACCATCACGGACAGCACGACGGAGGCCTGGGTGACCGAGTCGCCGATCAGGTACGAGGCGAGGGCGACGAGTTCGAGTTCGTACACGAGTCCGCAGGCCGCGCAGATGAAGACGCCGGCGAGGACGAGGAACCGCCCGGTGGCGGTACTGACCGGCAGAGGCGCCGGGCCCTGGCCGCTCCGGGGCGGCGGGGCCTTGGCCGTGCCGGGCCGGTCCGTGGCCGTACCCGGCCGGTCCGTGGCCGTACCCGGCCGGTCCGTGGCCGTGCCGGGCTGGGCGGGGGCGTGCGGCTCGATCACCCAGCGAACGGTACGTCACCGAACAACTGCGTCCTGTCACCCACACGTGTGGAAACTCGGGCCTGAACGCATACTTTGGCCAGGGCGCGTACGGGCCGTGAACGGCCCTTTCGGGGCTTGCCCCGCGGCTCTGTCCGATTCTCCTGGGGCCAAAGGACTACTGAACGCCGATCACGGCTAGGGTCGAAGTCAGGTAACCACGTGCAATCCTCAGGAGTACCCACCGAATGTCTATCGACCCGTCCTCGATTCCGAACTTCGGGGGCCAGCCCGAGCCGAACCCCGGCGGACCGGCGGGCCCCGTCGTCCCTGATCAGGACCTTGTGAAGCAGCTCCTGGACCAAATGGAGCTGAAGTATGTCGTCGACGACGAGGGTGACCTCGCGGCGCCGTGGGAGCAGTTCCGCACGTATTTCATGTTCCGCGGCGAAGGTGACCAGCAGGTCTTCTCGGTGCGGACGTTCTACGACCGGCCGCACCAGATCGAGGAGAAGCCCCAGCTCCTCGAGTCGATCGACGACTGGAACCGGCGCACCCTGTGGCCGAAGGTCTACAGCCACACGCACGACGACGGCACCGTCCGCCTGATCGGCGAGGCGCAGATGCTGATCGGCACGGGCGTCAGCCTGGAGCACTTCGTGTCGTCCACGGTCAGCTGGGTGCGGGCCGCCATCGAGTTCGACAAGTGGCTCGTCGAGCAGCTCGGCCTGGAGCAGGAGATCGACGAGGCCGACAAGCCCGAAGAGGACGAGTAGGCCTCACTCGGGCACGAGTCCCGCGGGCCACGGCCCCGCGGCGGCTCACAGCGGCTTGTGGGCGAGCACGACGAGGTACGCCCCGTACGCGAACGAGAGCCCGGCCAGGGCGCCGACCACCAGGGTCGCGTGCCACGGTCGGGCTCTCGCCGTCCGGACCAGCGCACACGCCAGCGGCAGCAGCAGCGGGAACGCCGGCAGCAGGAAACGCGGCTTGCACTCGAAGAAGCCGGCGCCGCCGACCGCGACGAGCAGCAGCGCGCCCGCGTAGACCAGCAGCGGCAGGGGTGCGCGGTCGGCGATCAGCAGCCCGTACAGCAGCAGGCCCGCCGCCACGATCACCATCGACATGGGGAAGACCAGCCGGTCGCCGTGGAGCAGCAGATGCTTGACGAAGCGCAGCGCTCCGAGGCCGAAGTCGAAGCGTGAGCCCCACAGCCGCTGCACCTCGAAGTACCCGCCGAGCAGATCGCCCTTGCGCCGCCCGACCCACAGGAAGAACGCGGCCCAGCCGAGGGGTGCGAGCGCCGCGCCCGTCCACAGCCTGTGGGAAACCTTTCCACGCCGCCTGAAGACCTCGTACGCCGCCGCCGCGAGCACGGCCGCCGCCACGGCGAAGCCGTTCGGCCGGGCCAGCCCCGCGCAGGCCGCGAGGGCGCCCGCCCACACCCAGCGGCCGGTGAGGACGGCGTACAGCGACCAGGCGGCGAAGGCGGTGAGGACCGGTTCCGTGTACGCCATCGAGAGCACGACGGAGTGCGGCAGCAGGCCCCACAGGAGGACCAGGGTGGTGGCGACGGCACGGTCGTGCAGCCGGGCGCCGATCGCGTAGATCCCGCAGGCGGCGACCGCGGCGGCCGTCCACGAGATCAGCAGGCCGGCGCCGGGGCCGCTGAGCGGGGTCAGCTCGGTGACGGCCCGCAGCAGCCCCGGGTAGAGCGGGAAGAACGCCAGGTCGCTGTGGACGACGGTGGGGCGGAAGTGCAGGCTGCGTCCGTAGCCGTCGCCGGCGATCCGCAGATACCAGACGGAGTCCCAGGACCGGCCGAGCAGGAGCACCGGGTGCCCGCCGGTCGCCCAGGCGGTCATGGCCACCGCGGCGGCGCCCAGCAGCCGGGCGGCGGCGAACAGCCCGAGGGCGGTACCCATCGCCGCCGCCGGGGACGGACGCGGACGGGAACGGCCCTCGGTGGCGGGCTCTGTGACGGCGGGGGGCGGGGGCGCGAGGGTACTTGCTTGGGTCACACCCGAAGATTGCTGGCAATTCGTATCATTTGCGAGCAACGCGCGGCTGGGCGAGTGCGAATTCCCCCGAGGCGGACGTCCGCCGACGAAGCCGCGGCCATACCGCGGGCGGGTCCGCTCCCGATGCGCCTTGGAAAAAAGCTACGGGCCGCTGTCGATTGGGCCACGTCTCGTTCGACATCATGATGTGCGGCGCCTCGCCACACGATGACGTTGACAGGACCTGACGAGGAAACCCATGGATCAACTGCTGAGAGTCATGAACTTCATGGTCTCGAGTGACGGCATCGGTGCCGGCGAGGACCAGAGCTTCGAGCACCCGTTCGGCCGTGCCATCAATCCCCAGAGGATGTTCGCCTGGGCAGGCGCCACGGCAAGCTGGCCCATGCGCACCGATCCCGGGGGGAGCCGGGGCCTCGATGACTACTTCACGCGAGACTACGAGCGCAACATCGGTGCCGAGATCATGGGCCGCAACAAGTTCGGGCCCCAGCGCGGTCCCTGGCACGACCACGAGTGGCTCGGCTGGTGGGGTGACGAGCCCCCGTTCCGCACCCCGGTGTTCGTCATGACTCACCACAAGCGTCCGTCGTTCACGCTCTCCGACACCACGTTCCACTTCGTCGACGGCGACCCGGCCACGGTCCTCGCGCAGGCACGGGAGGCGGCACAGGGCAAGGACGTCCGGCTCGGCGGCGGGGTTACCACCATCCGGCAGTTCCTTGACGCCGACCTTGTCGACACCATGCACGTGGCGGTCTCGCCGGCAACGCTCGGGTCCGGACTACGACTCTGGGGGTCCCCCGATGAGCTGCTCGACCGGTTCCATCTGGAGGTCGTGCCCAGCCCGAGCGGCGTGACGCACCACCTGTTCTGGCGAAGGTGACGCGAAGCGGTCGGAACTGACGTCACCGCCCATCCGACCGCTCCGACCGCTCCGACCGCCAAGCCGGCGAACCCTCCCGGTCGGAGCACTAAACGACAGTTGATGCCTCGAT
This sequence comes from Streptomyces sp. NPDC033178, assembly GCF_055577685.1. Classification (NCBI taxonomy): domain Bacteria; kingdom Bacillati; phylum Actinomycetota; class Actinomycetes; order Kitasatosporales; family Streptomycetaceae; genus Streptomyces; species Streptomyces sp. NPDC033178. The sequence goes on from NZ_JBVIPT010000017.1 coordinate 269,338, forward strand.
GGGCACCTCCGCCCATACCGTCTTTCCCACGAGTCGACGAGGCTCGGACCCCTAGCGCACGGCCAGGACGTCCACCAGGAGCAGCCCTCGGCCCGACTCGCCCTCGGGGTACGACGAGGGCGGGGCCGTGGGCGGCCGCACCGCGGAAGCGGCGTCCGCGACCTCGATACGCACCAGGCCCGCAGCCGCGTCGAGGACGAGCCGGAGGCCGAAGTCACGCCCGGGGGCCCGGCCGTGCTGCACGGCGTTCGCGGCGAGTTCGCTGGCAACGAGGGCGACCGTGCACGACGGGTCCGACGCGGGCGTGTGGCCCCACTCCTCCATACGACGGGCGGCGAGCCGCCGTGCGAGCCGCGCACCTCTCGGCGAGGAGACGAACTGCTCGGCGAATGAGGGGAGTTCGCGTGTCGTGTCGGCGAGCTCGACGGTTTGCGCGGCATGGGGCGCGGCGCTCCGCCGTGGCTCGTCTCCCGGGGTGGTCGTTCCTGTCAGCACGGCTTGTCCGTCCTTGTCTTTCGAGCTGGGCAACATCCCGCGACGTACATGAGTCATCACGTTCCGTGCTCAAGAGTCGTTCGATCGCCCTACGCTCAACGGGTGACACGGCCTTACTTTTCAGCCCGTAAGGAACGGAAGTGACGCTGGACACACGTGGTGAGCACGTGGATCACGCAGATCGAGCGAGCGTCCGGAGCGAAGCCGACGCTGGAACTGACGCGTGCGCTGGACGCGGCCCTCGGGGCGGGCGGTGGCCATCGGCGAGTACGCGGCTCATGTGGTGCCCGGCTTGTTGCAGACGGAGGACTACGCGCGGGCGGTGCTGAGTGTCGGTCGAACGCTCGGCAGCGAGGAGCAGTTGGAGGAGCGGGTCGCCTTCCGCATGGGACGACAGGAGCGTCTTGGTACGCCCGATCGTCCCGAGCTGTGGTCCACGTACGCACCCGCCTCACGGCCGACTTCACCGTCATCGCCAACGCCCTCGCACAACGACGCGGCAGCGCGGTCACGGTCGGCGGCGCGGTGTACATCCTCTCCCTGCCCACCGGCGCCCCCGTGACCATCGCCGCCCTGTGCGAACACTTCAGCGAGGGCGAGATCCTCATCTCGCGAGCGCTCAGGGAACTCGAAGAGGCGGGATACCTGGAGCGCCGCCGCGAGCGAACGCCCACCGGGCAGGTCCGAACCCGGACGTACTTCTACGACGTCCCCGGCGGCGATCCAGACCTGAATCCGGACCCGGACGGGTCTCCCGAGCCGCCCAGGCCCCGCCGCCACCGGAAGCAGCCCGCCGCCGCGACAGTGACACCCAAGTCCGCGGCCGTGGAGGAAGGGATGGCCGCGCCCGTACAGGCCGAGGCGGGGACACCCGTCCCGCTCGCCGAAGCAGACCCGCAGGCCATCGCCGTACTCGCCGCTCTGCGCAGGGTCGACCCCCGTCTTGTCCTGTCCGCGCGTGAAGCCGTACGACTCGCACCGGCCGTCTCCCAATGGCTCGCGGCCGGCCTCCTGCCCGCACAGGTCACGGACCACCTCACCTCAGGGCTCCCGGTCGGCCTCCTGATCCGCCCGGCCGGCATCCTCGCCTACTGGCTCAAGGAGACTCCCCTGCCCGCACCGGCCAGAGGCGCAGAACCCGCAGTACGTCCGTCGATCGCGCCCATGCGGAACTGCGACGGCTGCGACCGGGGGTTCCGCTCGGCGGAACCCGGCCGTTGCCGGGACTGCAGGTCGGGGGACCGTCTCCGTGCGGCCGGTTGAGCCCGTGGCTTGGTGTGTGATCCACCCGCAGGTGGGAGTCTTGATGTGCGACGATGCGAAACTCGGTGCCAAGAGGAGGTGGGGCATGGTCGACAGGTTCCAGGACGGGCTTCTGACACCTACGGAAACGGCCTCCTACCTTGAGATCCCGCAGTCGACTCTCACCTCGTGGCTGAAGGGCAAGGCGGCCGGAGCACCACTGGTTCACCAGGTGGAGCCGGTGCGCAAGGGGCAGCCTTCGGTGCCGTTCATCGCGGTGGCCGAGGCACACGTCCTTCGATCTCTGCGTTCCCTGGGGCTCCGCATGAGCGAGATCAGGGAGGCGGCCGCCGCCGTACGGGACGCGTTCGACACCCCCTATGGCCTCGTGTCCAAGCGGATCGCCACGGACGGCGTGGACATCTTCATCGAGCACGGTTGGGGGGATCTCCGCAGAGCCCGCGACGGCCAGGTCCCCATCCAGGAAGTGGTCTCCGACTATCTCCGCTACCTCACCTGGGAACCGGGCGACGACTTCCCCTCCAGCCTGCGACTGAGGCAGTACCCGGACTCCGTCCCCGTCGTGATCGATCCGAGGTTCGGCCACGGTCTCCCCGTGGTGGCCGCCAACCGCGTCACGGTCCGGGCCATCACCGACCTGTGGGAGGCCGGGGAGACCATCGAGGACATCGCGTACGACTACGACATGACGCCTGAGCAGGTGGACGCGCTCTGCCGAGCAGTGGTGCACCTTGCCGCCTGAGTTCTTCCTCGACCGGAATCTCGGTCGTCGTGTCGCCGAGGGGCTGAGAAGCTCCGGATGGACGGTTCACCGCATCGGGGACGTCTTCCCGGACGACGGGCAGGATGTTCCCGACGAGGAGTGGATCACTCACGGTCTCGACCGATCCTGGGTCCCGCTGTCGAAGGACGGGCGGATCAAGACCCGGGACCTGGAGATCCGGCCCGTCCTGGAGCGCGAGGCAGTGCTTTTCTACCTGGACAACCAGCCGTACGGCACGACCGTGTTGAGCTCACCTGGCCCTGACAAGCGGACGGTCCGGACCGGCTTGCCGCCGCCTGGGACGAAGACCGAAGCCCACCCAGCCCTCCGCGTCGAAGGCGAAGGCTCAGCTCCCACCCGTGCAGCACCTCTGGAGTTCCCGCGACCACCGCGCTCTCGCAGAGGAACACATGCACATCACGGTCGCACGGCACCCGCTTCGGCCATACGACGGTCCAGTTCGGCATCCAGTTCGGCCTGCTCGGCATCGTTCGGGTCGTAGCCGTTCCACTCCCGCCGTATCACCCGCGCCTTCTCCGCCCGCTCGGCCGGGGTGAGCAGAGCCTCGGCAAGCCGGTCGCGGGCGTCGGCGGGGATGCGGATGTTGGCGTCCGACATGACGAGGGCTCCCTTTCGTTCGATCTCGCGGGTACGGGTACATCCCCGTACCCGTCGCTCTGACCCGCCCGGTGTGCTGCGGGCAGGTACATCGCGGCAAGCGCCCACAGGGCGGCCCCCGCCCACCGGGCTCACCCCGCGAGCGTCTTGAGGCGCTTCACCGCCTCCTCCAGGACCGACGTCTGCTTGCAGAAGGCGAAGCGGACGAAGGGCGCCCCGGCCTCGCGGTGGTCGTAGAAGACGGCGTTCGGGATGGCGACCACGCCCGCGCGCTCGGGCAGCGCACGGCAGAACGCGAACCCGTCGCTCTCGCCGAGCGGCCGGATGTCGGTGGTGATGAAGTACGTGCCGGCCGGCCTGAACACCCTGAAGCCCGCCTCCGCGAGCCCCGCGCCGAGCAGGTCCCGCTTGGCCCGCATGTCCGCGCCGAACGCCTCGAAGTACGTGTCGGGCAGCGCCAGCGCCTCGGCGACCGCGTACTGGAAGGGCCCCGAGGCCACGTACGTCAGGAACTGCTTGGCCGAGCGCACCGCCGCCACCAGGTCGGGCGCGGCCGTCACCCAGCCGACCTTCCAGCCGGTGAACGAGAAACTCTTGCCGGCGCTCCCGATCGTGACCGTGCGTCCGCGCATCCCGGGCAGCGTCGCGAGCGGGATGTGCTCGGCCTCGTCGAAGACCAGGTGCTCGTACACCTCGTCGGTGACGACCAGCAGGTCCCGCTCGACGGCCAGCTCGGCGATCGCGGTGAGCTCCTCGCGGGTGAGGACCGTGCCGGTCGGGTTGTGCGGGGTGTTGATCAGCAGCAGCCGGGTGTTGTCCGTGACCGCGTCGCGCAGCTCGTCCAGGTCCAGCCGGAAGCGCCGGTGCACGACCCCGTCGTGGGTGTCCTCGTGCGGGCGCAGGGTGACCGGTACGCGCGTACCGCCCGCCATCGCGATGCAGGCGGCGTACGAGTCGTAGTACGGCTCCAGGGCGATCACCTCGTCGCCCGGTTCGAGGAGGGCCAGCAGGGCCGCGGCGATGGCCTCCGTGGCGCCCGCCGTGACCAGGACCTCGGTGTCCGGGTCGAACGTGAGGCCGTAGCGGCGCTCCTGGTGGGCGGTGATCGCGGTGCGCAGCTCGGGCACGCCCGGGCCCGGCGGGTACTGGTTGCCGCGGCCGTCGCGCAGCGCCCGCACCGCCGCCTCGCGGATCTCCTCGGGGCCGTCGGTGTCGGGGAAGCCCTGACCGAGGTTGATCGAGCCGGTACTCAGGGCCAGGGCCGACATCTCGGCGAAGATCGTCGTACCGAACTCTGCGAGGCGGCGGTTGAGGAGCGGGCGGCGTGCACTGGAGGTCATGACCGCCATCCTGCGCTCAACCTCTGGAGTTGCTCAACTCTGCTTTGGTCCGTGAAGCGCGGGGGCATCCCCCTTTCACACAAGAAGCACACGCGGGAAAGCAGCAAGCAGAGCAGCAAGCAGAGCAGCAAGAGGAACAGGCAGAAACAAAGACAAAAGCACCGGCGAGAAGCAGAGCCCACGGGGGGCCGCTTCGGGGGAACGGAAGGAGGGTGGCGCCATGATCGGAGGCATCATCCTGGTGGCATTCATCGCGGTGGCCGTCTTGGCGGTCGTGTCCGGGGCGAGGCGCAGCGGCGCGAGGCGTTCGCGCCGGAACAGGCACAGCTGGTGGGCCGGCGGCTCGGGTTCGGGTTCGGGCGGGGGCGGCGGCTGTTCGACGGGGGGTTCTTCCTGCAGCAGCGGCTCGTCCTGCGGAGGCGGGTCGTCCTGCGGGGGCGGGGGCGGTGGGGGCGGATGCGGCGGAGGCAGCTGACACGGGGCAGCTGAGCTCCGGACGGGGAACCGCGTCCGGGCCGTCCGGCACCACGAGCGTCCGTCGGGAGTCGTCTCCCGGCGGGCGCTTCGCCATGTGTCGGGATTCGTCTCCCGGGGCGGGCGCTCGCCGTGCGAGGTGAGCCGGGCGGGTGTCGAGGAGCGTTGAGGAACGTTGAGGGGCGTTGAGGGGCGTTGAGAGAGCGGGGGGCGTGAAGGCGCACGTGTGAGCCAATGGCGCACTTCCTGCTTGAACAGTTGAGCTGAGGAGCCCTCGGGGGGATGGAAACCCTACGAAGTTGGGTAAAAACGCTGTGGCGGACGCGCCGTTCATGATTCCCTCGTAATCGCCGACGCAGACCCCGGAACATCCTTCTGACCTGGCCGCCCGGGCCCAATCCCCGCCCGGCGCCGACCGGGGTGCGACGGACCGACTCACCGTCACCCTTCACAGACACCGACCCCACCCTTTTGCGTGCAGCGGAGCCGACCCATGCTCACGACCCTCAACACCGCCTACACCGACACGCGTGCGGCCGATCTCGCCTGGGCCCTCGGTCGCGAACCGCTGCCCGCGCTCGCCACACTCGATCTCGAACTCTCGGGTTCGAAGCTTCAGTTGAGACTGCTCGGGGCGTCCCACCAGGTGCTATTGGAGGAGGAGCGGGGCTGTTGTTCGGAGACGGTCGCCTGTATTCCGGGCAGCAGCACGCCGTTGCCGCTCGGCGTCGCCAAGCGGGTGGGCGACTGGGAGTACGAGTTCGCCGCGCGGGTGGAGACGTTGTCGCGCGGCTCGTTCGCGGGGCGCGCGCAGGAGTTGCTCGCGCTGGTGGCCGACCATCCGAACGGTCTGGCGGGGGTCTTCCCCGGCAGCCCGCACGCCTTCACGGCGATGCTCGCCCAGCGGCACGAGGGCCAGGTGCACTGGCGTACCTGGCATGCCTATCCGCAGGACGGCCAACTGGTGGCCACCCGTACGCGGGTTGGGGCGCGGGTTGCTGCGCCGGCTTGAGGGTGGGGTTGGTGGGGCTCGTTGTGCGGGTGCGGGTCGGTCGGGGTTGCTCGCGCAGTCCCCGCGCCCCTGAAAGCCCAGGGGAACCCACCGACCCGCAGGTGAACCCCTGCCTACCTACAGCTCCTTGCCGGAGGCCGCCGGCGTCGTGGGGCCGACGATCAGGCCCTCCCCGAACGCGTCGACGCGAACCGTGTCGCCGTCGTTGACCTCGCCGGAGAGGATCTCCTTGGCGAGCCGGTCACCGATGGCGGTCTGGACGAGCCGCCGCAGTGGCCGCGCCCCGTACGCCGGGTCGTTGCCCTCGTCGGCGAGCCAGGCCAGCGCCGCGTCGGTGACCTCCAGGGTCAGCCGCCGCTCGGCCAGCCGCTTCGCGAGCCGGTCGACCTGGAGCCTGGCGATCCGCTCCAGCTCCGTCTTGTTCAGCGCGGAGAAGACCACCAGGTCGTCGAGCCGGTTGAGGAACTCCGGCTTGAAGGAAGCCCGTACGACCTCCAGGACCTGCTGTTTCTTCTCCTCCTCGGACGTCAGCGGCTCGACCAGATACTGGCTGCCGAGGTTCGAGGTGAGGACCAGGATGGTGTTTCGGAAGTCGACCGTCCGCCCCTGGCCGTCCGTCAGGCGGCCGTCGTCAAGCACCTGGAGCAGGATGTCGAAGACCTCCGGGTGCGCCTTCTCCACCTCGTCGAGGAGCACGACGCTGTACGGACGGCGGCGGACCGCCTCGGTCAGCTGGCCGCCCTCCTCGTAGCCGATGTAGCCGGGCGGCGCGCCGACCAGCCGGGCCACGCTGTGCTTCTCGCCGTACTCCGACATGTCGATGCGGATCATGGCCCGCTCGTCGTCGAAGAGGAAGTCCGCGAGGGCCTTGGCGAGTTCGGTCTTGCCGACGCCGGTGGGGCCGAGGAAGAGGAACGAGCCGGTCGGGCGGTCCGGGTCGGCGATGCCCGCGCGCGTGCGGCGTACGGCGTCCGAGACGGCCTGTACGGCCTCGGTCTGGCCGATCAGCCTGCGGCCCAACTCCTCTTCCATGCGCAGGAGTTTCTGGGTCTCGCCCTCCAGAAGGCGTCCGGCGGGGATGCCGGTCCAGGCGCCGACCACGTCCGCGATGTCGTCCGGGCCGACCTCCTCCTTCACCATCGTGCCCTTGGCGGCCTCCTCCTCGGCCTCGGAGGCTTCCTCCAAGTCCCTTTCCAGGGTGGGGATCTCGCCGTACAGCAGCTTGGAGGCGGTGTCGAAGTCGCCGTCGCGCTGGGCCCGTTCGGCCTGGCCGCGCAGTTCGTCGAGCTTCTCCTTCAGTTCACCGACGCGGTTGAGGGACTGCTTCTCCTTCTCCCAGCGGGCGGTGAGGCCGCGCAGCTCCTCCTCCTTGTCGGCGAGGTCGCGGCGCAGCTTCTCCAGGCGCTGCTTGGAGGCGGGGTCGGTCTCCTTGTCGAGCGCGAGCTCCTCCATACGGAGCCGGTCGACGGCCCGCTGGAGTTCGTCGATCTCGACGGGGGACGAGTCGATCTCCATCCGCAGCCGGGACGCGGACTCGTCGACGAGGTCGATGGCCTTGTCGGGCAGGAAGCGGGAGGTGATGTACCGGTCGGAGAGCGTGGCGGCGGCGACGAGCGCGCTGTCCGCGATCACGACCTTGTGGTGGGCCTCGTACCGTCCCTTGAGTCCGCGCAGGATCGCGATGGTGTCCTCGACGGTCGGCTCGGCGACCAGCACCTGCTGGAAGCGGCGTTCTAGGGCGGGGTCCTTCTCGATCCGCTCGCGGTACTCGTCCAGGGTCGTCGCACCGACCATGCGCAGCTCACCGCGGGCGAGCATCGGCTTCAGCATGTTGCCGGCGTCCATGGAGGAGTCGCCGCCGGCGCCCGCGCCCACGACGGTGTGCAGCTCGTCGATGAACGTGATGATCTGCCCGTCGGAGTCCTTGATCTCGGCCAGGACCGTCTTCAGGCGCTCCTCGAACTCACCGCGGTACTTGGCACCGGCCACCATCGCGCCCAGGTCGAGCGAGACGAGCCGCTTGTTCTTGAGCGACTCCGGGACGTCACCCTTCACGATCCGCTGGGCGAGCCCCTCGACGACGGCGGTCTTGCCGACGCCGGGCTCGCCGATGAGGACGGGGTTGTTCTTGGTGCGCCGGGACAGCACCTGGACGACCCGGCGGATCTCCTGGTCACGGCCGATGACGGGGTCGAGCTTGCCCTCACGCGCGGCCGCGGTGAAGTCCGTACCGAACTTTTCGAGTGCCTTGTACTGGCCCTCGGGATCCGGAGTGGTCACCCGGCGCCCTCCCCTGCTCTTCTGAAAGGCCTCAAGCAGCTTTTTCGCACTGGCCCCGTGCTGGGAGAGTACGTCCCCGCTCCGGCCGCCCTTCGCCGCGATCCCGATGAGCAGGTGCTCGGTGGAGAGGTACTCGTCGCCCAGTTCCTTGGCACGCTCGGAGGCGTCGGCGATGACGGCGAGCAGCTCGCGGTTGGGCTGCGGCGGGGCGACGGTGGAGCCCGTCACGCTGGGCAACGCGCTCAGCACGCGCTCCGCGCCGGTCCGTACGCCCGCCTGGTCGGCCTCGACGGCGGCCAGCAGGTCGGTGATGTTCTCGTTCTCCTGCCCCTCAAGGAGCGCGAGGAGCAGATGCGCGGGGGTGAGATCGGCGTGCCCCCCGGTCACGGCCCGGTTGCTGGCCGCGTTGATCGCGTCCCGGCTCCTGTTGGTCAGCTCGGCGTCCACGTGTCCGTTCTCCTCCTCGTGCTCCAGGTTGGCTGACCCAACCAACGTACACAAAGTTGAGTCTATTCCACTCAAGAAGATGCGGGCGAGGGTCAGCGGCTAAGTTCCGGTCCATGGCCTCGTACCCCGTGAACCCGCACGATCCCGACGACTCGTACCTCGGTTTCTGGCGGGAACGTCACCTGTGCACCCTGACCACCCTCCGTCCCGACGGCACCCCGCATGTGGTGCCCGTCGGGGTTACATACGATCCGGAGGCCGGTCTCGCTCGGGTGATCGCGAACAAGTCCAGCACGAAGGTGCGGAACGTGCTGGCCGGCGGGCCCGACGGCATCCCGGTCGCGGTCTGTCAGGTGGACGGGCGGCGGTGGGCGACGCTGGAGGGGCGCGCGACGGTTTCCACGGATCCGGCGCGGGTCGCGGAGGCGGAGCGGCGGTACGCCGAGCGCTACGGCCGGACCCCGTCACCCAACCCTTCGCGGGTGGTCGTCGAGATCGCTCTGACGTCGGCGCTGGGGCACGGGTGACGCCGGACAGATGTGGGGCCGCTTGCTCCGGGTTTCCACAAGGGGTCAACTACCCGGGACTGAGGTGCCGGGCTTGCACAACGGTCGCCACTGGCGGTGACGTGCCGTTTGCGTCCAGTCCCACCCTTGGGTTTCGGGGTGGGACCGGGGCCGTTGACGGGGCCCCGCGTCGCCACAACTCCCACGCTCTGGCGCGGATGTTGCGGGAGCCGTTCCGATCGGCGTGATCAACGAATCCGCACGACCGGCACGCGAACCAGACCTGGGAGACCCGGTTCGCCTTGTCGATGTGCCCGCACTCGGCGCAGGTGCGCGAGGTGTACGCCGGATCGACGTGCACCACCGGCACCCCGGCCTTGCGGGCCTTGTACGCGATGAACTGCCCCAGCTGGGCGAATCCCCAACTGCTCATGGTGGCCCGTTGGGGCTTCCTCAGCCGTACCCGCTCGCGGATGCCCGTGAGGTCTTCCAGGGCGATTCCGCGACCGGTGCGTTCCGCCTCGGCCACCACACGCTTCGCGATCTTGTGGTTGATGTCCTTCGCCCGCCGGGCCTCCCTGCGCCGCCGCTTCTTCAACCGACGCTTGGCTGACGGGGTGTTCTTCTTCTGCAGTTTGGTACGCAGGCTCCGTTCGCGGACCCGGATGCGGTTGAGGTCGCGTCCGGCCATGATCTCGCCGTCCGAGGTGGTGGCAATGTTCACGATGCCCAGATCGATGCCCAGGAAGTCCACCGGCTCCGAGTTCAGCTCGGCCTCGGGAACCTCGCAGGTGGCGAAGAGGAACCACATGCCGTCCCGCTCCACCAGGTCCGACTCACCCTTGCGGTGCAGGGCCAGGGTGGCCAGCTGTTGGGGAGAGGCGGTGAAGGCCACGTTCTTCATTCGCCCGCCGGTGGTCCAGATCGACACCGTGCGGTCGGTGATCTGCCAGGACAGCATCCGGTCGTCATAGGGCTGGGCACCAGAGGAGCGGAAGGCAACGGGTTTCTCAGCGGCGCGCCGGTAACGTTTCGAGCCGGGGCGGCCCAAACGTCCCGCCTTCAAGTGGGCCCTCAGCGTGGTGTAGGCGTCGCAGGTCTTCTTGATCACGTGCTGGGCGGCCTGCGCCCCCAGGTTCCACCGGCTCTTGACCTGCTCGTAGGTGTGCTTTCGCAGAGCGAAGTTCTTGAACTCGCCACGCGCGAAGGCCACCTCACCCACCCAGCTGGCGGCCTCGTTGCAGGCACGCAGGGTCGCCTCGAGCGCCACCGCCTGCGGAGACGTCGGCAACAGCCTGACCTGCACTACCAGCTTCACAATCACCGAACGTACACATCTGTACGACCCTCCACTGCGCGTTCCCCACTGCTCACCCCATCGAGTGAGCCCGCCATTTGCGGTACGCCACCAGCTCCGGCTAACACGACGCTCGGCCGCCCCACTGTCGAGCAGACGTCAGCGACACCGCCGCGCCTCGCTCGGCGGCCGCGGGAATGCCATTCCCGCGGGACTGCAGACCTGGGGTTCCTCACAAGGATCTGCTGAAATAACCTGGAAACTGCAGCGGGGGGGGGGGGGGGGGGGGGGGGGGGGGGGAGGGGGGGGGGGGGGGGGGGGGGGGGGGGCGGGAGGGAGGAGGGGGGGGGGGGGGAATGC